>CANKYF010000006.1 GCA_947487895.1 uncultured Flavobacteriaceae bacterium
GTAGGCAACAATGCATCAGATTTATCAGGAGATTATGATTTATCAAATCCTATATCCGTTTACAGAAACCAACCAGAAGGTGGTACACTAGAAGGTGGTCCTTATGCCTTTACTGTAGGTGATGGCGTAGCAGATCATATTCCAGAAGGAGATATTACTTTAAGTGGTAACTCGGGAGCTAACAGTCAGTGGGTAGTAACTGATGATGCTGGTAATATCTTAGGCTTACCAGGTAGTCCTTATGCAGTGAACTTTGATGGCGCAGGTGAAGGCACTTGTTTAGTATGGCATTTAAGTTTTGATGGAGAACTCTCAGGAGCTGAAGTAGGCAATAATGCTTCTGAACTTGAAGGTTGTTATAGTCTGTCTAATCCAATACGCGTAGAACGTTCTGAGGATACAGATAAACAAGTGAAAATCTTCGCATATCCTAATCCAGCTAGAGATTTTGTTAAAATTGGAGTAAAAAATGCAGATACTGATAATATTATTATTAGAATATATAATACGTCAGGTTCACAAGTTTATGTAAAAGAAATAAAATATTTTAAGACTAAAAGAAATATTTTGATAGGACTTAACGTTAGTCGTATTAAATCTGGTTTCTACTTTGTTAGTATAACAAATAAGGAAAACACATTAAATGTGAAAAAACGTCTAATAATAAAATAGTTCAATAATTAATCCATTGTAAAAAAGAGGGTTGTTTTAATAGCAACTCTCTTTTTTTATGCCAAATTTTGATGTAATCTATTTTCAAAAATTAAAAAGAAGTTTTTCCTTTTTAAGACTATAAAAGTTAAACAGGATTTTATCCAAAAGGATGTTTAGAAAGTGGTAATTTAGCAAAAGGATGAAAATCTCCAGTCAAAGGTGATATGTTAGTGTGTCTTAATTGATGTGCTAATTGAATAGATTTCAAAGATTCTTCAACCCCAAAACCTTTACCTTGTAAAATTTGATTATAAGATTCAGTATGTAAATCTGTAAAACCAGAACTAAATTCTAACTCTTCATTATTTATAGAAATAGCTCTAAAAGTTCTTTGACTAGTCTTTTTTATTTCCTCAGGTAAAGTTTCGGCGTTAATTGATAAGAACCAACGAATATTTGCATTTTTTAAATGTAATACTCCTGAAGCTCTATCATGTTCCATTGAGTGAACTGTGCTTTTTTCTACATCTCCAAAAATCCAAATAAGCATATCAAAAAAGTGTATGCCAATATTAGAACAAATGCCTCCAGATTTTTCTATAGTACTTTTCCAGGAAGTATAATACCAATAACCTCTAGATGTAATATAAGTTAAATCTATATCATGAATTTTATCTTTTGGTGCTTTAGAAATTTTATCTTTTAACGCTTTAATAGTAGGGTGTAATCTAAGTTGTAAAATTGTATTAATTTTATTTGAGTACCTTCCTTTTAACTCTATTAAACTTTCTGCATTCCAAGGATTGAGCACTAAAGGTTTCTCACAAATAGCATCAGCACCATTTCTTAAAGCAAATCTTATATGTGCATCATGTAAATAATTTGGTGTGCAAATTGAGATATAATCAATTGAATTTTGATCATTTTTAAAGCGTATTTTCTCTAAATGCCTATCAAAACGTTCAAACTCCGTAAAAAAATGAGCATTGGGAAAGAATGAATCAATAATGCCTACACTATCATTAGGGTCATAAGCTGCTACAAGTTTATTTTTTGTTTCTTTTATAGCTTTTAAATGTCTTGGAGCTATATAACCAGCGGCTCCCATTATTGCAAAATTTTTCAATGTTACAGAGGAATTATAGTATTATTTTCTAGTTTATATTTTTGACCACTTTCTTCACAAATGGCTAGGTCATTTTCATTAAAATGTAATCTATGGCCATATTTACTAACCCAACCAATTTGTTTTCCTGGGTTACCAACAACAAGAGCATAAGGTAATACTGGTTTTGTAATTACTGTTCCAGCTCCAATCATAGCGTATTCACCAATTCTATTACCGCAAACTATAGTAGCATTAGCTCCTATTGAAGCTCCTTTTTCAATATAAGTTTCTAAAAACTCTTCTTTTCTAACAATGAAGCTTCTAGGGTTTATAACATTGGTGAAAACCATCGAAGGACCTAAAAACACATCATCCTCACATATTACACCAGTATAAACAGATATATTGTTTTGAATTTTAACACAGTTGCCTATAATTACTTTTGGAGAAATAACCACATTTTGCCCTATGTTACATGATTCACCAATTTTTGAATTTGACATAATATGAGAGAAATGCCAAATTTTAGTTTTGGCTCCAATTTTTGAACCCTCATCAATTACAGCAGACGAATGAACGAAATAATCATTTTCTTTATTCAAAATAGAACTTTATTGTTATTTAACAACTAATATTGAATTAGTAGTTGTAAAAGTAATCAACTTTACTCAATTTTTATAGATATCTAAAAATTGAGTGTCAGCATTGTTTTTATATAGTTCAAGAAGTGCAGATTTCCCGTTTTCTCCAAGGTTTTTTCTAAGATTGATATCCTCTAATAGTAAAGATAATTGTTTAAAAAAGTCTTCTTTTGATTCATATAAAAGACCACATTTTGATGCTTCAATTAAATCTTGTTGGGCTTTACATTTTGTAGCTAGAATAGGAATTTTACCATACATGTATTGAAAGAGCTTATTTGCTACTCCAGAATCATGCTGTTTGTTTACTTGAAAAGGCGCCAAACCAATAGCTATTTTCTGCAAATAAGCTGGTAAAAATTTCACATCTTCCCAAGCAATGTATGTTAAATGTTCTTTTAAAATAGCATTGCTTATATAAGAATTGAAAGTGGTTTTATCTGCTTTATCAACTGGTCCAATAATTAAAATGTGAAATTCTTTTCCATTTTCTAAAAGTTCTATCAGCCAAGGTAAAATATCAATGATTCCTCTGCGTTTAGCAACTACCCCAAAATAGAATAAGGTTGGGTGCTCAGATTGAAAAGAAACATTATATTCATTTTTCTCAAAAGCACTAAAACTTTCAAAATCAGGCATGTTTGGATGTACGTATATAGGGATGGAATTCAACTTTGGAAATCTGGATATTAATTCATTTTTAAAGTAACTACTTAGAGTAATTAGTGTATCTGCATAATTTAAATATTCGTACTCTTTTCTATACCATTTTTGAGGCTGTACAATATATTTTCGCCACCCTTTAGTAGCCCATTGATATGAGTTTATTGCAGCTGGGTAGTTTTCATGTAAATCTAGAATTAAAGGAATGTTAGTTTTTGATTTTTCAATACCCTTTCTAGCAGCTTTAGCCATGTATAGATCATGAACATGTAGAGCTTCTATGTTATTAGATTGAATAAACTTTGAAATACTTTTTTGCCAGAGAAGTCTATAGAAACTAAAATTTGTACTTAATAAAACTAAAAGATCTTTTAGCTTTTTAGGAAGTTTAATTCTAGTGATATCAATGTCTTTGTATGTTTTATATGTTGGTTTTTTATTAAAATCAAAGCACAATACAGAAATAGAATGCCCCTCATTAATTAATAAACGTATTTCTTTTTGAACTCTATGGTCATGATCAAACTCATTGTCTACAACTACACCTATGCGCATTCAAGAAGTTTTAGCATAATTATTAATATTTATAAACAACAGCATTAATATGCATCCCAGCGCCGACACTAGCAAACATAACCACATCACCTTTTTTAATGCTATGATTTTCTAGCTTATTATTTTTTACCAAATCAAATAGCGTTGGTACAGTTGCTACAGAACTATTACCCAGTTTTTGAATGCTCATGGGCATCACATTTTCTGGAATATCTGTTCTGTAAAGTCTATAAAACCGTTTTAAAATAGCTTCATCCATTTTTTCATTAGCCTGATGAATGAAAATCTTTTTAACATCAGAAATATCAGCACCACTTTCATCTAAACAAGCTTTCATAGCCTGCGGAACTTTCATTAGAGCAAATTCATAGATTTTTCTACCTTCCATCTTAATGTAGCGGGTATCTCTACATAATTCTTGTTTATTAGAATTTCCGTAGAACAAATAATAAGCTTCATCATATGTATAGCTGGCAGTTTCATGAGCTAAAATACCTCCTTCTTCATCTGTGGCTTCAATAATAGTAGCACCAGAGCCATCAGAGAATATCATTGAGTCTCTATCATGTTTGTCAATAACTCTAGATAAAGTTTCTGTTCCAATAACCAAACAGCGTTTAGCCATTCCTGCTTTTATAAAAGCTTTAGCTTGTATCATTCCTTCAACCCAACCAGGACATCCAAATAAAATATCATAAGCTACACATTTTGGGTTTTTAATACGTAAACTATGTTTTATACGAGATGCTAAGGAAGGGATGATGTCTGCTTGAACTGTATTATACTTTACGTCACCAAAGTTGTGAGCAACTATTATATAGTCTATAGTTTCTGGATCTATGTTGGCATCTTCAATGGCTTTTTCAGCAGCAAAGAAACCTAAATCTGAAGCAGTATGATGTGATTTAGCATAACGCCTTTCAGCAATACCAGTAATAGCTTTAAACTTTTCTACAATTACTTCATTAGGAGAATTAATTGAAGAACCGTCTGTATTTAAAAATTCATGATTATGAAAACTTTCATTCTTTTCTATAGTATCAGGAATATAACTCCCAGATCCTGTAATTTTAATATTCATAGAACGTGTTTTGCTATTAAGATGTTAAAAAGCTAATATAGTAGGTTTAAATAAAAAATAAATTAAGTTGTATTTTTTATTACGATGTTCAACCCATAAAATTAGGCTTCAATATAGTCTTCTATTGGAGTGCAAGAACATATTAAATTCCTGTCTCCATAAGCATCATTTACGCGTCTTACACTTGGCCAAAATTTGTTATCTCTAAGATATCCTAAGGGGAAAGCAGCTGCTTCTCTTGAATAAGGGAAGTACCATTCATCAGAAGTAATCATATTTAGAGTATGAGGTGCATTTTTTAAAACATTATTGGCATTTTCTTTAGTTACAGTGTCAATTTCTTTTCTAATAGAAATCATTGCATCACAGAATCTGTCAATTTCTTCCTTACTTTCACTTTCTGTAGGTTCAATCATTAACGTACCTGCTACAGGAAAAGAAACTGTTGGAGCATGAAAACCATAATCCATTAAGCGTTTTGCGATATCAGTGACTTCAATGCCATTTTCTTTAAATGGTCTGCAGTCAATAATCATTTCATGAGCAGCTCTACCACGTTCTCCTGAATATAGGGTATCAAAGTATCCTTCTAACCTATGTTTAATGTAATTAGCATTTAGAATAGCTACTTTGGTTGACTCTGTTAAACCTTCTGCGCCTAACATTTTTATATAACCATAAGATATTAGACAAGCTAATGCAGAACCAAAAGGTGCTGCAGAAATAGCAGTAATAGCTTCATTACCACCAGTTTTATAAATTGGGTTGCCAGGTAAAAAAGGTGCTAATTGCTTAGCAACGCAAATAGGTCCAACACCAGGGCCACCACCGCCATGAGGAATAGCAAATGTTTTATGTAAATTTAGGTGACACACATCTGCTCCAATATTACCAGGATTGGTAAGTCCAACCTGAGCATTCATATTTGCTCCGTCCATATATACTTGCCCTCCATTATCATGAATAATTTGAGTGATTTCTTTAATATTAGATTCAAAAACTCCATGCGTAGAAGGGTAGGTAACCATCAATGCCGATAAGTTATCTTTATGTTGAATTGCTTTTTCACGTAAATCTTCAACATCAATATTACCTTCTGCGGTAGATTTTGTAACTACTACTTTCATACCAGCCATAACAGCACTAGCAGGGTTTGTTCCATGTGCAGATGAAGGAATTAAGCAAATGTTTCTATGGCCTTCATTACGAGATTCATGATATGCTTTTATAACCATTAAACCAGCAAATTCGCCTTGTGCTCCAGAATTTGGTTGTAATGAAGTAGCTGCAAAACCAGTAATTTCTGTTAATTGATTCTCTAAAGCCTTTAGTATTTTTCTATAGCCTCTTGCTTGTTTTTTAGGCGCAAAAGGATGAATGTTTCCCCATTTAAACCAGCTTAAAGGTAACATTTCTGATGCTGCATTTAGCTTCATAGTACATGATCCTAAAGAAATCATAGAATGATTGAGTGATAAATCTTTACGTTCTAAAGATTTTATATAACGCATTAGTTGAGTTTCAGAATGATGCTGATTAAAAACATCAAGTTCTAAAAATGAGGTTTTTCTTTGTACAGATTCCGAAATATTATTTGAAGGTGTAATTTCAGAAATAACAATAGAATCTTTTCCAGCTGCTTCAGCAAAAATAGAAATCAGATAATTGATATCTCTAATAGATGTCGTTTCATTAATAGAGATGGTAACTGTGTTTTTATCTGGATAACAAAAGTTTACTTTTTTCTTTGTTGCTAGCTTTTTAATTTTTCTTGCTTTTGTTTTGATTTGAAGCGTATCAAAAAACGAGGTATTTACTTGATTGTACCCTAGTTTCTCTATAGCTTCGGCAAGTATTGACGCCTTATTATGAACTTTATTAGCAATAAATTTTAATCCTTTTGGGCCATGATATACAGCGTACATACCAGCCATAACAGCTAATAGTACTTGAGCAGTACAAATGTTTGATGTAGCTCTATCTCTTTTGATATGTTGTTCACGAGTCTGTAAAGCCATACGTAGGGCTCTTTCGTCATTCATATCTTTGGTAACACCAATTATACGTCCTGGGATATCTCTTTTGTAAGCTTCTTTAGTCGCAAAATAAGCAGCATGAGGGCCTCCATATCCCATTGGAATACCAAAACGTTGTGTGGTTCCTACCACCACATCTGCCCCAAAATGCCCTGGTGCTTCAAGTTTAACTAAGCTCAATATATCTGCAGCTACGGCTACTTTTATATTTGCTTCTTTAGCATTTTTAATAAAAGTTTTTATGTCTGTAACCTGACCATCTCTTCCAGGATACTGTAAAATAGCACCAAAGAATTCAGAAGAAAAATTAAATGTTTCTTCACTACCAACTACTAATTCAATACCAATTGGAGTAGCTCTGGTTTCTAATAATGACAGTGTTTGAGGTAATATATTTTCTGAAACAAAAAATTTATTTATTCCAGCTTTCTTTTGTGCACGATCTCTAACAGCAAATAATAAACTCATGGCCTCTGCAGCTGCGGTACTTTCATCAAGTAACGATGCATTAGCTAGTTCCATACCAGTAAGCTCTATAATCATGGTTTGGAAGTTTAAAAGTGCTTCTAATCTTCCTTGTGCTATTTCAGCTTGATATGGAGTGTAGGCTGTATACCAACCAGGGTTTTCTAAAATGTTACGTTGAATAACAGCTGGCATTACTGTAGGATGGTAGCCTAAACCAATATAAGTTTTGTATGCTTTATTTGTTTTTGAAACATCATGAATGTGTAGTAAATACTCATGCTCAGTCATTGGAGCATCAAGATTTAATTCATTTTTTAAGCGAATATCATCTGGGATGGTCTCATAAATTAACTGATCTAAAGATTCTAAACCTAAAGACTCTAACATTTTTTTTTGGTCTTCTTCATTAGGACCAATATGACGTAATGCAAAAGCGTTTGTGTTCATTTAATTTCAAATTGTTAAATAATTCGCGAAAATACGCAATATTTGAAGTATTCTATTGAAGAAAACGGAAAGTTTTTAACTATTTGGTGTTGTTGTTAACAGTTTAATTATTTTTGTTTAATGTCTTATCCAAAGCAGTTTTTAAACTTTTATATAAATAGTAGTATTCACGTAGCTTTATCTGTTTGTGCTCTTACTTTGGTAACTTTATTTGAGTTTAATGTAGGCGTTAATAAAGACTTTCTTTATTTTCTTTTTTTTGCAACCATAACAGGATATAATTTTGTGAAGTATTTTGGGGTAGCAAAATTTCATCACAGGAAATTGGCCAATTGGTTAAAGTCTATTCAAGTCTTTTCTTTTTTTTGTTTTCTTTTGATGTGCTTTTTCGGACTAAAATTACCTTTTAAGACTCAACTTTTTATTTTAGGGTTTGCTATAATTACTTTTTTTTATGCGATTCCTTTTTTACCAAAACATTTTTTTGTTGATAAGCAGCATAATTTGAGAAGTATTGGCGGATTAAAGATTTATTTAATAGCACTGGTATGGAGTGGTGTTACCGTTTTTTTGCCATTAATAAATGAAAATTTTAATGTAGATATTTTTATTACTGGAATTCAGCGCTATATGTATATTATAGTTTTAATGTTTCCATTTGAAATTAGAGACTTACGTTTTGATAGTTTAAAACTTTCTACAATACCTCAAAAGATAGGAGAGAGAAACACCAAAATTATTGGAGCTTCATTAGTATTGGTAATCTTAATATTAGAATGTTTTAAAGATAAAATAGTGATAGAAAATATATGTGTGCTATCTACTGTTCTAGCAATAACATTAGTGTTTTTGTTAGTAGCAAAGAAAAACCAAGGAAAATACTTTAGTTCTTTTTGGGTGGAGAGTATCCCAATATTTTGGGTGATTTTATTACTTCTAGTTTCTTAACTAGCTTGATCCCTTATAGCTTTTTCAAGCTCCTTTTTCATACTGTCTTTATGCTTGATATCTAAACATTCAACTTTAGATTGTTTCATTACTTTTGTAAGCCTAGTATTGTTTTTTGTGTACCCTCTACAGGCTTTACAATAGAGTAAATGTATATTTAATTTTATCTTTTCCCACAAAGAGGCATCATTGTACTGCGTTTTATCACATACGTGGTTTGCTTCGTCACACGGGATTCTTACCTTTAACTTTGTCATAATTAAAACCAATTTTCTTTTAAGCAATCTGCCATAGCTGTACGTGCTCTATGTATAATTACCCAAAGATTAGACGCAGTAATATTTAATTCATTACAAATGGCTTCAGTTTCAAATCCTTGAATGGTTTTCATTTTAAAAACTTCGGCTTGTTTAGTGGGTAATTTGCTTAAACAATTTTGAATAGCATTTCCTAATTCATTGTTTTGCATGCTATCTTCAGCAGTTTTATCAAAAGGGTCTGCTACACGTTCTTCTAACCAATCTCCTTCAGTTTCATCGTCTTTGTAGTTAATTCTAACTTCAGCTTTTCCTTTATTAGAATTAATTTTTCGATAATGATCAATGATTTTTCTTTTCAGGATTGAGATAAGCCATGTACGTTCACTGGCCTCTCCTTTAAAATTTTTCATTGACTTTAGGCCAGCCAAAAAAGTATCTTGTACTAAATCTTGAGCTATTTCTTTATCACTAACACGTGTTATGGTATAGTTATAGAGATAATCAGAATATAAATCGATCCAGTTATTCGGATTAATTTGATGGTCGGGCATTGTATATGCAATTGATTTTTTTAGCAACCCAAAAATAAGATAAAAATTTAACTTTATCTAAGTATTTAATTTCTTAAGTTTTTTTTGTTCTCTACAGTGATTTCTGAACCAACAGCTAGAATTACTGAAGACGGTTTAAGTTTACCTAAGAACTTGAAATCTTACCCGTATTTTTTTCAAAATTAACGTTGATTGAGTAATCATAAATTAATAAGAATTAAATTATTCCATTGTGCTTTTAAAAATGACATTCTAAATTGAATTTAAATTATTCCTATTGAAATATTGAAGAAAACTAAAGTTATGTATATCCAAAGTATTGTAAATAAAACGTGAATTATGGTTTCAAATGTTTTTCCTTTCCAAAGTTTATGAGAGTAAACAACGAGTTGAAAAAACAGCCTCAATCCCCAAAATATACCAAGGCCTAAACAGACCGTTTTACCTAAACTAGTATGAATTAATTCTTCTGAAGAAGTTAAGCATAATAAGCCAATCATTATTACTACAACAGCTATGAAAAAAGTGTGCACTTGCATCATTTGCTTATTTATTAAGCTTAGTGGCTTTAATTCTTTTTTCCAATTGAAATATTTAGGAAACCCAGCATGGATTAACCCTAATGTAACTAAAAGGTAACCGATTATTTGAAGATGTATTTCCATAACTTTAAGGTTTAGTTGAATTTAAAAACAGACATAAACGGTGTGAATTTATTCTCTGTGTAAGAGTTAAAATCAGCATTTTTAAATACTTTTATCCATGTTTTTCGTGAGAAGAAATGTGTAAAACCAATAGAAAACGCTAGAAAATTAGGGAAATCTCTTAGGTGTTCTACTAAAATAACAGTTCCATCTTTTTTACAAATACGTTTGCACTCTTTTAAGAATTCTATTTTTTCAATATGAGATCTTATTTCATGCGCCGCAGAAAGAAGAAAAACAGTGTCTACAGAATTATCTTTTAAAGGAATTCTTTTAGTTGAAATCTGTTGAGTATTGGGATATATAGCGCTTACTTTTCTAGCTCTAATAATAGCAGGTTCTGTATGGCTTTTGGGATTATAAAAATCGAAAACATTAAGTTTAGAATTAGGTAATTTATTTTTTAGAATAAAACTTGTTTCGTCAAACCCAGCATTAATATTAACGATATGCAAAGTTTGTAACTTAGAAATATTCAGCCAGTTAAAGTCATAATATCCTGAGAAGTCATATACATAGGCAGAGATAATCAATGGCATAATTAGTCCGTAAATAAAAGCACTTACTATACCCCAAAAAACTAATGTATTCCAGTCTATACTATTTTTGCTTAAAAAGAGTATTAATAATATTGACAAACCAATGACATAGAAATGCCTATTAAAACTTAAAATGTTTAACACACCTTGAAAAGGTTTTCTTTTTAATTCCATATATCTATTTTTCCTTTTTTCCATTGGTACGGAATGTTTTTAATTACGAATGCATTTGCTGGTAAAAGACCATTTATATTTAGCTCTTTTAAGTAGTTAATATCATAGTGATTTATTTTAAGTGGGCTAGGTTTCCAATGTTGTCTTACACCTTCAATAATCAATACTTCTTTGGTGTTTTCATTATAAGTAAATGTAAATGGAAGTGGTCCTGCAAAACGTCTAGCTTCTTTCCAATTTAGAAACGGAGATTCAGAAGGTAGTTCTGCATTCTTTTCGTTCAAATCAAAATTAATTTTGAATTTAGAAGCGATTGAACTTATTTCATTATCGTTATAACTTATATCTGTATGAGTATAATTGTAATGGGTGAATATATTTCCCATTGTAGCCATTCTTTTTTTATCTGTTTCAGATTTTAAAATGTATAAGCCTCTTAAGTTTTTGCCCCAACTAGTTTTGTGTCTTACAAAAACACGATAACCTATTAGGAAAAAATCATTGCCCATACATATTGGAAATCCTTTAGGTTTTAGATCTTTTGTTTGAACCATTGCTACTGCTATAAAGCCCCATTTGTCTTGAAATGTGTCAAGTTCTAAACATTCAGGAATTAAATGTTTAAGTGCTTCCTTTGGAGCCGCAAAGGTTAGAACTATAGAACTTTCAAAAAAAGCTTCAACAGCAAATGGATGATTTTTAAGAGTTGAAAGCATAAGGTTTCGTTTTTGAAGTTTTGATAAAATAAAAATTATTCAAGTAAATGAGTATGATAAAAATTATGGCAAAAAGACTATTGTATTTACCCCATAATAATAGCTCTGGAGTTATTATGAATTCTATAATATTCATTGTAGCCACAATCACTATTTGAACTACGGCATTAAGCTTAAACTTTATTTTACTCAATATCCAAATTGCCATAAGTATTTCTAAAACTCCGATGATAATTGTTAGTTCTTTTGCGTATGCCTCGCCCAGTATTTCGGCAACAATTTGTTGATGTCTAGGTACTAAGTTTAAAACTTTACAAAACAGCCCATTTATAAACCAGACTAGGGCAATTAAAATATGTATTATCTTGAAAATTTTCATAAGTTTTATTTTTCACAGCTTATTATATAATACCCAAAACTCTTCATATGAAGTCCAGAGAGCAGTGCATAAAAAGACCCTTTAAGGTTATGAAGGCTTTCTTTTTTTAATGTTTTTGAATTCAATATTTTTTTAATAGTGAATCCAAGAATGGCAAAAGGTACGTGTAGAACCGATGGAGCTACTCTAAAGGAAGTGTCTTCAACTTTAATATTTGAAAAACCTTGATTTTTTAAGTTAGTAACCATATTCTGAATAGTTTCAAGCTTTTCTAAGCTCCAATGATTACATAGTTTTTCATAGGCGTATTTACCACCATAGCATAATTCAGATGGGTTTTTCTTTAAAAAAGCATCTGCAATTACCAACTTTCCGTTAGGTTTAAGTATTCTATGGGCTTCTTTAATAGATGCTTTACTGTGACCAGAATGACAAAAGCTTTCAATAGCAATGGCAGCATTAAATGAATTTGAATGAAATGATGTATGATTATAATTTTGTTTTAAAATAGTTCCATTAAGTCCATTTAAAAGTTCGTTGCCTTTTGCTACTTGAAAGTCTGATAGAGTAACCCCAAATGCTGATAATTTTTTGTTTTTTTTAAGAGCATATCTCATGCTTCCTCCCATACCACAACCAAGATCAATTAAAGATGATTTTTGATTTTTTAAACCCTCAAATCTTTTAATGATTTGGTGATTCATTTCATTTAACATACTATCTCTTTTAAATGGATTTGTTTTAAATGGTACAAAGTATCCAAAGTGCATGTTGTAGTCGTTACTCCAGAATTTATAATCTTCTGTTGCTTCATTGTAGAAATCAATCATTTCTATACGATTGCTTTCTATTTTATTTGTAATAGCTATAGTTGATGATTTCATAATTATTTTTGTTTAAAGTTTTTCAGATTGAATTTTAATGTGATTTAAAACCCGTTTATGAATTTTATGTACGATGAAATCTGACCATGATTTCCAATATATTTCAGGTTGGATATCAACAACATACCAAGTTGTACCTTCTAATTCTGTTTTGTTTTTTGATAATTTAGTTAGTTTAAATTGCCCTTTTTTGGAATTAAAATACCCATCTAAATGAGGTGGATGAATATTCCAAAAAGGGTTGAACTCATTCATAGGAATAGGTTGTTCAATCACATCAAACTGAAGCAAATTAGGTTTGTCCCAAGTTGTTACAGGTTCTACAAAGCTTCCAGTAGTGAAATTGCAGTAACGTATGGCATTTTCTCCTTTTCCTTTAATTGTGGCATCAGTAGGGTATGCTATTCCTGTTTTAAAAATCCAATCCGTAGGCTCTTCAATTTTATTGAAACTAATAACATTTTCCCATACAGTTTCAATAGGAGCATTAACAATTATGTTTGTTTTTACAGGAATTAGATTATTGTGTTCATTAATTGAATCAAACCCAAGAAAACCAAAAGAGGTTAAACATAAGATTATATTTATGTTGGTGGTGTTTTTAAAATTTTGTTTGTGAGTTTGATACCCTGCATATGATCCTAACCATACAAATAGAGATAATATAGGAACAGCCATTAGTATACATATAAGTCCTTCAATGGCGAATAATAAAAGACAAATGTTTGCGATCAGAAATGTTAAAAAGCTAATTTGAACACTTTCTTTTTTTGATATTTTGCGAACTCTTCCAATTATAAAAGGAGGCAAATAACCAATAAGTGTAGGAATAAATACAAAGACTGTCCAACCATAATCCTTTAATAATTCTATTGAGACATATCCTAAAACAAATGATGTAATTAGTGTTATTACAATTGAAAATAGTTTTAGATGTTTTTTTATTATTATTTTCATTTTTATTTATTTTAAACTTTCAGAAATAATTGAAAGTATAGTTTAAATTTTTTTACTTCAATAGTTTTAATAAAGATTTAGTAATCCAATTTTGTTCTTGGGTTACAATTTTATTCATCATGGCATCAGCTGTTTCAGCTAAATCATGTAATGCTTTTGTTTGTTTAATAAGTTCTTTGGTTTTAGCGGTACCATCATCTTTTATGGAACTCACATCTTTTAAAACTTTAATTACAGGTTTAATTTCACGTCTGCTACGTTCTTTTGCAATGTGTCTTGCTAATTCTTGTACATCTTTTTCAGTAGTAAAGTACTCTTTTCGTTCACCAGGCACCAATTCTTTAGATACAATTCCCCAATCCATAAGCTGTCTTAAATTCATACTGGTATTACCCCTAGAAATTTTCAACTCCTCCATGATTTCTTCCATAGAAAGTGGTTTGGTTGAAATAAAAAGCAACGATTGTATCTGTGCCATGGCTTTGTTAATGCCCCACATAGAGCCTAAACTTCCCCAGGTGCTAATAAATTTTTCTTTTGCTTCTTGATATTCCATGACACAAAGATATAAATAATTTCTAAACTTTCAATAATTATTGAAAGTTTAGTTTTTGCAATAAAGATTTTCTAGAGTGAATTACTAATAAGTAGTCAATTCTCTGTTATATTTTTGTTTATAGCTAGCAGGTGTTAGACCTGTATAACGCTTAAATAAATTTCTGAAGGCTTTAGTATCTGAATACCCGATAGAAAACATAACTTCATTTATAGTTTGTAGTGATGATTCTAGGGCATGTTTAGCAGTTTCTACTTTTACACGCTGTATATATTCTAAAGGTGTATTTCCTGTAGCTTTTTTAAATCTTCTTATAAAGTTTCTATTACTTATAGCAAGCTTTTTAGAAAGTTCTTCAACAGATATTTTTTCAGTAGTATGGTTTTCAATATAAATCTGAGCTTCTCTAACTAAAGCATCAGGATGGTTTTTTTGGCTTTTAAATATGGCGAACTGATTTTGATTATCTCTATCAATTTCAATTTCAAACATTTTAGAAACATAAATTGCAGCTTCTTTACCACAATATTTCTGTACCAAATGAATTAAAAGATTCAAAAAAGAATAAGCGCCTCCACTTGAATAAATACCTTCTTCATCTGTTACAATTTTTTCGGGCTTAACATCAATTTGCGGATACCTTTGTTTAAATAACTCAATACCAGCCCAATGTGTTGTACATTGCTTATGGTCTACTAAGCCAGTTTCAGCCAATAAAAAAGCACCAAAACAAAGACTCGCAATTTCTGTATTATGTAATAATCTTTGTTGTTTTATCCAAGGTACAAAAGCATAATTAATCTCCAATTCCTGAAGTACATGTTGTGGTATAGCAGCAGGAATTATAATTAAATCGGTTTTATTTATATCATTAATTGTAGCAGTACAGTTAATAGAAAACGCACCATCATATAAAACAGTTGTTTTGTCAATACCCACTAAATCAATATTAAAAAAAGGCGTTTCGCTTTTTCCAGATTCTAAAAGAAATGCATTAACACTGCTAAATACTTTATAGGGGCCAACAACACTGCTTAAAACAACATTAGATTTAGGAACTATAATACTTACATGTTTCATATTTATAGTTTTAGCTGCACTAAATTACTATAATTATTTGTCTGAATCAACACTCTAAAGCGTCATATTTGCCCTCTTAAATTGTTTGATCTTTTTATAAATTTGTTAATGACATCAAAGAAAAATTAGTTTTATGTCCTTATATGTTACATTGAATACGTTATATAATAAATACATTAAAAAATGTCGAATATTAGACACAACTTAACAATTGCAGCAACAATTAAAGAAGTTTATGATGCAATTACGCTTGAAAAAGGATTAAAAGGGTGGTGGACAAATGAATGTTCAGCAAAGTCTGAAGAAGGAAATATAAACCATTTTATATTTGGAGAGGAGTACTTTAATAAAATGAAAATTTTAAAACTGAATTCGCCAAAGGAAATTTATTGGGAATGTCTAGATGGAGATAAAGAATGGGTTGGAACTAAAATTTCATTTGAATTAAAGGAAAAAGATAATATGACTTTTCTCAAGTTTTCTCATTTGGGCTGGGAAGATGAAAGTGAGTTTTTTGGATTTTGTAATCATCATTGGGGCAGATTTTTAGATAGTCTTAAATCACTATGCGAAACTGGAAAGGGGCAGCCGTTTATAAAAGACAATGATTAAAAACAGTTGTTGTCAGCATTTATTATAAGCGAAGGTTTTAGTAGAATAAAGAAATATCTTAATAAAGCATAGTATGAGTGCAAAAATCTACTTTGAAGAGATAAGAACTACTTTTTGTGAAGAAAGAGAACTTGTTACTGTTGGTAAAATGATGAGTTCTGAAGCGATTCACTATAAAGGAAAAGTATTTGCGTTTTTATCTACAAAGGGAAATATGGTATTTAAATTAGGTAAAGACTTTAATCTTGAAGCTGAAGATTTACCATTAGAAGTATTTAGCCCTTTTAAAAGTAAAAAACCGTTGTCTGGGTGGTTTCAATTAGGTTATGAGCACAAAACATCTTGGTTTGATTTAACAGAAAGAGCATTAGAACTAAATCAATAGTATTATGATTACAGAAGCATATACAACCTTTTTTAATGAATTAAATTTAAATAATAATAAGGAGTGGTTTCATACTAACAAAAAACGCTATGAGACAGATGTAAAACAACCTTTTTTAGAATTACTCTCTGAATTGATACCCGAATTACGTCATTGGGATTCAAGAATTTTACAAGATGAAAAGAAAGCCATGTTTAGAATAAACAGAGATGTTCGTTTTTCAAAAGATAAAACACCCTATAACACCCTATTAAAAGCTGGTTTTTCACCTAACGGAAAAAAATCAATGTTACCAGGATATTATTTGGGAATTAGTGCCAATACCATTCATGTTGGCGGCGGACTATTCACTGTAAAACCTCCCGAATTAAAACTGGTAAGAACCCATATAGCAAATAATGTTGATGACTTTTTAGACATCATCAATAACAAAAACTTTAAAAATAAGCTGCAAGAATTAAAAGGAGAAGTTGCTAAAAGATTGGATAAATCATTATTAGCAACAGCAGATAAAACACCTTTAATTTTTAACAAGCAATTTTATGCTATGGCTGAAGTTCCGCTTTCAGAATATTATGATTCAGTAGATTTATTGAAAGTAATTAAAGAGCATTTTGAGGCAATTAGGCCATTGAATGATTTTTTAACTGAAGCATTTTAGAATACTAAAGAATTTAAACAAAAATTAACTATAAAATTATTTGAAAAATGACAACAAAAGAAGTAGCTAATAAATTAGTAAATTATTGCAGACAAGGTCAATTTGCCGAAGCTATGCAAGAATTATACGCGCCACAGATTGTGAGTGTAGAACCAGAGGGAGCACCAGTTAAAGTTACCGAAGGTATAGAAGCCGTAATAGCAAAAGGACAGCATTTTAACGATATGGTAGAAGAGATGCATGGCATGGAGATTTCTGATGCTATTGTAGCAGATAACTTTTTCTCATGTTCAATGAAAATGGATGTAACATTTAAAGGAGCACCAAGATCAACAATGGAAGAAATATGTTTGTACCAAGTTGAAGATGGAAAAATAGTAAGAGAAGAATTTTTCTTTACACCAATGCAGCAGGGATAGAAAAAAACAAGCCTTTTCAAAATATTTTGAAAAGGCTTGTTTATATATTTGTCTAGATCTATTATGAATTAATCAACCCAGCACGTTTTAATAGAGCTTCAGGTTTAGGCTCTTGTCCTCTAAAACGTTTGTAAAGTGTCATTGGGCTTTCTGTACCACCCAGACTTAGTACACTATCTTTAAATTTAGTAGCTATTTGTTTATTAAAAATACCTTCCTGTTTGAAATATTCAAAAGCATCAGCATCTAAAACTTCAGCCCATTTATAACTATAATAACCAGAAGAATAACCGCCTTGAAAAATATGAGCAAATGCTGTACTCATACAATTATTGTCTACATCAGGATATAATTTGGTATTACTAAACGCTTTTGACTCATGCTTTTTAACTGAAGTAATTTGTTCTGCATTATCAGCACCGTGCCAACTCATATCTAATAAGCCAAAGCTTAACTGGCGCAAGGTTTGCATGCCTTCATGAAACGTAGCAGATTCTTTAATTTTTTCAACTAAATCCATTGGAATCACTTCTCCAGTTTCATAATGAGTTGCAAATAATTCTAATGCTTCTTTTTCATAACACCAGTTTTCCATAACCTGACTTGGTAACTCCACAAAATCCCAAAATACACTAGTACCAGATAAACTTGGATAAGTAGTATTGGCTAATATACCGTGTAGCGCATGACCAAACTCATGGAATAAGGTTGTTACTTCATTAAATGTTAAAAGTGAAGGTTTACTTTTGGTAGGCTTAGTAAAGTTACAGACAATAGAAACGTGAGGTCTAGAGTTTTCACCATCTTTAACATATTGTGGTTTAAAAGAGGTCATCCACGCACCATTTCTTTTTCCAGCTCTCGGAAAAAAGTCAGCATAAAATACCGCAATAAAATCACCTTTTGTATTAGTTACTTTATAAGTTAGTACATCTTCATGATATTTGTCTATGGTATCAATTTCTTCAAAATTTAAATCGAATAATTTGTTGGCAACAGTAAAAGCGCCATCAATGACATTCTCTAATTTAAAATAAGGTTTTAGTAACTCGTCATCTAAACTAAAAAGTTTTTGTTTTAATTTTTCTGAATAATACGCCCCATCCCATTTTTGCAACGTATCTAAACCATCAAGTTCTTTTGCAAAGTTTTGAAGATTTTCAAATTCTTTGTTGGCAGCAGGTTTAGCTTTATCTAATAATTCATTCAGAAAATTGTTAACGTTCTCAGGTGTTTCTGCCATACGCTCTTCTAAAACAAAATGAGCATGCGTTTTATAACCTAAAAGGTTAGCACGTTCTTGTCTTAGAGTAACAATGTCTAGAACAATTTGTTGGTTGTCTAAATCATCGTTTTTAAAACCTTTGCTTCCGGCAGCCAAAGACATTTTTTTACGTAACTCTCTATTGTCTGCATAGGTTACAAAAGGTATGTAACTAGGGTAGTCTAAAGTAAATAACCAACCTTCTTTTTGTTTAGATTCGGCTAGTTGTTTAGCTGCCTCTTTTGCACCATCAGGTAAGCCAGATAGATCTTTTTCATCTATAATAAGCATTTCAAACTTATTAGTTTCTGCCAATAAGTTTTCACCAAACTTAAGTTTCAATTGGCTTAATTTTTTATCAACCTCTCTTAATTGTGCTTTTTTATCTTCAGGCAGGTTAGCACCATTTCTAGAAAACCCTTTGTATTTTTTATCTAGTAATGTTTGTTGTTCAATCGTTAAATTTAGAGCGTCTTTTTTATCATAAACAGTTTTAACACGTTTAAATAAGTCTTCATTTAAGGTAATATCGTTACTGAATTCTGATAACAAAGGAGACACCTCTTGAGCAATTTTTTGAATAGTTTCATTAGTTTCAGCAGAATTCAAATTGAAGAAAATGCTTGAAATTCTATCTAATTGCTCTCCAGAAAAATCTAAAGCTTCAATAGTGTTTTCAAAATTTGGCGCTTCAGAATTATTTATAATAACATCTATTTCATTTTTAGCATTTTCTATGGCTGTTTTAAATGAAGGTAGAAAATACTCATCTTTGATTTTAGAAAAAGGAGCTGTATTATATGGAGTTTGGTAGGAATTAAGTAGAATTTTATCGGACATTTTGTAAGAAATATGTTAAATTTTTTATTTATTATGCATGCATAATATTTTTTTTATATCTTTGACGCTGAATGATTTTAAGAGTGACTAACTCAAAAAGAATTATAGTTGATAGCTACAAAAACCTCGATATTCTAGATGTCGAGGTTTTTTTTATTGTAAATCTTTAGCAGATTCATTAACCTTTATTTTTAGTCCTTCTTTGTATGCAATCACTTTATCTAAAACGCAAGTATCACTTGCACCTATAATTTGAGCAGCTAAAATACCAGCATTTTTTGCACCATTAAGTGCTACAGTAGCAACAGGTACACCTCCAGGCATTTGTAAAATAGATAACACAGAGTCCCAACCATCTATAGAATTGCTACTTTTTACAGGCACTCCAATTACAGGTAAGGGAGACAAAGATGCTACCATTCCTGGTAAATGAGCAGCGCCACCAGCACCAGCAATAATTACTGAAAAACCACGTGTATGTGCATTTTTACCATAATCAAATAGCTTTTCAGGAGTACGATGCGCTGATACTATGTCAACTTCTACCTCAATATCAAATCCTTTTAAGATGTCTATAGCATCTTGCATAACAGGAAGATCACTTTTACTTCCCATAATAACACCTACTTTACTCATAAATTTCAATATTTATAAATTCCAAAAACTAATGGATTAGTATTTTGGAGTTTAGTATTTGTTTATTGTGCTTTTAAGCACTTATAACTTTAATAGCTTTTTTAACTTCTTCAGCCACTCGTCTGGCTTCATTTAAATCTTCATGCACAATGGTAACATGTCCCATTTTTCTAAATGGTCTGGTTTGTTTTTTACCATAAATATGTGGTGTAACACCATCCATTTTCATGATGGTATCAATGTTTTCATAAACAACATTGCCTGTATAACCTTCTGCACCTACTAAGTTTACCATAACGCCGCCAACTTTACTATCGGTTCTTCCTAATGGTAAATCTAAAATAGCTCTAAGATGTTGTTCAAATTGACATGTATAACTAGCCTCAATGGTTTGATGACCAGAATTATGAGGTCTGGGAGCTACTTCATTCACTAAAATCTCATTATTTTCAGTTTGAAACATTTCTACCGCTAATAGCCCTACATGATTAAAAGCTTCAGAGACTTTCAGTGCGATAGCTTCGGCTTTTTTAGCGATTGTTTTATCAACTCTTCCAGGGCAAATAACATATTCTACTTGGTTGGCTTCAGGGTGAAACTCCATTTCAACCACTGGATAGCTTTTAACATCTCCAGAAGCACTTCTCGCAACAATAACAGCTAATTCATTTTTAAATGGCACTAAGTTTTCGGCGATACATTCCACATTTGGCAAACCATCTAAATCTTCAACAGATCTTACAATTTTAACGCCTTGTCCGTCATATCCAAATTGAGCACTTTTCCATACAAAAGGTAATGCAAGTCCTCCATTATTTATGGCTTCTTTAATTTCAGACGTATAGCCAAAACGAGAAAATGGCGCTGTTGGAATATCGTTATCAACATAAAACAATTTTTGAGTTGCTTTATTTTGTATAGTTCTTAGGGTTTTAGAAGAAGGATAAACTTTTACTCCCTCTTTTTCTAAAGCTTCTAGCGCGTTTACATTAACATTTTCAATTTCAAACGTTAAAACATCTACTTGCTTTCCAAAGTTATAAACTGCATCATAATCCATTAGATCTCCAAGTGAAAAATCATTACATGCAATTTTACTTGGGGCTTTATTATCATCATCTAAAACAGCAGTATAGATATCAAATTTTCTAGTATTGTAAAGTAGCATTTTACCTAATTGCCCGCCACCTAAAATTCCTAGTTTAAAATCAGAAGAAAAATAGTTCATTAATGTTATTTTTACCCGCTAAGCGAGATTTAATCTCTTGAGACGTATCTCAAAATAAAAATTAGTTTTCAGTAAACACCATCATTTACTTAATCTTTGGTGATTTACCTCATTAGTTTTTGATTATGCAAAAATACACTTAAATATGAAATTACTTTCTAAATCATAATTCAAAAATCGTAAAAGGCAAATCATTTATTTATCTTTGCATCTTTAAAACAAGTTTAGGGTGATAAAATTACACGATAAATATTTTAAACCTTTCATTTCTAGTGCCCAAATAGATGAAGCCATTGATAAATTGGTTGTTGAAATAGCAAACGATTTAGGAGATGAAATACCTGTATTTGTTGGTATTTTGAATGGATCGTTTATGTTTACAAGTGATTTTGTAAAGAAGTACCCTAAACCATGCGAAGTAACGTTTATAAAATTAGCATCTTATGAAGGTGTTAAATCTTCAGATGATATTCAGCGTTTAATAGGATTAACGCAGGATTTAACAGATAGAACTGTAGTGATTCTTGAAGACATTATAGATACAGGTAAAACACTGGTAGAAGTACACCGCATTTTTGAAAATGAAAAGGTGAAAAGCTTAAAAATAGCCACACTTTTTTATAAACCCGAAGCTTACAAGAAAGATTTTAAATTACATTATGTAGGTATTGAAATTCCTAATAAATTCATAGTTGGCTATGGTTTAGATTATGACAATTTAGGAAGGGACTTACCTGAAATATATCAAATAAAAGAAACACAACACATGACAAACTTAGTGCTATTTGGCCCTCCAGGAGCAGGTAAAGGAACACAAGCAGAATTTTTAAAAGAAAAATACAATCTAGTGCATATTTCAACAGGAGATGTATTTAGATTCAATATTAAAAATGAAACTGCTTTAGGAATGTTGGCTAAATCATATATTGATAAAGGAGAATTAGTGCCAGATCAAGTTACTATAGATATGTTAAATGCTGAAGTAGAAAAGAATGCAGGTGCTAACGGGTTTATTTTTGATGGATTTCCGCGTACAGATGCCCAGGCTAAATCTTTAGATGGATTAATGGATACTAAAGATTCTGCAATTAGTGCTATGATAGCTTTAGAGGTGGATGACGAAGTATTAGTAAAACGTTTATTGGAAAGAGGTAAAACAAGTGGAAGACCAGATGATGCCAATGAATCTATTATTAGAAATAGAATTAAGGAATACTACAACAAAACAGCAATATTAAAAGATTTCTATTCAGCACAAAACAAATACCATGGTGTAGACGGTGTTGGAAGCATAGATGAAATCACAGAACGTTTAAGTGCTGTAATAGACACATTATAATTTAGTACGTTTATTTGTTTAGTTGTTTAAAATTCGACTAAACAGCTTAACGAAAAACAAATAAACATAGAAAATGACTGAAGGAAACTTTGTTGATTATGTAAAAATGTATGTGAGCTCTGGTAAAGGAGGTCAAGGTTCTGCGCACCTGCATAGAGAGAAATACATTGAGAAAGGTGGCCCAGATGGAGGAGACGGAGGTCGTGGAGGTCATGTTATTGTACGTGGTAAAGAAAACCTATGGACTCTACTACACCTTAAATTTAAAAAACACATAAGAGCAGGGCATGGTGAGCACGGTAGTAAAAGTAGGAGTACTGGTGCAGATGGAGAAGACGTATATGTAGATGTTCCTTTAGGAACTGTTGTTAGAGATACCGAAACCAACACTATTCTTTTTGAAATTACTGAAAACGGAGAAGAACAGATTTTAGTAGAAGGCGGAAAAGGAGGTTTAGGAAATTGGCATTTTAAATCGTCAACCAATCAAACACCTCGTTATGCGCAACCAGGTATGCCTATTCAAGAGAAATATGTAACTGTAGAGCTTAAAGTTTTAGCAGATGTTGGCTTAGTGGGGTTTCCTAATGCTGGGAAATCTACATTATTATCTGTAATTACTTCAGCAAAACCTAAAATTGCAGATTACGAGTTTACTACACTTAAGCCTAATTTAGGTATTGTTAAATATAGAGATTACCAAACCTTTGTAATGGCAGATATCCCAGGGATAATAGAGGGAGCTGCAGAGGGTAAAGGACTTGGGCATTATTTTTTACGTCACATTGAGCGTAATTCGGTATTACTTTTTTTGATTCCTGCCGATGCTGATGATATTAAAAAACAGTATGACATTCTACTAGACGAATTAAGACGCTATAATCCAGAAATGCTAGATAAAGAGCGTGTCATAGCCGTTTCTAAATGCGATATGTTAGACGATGAACTCAAAGAAGAATTAAAAGTAGAATTAGACAATGAATTGCCTATTCCTTACTACTTTATTTCTTCAGTAGCGCAACAAGGCATTATGGAGCTTAAAGATGCTCTTTGGAAAATCTTAAATAATTAGGGCGTTACCACGCAAAATGCGTGGTCGGGCTTTCCGCGTTACATGGTAACTTGCTTCAATCCCTAACGCAAAAAAGCGTATTGGAATAATTTTTGATTAACTTAGTGAAAGAAACTTCAATTGTTAAATTGACTAGTTAAACGCATCCTGATGTATATCCGGATCTCAAAAAATATTGCAAAATGAAATCAATTCAAATTTTAATACTTGCCATACTAATGGTTGGTTGTGCTCCAGTTAAAGTGAACTACGATTTTGATAGAGCTACAGATTTTTCAAAATATAAAACCTATCAGTATTATGGTGATATGAAAACAGGTTTGAGTGAACTAGATACCAAACGCTTGTTAGATGCTATTGATAAAAAAATGACGAGTTTAGGGTTTACAGTTTCTGAAACTCCAGATTTTTTAATAGATATTAGAAGTGCTGAGTTTCAAGGAGCTCCAAGACAAACTGTTGGTGTAGGCCTAGGTGGTGGCGGACGTAATGTTGGTGGAGGTGTTTCAATTGGTATCCCTGTTGGAGGTTCTAATATAACCAGACAGATAACTATAGATTTTGTAGATGAAAAGGGTAAAGGGCTTTTTTGGCAAGCAGTAAGCGAATCTAATTACAGACCTAATGCCATACCAGGCGAACGAGAAGAAAAATTAAAAGCTATTGTAGAGAAAGTATTGGAGGTATATCCACCAGAGAAGTAGTTATAATTTAGTTAAATAAAAAAAGAGGCTGTTAAGCCTCTTTTTTTATTTAAAGTAGATTTAACTGAGTAAATCTTTATACTTGCTTTTATAGCCAATAAGGGCAGCGATATTTAGTACCAATAGTACAACTGCACCACCCATTCCTTCGGGCGCTAGCATAATATGGAATAAAACAGCGTTAACTGAAATACTCATTAAAATAAGTGTCATTAATGCACCGTATTTGTTCAGAATTAAAGCTAAACCAGCAGCAATTTCTACAATAGCTACTAGTGTAATTACTTTGGCTGAAGATAGTGCTGCAAAATAAGCACCAGCTTCGGCAGACATTTCTCCAAAGGGGATAAAATGAAAGAATTTGTTAAGACCAAATACCAGTACAAAAAGCCCAAGAAGTATTCTTATGACCATAAAAACTTTTGAATTCATAATAATAAATTTTATAGTTAGTATATTGAAAGATAGTAAATTAAAAATAAATCACATGTATTCTTATGTCGTGATGTAAGAATGAAACTAACAAAATTTATTATTTTACGGTCACCCTAATACCTTCGCTATGACTACTAAATTCTGGAGCATACATGCTTTGAATGGTTGTAATACCATTACTCATATTTCCAGCATTATTAACTCTTAAATCGTATTCAAAAATATACACACCTTTAGGTAAATAATCAAAAAAGAAATTAGTACTAGCGTCTTTTGTGCTTTCATAATAGCCTAAACCATCTTGCCATTTGTATTTAGATAAAACATTTACAGGTTCCAAGCCAGAAGCGCGCATGTCTTTCATATGTACAAATTCCATTGGTCTGTCACTTCTTAATTCTATACGTACTCTTACCAAATCTCCAACTTTCAAATTGGTTTGTGTTGTTATTTCGGTGATTTCTTCACCAGTATCTGTATTCTTTTTTAGGAATAATTTTTTCTTCAATTTTAAAGGTGTTTCTGCCGAAGTTATTTTATCTAAATCTTCAAAGTATTGCCAGTACAATCCTCCCCAAGCTATACCATTACCTTTTTTAGTGAGTTTTACTTCTCCCATATTGGGTTTAATGTCAGATGAATTCCAAGAGGTCTTAAAATAACCAGTACCTGCTTCAATTTTAACATCTTCTAGTTTAGAAGGTTCTATTTTTTGACCTCCTAAAGCAACATCCACCATATCAGTTACACTTAACCAATCACTACCTTGAAGTAATAAAGCATAGACAGCTTCAGTTGTAGCTTTAGTAGTTTTCCAACGGTTAGTTTGCTTGTTTTTAAGTAACCAAATTTTAAGGTTGTCTATAGTTTCAAGATTCTTTTTTTGCGCTTCGACTGCGCTCAGCGTGATATGTAGTGAATTTCCAGCTTCTGAAAACGCTTCAATTAAGAGTGTTTGGGTTTCAATAGGCGCTTGATACCAAAACCAAGAGTTAGTATTGGCTTTCCAGTACATGCCTAATTCTTCGCTAGTAATACTATTTTCTTCTAGAGATTTTAAAATTTTACCAGCTGTTTTTAAATCGCCATCTCTATACATTATTAGAGTCATTAGACCTTTAGCATATAAAGAGCGTTTTAACCAGTATTTTTTAATTTGTGTTTGGTAATATTTACTAATCGTTTCAACTTCTTTAGATTTTTTTATCTCCGGAAAGAAGCTGCGCATATATAAATAATGCAATTGTGTAAAGCTTAAATGGTCTTCACTTAAATCAACCTCTTTGTTATACTTTTTTAAGTTTTTGTATTCTTTAATAAAAGCAGCATCCAAATATTTGATGGCTTTTTTAATCATTTGAGATTCTTCGTCGGAGCTTGTCCTGAGCTTAGTCGAAGGGCTCTGAATGACAGATAAGTGCTTTAGATGTCCAAAACCAGTAATGATGTGTTGTGTAATCCATCTGTTTTCTCTACCTCCTTTAAACCAGGGCCAAGCACCCGATGACATTTGGTTGTTCTTTAATTTATTCAAAGCCGATTGCAATTCATTATTCATTTTATTTAAATCGAATAACAGCGCAATGCGTTTTTTCTGTTCGGTTTCACTTTGTGCATCACGTAACCAAGGTGTTTCTTGAATTATAATAGATTTTAATTCTTCATTCTTTTCAAGATTACTTAATAATGCGTCTTGAGACGCCCACTGATTGAAAACTTCCTGAATTCTAGGATTAGAATTTGCTATATGACTTGCCAGTGCGTTAGCATAAAACCTGCTAAACGTTTGCTCGTTACATTCATGAGGGTACTCCATTAAATAGGGTAATGCTTGTACTGCATACCACGCTGGGTTAGACGTCATTTCTAAAGTCAACTTATGATGCTTAATTGTGGAGCCTGAGGCTCTCGTAGACTCATTGAGTGAAGCCAACTTATCCAAAGTAAAAGTCTTGGTTTCATTGCTTTTAATCCACATAGGTAGTGTTTCTGTCACTAACATTCTATTTGACAGCACAGGTAATGCATTTTGCTCACCATCACTAAAATCTTCTGTTTTAGCTATGACTTTGTATTGAACCGCCTGTACATTATCTGGAATTGATAAATTCCATGAAACTTGAGTGTTGCTTTTGGCTGCAATAGTAAATAATTCGGTGTCTGAGGTTCTCGAAGCCACATTGACTTGTTTAGTCTTATTGGTATCTTCGAGAGCCTCAGACACCAGGATGTTAGTAATATCTTTACCAGAAATAGCATCTGTTAAAACCAATAAGGCTTGGCCAGACAATTGTTTTTCTGTAAGATTTGAAATTTTTGTGCTTATTGTAATCTTATCGCCTTCTCTCAGAAAACGAGGCGCATTTGGTATTACCATGAGTTCTTTTTGAGTAACTGTGGTTAATGTTTTGGTAGCACTTTCTAAATTTTTAGTATGTGCTAATAATTGCAGTTTCCATTGGGTTAGAGCTTCTGGTGTTGTAAAGTTGAAACTTACATTGCCGTTTTCATCTGTTTTTAAATTTGGAAAGAAGAAGGCGGTTTCTTGAAGGTTTTTGCGTATTACAACATTATTCTCCCTTTTATCTTTTTCTTTAAAAGTATCATACAATTTAGATAGTTTTAAATCTCCATCTCTAAAATTATGGTTTTTATTAGAGATATTTCCTCTGTAATAATTAAAATCATTAGATTTATCTTCTTCAGCTTTAAATTGTTCGGATTTAGTAGAAACTATGGCTCCAGTAACGGCAGATTTTTTTTGCGTACCATAACCAACTACGACTACTTCCTCTAAGAGGTCATTTTCTTCTGCGTCAACAGCAGAAACTCTTCCATCAAAATCTTTCCATATATTATAATTGCCAAAATAGAACCCAAACCAATTCCATGTGTCAAAATATTGATTAGGATAACTTAAACGATTGCTATTTTTATTTTGAATCTTAAATCCTACTGAACCAAAACTTTGATTTGCATTACTTCTATACGATGCATAGTAAATAGGATTGTTAATAGGGTTGAAATTCCAGTAGTGTTCTTTAAATTGGTCTAAGGAAGCATCATACATACTTGCTAATAACTCTGCACTTACTTTATCTCCTTTTGGCCCTTTTATGTTAAAGCTCCAAGTTTCATCAGTTCCTGGTTGTAAACGATCTCTGAACGTTTTAGTGGTAATGTCTAAATCTGTTTTTGGGTAAGGTACAGAGATGTTTAAAGTGCCTGTTTTAGAACTATTAAATGTCGCTAAACTATAATGTACAGCAAATCCACCTAAATCTTCATTTGTTACAGGTATACTCATAACCTTTTTATTGTTATTAAGTTGAATAACCTTGGTATCTATAATCTCTCTGTTTTTTTCAATAGTAACCGTAACAAACATATTTTCAGCTGCAGAAGCTAAAGTTATTTGAGCTATTTCACCAGTATTGTATGTGGCTTTATTTGGTGTAATACTAAACAATTGTTTATCTGCTAAAGAAGCATCCTTATCACTAAATAAAGTGATTTTCGTTTCATCTTTTACTTCTTGTCCAAACTTATCTTTACTTTCTAAAATGGCTATGTATTGACCAGATAGCCATTTTTTTATTTTACCTAATTTGAGTGTTTTAGAATCTTTAGTATTAAACGCTTTCTCAAAAACTAGATCACCTTTTTTCCAGTTTTTAGGTTCGTGTTCATCTGTGTACGCATCATGAGGAAAAAGACTTTTAAAATTTTCTTTAGTAAACCATTTATAATCTGGTGCTGCCCAAGGTCTTGGTCTTAATACATTATCTGGAGCTTTTAATTTATAAATTTTAACAATACCTGTTGCTGGAACAAATTCACCATTTAAGTTTTTAGTGCTAATAGTAATACTGTGATCCTTTTTAGTTTTATCAAGTTTAGCATCAATATTTAAATTGGCTGTCAAAGTATGATATCCAACATTAACAATAGTTGCTGCACTTCTGGTTTCTCCATTTATATCGGTAACATCAGCAATGATTTCGTATTTAAAAATGGGTAAACTGCTTTTATCAACGCTTTTGTCTGGTAAAGCTTTAAATGTAATTTCAAATTCGCCTTTGTCATTGGTGGCGCTTTCGCCATGTGTTATTTCTTGAGGTTCACTATTAAAATAAGATCTGTACCAGTAATACCAACGCGGGTATTGCACTTTTCTGTGTACTCTATACACTACTTTAGCATCTGTGATATTGCTACCTGCAAAAGCAACGGCATTTCCTTTTACAGTAATAGAATCATTAATTTTGAAGGTTTCTGTAATTGGTTTAAACTTAGTTTCAAACTTTGGGCGTTTGTATTCTTCAACAGAAAAGTAGTGTAAAGCATTTAGGTATTTGTTATTTCCATTAAATGCAATGAAATATTCGCCATTTAATCCAGTATTAGGTAAAATAAATTCACCATTTACAGATCCAAACTCATTAGTTTTTAAATTAAGTTCTTTTATTTTCTCATTATTTGAATTATACAATACTGCGTAAACAGATTCATTAGCTAAAACCTCAGATTTACCATCTTTGGTTTTCATTGCTATGGCTTTAAAATAGACCGTTTGCCCTGGTCTATAAATGCTTCTATCTGTAAAAATAAACGCTTTATATCTGGTGTCATCTTTATCTTGAGAGTAATAATTGCTTATCCAATAATTTCCAAAATAGCCTAAGTCATTATTAGAAGAAACTTTTAATTGTGTATTACTGCGGTATTCTTTAGTCTTCTTTATTTTTATTTGTCCAAGATTATCTGAGGTGAAATTTTTAGTTTTTTTAGATCTGTTGCCTCTAGAATAGTAAGACCATTCTACATGAGCATCTGCTATTGGTAATCCGTTATTTCTATTTACAATTTGAAATATTTTGTATATATCATTTTCGCTTTCAACTACAGCTAAATTGGTTACTTGTAAGTCTGCTAAGCCATAAAAATCTTTAGATTCTTCTTGATTAGTAGCCAAAATAATATATCTCCCATTATCTAGTTTTGGAACTAATACTTCTATAGAATGTGTTTGATAATCGTTTTCATTAAGTAAGCTCTCTTTCCATGTTTTGGTAGCTTTTAACTTGTTTAAGAACTCTCGTTTTTCATCTTGATTATAAATGTTACCGTACTTTTCAAATTGATTCTCATTTAATTTATAAGCTTTAAACTGAAGCGTATCTAAGTTTTTATAACGCACCAATAATCTTGAATATTGATGTGTAGGGATATAACTCTCTGCAGTAATGTTTAAAGTGGGGTGTTTTATTTGTTGTTTTAATACTTGGCATTTTTGTGCTCCTATACTTTTTGGGAATTTAGTTAATACGTTATTACAGATATCTAAGGCTTCTTTAGCTTTCCATTGGTGTTTTTCAGAAGTATTTGGGTTGTATTTTTGACTCTGCTGAAAGTAAATAGAGGCTATTTCAAAATCATATAGGGCTGAAACATCATTGTTTTTATATTTTTTACTTTCAGTTTGTAAAGCTTTTAAAAGTATGTCTTGTTTGTTCTTAAAAGTAGCATATTGATTCACAAATTTTAGACGCTCAATATTTACAAAGGCTAAAGCTTCTTGTTTTTCATCTTTTAAATGAAACCTAATTAATTCTTTGTAAATTTTTAAAGCATTTAATTGTAAAGATGTAGCATCTTTTGATGTAATATTTAAAGATGAAAATGTATTAGCATTACTCAAATAATCAGGGTTGTCAATCTCAAACTTATAAGAAGGTTTGGTAATATGTGTCTCATTAGTTTTGTAGAACTCTAAAGCATTATGACTTAAAAAATCAAACAAAGTGGGTCTGTATAGTTTAGAGTTTTTTTGAGTTTTTAGAAGTGCATCATAATTCTTTAACGGCTCTAGTTGTAATAATAGTCCGTTTTGTAAAGAGTTCTGATAATGGAGATGAATTTCATTAAACAAGGTTTGCAAATCCCAAGTTCTAAAATCTTTATTGAGCATTGAGGCTCTCGAAATGCCTGAATTTTGATTATCGGTGTCTTCGAGAACCTCAAACACCTTAGTTCTATTATAAAATTTCCATCTATTTTGTTGAAAATATTGCCAATACAGATTAGCCAATATATTTTCTAAAACGTTTTTTACAGGAAACTTACTTTTTTCAATTTCAGTTTTAAAATTATTTATAATTTTTAGTTGTGCCTCTTCCTCTAAAACCAAAGCAAATTTGCTTTTAAAAAGCATTATTTTAATAAGTTGAGGTGCATTTTCCTCTTTCTTAGCCTTAACTTCAATATCTTCAACAATTTTAAGTGCAGATTTTGGTAGTCCTTCAATTTCAAAATTTTCTACTTTTTTCCAGAGAGACTCATAATTATTATTTTGAGCCGAAGAAAAATTAGAGAACAGTATAATCATAAATAAGAGTAAGAATCGTTTCATTATAGTAAAAGTTTACACTAAAATATTTTCAAAAGCCATACCAAAAAATCACCAATGAGTAAACAGTTTTTTTGGTTGAGTGAATTTACTCATTTTTAAAGAGAACTGTAATGTTTAACTTTGTGATTCCGACATAAAACTTATGAACAAATTTCTTTACCTACTTTTATTTCCTATTATGGTTCTTGGTCAGACTGATCTTGAAAATGCTCAAACGTTTTTAAAAGATAAAAAGTTTAAAGAAGCAGAAAAGATATTAGTGCCTTTTGTAACTGATAATCCAAGTAATATTGTTGCTTTAGAGTTACTTGGTGATGCTTATGGACATCAAAAAAAATGGGATGATGCCATTGTGCAGTTTAAGAAATTGGTAGATTATGATGCTCAAAATGCAAATTATCATTATAAATATGGTGGTGCTTTAGGTATGAAAGCGCTTTCAGTAAATAAATTTAAAGCACTTGGTATTATAGGGGATGTAAAAGAAGCCTTTTTAAAAGCGGCAGAACTAGACCCTGAGCATGTAGACGCACGTTGGGCTTTGGTAGAGTTGTACATGCAATTACCTGGTATTATAGGCGGAAGTAAAAGTAAATCTTTAAAATATGCTGATGAGTTGGAAAACCTTTCTAAAGTAGATGGTTATTTGGCTAAAGGTTATATCCATGAGTATGATAAAGAACCTGAGTTAGCTGAGGAGTATTATAAAAAAGCTTTGAATATTGGCGGCTCTGTAAATTGTTTTGATAAGCTTACCAATTTTTATGAAAACCAGCAACAACCTGAAAAAGCCATTAAAAATATTGAAAGTGCTTATGAAAAGCACAACAGAAATGCTATGCATTACCAAATAGGTAAGGTATGTGCAGATTATAACATTCAGTTGGAAAAAGGAGAACGTTGCTTAAAAGCCTATATTAAAAATCATTCTGTTAGAGATGGGGTGCCAATAGAATGGGCATATTTTAGACTGGCTCAAATACATAAAAATAGATTAGATAAGGAGGGTGCATTAAAATGGATTGATAAGGCGCTAGCTACTAGAGTTAATTTTACCCAAGCCAAAGAAGAGAAAGAGAAGATTTTACGATTATAATCATTTGTTATTTGTGGTTACTGAGCGGAGTTGAAGTGAACGCGAAAAAACTCCTATCCTAATCAATCTTTTTCATTTAAACTTTGAACTTTAAGCTTATAAGCAGATATTTGTTACATGAACGTACATTTTATAGCTATAGGAGGTGCTGCAATGCACAATTTGGCACTAGCATTACACAATAAAGGATATAAAGTAACAGGGAGCGATGATACTATTTTTGAACCTTCAAAATCTAGGTTAGAGGCTAAAGGATTACTACCTGAAGCTTTTGGTTGGTATCCAGAAAAAATCACTCAAAACCTAGATGCTATTGTATTGGGTATGCATGCCAAAGAAGACAATCCTGAGCTTTTAAAAGCACAAGAATTAGGATTGAAAATTTATAGCTACCCTGAATTTTTGTACGAACAAAGTAAACATAAAACTCGTGTGGTTATTGGTGGAAGTCATGGTAAAACAACCATTACATCTATGATTTTACATGTTATGCATTACTATGATAGAGATGTAGATTATATGGTGGGGGCTCAACTTGAAGGGTTTGATGTTATGGTAAAACTCACTGAGCATAACGACTTTATTGTTTTAGAAGGCGATGAGTACTTAAGTTCGCCAATAGATAGACGTCCAAAATTTCATTTATACAAACCTAATATAGCGTTGCTAAGTGGTATTGCTTGGGATCATATTAACGTATTTCCAACTTATGAAAACTACGTAGAGCAATTCAGCATATTTGTAGATTCTATTGTAAGTGGAGGGAGTATTAATTATAACGAAGAAGACCCAGAAGTAAAACGTGTTGTAGAAGCTAGTGATAATACCATTAGAAAGATAGCTTACAAAACTCCAGAGTATACGGTAGAAGATGGCGAAACGCTTTTAGAAACATCAGAAGGAGGACTGCCTATTGAAGTGTTTGGAAAACACAATCTTAATAATCTAGCAGGCGCAAAATGGATTTGCCAACATATGGGCATTCAGGAAGATGAGTTTTATGAAGCCATTGCTACGTTTAAAGGAGCCAGTAAACGTTTAGAAAAAATAGCTCAAAGTAAAAATAGTGTAGCTTATAAAGACTTTGCGCATTCTCCAAGTAAAGTAGAGGCAACTACAAAAGCGGTTAAAGAGCAATATGCCAATAGAACCTTGGTAGCGTGTTTAGAACTGCATACCTATAGTAGTTTAAATGCCGAATTTTTAAAGGAATATAAAGGAGCTTTGGATGCTGCAGATGTTGCAGTTGTTTTCTATTCACCCCATGCTGTTGAAATTAAAAAGCTAGATGCGGTTTCTCAGGAGCAAATAGCTGAGGCTTTTCAAAGAGAAGACTTAATCATTTATACCAATCCAGACGATTTTAAGAACTTTCTATTTTCGCAAGATTTCAGTAACAAAGCTTTATTATTAATGAGCTCTGGGAATTATGGTGGGTTGGATTTTGAGGAGGTTAAGGGGTTGATTGATTAGTTTGGTTAACTTTTATTATTCTTACTTTTATGAGTTAGCTTTTTTGTCTTTCTTCATAGTCACTTAATAGCTTATTCAACTTTCCAATTTTTTTCTTTATCAATCGGTTCAATTTGACTAAGCTGGTCAACCATAATACTTATGTCATAAAATTGGTTATCTGATGTGATTTTACCTTTTTCTATTAACTTGTTAATACGTTTATTATAAGATTTAAAAATATCAATATCATATTTGGTTTTATCTTTTAAATACTTATTGAATTTATAATCTCTGGTTTCTAATTGCATCTCTGTTAAATCGCGAAACCATTGTTTTAGTCTTATCAGTCTACCCTTACTGAAATTTTCATCTATCAGTATTTTCAAACTATTGAAATACTCAATACTGTCATAGTCTGCTGACTTAATATGAGATTCTTTATTTTCGAAGGAATAATCTATTGTTGCTAAAAGTAAGCTTCGATACTTTTCAAGTTCTGCTTGTTTTTCTTCTTTATTTAGTTTTCTTTCTAACATTATTTTAGTTTTTTCTCTAAGCTGTCGCAATATTCTATTGAAAACTGTTTTAATTTTATTTAGCTTAAACTATAAAATTTAAATTTATGCGCCTATTTTGTAAGTAATATATGTTTTTAAAATTTACTTTATCGATAAAAAGTAATAAATATCAGATAAAATACGTATATTGCACATCCCTAACATACAACCATGAAAACAATCCAACAATCCCTAACCCAAGTTGGATGGAAAGAAACATTGGCTTCACTAGACATTGAGGCTGACTTATTTATTCTTTTCATCTCCCCTGTATTCAGTCCTAAAAAAGAAGTTTTAAACTTTTTAAACAAGCACTACGCATCAGCAACTATAGTAGGTTGTTCAACTGCTGGAGAAATATCAAATGTCACTGTAAAAGATGATACCATTTCGCTAACTGCAATTCAATTTGAAAAGACAGTATTAAAAAAGGTATCTATTAAAATTGAAGACATGAATTGTAGTTTTAGTGCAGGTCAAAAAATAGCCAAGGCATTGAAAAAAGATGATTTAAAACACATTTTAGTATTAAGTGATGGCTTAAATGTAAATGGCGCTGAATTAGTGTCTGGGTTAAAATCTAATACTCCAGATGTTAGCATTACAGGAGGGTTAGCTGCAGATGGCGCTGATTTTAACAAAACCTTTATTGTAGATGATAATGAAATAACTAATAAAACCATTCTAGGTTTAGGTTTTTATGGAAATAGCTTAAAAGTAGGGTGTAGTTCTAAAGGAGGTTGGGATAGTTTTGGAAAAGAAAGACTAGTAACAAGGTCTGATAAAAATGTCTTGTATGAGCTAGATGGTATGCCAGCTCTTAAAATATATAAATCCTTTTTAGGTGAAGAGGCCAATAATTTACCAGGATCTGGTTTATTGTTTCCTCTAAGTATGAGAACTAATCAACATAGCGAACCTGTAGTTAGAACTATATTAAGTGTTAATGAAGAAGCGCAGAGTTTAACTTTTGCTGGAAATATTCCTCAAAATTCTTATGTAAGACTAATGAAGGCTAACGTAGATAGGTTGATTGATGGGGCTAAAGATTCTGCAGAAGCAGCTACTAAATATTTAAATGAAGACTCACAATTAGCAATATTAATTAGTTGTGTAGGGAGGCGCTTAGTTTTAAAACAATTAGTAGAAGAAGAGGTTGAGGTAGTAAGAGAGTCTTTAGGAGAGACATCTAGTATTACTGGGTTTTATTCATATGGAGAAATTGCGCCCTTTGGTGAGTTTTCACCCTGTGAGTTACATAATCAAACAATGACTATTACGACACTTTCAGAATGCTAGATACCCAGACTCATAGATTATTATTACGTCAGCTTAAAAAATCTAACCTAGACTATTTAAGTAACGATCCTAATTTTACCAATTTTTTAGAACTTATCAATAGTGCGTATTTTAGTTTTGATAAAGATGTAAAACATATAGAAAACATCTTAGAAGAAAGTTCTAAAGAGATGTTTATGGTTAATCAAAAACTCATAGCCGAAAGAGACAAAACTAAGATTAAACTAATGAACTTGGTAGATAATATTGGCGGTGTGATATTTGAAACTGATGCTAAAGGGAATTTTACATTTTTAAACAACGCTTGGGAAAGATATTCTGGGTATCCTTTAGAAACTTCAATAGGGAAGAATTTTTTAGATTTTTTAAGAGGAGAACACATAGATGGTGGTCGGAGAATAAACGAAATTTTTGGTAGGAGAGGAGAAGATATAAAATTTATTTTTAGGCATAAAAATAAAGGACAAACCATGTGGTTTGAAGTAAAGTCTAAACCCATTAAAAATAATGAAGGAAAGTTTATTGGTTATATAGGTACCATTATAGAGGTAACAAACTTAAAAGAAACTGAGATAAAACTACAAAAAGCAAGTAAATCTAAAGATGAGTTTTTGTCAACTATGTCTCATGAAATAAGAACACCATTAAATGCAGTAACAGGTTTAACAAACATTTTGTTAATGGAAGAACATCTTCCTGAGCAACTAGAAAATTTAAAAGCTTTAAAATATTCAGGAGAACATTTGTTAGGTTTAATTAATGATTTATTAGACTTCGATAAGATTAAATCCGGTAAATTAAAAATTAATGAAAAAGACTTTAGTTTAAATTACTTTTTAGAAAATATCAAATCTCATTTTTCACTAAGAGCTGAAAAGAACGGGATTATATTTAATGTGATAAAAGAAAATGAAATTCCTAATGCTATAATTGGGGACAAACTCAAGCTTACTCAAGTTATTAAAAATCTATTAAGTAACTCATTAAAATTCACAGAAAAAGGTAGTATTGTTCTAAGGGTTAAAAACTTAGGAATTGAAAAAAACAAAGTAACGCTTAAATTTAAAATTACTGATACAGGTATAGGAATATCTAGAGCAAAACAAAAATCTATTTTTGAAAGTTTTGTGCAAGCAAACTCAGATATTTCAGTGAAATACGGAGGTACAGGTCTTGGTTTGTCAATTTGTAAAAAGTTATTAAATCTTCAGAATAGTCAGTTAAAAGTAAAAAGTGATTTAGGTAAAGGAGCTACCTTTTCTTTTAAAATAAAGTTTAAGTTGAGTAACAGACTAAGCCAGTATGAGCCAGAAATGGTGAAAATGAAAACAACATTTAAGCCTCTTAAAATAAGAGTTCTAGTGGCAGAAGATAATAAGATGAATGTACTTATTATTAAAAAAATTCTTTCTAAATGGGATATTAGATATGAAATTGCTGAAAACGGACAAGAGGTTCTAGATTTATTAGATAGAAACGAATTTGATATTATACTTATGGATTTACAAATGCCTGTTTTAAATGGATATGAGACTACTAAAAGAATAAGAAATTTATCAAATGATAAAGCTAGTATACCAATTATTGCATTAACCGCATTTGCCCAAACAGATATAAAAGAAAAAACAAAATTGCATAAAATGAATGGTTTTATGAGTAAACCTTTTGATCCTTCAAAATTATATACATTGTTAGAATTTTACACGCATAAATCTGCAAATTGCCTGTAAATTGAAAAGGGGTATAATGAAAATGTAAATATCAATTTAATGAACTAATCTTTATTAAGTTGATTTTCAATCAGGCAATAGTTATATTTATCAAATGTCAGAAAAAAGCACTTCTTTTTCAATAAAGAATTGGTCTCAAGATGACCAACCAAGAGAAAAACTTCTATACAAAGGAAAAACAGCTTTAAGCGATGCCGAATTAGTGGCTATTTTAATTGGTTCGGGTAATAGAGATGAGAGCGCAGTAGCATTATGCAAGCGCATTTTAGCCTCTGTAGGTAATAATTTAAGCGAGTTAGGAAAGCTATCCATCAAGCAACTTATGGAGTTTAAAGGTGTTGGTGAGGCAAAAGCCATTACTATTTTAGCGGCTTTAGAATTAGGGAGAAGACGTAGAGGAGAAGAGGCTCTTGATAGAAAACAAATTACTTCTAGTGCTTCTGTTTTTGAGTTAATGCAACCAGAAATAGGGGAGCTTCAACATGAAGAATTCTGGATTATATATTTAAATAATTCTAATAAGATTATTCAAAAAAATCAATCAAGTAAAGGAGGTATCACAGGAACTTTAGTCGATGTGCGTTTGGTGCTTAAAAAAGCTCTTGAAGTTGGTGCTACGTCATTAATTTTGGCTCATAATCATCCGTCTGGTACTTTAAAACCTAGTGCTGCCGATAAACAAATTACAGAAAAATTAAAAAATGCAGCGCAAAGTTTAGATATTAAGGTTCTAGATCACCTTATTATTACTGAAAAAGCCTATTTTAGTTTTGCTGATGAATCACTTTTATAAATGCTGTTAGTTTATACCCACAAAATTTCGCCAAGAGTCAAATATGCCTTTAAGCATATTTGTACAAGAATTTTAGGTATAGAAGTTGGTTTTACTACAACTATTGAAAATTTTATAGCTCACGATAGTTTAAAAATGTCTTATACCAAACAACAATTAGGTAATGAGTTTTTTGTGAAAAGCCATGATGTTATGTTTGAGCAAGGACTATCAGATGTAGAGGTTAATGTGCAAGATTGGGGAGACACTAAATGTTTTTTTTCAACAGGAGATCAAGGTTTTTTACCTTTTGATATTTTTGCAGCTTCTTTTTATACACTATCCCGTTATGAAGAATATTTACCTCATGTAAAAGATGAATTTGGGCGTTTTACAGCTACAGAGAGTATAGCATATAAACATAAATTTTTACATCAACCCGTTGTAGACATTTGGGCATATAAATTTAAAAATGCGTTACAAAAGCAATTCCCAAATTTTGAATTTCCTTTAAAAGAATATAGTATAAAACCAATAATAGATGTACCAACTGCCTATAACTATAAACTTAAAGGTATAATGAGAACTATAGGTGGTGCTTTAAAAGATTTGGTAAGGTTTAGATTTGTTGGTTTGTATAGAAGGTTTACAGTACTCCTTGGTTTTAAACATGACCCGTTTGATACTTTTAAATATATTCTAAACAGACAAAAACTAAGTAGGTTTAAGTTTGTGTTTTTCTTTCTAATAGGAGATTATTCAACCTATGATAAAGGTATTAATGCCAATAAAAAGAATTTTGTGTCACTTATAAAACATGTAGCAGATTATTGTTTTGTTGGTTTAAAAACATCTTATTTCGCAATTGATGATGTTTCTATTCTCAAGAAAGAAAGAAATAGAATGGAGGAAATAATTAATAGACCTTTAAGAGCATCAAGACAATCATACTCTAGACTTAACATGCCAGAATCTTATAGAAATTTAATTGATTTAGAAATCAAAGAAGATTATACTATGGGTTATGTAAATCATGTAGGTTTTAGAGCAGGGTCATGCACACCTTTCTTGTTTTATGATCTAGATTATGAAGTGCAAACCCCTTTAATGGTGAATTCTTATCACGTAATGGATCATGCGCTATTAAAAAACAAATCTCTATTAGATAAAAAGAAGACCATAAATGAAATAATTTATCAGGTTAGAAAGGTAAATGGTGAGTTTGTACTTGTTTTTCATAATTATACATTTTCAGATAGTCCACGTTGGAATGGATTTAAAGAGTTATTTAATATTGTTTTAGAATCTGCTCAAAATGAATAATATAACAGATGTTTTTTTTGATTTAGATCATACCCTTTGGGATTTTGATAGAAATTCAGCTTTAACTTTTGATAAGATTTTTAAACTGAATAATATAGAAGTGAAACTTCAAGATTTTCTAAATCATTATCAAGGAATCAATCAAAATTACTGGAAGCTCTTTAGAGAAGAAAAAATAGATAAAGACACCTTGCGGTTTGGCAGATTAAATGATGCTTTTCTTGCTATTGGTGAAAAAGTAAGTAAAGATGTAATAGTTAAATTATCTGATGATTATATCACCTATCTCTCAACCTTTAACCATTTATTTGATGATACTGTTGAAATATTAAACTATTTACAACCCAAATATAAGTTACACATAATTACAAATGGTTTTGAGGAAGTACAGCATAAGAAGTTGATAAGATCTAATATTCATAAATTTTTTAAAACAATAACAAATTCAGAAACAACTGGAGTTAAAAAGCCAAACCCTATCATATTTAATTTTGCATTAGATCAGGCCAAAGCTAAAGTTGAAAACAGTATAATGGTAGGAGATAGTTATGAAGCCGATATTTTAGGAGCCCAAAATATAGGTATGGATGTTATTTTTTTAGATGTTAAAAACGTAGTGAAAACTAACGGTGTAAAAAAAATAAATAACTTAAAACAAATTAAAGAATTTTTATAAATCAGCAATAAATGTTCTTTTGAACGTTTATATTAAAGAACCAATTTAGCTTATGAGACAACTAAGCCCCATCTTATTCTCTCTCCTTTTTTTTATTTCCTGTACAAAGGAAATAGATTTCGAACAAGCCAAAAATTTAGAAATAACACCTATAGCGGAAATTAGTTTGGCATTCATTAATGCTGAAGCAAGTGATTTTTTTATAAATAACATGGAAATTACTGATGCATCTTCAGATTTTATTGATATTGATATTTTTAATGAGTCTGCTGTTAATGATAATCTAACGAGAGTAGATTTAGTTTTTGAGACCGAAAATTCCTTGCCAAGAAACTTTCAATTTACAATTGGTTTTATAGATGAAAGCCTCTCTGAATTTGAAACCTTTAGTTTTCAAACAACAGAAGCCTCACCTCATATTATAACTTTTGAAGGAGAAGATCTTGAAATGCTCAAAACAACTTCTAGATTATCGTATTCTATTGAGATTATAACAGGAGAAGGAACACCAATAACTTCTGATACAGTAGGAGGTGTGAGCCTAAAATCTAAAGGAGTGTTTTATCTTAATATTGGAGGTTAATATGAAAGTACCATTTATATTAGTACTATTTGTAAGTTATTTAGGGTTTTCACAAAATAAACAGATATTGTATGGTTTTCCAGATTCACCTCAGGCTCTTATGTTGAACCCAGGAGGAAAGGTAAATAATAGAGGGTATTTTGGAATTCCATTATTATCGCATATTCATGTTAATGCAGGCACTTCAGAGTTAACTGTTTATGATTTATTTGCAAATGATAATAGAGCTTTTAATGGAAAATTAAGACAAGCCATTTATAATATGTCTCAAAATGATTTTTTTACAGTTAATCAGCAATTAGAAATCTTTTCAGGAGGTTTTGCTTATGGTAGTAGTTATGAAAAAGATAAATACATAACTTTTGGTTTGTATCAAGAGTTTGATTTTATAAGTTATTTTCCAAGAGATTATGCCATTTTAGCCTATGAAGGAAACTTTAACAATACCAACAGATTTTTTAGTGCAAGCCATTTAAGTGTAAGAGCCGATTTAATTTCAGTATTTCACGTTGGGTATAATAAAAAAGTGAATGATAAACTTACCTATGGTTTTAGAGGTAAAATATACTCTAGTATAGCTAATATTAGTTCTATAAAAAATAAGGGAGGGCTCATAACTCAAACAGGAGAAGATAATCTTTTAAGACATATTTTTGAATTAGATGGAAGTGTAAGAACTTCTGGTATAGCTAATTTTTATGATGATGATTCTGAATCAGATGATGACATAGCCACTTTAAGAAAGAGAATTTTATTTGGAGGTGATTTAGGTTTAGGTATGGACTTTGGTTTTACCTACCAAATTAATGAACAATGGCATGTAGATGCCTCTTTAATAGATTTCGGTTTTATTTCTCACACCAAAGATGTAGAAAATTATGAAGTTAGAGGAACTTATGAATATGAAGGTATAGATCCTTTATTCCCAGATGCTTCAGGAAGAACAGCTGATAGTTATTGGACAGAAATTGAAGATGATTTTGAAGAATTATTTGATTTAGAAACCACTACTACAAAATATACAACACTTAGACCTCTAAAGCTTAATGCGTCTATTAATTATTCCTTTGGGAAAAAGCAAATTAAAGACTGTAATTGTGTAAATGAAGAAGGAGAGTATCTAAATGGTATAGGAGGGCAGTTGTATTTAATAAAAAGACCAAAGGCTCCTCAGGCAGCATTAACAGCCTATTATTACAGAAGATTGTTTGAAGGTTTAACAGCAAAAGCAACTTGTACAGTAGACTCTTATTCTCTTAGTAATTTGGGTTTAGGGATTTCGGGAAATATAGGCGGGCTTAATATATATGCTATGGCAGATAATTTTCTTAACTTTAAAAACATTTATGATGCGCAAAGTGTATCTTTACAGTTAGGTATTAATTATATATTCAAAAAAAATAAAGCTAAAAATGAAAATTAAATTACTTTTATCTGGAATCTTTTTTTTACTAATCTCTACCAACATATTTTCTCAAACTAGTTTAAATAATTACAAATATGTTATTGTTCCAGATAAGTTTGATTTTTTAAATGAAAAAAATCAATACAGAATTAACGAATTGGCGGAGTTTTTATTCAATAAATACGGATTTACGGCATTAACAGAAGGAGAAGACTATCCTGAAGATTTAACAAATAATAGATGTTTAGGCCTAAAATCAGATTTGTTGAAGGAATCTAAAATGTTTAAAACTAGATTGAAAATAGAGCTAAAAGATTGTAATGATCGTTTGGTTTATGTGTCAAATTATGGTGAGAGTAGAGAAAAAGAATATGAAACGGCATATGTAGAAGCGGTTAGAGCTACATTTAAGCATTTAGAAGCATTAAATTATGCATATGAACCTAATACGCAAATAACATCTATTTCAACGTCAACAACTACCAATCAAAACTCTAACAATACTAAGTTTGTTCAAGAGATTAAAGACCTAAAAGAAGAAATTGAAAACCTAAAAAAGGAAAAAACAGAAGTAATAAAAGCGCAAGAAGTTATTGTTCCTGAAATTAAGGAAAAAGAAGAAACTAAGGTTGTAGCATCTAATGTGCTTTATGCTCAAGAAACTTCAAATGGTTTTCAATTGGTAGATAGTTCACCTAAAGTGGTATACAAAATTAAAAACACAGGGTTAAATGATGTCTTTCTAGTCGAAAATAAAAGTGCTATTATTTATAAAAAGGAGGATAAATGGATCATTGAATTTTATTCAGGAGACAGTTTAAAATCTGAAGTCTTGAATATTAAATTTTAGTTTAAACATATTTTAATACCCGTACTTGCCTTTCCAACGTTGTTTTAAAAATTCACGTTGGGCATTTTCTCTGCTATTGTTACCAGGTTCGTAAAATGTGGTGCTTTTTATCTCGTTAGGTAAAAACTCTTGGTTGGCAAAGTTGTTTTCATAATTATGAGCGTATTTATAATTGTCTCCATACCCTAATTCTTTCATAAGTTTTGTTGGAGCATTTCTAATTTCTAAGGGAACGCTTAAGTCTCCCGTTTCTCTTACTTTTTGTTGGGCTGTATTTATAGCTGTATAGGCAGCATTACTTTTTGGCGAACAAGCTAAATAAGTAGCGCATTGACTCAAAATGATTCTTGATTCAGGATACCCAATAGTTGAAACTGCTTGAAATGCGTTGTTGGCAATAACCAATGCTGTAGGGTTAGCATTTCCAATATCTTCACTAGCAGCTATCAGTAATCTTCGAGCAATGAATTTTAAATCTTCACCGCCTTCAATCATTCTTGCTAGCCAATATACGGCTCCGTTAGGGTCGCTACCTCTAATAGATTTTATAAACGCAGAAATAATGTCATAATGTTGTTCGCCGGTTTTATCATATCGAACGGTGTTATTTTGTACTTTATCTAAAACAACATTGTCATTAATAACTATATTATCTTCTTCAAAAGAACTAATAATAAGCTCAAAAATATTTAAAAGTTTACGGGCATCACCTCCAGAAAGCCTCAATAGAGCAGTTGTTTCTTCAAGTGATATGTTTTTTTTAGAGATTAGTTCATCTTTCTCAATAGCGCGTTTTAGAAGTGTTTCTAAATCATCCTTATCAAAAGCATTTAAAATATAGACTTGACAGCGCGATAACAATGCCGAAATAACTTCAAAACTAGGGTTTTCTGTAGTGGCACCAATCAAGGTAACCCAACCTTTTTCAACGGCTTGTAATAAAGAATCTTGTTGAGATTTACTAAATCTATGAATCTCATCAATAAACAATACGGGATTTTTTGTTGTAAATAAGCCACCACTTTGTTTTGCCTTTTCAATAACATCTCTAACATCTTTTACACCAGAACTAATAGCACTCAAAGTATAAAAAGGTCGACCAGATTCAGTAGCAATTATATTTGCTAAAGTTGTTTTTCCTGTACCGGGAGGGCCCCATAAAATCATGGAAGGAATTAGTCCTTGCTTTAAACTTTGTGTTAGGGCACCATTATTTCCTACCAAATGTTTTTGGCTAACATACTCTTTCAATGTTTTGGGACGCAATCTTTCGGCTAAGGGCTCATTCATAAACGTAAAATTAATCTATTTTTTTGTTTTGACATGACCTAAATAGATTTAGGATAGGGCTTTTTGTTATATCTTTTCATATTGAATTTTTATCAACAAGAAAAGGAGGTCACTTCAATCCCTGTTTATCTGAAGAAGAAGTGTACGCAAATAATCTGCCATTTTATCATTTAAAACCAGTTTGGATAACTATTTGCTATCTTTAAAATTATGAGTAATAGGAAACAATTTCAATTTACTATAGGTGTTATAGCCTATCCTATCTTTTTTGTCTTAATTATATGGTCTGTAATGTCTTTCGAGACACAGTTCAATGTTAATTTCAATAAATACGGGGTATATCCTTTAACCCTAAAAGGGTTACGAGGTATATTTTTAAGCCCTTTTATTCATGGTAGTATAGAGCATTTGTATCACAACTCAATGCCTCTTTTCATATTAACAATGGCTCTCTTTTATTTCTATAGACCAATAGCATGGAAAGTTCTTTTTTGGGGAATATTATTTTCTGGTTTTATAACCTGGTGTATTGGTAGACCATCAAACCATATAGGAGCAAGCGGATTGATATATGTATTAGTGAGTTTCACATTTTTTAAAGGAATTTTTGCAAAGCATTACAGGTTAATTGCTCTATCGCTTTTAGTGGTATTTCTTTATGGTAGTATGGTTTGGTATGTAATGCCGATAAAACAAGGTATGTCTTGGGAAGGTCATTTAGCTGGTTTGATAACTGGAGTGCTTTTTGCATTTATTTTTAAAAATAAAATTGCTAAACCAAAAAAATATGACTGGGAAAAAGATAGTTACAACGAAGATGAAGATCCCTTTCTAAAACACTTTGATGAAGATGGAAATTTTATTGAATCTATAGAGCCAGAAGAAGATTCAATTATAGTAAGGTATACTTACAAAGAAGAAAACGAATAATTAAAATCTTTGCCTAACAGCTTCGTATAAAAAAGCACCACAAGCTACAGATACGTTTAATGATTCAATATCACCTAGTAATGGTAATTTAGCTTTCTCATCAACCACTTTAAGTGTTGAAGGGTTAATGCCTCTATCTTCAGACCCCATAATAATAGCACATGGTTCTTTAAATGAAACATCATATAGTGTATTGTTTGTTTTTTCGGTAGCAGCAATTACTTTTATTCCAGAAGCCTGCATGTAGAAAACGGCGTCTTTTATATGGTCTACTTTGCAAATTGGAATTTTAAAAACAGCACCAGCACTAGTTTTTATGGTATCTCCATTTACAGGAGCACCTCCTTTTTTTTGTACTATAATGCCATTAACACCAGTACATTCGGCAGTTCTAATTATAGCTCCAAAGTTTCTTACATCACTCAATTGATCTAGGAGTAAAAATAAAGGTGTTTTACCTGATTCTACTATAGAAAGAACCAATTCTTCTATATCATGAAAAGCAATTGGAGACATTTGAGCAACGGCCCCTTGATGGTTTTTATTAGTAAGCCTATTTAGCTTTTCTACTGGAACATAAGAATTGTTAATACCATTTTTTCTAATTAAGGATTCAAGTTCAGTAAATAACTCTCCTTTTAAACCTTTTTGAAGAAATGCTTTATCAATAGTTTCTCCTGCATTTATAGCTTCTATAATTGCTCTTATTCCAAATACTTGTGTTTGCTTTTGCATGGGGTAAAGGTATAAAAAAACCACTTCTAATGAAGTGGTTTTTTTATAAGAGTATATACTTGTATTTTATTTAGTATCAAACTCGACACTAATTGAATCTGTATAACTATAAGGTGCAGTTACCTCAGCTTTTACAACACCATTAAGAGTTAAAGTATAGCTATGGCCTCCATCACTAAAATCGTCATTTAAGATAAAAGTAAAATCTCTACCACCACAAATAGTAACTGTTTCAGTAGCTGAAGTCATTCCAGCATAGGTGCCAACAGCTGCAGAAGCTACAACACCTCCAAGTGAATCTTGTATCTCCCAAGAAGCCTCTTGAGGCCAAGCATCATGGAAAACTAAATCTAATGTTAAATTAACTTCTTCACAGTTTTGGGTGTAATCAATAGTGGTACCGTCACCTACAAATAAGCCCTCTTCATCCATAAAATTTATAATAAGTGAGTTAATACCTATTCCTAAATCTACATCAGAAAGTTCAACAGGTAAGATACCTACTTGACTTCCAGCTGGCACTGTTACTGTTGAAGGTACTGTATAAGAACCTGCGGCTGCAGTTGAAGTTGGATCAACACTTACACTAAATGTTCTAGCAGAACCTGAAGATTGAGATGTTAAGACTTCAACCTCTACAGTTGCTGTGCCGTTAACATCAACACCAGTAGCATAGCTTGATGCTCCAAAAGTAACGTAATTAAATATATTATCGCTTAATGTGTCTTCTTCACTACAGCTATTGAAGGCAATAAATGAAAGAGCCATTATTATAAAAGATATTTTTTTCATAATTTAATTTTTTTGTTTAAGGATTTTGATCAATAACATCAATGTTAGGATTAGAGTTTAACTCTCCTTGAGGGATTTGAAATTTAAAGAAATCGCCTCCAACAGGAATGTCAACTAATCCAAAACTTCTGTGGTTTGAGCCAGCTCCAGTTCTATCTAATGGTTTTTTCAATCTTTTTAAATCAAACCAAGAAACACCTTCTCCCCATAATTCAATTCTTCTTTGTAGATAAACTTCTTCTATCAAATCTGTCCCCGTATTTGTTGACCTAACGTAACCTGGGTCTCTATTGCTTACTAATTCAAATAATACATCAGCTGCTGTTGGATCACTTAACCTTGCTTTAGCTTCAGCTTCTATTAAATACATTTCAGCTGATCTCATATATGAATAGTCTCCTTCAAACGAACCTGTAGCGTCAATAAATTTAGTATTTGCATAGCCTATATAACCAGCACTGGCTGGGAAATTTGGATTTCCAGCTACAGGATCAATCCAAGCATCTTTTCTAAGATCTGTATCAGGAATTTGATCATATAACCTAGCTTCTATCATTTTGAAACCAAATCCAAAACCAATACCACCATAACCACCTGCAGTACTATCAAAATGTGAAAAGAATGAAATAAATGTAGTGGAAGTTAAGTTATCAATATCTGCACCCCACATCCACTCAACATTGTTTATGTCATCAAAACCATCAGTAGCATATTGATCTCCAGGCATTAATGTATAACCAGATCTAGCTGCAGCAGCATTATCTGAAGCTAATTGCCAATTACCAGTTTCTAAGTATACTTTAGCTAAAAAGCCTTGAACAACACTTTGGTCAATTTCTTGCTTATTAGCTCTTGTATAAGATGCTAATAATGTTTTAGCCGATTCTAAATCAGGAATAATTTGATCGTAAACATCTTGAACTGTACCTCTTCCTTTTCCATCAAAATCTATTCTATCAGGAATAGGAACTCCAGGCGAGCTCTCATTACCAATGTAAGTGTCAGAATAAAACCTCACTAAATTAAATAAAGCGAAAGATTTTATGGCTAATGCTTGACCTAAAAGTGCATCTTCACTGGCATCACGGTCTTCTTTATCTTGCAAACCGTTTATTACACTATTAGCATCTGCTATAGCTGTATAATAAGTATTCCATACAATATTAGTTCGGCTACTAGTTTGTTGTCTACCATTGTAATTGTATAAGAATATATACCAGTTAAAATTATTCAGTACCATGTCTTGCCCTAACATATCTACCATAGCCATGATTCCTTTTTGACCATAATCAACATCTACTCTGGCAGGGTGACCTATGCCATTAGTTCTTAGATTAGCATAAATACCTCTTAGAATTGCTTGATTAGCAGCAGGCGTAGCAGCTACCTGCTCTGTAGAAATTGAATCTGCAGGTTCTGTATCTAGAAAGTCTTTTTCACAATTATAAAGAAAGACTGTAATAGTGATTAAAAATATATATTTAAACTTTTTCATAATTTTTTAAAAATTAAGTGTTAAACCAAGAGATGTTGTTCTAGCAAGACCAAATTCATTTATGGCGTTACCAGTAATGCTCAATCTTGGGTCGTAACCTTGTCTTGCTTTAGACCATAAATGTAAATTATTGCCAGTAGCATAAATTTTAGCAGACGTTATTCCAAGGCGATCTAGCAAGTTACTATCAAAATTATATGTTAGTGTTACATTTTGTAAATTTAGGTAAGAGGCATCAACCAAGAAAAAAGAAGATGTACCTGATTGATTAATATCATTGATATCTAATCTTGGTATTAATGCTGTTCTATTTTCTGGTGTCCATGAATTAAAAACATCATTATGGAAATTGTCACCAGCTGAAGTAGTTCCTAATAAATTTTGGTAAACACCATCATAGCCATATCCTCCTATCTGGTATGCAAAAGCAACACTAAGAGAGAAGTTTTTATAAGTTAAATTGGTAGAGAAACCACCGTAAACGTCTGGTATTGCAGATTTTCCAACGAAATTCTCAGAAGCATTAACACGATCATTAGTAACTTCTCGTTCACCTGTTGGATTACCGTTTGTATCTAAAACATCTGTAAACCATAAACCATCACCATTACTCGGGTCTACACCAGCCCATTCACGAATGAAATAATCGAATCTTGACCTACCTTCTGTTAATCTAAATAACGGGAAATTAGCATCGTCAATAAATTCTTCTGGTAATCTAGTAATTTCATTTTTGTAATGTGTTGCATTGATATTTAGAGACCATTGGAAATCGTCATTTCTTATAATGTCTCCTCCAATTTCAATTTCAATACCTTTATTTTCCATATCCCCAACATTAGCTGGTTTTGTTCCAACACCATCACTTTGTGCTAATGGTTCAAAGAATAATAAGTCTTCAACTTCTCTAACAAAATATTCAGCATTAACAGATAACCTATTATCAAATAAACTAAACTCTAAACCTGCATTTATATTAGTTGAAGTTTCCCAAACTAAGTCTTGATTACCTAATTGGAAAAAAGTTATACCAGGTATATTACCCCCAGCGTTGATAATATCGAATTGATCTGTATAAGCATAGTAGTTTCTACGATCTTGATCTCCAACAATTCTTCTGTCATCTTCATAAAAGATAGCATCATTACCTTGTTGACCAAAACTAGCCTTAAGTCTTAAATTATTAACCCAAGGAACATTAAAAAAGTTTTCTTTATGCACAGACCAAGCACCTCCTAAACCATAAAAGTTACCCCATCTATTATCAGGGCTAAATACAGAAGTTCCATCTCTTCTAAAACTGGCGTTTAAGAAGTATTTGTCACTAAAGTCGTAAGTTAATCGCGAAAAATAACCTTCAACTGAATAATCCTTTTGATAACCAGTCAAGAATTGAATATTAGCACCATTGTTAACAACAGGTAGCCCAGTAATTACAGTTTCTGTAACTTGACCTGCTAATAATCTAAAATTATAATCATTACTTTCATGTCCTAGTAATACTGAAAGACTATGATTTCCTAAATCTTTATTCCAATTCAATAATTGTTGATGAGCAATCGTTAAACCTCTATTGGAACGTGTAGTGATTCTTCCATTAAAATTGAAAGCATCCCCACCTTCAGGAGTAGCATATCTGGTGATATTAGCAAGTGTTAAATCGGCAGATACGTTATAGGTAAACTCAAAATCTTTTAGAAATTTTGTAGAAACACTAAACCTACCAGAAATATTATCTGAAACATTGTCATTAACGTCTAACTGGCTTGTTCCAACAGGGTTTGAATTAGACTTAAAACTAGGTCTAGTTCCAACAGCACCTCCTGTTCCTAAGCCAAAATCAAATAAACGATTTCCATTAGAATCAAGAATAACGTTACCATTAGCATCTCTACTGTAAACAGGATATATTGGAGCTGTTCCTCTTGCCCATCCTGAAATATTACTAACGTTACCTGATGTAAATCCTCCTAGAGGGTTGTCAGCTACAGTGTTAGAGTAATTTAGGCCAGCACTAAATTTCAACCATTCTTTAGCTTGAAATTCAGTATTTAATCTTGCGGTAACACGTTCAAATCCAGAATTAACTATAATACCTTCATCATCTAAATGTCCGACAGAGAAAAAGGTGCTTAATTTTTCATTTCTAAAGCGAAGGCTTAAATAATTTTCATGTCTAACACCAGTTAGGTAAGACTCATCTATCCAACTATCTTGGTATAGTAAATTAGCGCTAGGATTAATTCTTCCAGTAAGAGGATCAATTATTTGTCCTTCAGGAACATCATAACTATTATAACCAAGCGGGAAATTAGGGTTAGTAACTATAGTTGCAGCAGCAGCTTGAGCTGCATCTGCAGGAGATTGTCCATTATTAATTAAATCAAGTCTAGTTCTATCAAATACAGCTTCATAGTATCGTCCAGATGAAGATATAATATCGTATTCTGGTACTGCTCTGTCATTAAAACCTACTTTGGTGTCAAAGGTAACTTCTAATCTTTCAGAACCACCTTTTTTAGTTGTAATAATAACCACACCATTAGCACCTCTACTACCATAAAGCGCATTTGCAGATGCGTCTTTAAGGAAAGTCATTGAATCAATATCTTGAGGATTTATTGAGTTTAGATTACCATTAAAAACAACACCATCTACAACATATAATGGAGCGCTAGATGAGTTAATAGAACCAATACCTCTAAATCTAACAGTAGGATCAGCTCCTGGAGCACCAGATTGGTTGATGATTTGAACACCAGATACTTGTCCAACTAGTCCTTGTACAACTGATGCTGTAGGGATATCACTTAATTGTTCTGTTTTTAAAGTTGTAACAGAACCTGTGATTTCTTCCTTTTTTTGAGTACCATAAGCTACAACAACTACCTCTTCAAGAGCGGCAGCATCTTCTAACATTGTTACATTAACAATACTTGAAGAACCAATGGTTGCTTCTTGAGCAGTATAACCAACAAAACTAAATACAAGAATATCTCCTTGTTTAGCCTTAATTGAGTATTTACCATCGAAATCTGAAGAAGTACCAGATGAAGTACCTTTAACTAAGACAGTAGTCCCTGGTAAGGGTAAACCCGATTCATCAATAACGGTACCAGAAATTGTCTTTTCTTGCGCAAACGAAATCTGCACAACAAACGCTAGTATTAGCGTTAGAATTCCACTAAACTTTGTTTTCATTTTATAATTATTTGAATTAGTCAACGTCAAAAATCATAATAAAAAGTTAATAAAACAATAATTAATGGTTAAAATTTAAATTTTAGATAAAAAAAAGAATAAAATCATCTATTTTGTATAACAATATGAGATGTTTAGTTCTATTTTTATTAAAAAACTGTAGTTAAGCTAATGTGTACTTTAGAATTTGAAAACTTAAATGGTAGGTTTTCGTTTTTACCATTAGCATAGTTAAGCTTAAAGAGTCCAGATTTGGTTAGAATACCAAATCCGAAACCATAGCTAATTAGTTTTTCTTGAAGATTTAATGTTTTATTCTCGTAATAAGCCCCATCAATTACAGAATGTAAGTAAATTGAGTTATTAAGTTGAAATCTGTATTCTGAGTTTATAACTCCATACAAAGAGGCAAATAAACTGTTTTCTTCAAAACCTCTTATTGAATTGATGCCTCCAAAACGCAAAAGCTCATTATCAAAATAAGAATCTGAATTTATAAAACCGCCATTTAACCTAATGAAGATACTATTTCTGTTGTTTAGATTGAAGATTTTGTATGTATTGAGATTAATAAGGTTTTGTTTTTGCGTTTCGTTTGTGTCTTTTCTGTTTCCTAAATTGTTTTCAATATAGAAATAAGTTTTAATTGGAAATAAGTTGTTTATGTTGGGTGATATGTATTCGTATGATAATGACAAAAAGTTTTTTGTATAGTCTAGAATTGAACTTGTAGTATTCTGCTCTAAAAGATTACTGGATTCTTCTTTGATGATACCAGCATAGATTTTATGCTTTGAATTTATTTGGTAATTAAGTTTTAAGGATTGATTTACTGTGGAGAATGTTGAGTCTTTACGGAAAATGTTCAAAGCTAAATCAATACCAATAGGTGACTTAAATAAATAAGGTAAAGATAAGTTTGTTTGGAATGTTTGTTGGTCATTTTCATCACTCTTGTAAAGTAGCTTAAATGATTCACCAAAATTTAGATTATTGGTTAGGTTTAAATTTAAATAACCGTCAAATTGAATTTTACCTGTTTCTTCATTAGTTCCAAAACCTAAAAAACCATCAAAAGAATTGCTTTGCGCTTTTTTAAGGTATAAATATAATGTAGTGGAATCTTTAGAAAATAAAACTTCAGGAGGTTTTACTTCTTGTGCAAATTTTAAACTTTGTAGTAACTCGGTTTGCTTTTTTATTTTAGTTAAGTTGAAAGTTTGGTTTGGTTTTATTTTTAAAAAGTATTTAAGATAGCTCTTTGGGAATTTGTCGTATCCTTTAATTGTTATATTGTTAATAGTCCTTTTTTCTTCAGACGAATCAATATCTAATCTAGCAGATAGTGTTTTGTTATCTTTTATTTCAATATTACTAAGTTTTAGTTTTGAAAACGGGCGTCCGTTTTTAGAAATTTCTTGATTTATGAATCTTAGGGTGTTTTCAATTTCTGTGAATCTTAGTTTAAGATATGCGTCAGTTGTTTTTAGTGAGATTTTATTTAAGACAGATTCAGTGATGTGAGTTTTATCAAAATAAATATGTATTAGATCAAATTTTCTTTTTAAGGCATATTTAGCCTTAAATACTGAATCGTTATTTTTTTTTAGTTCAATTATATTGTTTTCAATATAACCTTTAAAGTAAAGTTGCTTTTGTATGGAATCAGTTTCTGTTTTTATAGATATGAAGTCTATATGGTCTTTTTTATAAATAAGAGAGTCTAGAATTTTAGTTTCAGTAGGGGTATTGCCTAGAATTTCAAGTTTTAAATTTTGGCAGTTAACTTTTAAAGAAAAAAAAGTATATATATATAGGAATAATAAAAAAGATTTTTGCACAGAAAAACTACTGATTTTTTTATGTAAATCTAACGGAAAATAAAGATATATAATATCCTTGAAGAGATGAAAATTAAATTCTTCTGAAAATTAATGGATTAGGGTTTGAATTGTTCGTTTTAATTTCTACCTTTGCAGCCCTCTAAGAAGAGGATTTTAAATTTATATAAGAATTATATATGCCAACAATTTCGCAATTAGTAAGAACAGGAAGAGCCAAAATAACCAAGAAGAGTAAATCGGCTGCTTTAGATTCTTGTCCGCAAAGACGTGGTGTGTGTACTCGTGTTTACACAACAACTCCTAAAAAACCAAACTCAGCAATGAGAAAGGTGGCAAGGGTTCGTTTAACAAACGGGAACGAGGTAAATGCATACATTGGCGGTGAAGGACACAATCTACAAGAGCACTCGATAGTATTGGTTAGAGGTGGAAGGGTAAAAGATTTACCAGGTGTTAGATATCATATCGTTCGTGGAGCTTTGGATACCGCTGGTGTTCAAGGTAGAACGCAACGTAGATCTAAGTACGGTGCTAAACGCCCTAAGAAGTAATTAAAACTTTGTAACAAGAAGACATGAGAAAAAGACAAGCTAAAAAAAGACCTCTTTTACCAGACCCAAGATTTAACGATCAGTTGGTAACACGTTTTGTGAATAACTTAATGTGGGATGGTAAGAAGTCTGTAGCATTCAAAGTATTCTATGATGCAATTGATATTGTAGATGCTAAAAAAACAGATGAAGAAAAAACTGCTTTAGAGCTTTGGAAAGATGCTTTATCAAATGTGATGCCTCACGTAGAAGTACGTAGTCGTCGTGTTGGTGGTGCTACTTTTCAAATTCCAATGCAAATACGTCCAGATAGAAAGATTTCAACAGCAATGAAATGGTTAATAGGTTACGCTCGTAAAAGAAACGAGAAGTCTATGGCTCAAAAATTAGCGTCTGAAATTTTAGCTGCTGCCAAAGAGGAAGGTGCTGCTGTTAAGAAAAGAGTTGATACTCATAAAATGGCTGAAGCAAACAAAGCATTCTCACACTTTAGATTTTAATAGAAATGGCTAGAGATTTAAAATATACTAGAAACATTGGTATTGCTGCTCACATTGATGCAGGTAAAACAACAACAACAGAACGTATACTTTATTATACGGGAGTGTCTCACAAAATTGGTGAAGTACATGATGGTGCTGCAACAATGGACTGGATGGAGCAAGAGCAAGAAAGAGGTATTACAATTACTTCTGCAGCTACAACTTGTACATGGCAATTTCCAACAGAAAATGGTCAGCCAACTGCAGATGCTAAAGGTTACCATTTTAATATAATTGATACTCCAGGTCACGTAGATTTTACAGTAGAAGTAAATCGTTCTTTACGTGTACTAGACGGATTAGTATTCTTATTCTCAGCAGTTGATGGTGTTGAGCCACAATCTGAGACTAACTGGAGATTGGCTGATAACTATAAAGTGCCTAGAATTGGTTTCGTTAATAAAATGGACCGTCAAGGATCTAACTTTTTAGGTGTTTGTCAGCAAGTAAAGGATATGTTAAAGTCTAACGCAGTGCCTATTGTTTTAAACATTGGTGATGAGATGGACTTTAAAGGTATTGTTGACCTTGTAAAGAATAGAGCTATTGTGTGGCATGATGAAACACAAGGCGCTACTTTCGATGTTATCGATATTCCTGAAGATATGAAAGAAGAAGCTCGTAAGTACCGTGCACTTTTAATAGAAGAAGTTGCTACTTACGATGAGAACCTTTTAGAAAAATTCATGGAAGATGAAGATTCAATTACAGAAGAAGAAGTGCATGCTGCACTTAGAGCTGCTGTAATGGATATGGCTATCATTCCAATGATTTGTGGTTCTGCTTTTAAAAATAAAGGGGTGCAGTTCTTATTAGATGCTGTATGCCGTTACTTACCTTCTCCAACAGATAAAGAAGGTATCGTAGGTACTGATCCAGATTCTGGAGAAGATATTTTACGTAAACCAGATGTAAAAGAGCCATTTGCTGCTTTAGCATTTAAGATTGCAACCGATCCTTTCGTAGGTCGTTTAGCATTCTTTAGAGCTTATTCTGGTCGTTTAGATGCAGGTTCATATGTATTGAATAACCGTTCTGGAAAGAAAGAGCGTATTTCACGTATTTACCAAATGCATGCAAACAAACAAAATGCAATTGATTTTATTGAGGCTGGAGATATTGGAGCTGCTGTAGGATTCAAGTCTATTAAAACAGGAGATACTTTATCTGATGAAAAAGCACCAATTGTTTTAGAATCAATGGATTTTCCAGATCCAGTAATTGGTATTGCTGTTGAGCCTAAAACAAAAGCTGACGTTGATAAATTAGGAGTTGGATTAGCTAAATTAGCTGAAGAAGATCCTACGTTTACAGTACGTTCAGATGAGGCCTCAGGACAGACTATTATCTCTGGTATGGGTGAGCTTCACTTAGATGTAATTGTAGATCGTTTAAAACGTGAGTTTAAGGTTGAAGTTAACCAAGGACAACCTCAAGTAGAGTACAAAGAAGCTATTACGCAACGTGCTGAACATAGAGAGGTTTATAAGAAACAATCTGGTGGTCGTGGTAAATTCGCAGATATCGTATTTACTTTAGAGCCAGCTGAAGAAGGTAAACAAGGTCTTGAGTTTGTATCAACAATTAAAGGAGGTAATGTACCTAAAGAATTTGTTCCTTCAATTGAAAAAGGATTCAAAATGGCTATGATTAATGGTCCTTTAGCAGGTTATGAAGTAGATGCTATGAAAGTAACTTTATCAGATGGTTCTTATCATGATGTAGATTCTGATCAGTTATCGTTCGAGTTAGCTGCTAAATTAGGATTTAAAGCTGCTGCAAAAGCTGCAAAAGCTGTTATTATGGAACCTATCATGAAGTTAGAAGTGCTTACTCCAGAAGAAAATATGGGTGATATTGTAGGTGATTTGAACAGACGTCGTGGTCAAGTTAATGACATGAGTGACAGAGCTGGGTCTAAAGTTGTTAAGGCTAATGTGCCATTGTCAGAAATGTTTGGTTATGTAACATCGTTACGTACATTATCATCTGGTAGAGCAACATCTACAATGGAATTTTCACACTATGCTGAAACTCCTTCAAATATATCTGAAGAAGTAATTAAAGCTGCTAAAGGAGTTGAAGCTTAAAATCTAAGAAAATGAGTCAAAAAATCAGAATAAAACTAAAATCTTACGATCACAATTTAGTAGATAAATCTGCTGATAAGATTGTAAAAACAGTAAAAAGTACAGGAGCTGTTGTAACAGGACCAATTCCTTTACCAACTCATAAAAAGATTTTTACTGTATTACGTTCTCCACACGTAAACAAGAAATCAAGAGAGCAATTCCAATTAAGTTCATACAAGAGGTTGTTGGATATTTACTCTTCGTCATCAAAAACAATTGATGCGTTAATGAAGCTTGAGTTACCAAGTGGTGTAGAAGTAGAGATTAAGGTTTAGTGAAACTCAATTTTCATTATTGAAAATTGTAAGCTGAACAAACACTGAGCGAAGTCGAAGTGTCTTAATAAAAAGATACTGAAACAAATTCAGAATAAAAATGTCCCACCGATGCGGTCGCGGGAAAAACGGAAAAATACATTTCAGGGACGAAACGTATTTTGTCCCTGAAATTTTTTAAATAAGTAACAAATAAATTAATAATTAAATTATGTCTGGGTTAATTGGAAAAAAAATCGGTATGACCAGCATCTTTGATGAAAACGGGAAAAATATTCCTTGTACAGTAATCGAAGCTGGACCATGTATCGTTACCCAAGTCAGAACTGAAGAAGTTGACGGTTATGAAGCTGTTCAATTAGGTTTCGATGACGCGACAGAAAAAAGTGCTACTAAAGCAGACTTAGGTCATGCTAAGAAAGCAGGTACTTCTGTTAAACGCAAAGTCGCGGAATTTAAAGGTTTTGATGAGGAGTACAAATTAGGAGATGCTATCAATGTAGATTTATTCAACGAAGGAGAATTTGTTGATATCTCTGGAACATCAAAAGGAAAAGGTTTTCAAGGTGTTGTAAAACGTCATGGTTTTGGTGGTGTAGGTCAAGCTACTCACGGTCAACATAACCGTTTAAGAGCGCCAGGTTCTATTGGAGCAGCATCTTATCCTGCTAGAGTATTCAAAGGCATGAAAATGGCCGGAAGAATGGGTGGAGAAAAAGTGAAAGTACAAAACTTAAAAGTGTTAAAAGTGGTTCCAGAAAAGAACTTAATTGTTGTTAAAGGATGTGTTCCTGGTCACAAAAACGCTTATGTAATTATTCAGAAGTAATGAAAGTAGCTGTTTTAGATATTAACGGAAAAGACACAGGTAGAAAAGCGGAGCTTTCTAAAAATGTGTTTGCTATAGAGCCAAACGATCATGCGGTATACTTAGATGTTAAGCAGTATTTAGCTAACCAAAGACAAGGTACTCACAAATCTAAAGAAAGAAGTGAGATTGCTGGAAGTACGCGTAAGATTAAAAAGCAAAAAGGAACTGGTACAGCAAGAGCTGGTAGTATTAAGTCTGGTGTTTTTAAAGGTGGTGGACGTATGTTTGGTCCAAGACCTAGAAACTACAGTTTCAAACTTAATAAGAATTTAAAGCGTTTAGCACGTAAATCTGCTTTAACTATTAAAGCAAATGAAAAAGCAATTACGGTATTAGAAGACTTCAGTTTTGATGCTCCTAAAACTAAAAGCTTTACTGCTGTTTTAAAGGCTTTAGACTTAGAAAACAAAAAATCTTTATTCGTGTTGGGTGGGGCAAATAATAATGTATATTTGTCATCGCGTAATTTAAAAGGCTCTGAAGTTGTAATAAACTCAGAATTAAGCACTTACAAGATTTTAAACGCAAATCAAATAGTACTTTTAGAAAGTGCTTTAGAAGGAATTGAATCTAACTTAAGTAAATAAGAAACAGATGAGTATCTTAATTAAACCTATAATCACAGAAAAAGCGACTGCTGATAGCGAGTTAAGAAACTGCTATACTTTCGCAGTGAATAAAAAGGCGAACAAGGTGGAAATCAAAAAAGCTGTTGAGGCAACTTACGGTGTTTCTGTTGAAAAAGTTCGTACTATAAATGTCCGTCCAGATAGAAGAACTCGTTATACAAAAACGGGAATTCAACATGGTAAAACAAATGCTGTTAAAAAGGCAATTGTACAACTGGCGGATGGTGAGATGATTGATTTATACGCTAATATGTAATTAGACAAAAATGTCAGTAAGAAAATTAAAACCAATCACACCAGGACAGCGATTTAGAGTAGTAAATGGATTTGACGCCATTACTACTGATAAGCCGGAGAAGAGTTTATTAGCTCCGAAAAAACGTACTGGTGGTAGAAACAGTCAAGGAAAAATGACCATGCGCTACAAAGGTGGTGGTCATAAGAAAAAGTATCGTATCATTGATTTTAAACGTAACAAAACTGGTGTGCCAGCAGAGGTTAAAACAATTGAGTACGATCCAAACAGATCAGCTTTTATTGCTTTATTGAATTATCAAGATGGTGAGAAAAGATACATCATTGCTCAAAATGGTTTACAAGTTGGGCAAAATGTAGTATCTGGTAACGAAGGTATTGCTCCAGAAATTGGAAATGCAATGCCATTAAGTGAAATTCCATTAGGAACTATTATTTCTTGTTTAGAGTTACGTCCAGGTCAAGGTGCTGTAATGGCGCGTAGTGCTGGTGCTTTTGCTCAGTTAATGGCAAGAGATGGTAAATTTGCTACTATTAAATTACCATCAGGTGAAACAAGATTAATTCTTGCAAACTGTATGGCTACTATAGGGGTTGTTTCTAATTCAGACCATCAATTGTTAGTATCTGGTAAAGCTGGTAGAACAAGATGGTTAGGTAGAAGACCAAGAACTAGACCAGTAGTAATGAATCCTGTTGATCACCCAATGGGTGGTGGTGAAGGAAAATCTTCTGGAGGACACCCACGTTCAAGAAACGGTATACCTGCTAAAGGTTATAGAACCCGTTCTAAAACTAAAGCTAGTAATAAATATATTGTAGAACGTAGAAAGAAATAAGACATGGCAAGATCATTAAAAAAAGGACCTTACGTTCATTATAAGTTAGAAAAGAAAGTTGCTGCAAACGTAGAAGCAAACAAAAAAACAGTTATCAAAACTTGGTCAAGAGCAAGTATGATTACTCCAGATTTTGTTGGACAAACTATAGCAGTACACAATGGCCGTCAATTTGTTCCTGTGTATGTTACAGAAAACATGGTAGGTCATAAATTAGGAGAATTTTCACCAACACGTTCATTCCGTGGACATGCAGGTGCTAAAAATAAAGGTAAAAAGTAGTAAGCTATGGGAAGTCGTAAAAAACAAATGGCAGACGCTATTAAGGAGCAAAAGAAGCAAATTGCTTTTGCAAAACTTAATAATTGTCCTACATCACCAAGAAAAATGCGTTTAGTAGCCGATTTAGTAAGAGGTGAAAGCGTAGAGAAAGCACTTAATATCTTAAAGTTTAGTCAAAAAGAAGCTTCTAATCGTTTAGAGAAGTTGTTACTTTCTGCAATTGCAAACTGGCAATCTAAAAATGAAGATGCAGATGTTGAGTCAGCAGAATTATTCGTGCAAGAAATTAGAGTTGATGGTGGATCAATGTTAAAAAGATTGCGTCCAGCACCTCAAGGTCGTGCACACAGAATTAGAAAACGTTCTAACCACGTAACATTAGTGGTTGGTTCTAACAATAACACACAAAGCTAAGATAGAGATATGGGACAAAAGACAAATCCAATCGGGAATCGCTTAGGAATTATCAGAGGATGGGAATCTAACTGGTACGGAGGAAACGATTATGGTGATAAACTTGCCGAAGACGATAAGATTAGAAAATACGTTCACGCGCGTTTATCTAAAGCTAGTGTAAGTAGAGTAATTATTGAAAGAACTTTAAAGCTTGTAACCGTTACTATCACTACGGCTCGCCCAGGTATCATTATTGGTAAAGGCGGTCAAGAGGTAGACAAGTTAAAAGAAGAGCTTAAGAAAATTACAGGAAAAGAAGTTCAGATTAACATCTTTGAAATTAAAAGACCTGAACTAGATGCGTTTTTAGTAGCGTCAAGTATTGCAAGACAAATAGAAAATAGAATTTCTTACCGTCGTGCAATCAAAATGGCTATTGCTGCTACTATGCGTATGAACGCTGAAGGAATCAAAATTCAAATTAGTGGTCGTTTAAATGGTGCTGAAATGGCACGTAGCGAGCATTATAAAGAAGGACGTATTCCTTTATCAACTTTTAGAGCCGATATTGATTATGCTTTAGTTGAAGCACATACTACTTATGGTAGGTTAGGTGTTAAAGTATGGATCATGAAAGGTGAAGTATATGGTAAAAGAGAGCTTTCTCCGCTTGTTGGATTATCTAAGAAGCAAGGAAAAGGTGGCGGACGTGGAAACAAAAACCCTCGTCGTAGAAAGTAATTTTTTAAAGTAAAGAAACATGTTACAGCCTAAAAGAACAAAATTTCGTAAACAACAAAAAGGACGTATGAAAGGTCTCTCTAACAGAGGACATCAACTTTCTAACGGTACTTTTGGTATAAAAGCATTAGATGCAACGTTTATTACAGCTCGTCAAATCGAAGCTGCTCGTATTGCTGCTACTCGTTACATGAAAAGAGAAGGGTCACTTTGGATTAAAATTTTTCCAGACAAGCCTATTACAAAGAAACCTCTTGAAGTACGTATGGGTAAAGGTAAAGGTGGTGTAGAATTATACGTAGCTGTGGTTAAACCAGGACGCGTTTTATTTGAAATTGGTGGTGTGCCTTTAGAAATAGCTAAAGAAGCATTACGTTTAGCAGCCCAAAAGTTGCCAGTAAAAACTAAGTTTTTAATCGCTCGCGATTACGAAGCATAATTTATTTGATATTATGAAACAATCAGAAATTAAAGAATTATCTACAGCTGAGTTACAAGAGAAACTTGGTGAGACTAAAAAAAGTTATTCAGACCTAAAATTGGCTCATGCAATATCTCCTTTAGATAATCCAATTCAGTTACGTTCTGTAAGAAGAGCAGTAGCTAGAATTGCTACAGAGTTAACTAAAAGAGACTTACAATAATTCTGCTGAAAGATGGAAACAAGAAATTTAAGAAAAGAACGTATAGGAGTTGTTACAAGTAACAAAATGCAGAAATCTATTGTGGTTTCTGAAGTGAAAAAAGTAAAACACCCTATGTATGGAAAATTCGTTTTAAAAACGAAGAAGTACGTTGCACACGATGAAAAAAACGACTGCAACGAAGGAGATACAGTAAGGATCATGGAAACAAGACCTTTAAGTAAATCTAAGTGTTGGAGATTAGTTGAAATAATTGAAAGAGCTAAGTAATTATGGTACAACAAGAATCAAGATTAAAGGTAGCAGATAACACCGGAGCTAAAGAAGTTTTAGTAATTCGTGTTTTAGGTGGTACAAAAAGAAGATATGCTTCTGTTGGAGACAAAGTAGTTGTATCTGTAAAAGATGCTACTCCTAATGGAAACGTAAAAAAGAAAGCAGTTTCTACTGCGGTTGTTGTACGTACTGTAAAGGAAGTAAGAAGACCAGATGGATCTTATATTAGATTTGATGACAACGCATGTGTATTATTAAATCCGCAAGGAGAAATGAGAGGTACGCGTGTATTTGGTCCTGTTGCAAGAGAACTTCGTGATAAACAATTCATGAAGATTGTATCATTAGCACCAGAGGTGCTTTAATACATTATTTAAGATGACAAAGCTTAAAATTAAATCAGGAGATACCGTAAAAGTAATAGCTGGAGATCATAAAGGATCTGAAGGTAAAGTACAGAAGGTATTTATAGATAATAACAAAGCCATCGTTGAAGGTGTAAATATGGTTAAGAAACATACTAAACCAAGTGCACAAAATCCTCAAGGTGGTATTGTAGAAAAAGAAGCGCCAATTCACATCTCTAACTTATCATTGTTAACTTCAAACGGAGAAACAACAAGAGTAGGTTATAGAGTAGAAGGCGATAAGAAAGTGAGATTTTCAGTAAAATCTAATGAAGTAATATAGTTATGGCATATTCACCAAGACTAAAAGAAGAGTATAAAAGCAGGGTAATTGCAGCTCTTACAGAAGAATTTGGATATAATAATGTAATGCAAGTTCCTAAACTTGAAAAGATAGTAATATCTAAAGGTGTAGGAGCAGCTGTTGCAGACAAAAAGTTAATTGACTACGCATTAGAGGAGTTAACTACTATATCTGGACAAAAAGCTATATCAACAATATCTAAAAAAGACGTTGCATCTTTTAAATTACGTAAAGGAATGCCAATTGGGGCTAAAGTTACTTTACGTGGAGAAAGAATGTATGAGTTCTTAGATAGATTAGTTACATCTGCCTTACCACGTGTAAGAGATTTTAATGGAATTAAGGCTACAGGTTTTGACGGAAGAGGTAATTACAACTTAGGTGTTACCGAGCAAATTATCTTTCCAGAAATAAATATTGACAAAGTGAATAAAATTTCTGGTATGGATATTACATTTGTAACTTCTGCTCCAACAGATAAAGAAGCAAAATCATTATTAACTGAACTAGGGTTACCTTTTAAAAAGAATTAAGACATGGCTAAAGAATCAATGAAAGCCCGTGAGGTAAAAAGAGCTAAAACAGTAGCTAAGTATGCAGCTAAACGCAAAGCTTTAAAAGAAGCTGGAGATTACGAAGCATTACAAAAGTTACCTAAAAATGCATCCCCTATTCGTAAGCATAATAGATGTAAATTAACAGGAAGACCTAAAGGGTACATGAGACAATTTGGTATTTCTCGTGTAACGTTTAGAGAAATGGCTAATCAAGGTCTTATTCCTGGAGTAAAGAAAGCTAGTTGGTAATATTATTTAAATAATCAGATTTAAGGTTCGGTAACCAACATCGAAAACCAAAATCAACAAATCAATTAATTATGTACACAGATCCAATTGCGGATTTTTTGACAAGAATTAGAAATGCAGTACGTGCTAACCACAGAGTGGTGGAGATTCCTGCATCTAATTTAAAGAAAGACATGACTAAAATATTATTCGAGCAAGGATATATTTTAAGTTATAAGTTTGATGATTCTACTACTCAAGGTACTATTAAGATTGCACTTAAATATAACAGTGTAACTAAAGAACCTGTAATCAAGAAGATTCAGAGAATAAGTAAACCAGGTTTACGTAAGTATGCTGGTGCTAAAGAATTACCTAGAATTCTTAACGGTCTTGGTATTGCTATTGTTTCTACTTCACATGGAGTAATGACAGGTAAACAAGCCAAAAGAGATAATGTAGGTGGAGAAGTATTATGTTACGTTTACTAATTTTAAAGGCAGAAAGAAATGAGTAGAGTAGGAAATAATCCAGTTGCAATTCCAGAAGGAGTTACTGTTGAAGTAAAAGATAACATAATTACAGTTAAAGGTAAATTAGGAGAATTAACTCAAGAGTTTGATGCTGTAGATATTAAAGTTGAAGAAGGAAACGTTGTTGTATCTAGACCTTCAGAGTTAAAATCTTTTAAAGCTAAGCATGGTCTTTACAGATCATTAATCAACAATATGGTTGAAGGTGTGTCTAAAGGGTTTACTAAAGAACTTGAACTTGTAGGAGTAGGTTACAGAGCTAGTAATCAAGGTCAAAAACTTGATTTAGCTTTAGGTTTTTCTCATAATATAGTTTTAAGTCTTGCTCCAGAAGTAAAGGTAGAGACTATTAGTGAAAAAGGTAAGAACCCTATAGTAAAGTTAACTTCTCATGATAAACAACTTGTAGGTCAAGTAGCTGCAAAGATTCGTGGTTTCAGAAAACCAGAACCTTATAAAGGTAAAGGTATCAAGTTTGTTGGTGAAGAAATTAGAAGAAAAGCAGGTAAATCAGCTTAATAAGTAAGTTATGGCATTGACAAAAGAACAAAGAAGACAGAGAATAAAAAACAGAATCCGTAAGGTTGTTTCTGGTACAGAAGCTAGACCAAGATTAACTGTTTTTAGAAGTAATAAAGAAATTTACGCTCAAATTATAGATGACGTTTCTGGTAAAACTATAAGCGCTGCATCTTCTAGAGATAAAGATATTGATTCTGCAAAAGCAAACAAGACTGAAGCTGCTAAGTTAGTAGGTAAGGCTGTTGCTGAAAAAGCTTTAAAAGCTGGAGTAGAAACTATCGCTTTTGATAGAGGTGGATATTTATATCACGGTAGAGTTAAATCATTAGCTGAAGGTGCTAGAGAAGCTGGATTAAAATTTTAAGAAATTATGTATCAAAATTATAAAAGCGCAGAATTAGTAAAACCAGGTGGATTAGATCTTAAAGATCGTTTAGTTGGTGTGCAAAGAGTTACAAAAGTAACTAAAGGTGGTAGAGCTTTTGGATTCTCAGCAATAGTTGTTGTTGGTGATGAAGCAGGAGTTGTTGGCCAAGGTTTAGGTAAGTCTAAAGATGTTGCTAGTGCAATTGCAAAAGCAGTAGAAGATGCAAAGAAAAACCTTGTTCGTATTCCTATTAGAAAAGGAACATTACCACATGAGCAAAAAGGGAAATATGGTGGAGCTAGAGTAAATATTATTCCAGCTGCTCCAGGTACTGGTGTAATTGCAGGTGGTGCGGTAAGAACTGTTCTTGAAGCAGTTGGTATTCATGATGTATTATCAAAATCTCAAGGATCTTCTAACCCTCACAACGTTGTAAAAGCTACATTTGATGCTTTATTACAGTTAAGAGATGCAAACACCATTGCAAAAGATAGAGGTATTTCACTTGAGAAAGTTTTTAACGCTTAATAACTATCAATGATGGGAAAAATTAAAGTAACAAAGGTTAAAAGCGCTATCAATCGTACGCAAAGACAAAAAAGAACATTAGAAGCTTTAGGTCTTAAAAGGATTGGACAAGTAAAAGAGCACGAGGCTACACCAAATATTCTTGGTATGGTTGCTAAAGTTTCACATTTAGTTTCTGTAGAAGAAGCTTAAATAATATAAAACTGAAATGGATTTAAGTAATTTAAAACCTGCACAAGGTTCAGTAAAAAACCAAGGAAAAAGAGTTGGTAGAGGACAAGGTTCTGGTAAAGGTGGTACTGCTACACGTGGTCACAAAGGAGCTAAGTCACGTTCTGGATACTCTAAAAAATTAGGATTTGAAGGTGGTCAAATGCCACTTCAAAGACGTGTTCCAAAGTTTGGTTTTAAGAATATTAATCGCGTTGAGTATCAAGGTGTAAATTTAGATACGCTACAACAATTGGTTGATGATAAGAAAATTAAAGACACCGTAGATTTAGAAGCAATTCTATCTAATAGATTAGCTGGAAAAAATGATCTAGTTAAAATTTTAGGTAGAGGAGAATTAAAAGCTAAATTAAAAGTATCTGCACATAAGTTTACTGCGTCAGCAAAAGCTGCTATTGAAGCTGCTGGAGGAGAAGCTGTAACATTATAATAAGACCTTATTAAAAGTATGAAATTTATAGAATCAATTAAAAATGTTTGGAAAATAGAAGAACTGAGAAACAGAATTATTGTGACTCTTGGACTTCTACTAGTTTATCGTTTTGGTACGCAAGTTACATTGCCTGGTATAGATGCTGAGCAATTACAAAACTTAGCAGATAATACTAATTCGGGAATCTTAGGTATACTTAGTGCCTTTACAGGAGGAGCTTTATCTAGAGCTTCGGTATTTGCTTTAGGAATCATGCCATACATTTCTGCTTCTATTGTTGTACAATTAATGGGTATTGCTATTCCTTATTTGCAAAAGCTTCAAAAGGAAGGTGCTAGTGGACAAAAGAAAATAACTCAAATTACACGTTGGTTAACGATTGCAATTTGTTTATTTCAATCACCAGCTTATTTAGCAAGTTTGCCAAGTTTAGGAGTTCCTCAAAGTGCATTTTTATTAGGTACGGGGCCTTTATTCTATTTTTCATCTATAAGTATCTTAGTAACAGGGTGTATCTTTGCTATGTGGTTAGGTGAAAAAATTACAGATAAAGGTATTGGAAATGGTATTTCATTATTGATTATGGTAGGTATTATTGCTACGTTACCACAATCTTTTATTCAAAATGCCGCTACTAGAATGGAAGGTAATAACGTAATGCTTATTCTTTTTGAATTAGTAATATGGTTCGTTATTATACTAGCTTCAATAATGCTGGTAATGGCAGTTAGAAAAATTGCTGTTCAATATGCAAGAAGAACTGCAACTGGAGGCTATGAAAAAGCTGCAGCTGGAGGATCTAGACAATACATTCCTTTAAAGCTAAATGCTTCTGGAGTAATGCCAATCATATTTGCTCAAGCAATTATGTTTGTACCTGGTTTAATTGGTGGATCTTCATTTATGAAAGAAACAACTGCAGGAGCATGGTTACAAACTAATTTTGCTGATATATTTGGTTTCTGGTATAACTTAGTATTTGCTCTATTAATTATAATATTTACGTATTTCTATACAGCAATTACAGTACCTACCAATAAAATGGCCGATGATCTAAAACGTAGTGGAGGATTTATTCCTGGAATTCGTCCAGGCTCTGAGACTGCTGAATACTTAGATAAAATAATGTCACAAATAACATTACCAGGTTCTATCTTCTTAGCGCTTATTGCAATTTTTCCAGCAATAATTGTTAAGATTATGGATGTACAACAAGGATGGGCACTATTTTTTGGAGGTACTTCATTATTAATTATGGTAGGAGTTGCTATTGATACTGTACAACAAGTTAATTCATACTTGTTAAATAGACATTATGATGGCTTGATGAAAACGGGTAAAAATAGAAAGGCTAGCGCTTAATATATATACTATGGCAAAACAAGCAGCAATAGAGCAAGATGGAACAATTATAGAAGCATTATCTAATGCTATGTTTCGTGTAGAGTTAGAAAATGGTCACATTGTGACAGCTCATATTTCTGGAAAAATGCGTATGCATTACATTAAATTATTACCAGGAGATAAAGTAAAATTAGAAATGAGTCCTTATGATTTAACTAAGGCTCGTATAACTTATAGATACTAAATTAACTTGGTGGCTGAGGTTCTCGAAGCTACAAAGAGTTAATTTAAAAAACTAATAAAGATGAAAGTAAGAGCATCAGTTAAAAAGAGAAGCGCAGATTGTAAAATAGTGCGTAGAAAAGGGAGACTTTATGTTATCAACAAAAAGAATCCAAGGTTTAAACAAAGACAAGGTTAAAAAAGAGTCATTAGTTTTTTAGACGTTAGATGAATCTGTTCGAAATAGAAATGTTTAGGATTCTAACAACTAAAAGCTAACTACTAGAAACTAAAAACAATATGGCAAGAATTGCAGGTGTAGACATACCTAAAAACAAAAGAGGAGTAATTTCCTTGACTTATATCTACGGAGTAGGTAAAAGTAGAGCACAAGAAATTTTAGCAACAGCTAAGGTTGATGAGAACATCAAAGTTCAAGATTGGAATGATGATCAAATTAGTGGTATTCGTGAAGCTATTGGAACATATACTATTGAAGGTGAATTACGATCTGAAACTCAATTAAACATTAAGCGTTTAATGGATATAGGATGCCAAAGAGGTATTCGTCACAGAGCTGGTTTACCATTAAGAGGTCAACGTACTAAGAACAATTCTAGAACTAGAAAAGGAAGAAGAAAAACTGTTGCTAACAAGAAAAAAGCATAATAAATCATGGCAAAGACAAGTACTAAAAAACGTAAAGTTATTGTTGACTCTGTTGGAGAGGCACATGTTACTGCTTCTTTCAATAATATTATTATTTCACTTACCAATAAAAAAGGAGACGTAATTTCTTGGTCATCTGCTGGTAAGATGGGATTTAGAGGATCTAAGAAAAATACACCTTATGCTGCTCAATTAGCTGCTGAAGATGCTGCAAAAGTAGCTCAAGAAGCAGGATTGAAAAAAGTAAAGGTATATGTTAAAGGTCCTGGAAATGGTAGAGAATCTGCTATTCGTTCTATTCATAATGCAGGTATTGAAGTAACTGAAATTATTGATGTAACTCCATTACCACATAACGGATGTAGACCTCCAAAACGTAGAAGAGTTTAAATAATTAAGATTATAGATTTTCGATTTAAGATTGATACTCAAAAATCGTATTTCGTAAATCAAAAATCATAAATAAAAATTAATATCATCTGTTTCTCAGATGGTATTAATTTTTTGCATAAATTTGCAGACTTTTAAAATTTAAAATAACAAGTATCAACAAGAGATAAAATAGTTATCGAAGGATAAGATTAAGACCTTAATTCATAACTACTCTTAAAAACAATTAGAAATGGCAAGATATACTGGTCCTAAAACTAAAATAGCTAGAAAATTTGGAGAAGCTATTTTTGGAGAAGATAAATCTTTTGAAAAAAGAAATTACCCTCCAGGTCAACACGGAAACAACAGAAGACGTGGAAAAAAATCTGAGTATGCTATCCAATTAGCAGAAAAGCAAAAAGCAAAATATACTTACGGTATCTTAGAGCGTCAATTTAGAGGCTTATTTAAAAAGGCAAGAGCTGCACAAGGAATTACTGGTGAAGTTCTTTTACAATTATGTGAATCTAGATTAGATAATGTTGTGTACCGTATGGGAATTTCTCCATCAAGAAGTGGTGCTAGACAATTAGTATCTCACAGACACATTACAGTAAACGGAAACTTAGTAAACATTCCTTCTTACCAATTAAAAGCAGGAGATGTTATTGCTGTAAGAGAAAAATCAAAATCATTAGAAGTTATTCAAAATTCATTGGCTAACTCTTCAAGTGTTTATGAGTGGATTACTTGGAATAGTGATACTAAAGAAGGAGCTTATGTATCTGTTCCTGCAAGAATTCAAATTCCAGAAAACATCAACGAGCAATTCATCGTCGAATTATACTCTAAATAATAAATTAACCACATTGGTATTTAGCCAAAGGGTTTGCAAGTATTTCTTCAAACTTATAAACCGCGCAACTAAATAACAATTAAAACGAAGAAACAAACATATGGCAGTATTTAATTTTCAAAAGCCCGACAAAGTAATCATGATTGATTCAACAGATTTTGAAGGGAAATTCGAATTTCGTCCTTTAGAACCTGGTTATGGATTAACTGTTGGTAATGCATTAAGAAGAGTATTGTTATCTTCATTAGAAGGTTTTGCAATCACTTCTGTTAGAATAGAAGGTGTAGACCATGAATTCTCTGCAATTGCGGGTGTGGTTGAAGATGTTACAGAAATCATTCTTAATTTAAAACAAATACGTTTTAAAAGACAGATAGATGATATTGATAACGAGTCTGTTTCTATTTCTATTTCTGGTCAAGAAAGAATAACAGCTGGTGATTTCCAGAAGTTTATTTCAGGATTCCAAGTATTAAATACAGAGTTAGTAATCTGTAATTTAGATCCTAAGGTGAATCTTAATATGGAAATTACAATAGAAAAAGGTAGAGGATATGTTCCTGCAGAAGAAAATAAAAAAGCTGCTGCACCAGTTGGAACTATCTTTACGGATTCTGTTTATACGCCAATAAAAAACGTTAAGTATAGTATTGAAAACTATCGTGTAGAGCAAAAAACTGATTATGAAAAATTAGTTTTTGAAATTATTACAGATGGTTCTATTACACCACAAGACGCTTTAACAGAAGGTGCTAAAACTTTAATTCACCACTTTATGTTATTCTCAGATGAGAGAATTACTTTAGAAGCTGATGAAATTGCACAAACTGAAACATATGATGAGGAATCATTACACATGCGTCAGTTACTTAAAACTAAGTTAATAGATATGGACTTATCTGTTCGTGCTCTTAACTGTTTAAAAGCTGCAGAAGTAGATACTTTAGGAGACTTAGTATCTTTCAATAAAAATGACTTAATGAAGTTCCGTAACTTTGGTAAAAAATCTTTAACTGAGCTTGAAGAGCTTGTTAACGTTAAAGGGTTAAACTTCGGTATGGACTTAAGTAAATATAAATTAGATAAAGATTAACAAGTTTAGATTGTCGATTTTCGATTGACGAATTCAAACAGTCAAAATTTTAAAATCGTAAATCTGAAATTGTAAATCGTAAATTAATCATTAACTCCTTTATAGTTTGCTCCTCAATAGAGAATAGAGTAGTAGCAAGATAAAGGTTTAAAACACATGTCATGAGACACGGAAAAAAAATTAACCATTTAGGTCGAAAGACAGCTCACAGAAAAGCAATGTTAGCTAATATGGCTTGTTCTTTAATAGAACACAAACGTATTAACACAACAGTTGCTAAAGCAAAAGCTTTAAAGAAATTTTTTGAGCCAATAGTTACAAAATCTAAAGAAGATACAACACATAACAGACGTCTTGTTTTTTCTAAATTAAGACAGAAAGATGCAGTAACTGAATTATTTAGAGATGTAGCTGTAAAAGTTGGTGATAGACCAGGGGGTTACACAAGAATAATTAAGTTAGGAAACCGATTAGGTGATAACGCTGATATGGCTATGATAGAGCTTGTAGATTACAATGAAATTTACAATGCAGATAAGCCTAAGAAGAAAACTACAAGAAGAAGTAGAAGAGGTGGTAGTAAACCAGCTGCTGCTCCTGTAGTAGAAACAGCAACTAACGAAGAAGAGGAATAAATGTTAATAAGCATTTAATATATTAAGGATAAACTATTTTTAGTTTATCCTTTTTTTTTGAATTTTTGTAAAACTTTTTTGAGCGTTACCCTTAGGGTCAGGCTTTCGGTAGTCGCTTCCCAATTAAAAATTGGGAGAGCTTCAACAATACCTCAATCCTTAACGCTTAATATAATAGCAAATAAATGAAGTATCAAAAAAAACAAGATGCCGTAGTTCTTTTAGCTGACGGCACCATTTTTCACGGAAAAGCAGTAGGAAACAAGCAAGGAACAGCATTTGGTGAAGTGTGTTTTAACACAGGTATGACAGGTTACCAAGAAATATTTACAGACCCATCATACTTTGGGCAGTTAATGGTAGCAACAAATGCACACATTGGTAATTATGGTACTAATGAAGATGAAGTAGAATCAGATTCAATAAAAATAGCAGGACTTATAGTTAAAAATTTTAGCTATGATTATTCTCGTGTAGCTGCAGATGAGTCTTTAGAAGATTTCTTAGAAAAGAATAATCTATTAGCAATTTCAGATGTAGACACTAGAGCATTGGTTAGCTACATTAGAGAACATGGAGCTATGAATGCTATAATTAGTACAGAAGTTGATAATATTGAAGGCCTAAAAAAGCAATTAGCTGAAGTGCCAAACATGGCAGGTTTAGAATTGGCTTCAAAAGTATCAACTAAAGAACCTTATTATTTTGGTAATGAAAATGCAACATATAAAGTTGCTGCTTTAGATATAGGTATTAAGAAAAACATTCTTAGAAATATAGCAGAAAGAGATGTTTATATAAAAGTATTCCCGTACAATTCAAAATTTGAAGATTTAGAAGCCTTCAATCCAGATGGGTATTTCTTATCTAACGGACCTGGAGATCCTGAACCATTAGAAGAAGCTCAAGAAGTAGCAAAAGAAATTATAAAAAGAGATTTACCACTGTTTGGTATTTGTTTAGGGCATCAAGTAATAGCCATAGCAAATGGGGTTTCTACCTTTAAAATGCATAATGGACACAGAGGTATTAATCACCCAGTAAAAAATCTTAAAAGTGGTAAGGGAGAAATTACTTCTCAAAACCATGGATTTGCAGTAAATAGAGAAGAAGCTGAAGCAAATTCAGATTTAGAAATTACACATTTGCATTTAAATGATGATACAGTAGCTGGTTTAGCCATGAAAAGCAAAAACGTTTTTTCTGTACAGTACCATCCAGAAGCAAGTCCTGGACCACATGATTCCTCTTATTTATTCGATCAATTTGTAGAGAATATTAAAAAAAGTAAATAGTTAATATATAGGCCTTTTAAAATTCAGTTTTTTTAAGGCTTATATTTTACTAAAACGTTATAGGTGTCAATTTCATAGTTTATATGAAAACATCTGAAAAAAAAGAAGATTTAACATTAAATTTGAAGTATAAAATTAAAGTAAAATAAACCAATTATGAGTTCAATAATTAATATTCATGCTAGACAGATTCTAGATTCTAGAGGAAATCCAACTGTAGAGGTAGATGTTGTTACAGAGAATAATGTTTTAGGAAGAGCAGCTGTTCCATCGGGAGCATCAACAGGAGAGCACGAAGCAGTAGAGTTACGTGATGGAGGTGATAAGTTTATGGGGAAAGGTGTTTTAAAAGCTGTTAAAAATGTAAACACTGTTATAGCAGAAGGACTTTTAGGAGTTTCAGTTTTTGAACAAAATTTAATCGATCAAATTATGATCGATTTAGATGGTACACCAAACAAATCTAAATTAGGAGCTAATGCTATTTTAGGTGTGTCTTTAGCAGTTGCTAAAGCTGCTGCTGCAGAATTAGGTTTACCATTATACCGCTATATTGGTGGTGTATCGGCTAACACACTACCTGTTCCAATGATGAACATCATCAATGGAGGTTCACATAGTGATGCGCCAATTGCATTCCAAGAGTTTATGATTATGCCTGTAAAAGCTGAAACTTTTACACATGCTATGCAAATGGGAACTGAAATTTTTCACCATTTAAAGAAAGTATTACACGATAGAAATTTAAGCACCGCTGTAGGTGACGAAGGAGGTTTTGCTCCTAACTTAGCTGGAGGAACAGAAGATGCTTTAGATACTATAGCTAAAGCTGTTGAAAATGCAGGTTATAAATTTGGTGATGAAATCATGATTGCTTTAGACTGTGCTTCTGCAGAGTTCTATGTAGATGGTAAATATGATTACACTAAGTTTGAGGGCGATAAAGGACAAGTAAGAACGTCTGAAGAGCAAGCTACTTATTTAGCAGAATTAAGTGAAAAATACCCAATCATCTCTATAGAAGATGGTATGGATGAAAACGACTGGGATGGATGGAAATCTTTAACAGAAAAAATTGGAGACAAAGTTCAATTAGTTGGTGATGATTTATTTGTAACTAACGTAGAGCGTTTATCTAGAGGTATTGAAAACGGTATTGCAAATTCAATCTTAATTAAAGTAAACCAAATTGGTTCTTTAACAGAAACAATTGCTGCTGTTAATATGGCTAAAAATGCAGGATATACGTCTGTAATGTCACACAGGTCTGGTGAAACAGAAGATAACACTATTGCAGATTTAGCAGTAGCTTTAAACTGCGGGCAAATTAAAACAGGTTCTGCATCTCGTAGTGACCGTATGGCTAAATACAATCAGTTATTAAGAATTGAAGAAGAATTAGCAGATGTAGCTTATTTCCCTAAAGAAAAAGCATTTAAAATTAAGTAATAATACTTAATTTATTGATATATAAAAAGCGATTATTTTTTAATAATCGCTTTTTTTTGGTATCAATTTTATCAATATCCAAATTTATTAAACCAATAATATTAAGGCTTTAAAAATCCTTTTATATTTCGTAAATTAGCGCTCCGCTTTAACAAAAAAATTACTAGAATATATGGCAAATACCGCAACCTTAGAAATAGAAGGTAAAAAATATGAATTTCCTTTAATCGAAGGGACAGAGAAAGAAGTAGCAATAGATATTAAGACCCTTAGAGGAGCTACAGGTGGTTATATAACTTTAGATTCAGGATATAAAAATACTGGTTCTTGTGAAAGTGCTATTACTTTCTTAGATGGTGAAAAAGGTATTTTAAGATATAGAGGATACTCTATTGAAGAATTAGCAGAAAAAGCGGATTTCCTTGAGGTAGCTTACCTATTAATTTTTGGTGAATTACCAACAAGTGAACAATTAGAAAAGTTTCACTCAGATATAAAAGCGCATTCTGTTGTTGATGATGATGTAAAGAAAATTCTTGATGCTTTTCCAAAAGCAGCACATCCAATGGGAGTTTTATCTTCTTTAACAAGTGCATTAACGGCCTTTAATCCAGAATCTGTTAATGTAGATTCTGAAGAAGACATGTATAATGCTATCGTTAGATTATTAGGAAAGCTTCCAATATTGGTAGCGTGGGCAATGCGTAAGAAAAAAGGATTGCCATTATATTATGGAGATTCTTCTTTGGGGTATGTTGAGAACATATTAAAAATGATGTTTAAGCAACCAAATGAAGATAAATATGTTCAAAATCCTATTCTTGTTAATGCTTTAGATAAATTATTAATTCTTCATGCAGATCATGAGCAAAACTGTTCTACATCTACTGTTAGAATTACTGGTTCTTCTCATGCTGGATTATTTGCTTCTATTTCGGCTGGTATTTCTGCCCTTTGGGGACCATTACATGGTGGTGCTAATCAAGCAGTTTTAGAAATGCTTGAGGCTATTAAAGAAGATGGAGGTGATACTAAAAAGTACATGGCTAAGGCTAAAGATAAATCAGATCCTTTCCGTTTAATGGGATTCGGTCATAGAGTTTATAAGAACTTTGATCCAAGGGCAAGAATTATAAAAGTAGCCGCAGATGAAGTTTTAGCAGATTTAGGAGTTACTGACCCTATTTTGGATATCGCTAAAGGATTAGAACAAGAAGCTTTAAATGATGAGTATTTTGTAAAAAGAAAATTATATCCTAACGTAGATTTTTATTCTGGAATTATATACAGAGCAATGGGTATTCCTGTTGAAATGTTTACAGTAATGTTTGCATTAGGGCGTTTACCAGGTTGGATAGCTCAATGGAGAGAAATGCGTTTGCGCAAAGAACCAATAGGTAGACCAAGACAATTATATATTGGTGAAACTGAAAGAAGTTTCAAATCTATCTCAGAGAGATAATATTTAAGTGTTTTTTAAATAATTGTTAAGCTTTGTGGTTTTTCCATGAAGCTTTTCTTTTTTTTACACGTTGTTTTTAAGAATTATTAAAATATTGTTTTTTTATTACTAGCTTTGGGGCTTTAAAATTGAAGCGTGTGAAATTAAATATTCAGAATGAAACGTCTAGATTAAGAGCGGTTATTTTAGGAACTGCCGAAAGTTTTGGAGGAACACCAAAAGCAGAAGATTGTTATGATCCTAAAAGCGTTGAGCATGTTTTGGCAGGGACATACCCTAAAGAGGACGATATGATTTTAGAAATGCAATCTGTAGCAAAAATTCTTGAGAAATATGGGGTTACAGTTTACAGACCAGATGTATTAAAAAAATGTAATCAAATATTTTCGAGAGATATAGCTTTTACTATTAATGATAAGATTATTAGAGCTAATATATTACCAGATAGAGATAAGGAAATAGAGGCAATTAGATATGTTTGGAATAAAATAGATGAAGATAAACGCATTATTTTACCTGAAGAATGCCATGTTGAAGGCGGTGATGTAATGCCTTGGAATGACTATATTTTTATTGGTACATATACAGGCGAAGATTATCCAGATATTATTACAGCAAGGACTAATATTGAAGCTGTAAATGCCATAAATGAGTTATTTCCTGATAAAAAAGTAAAGGCATTTGAGCTTAGAAAATCTAATACTAATGCCAAGGAGAATGCATTGCATTTAGATTGTTGTTTTCAACCAATAGGAAAAGAGAAAGCGATCATTCACAAAAATGGATTTTTAGTTGAAAGTGAATATGAATGGTTAGTCAATTTCTTTGGTATAGAGAATGTTTTTGAAATTGACAAAGAGGAGATGTATGATATGAATTGCAATGTGTTTTCAATATCTGAAGATATTATTATTTCAGAAAAAAGCTTTACACGTTTAAATACATGGTTAAGAGCCCAGAACTTTATAGTTGAAGAAGTACCTTATTCAGAAATAGGAAAGCAAGGTGGCTTATTAAGATGTACTACAATGCCTTTAATTAGAGATTAAATGAAACAAACAACTAATACTATATTAATGGTTCGTCCAGTTAATTTTAGGATGAATGAGCAAACAGCAGTCAATAATTATTATCAGAAAGTAATGGACGGTTTGTTGCCAGCTACTGTTAACAAAAAAGCACAAGAGGAGTTTGATATTTACGTTGAAAAATTAAGATCTTATGGTATTAATGTTATAGTTGTTTCTGATACTGAAGAATTTGATACACCAGACTCTATTTTTCCCAATAACTGGATTTCTTTTCATCAAAACGGAACAGTGGCCTTATACCCAATGTTTGCAGAAAATAGAAGATATGAAAGGAGAGAAGATGTTCTTGAAACTTTGGAAAAAGCAGGTTTTAAAATTGAAGATATAGTTGATTATACTTCAGCCGAAGAAGAAGACGTATTTTTAGAAGGAACAGGGAGTTTATTACTAGATAGAGTTAACAGAATAGCATATTGCGCTTTATCAGATAGGGCAGATGAAGGTTTATTTATTGAATTTTGTGAAGATTTTGAATATTCTCCAGTAGTTTTCACTGCTAATCAAACTGTAAATGGAGAAAGAAAAGCTATTTATCATACAAACGTTATGATGTGTATAGCTGAAACTTTTGCAGTTATTTGCTTAGATACTATTGATGATAAAAAAGAACGAAAAAATGTTGTAAAACATCTTAAGGAAAGTGGAAAAGAGATAATTACTATTACTGAAGCCCAAGTAAATCACTTTGCTGGAAATATGTTACAGGTTAGAGGGGATAATAATGATCTGTTTTTGGTAATGAGCCAAGCATCCTATGATAGTTTAACAAAAAATCAAATACAACAAATTGAGAAGCACTGTGCTATCATTTCAAGTTCGTTAGATATTATTGAAGCTTGTGGAGGGGGAAGTGCACGTTGTATGATGGCTGAGGTATTTTTACCAAAAGCTTGAAAGCTTACGAATCGCTTGGTCTAGATTTTGGTAATTGTACGTAGAATGTACTACCTAAACCTAAAGTACTTTCAACCCAAATTTTACCATGGTTAAGTTCTACAAGTTCTTTACAAATAGAAAGTCCTAAACCTGTACCTTTTTCATTGCTAGTACCCATAGTTGTAAAAGAAGTATTCTTGAACAATTTTTCTAAATTTTCTTTTGAAATACCTACACCAGTATCTGCAATACTAACAATACAGCTACCATTACTAATATGATTAGATACAGTAATAGTATCTCCTTTTTTAGCGAATTTAATGGCGTTAGCAAGTAAGTTTTGAATAACAATTTCAAACATACTTCTATCTGCATAAGCAAAGTCTCTTAAAGAGTGATCTACAAGAGTAATACCTTTACTCTCTATACGTTGATCTACTAGTTTTATTTTGTCTTCAAAAACTTCTTGAATATCAAATAGACTAGGTTTTGGTTCTAAAGATTGCATTTGAGATTTAGACCAGTTTAATAAATTAAAAAGTAGTAAAGATGCGTTATTGGCATTCTCACTTAATTCTGGAATAAGGTTATCAAACTCTTCTCTAGATAAAGACCCATCTCTTAATAGTTCTATAAATCCGTTTATAGAAGATAGGGAATCTTTAAGATCATGAGATACAATTGAAAATAATTTATCTTTTACATTATTTACACTTTCAAGGTGCTTAGTTTGTTCTTGAAAAGATTGATTTTGTAACTCTATTTTAATATTCTTTTCTTCTAATTCTTGAGTATACTTAATATTGTTATTTCTTTTTAAGTAAATTAATACTAAAAAAGTAGATACAATAGCCAGTGCCGCTAATAAACCATAAAAGATAAGTTTAAATCTATTTAACTTATCTGAATCTTGAGGCGTTGTTTTTTTAAGTCTAGGCCTAAAATGATTGATAGAGTTTTCGGATTTTTCAGTATTATCAACTTCAGAAGTTAGTTCTGTATTAATGTTACCATTAATTACCTTAGTTTTTGCTTTTTCCTTATCAATCTTACTTTTTAAGTTGTAATACTCACGTTGCCAGACAAAAGCTCTATCAAATTTCTTTTTTATAGAATCTAAAGATTTTTTAAGACCATAGTTTCTTAACAACTCATTATCATTATCTAATTTTCTGGCGAGTTTACCTGCTTCTAATAATTGTTTTTCAGCAACTTTTAGTCTGTCTTTTTGAATGTTAAGATCACCAAGACTATTTAATACATTTAAATAATTTGTTTTGTCTTTTTGTCTTCTTGTAATATTGTAACCTCTAACTAAGTACCTTGTAGCTTTTTCATAATTTTTAAACAATAAATACTCGGCTCCTAACTTTGGATAAATTCTAGCTTTAACAGAATCTGTTTTAACATTAGCTAACACTTTTTCATAATAGCTAATAGCTTTTCTATGTTCGGTTTTTAAAGAATATAAGTCTCCTAAATAACTGTTCGAAGTGTTAATACCATTAGTATCTGAAAGTTCTTCTTGAATGTTTAGAGCATTTTCAAAATATTCAATAGCCTTATCATTGGCTTCAATATTAAAAAAGGCCTTTGCTAAATTGCTGTAAGCTAAGTTTAAATCCTGAGATAAATTTTGTCTTTCTAATTCTTTAATAGATGCTAAAGAATATTGTAAACCTTTAGAGTAGTTACCTCTTTTTATTTCAATAAGACCTATACTATTATTAACTCTAGCAACACTAAGCGTATCTTTTAAATTATCATATAGTTCTTTAGCTCTATTATAATCGCTTAAAGCATTGATATAATCATCTTTCTTAGCGTAGATTAAAGCTTTAAAATAAGTGATTTCAGCAATACCCTTATTGTAATTAATTTTACTGGACAGTTTTTCGCTTTGGATGATGTGTTTTAAAGCTCTGTCATACTCTTTAGCATTGTAAAGTGCTGTTATAAGTTTTAAAGAAGTGTCTACTTTTAGGGAATCTTGTTTTTGGTAAGCTAATTCTATGATGAGACTATCAATGTCATTGGTTTGTGCTAAACCAATATACACTGATAAAAACATAATTAAAGTAATTATTCTCCTCATAATAATTATATACAATACAATAAAACTACACAATAAAAGAAGTCTTATTTTGAGGGAAAAGTAAACTTACTTTATTTAGCTGTAATGGTTTGTCAGTATTTTTAATGTTTCCAGAAAAAATCTGGTCATAATAGCTTTACAAAACAAAATTTGAAAAAAGACATTTCAAATTCTAATTTATAAGTTTTAATACCAAAAAATTAGATGAAATGAACTCCAAAAATTAGGCCAAAAACCGATGAATAGACAAACGGCAAAAAAGTCGGAAAAAAAACACTTTCATCGATGAAATGCAACTTTTTTCTAGGGCTTTAAGGTTTTTTATTAAATGCTTGTTTTGTTAATGTTTTGACATTTTTAGTTATAAAATTAACGCTAATTCTTTTGAATTTATTTTTATGAATGAGCTTAATAAATGTTTTATCTTTGCCTCCTAAAATAACAAGAGTTAATGAGTCTTCAAGAAACCTTATCAAATCAAGTTAAACAAGCTGTTTTAGCATCTTTTAATGTAGAGATTGAATCTGTAGAATTTCAGGCAACAAGAAAAGAATTTGCAGGAGATATCACAATAGTTGTATTTCCGTTGTTAAGATTTGTAAAAGGTAATCCAGTGCAAATTGGTGAAACTATAGGTGATTATTTAGTTGAAAATGTTTCTGATGTTAAGGCGTTTAACGTTGTAAAAGGATTTTTAAATATTGAAATTAGTGATTCTTATTACATCAATTTTTTCAATGGAATAAAAGGCGATGAAAACTATGGTTTTGTGTCTTCTAGTTCTAATGAGAAAGCAGTAATGGTAGAGTATTCATCACCTAATACCAATAAGCCATTACATTTAGGACACATTAGAAATAATTTATTAGGTTATAGCGTTTCCGAAATTTTAAAAGCTAGTGGAAAGAAGATTTATAAAACTCAAATTATTAATGATAGAGGTATACATATTTGTAAAAGTATGTTGGCTTGGAAACGTTTTGGTAATGAAGAAACCCCTGAAAGTACTGGTTTAAAAGGTGATAAATTAGTAGGTAATTATTATGTAAAGTTTGACCAAGAATATAAAAAGGAAATTCAAGTTTTAGTTGAAGAAGGGCAAACAGAAGAAGAAGCTAAAAAGAATGCACCTATCTTATTAGAAGCCCAAGAAATGCTTCGACAATGGGAGTCTGGTGATGAAGACACTGTAGCACTTTGGAAAACCATGAATGGTTGGGTGTACAATGGTTTTAACGAAACCTATAGAAATCTGGGTGTAGATTTTGATACTCTATATTACGAAAGTGATACTTATTTATTAGGAAAAGAATTTGTTGCAGAGGGTTTAAAATCTGGAGTTTTCCATAAAGAAGAAGATGGTTCTGTTTGGTGTGATTTAACACATGAAGGTTTAGATAAAAAGATTGTACAGCGTGCTGATGGTACTGCTGTTTACATGACTCAAGATATAGGTACTGCCATACAACGTATCAAAGATTTTCCAGATGTTGGCGGTATGGTATATACAGTGGGTAATGAACAAGATTATCATTTTCAAGTATTGTTTTTAATTTTAAAAAAGCTTGGTTTTGATTGGGCTAAAAATCTGTATCATCTAAGCTATGGTATGGTAGATTTACCTAGCGGTAAAATGAAAAGTAGAGAAGGGACTGTAGTTGATGCAGATGATTTGATTGTAGAAATGACAGATACAGCTAGAAATATTTCTCAAGAATTAGGTAAATTAGATGGTTATTCAGAAGAAGAGAAAGAAGGTATTTATCAAACCATAGGTTTAGGAGCTTTAAAATATTATATCTTAAAGGTAGACCCTAAAAAACGTATTTTGTTTGATCCTAAGGAATCAGTCGATTTTCAAGGAAATACAGGTCCTTTTATACAATACACTTATGCAAGAATACAGGCTATTCTTAGAAAAGCTTCTATTGAAGAAAAAGATGTTGCCGTTGAATTAGACATAAAAGAAAAGGAGTTGTTAAAACAATTACAATTATTCCCAGAGACAATTCAAAATGCAGCCTCTCAACATAGTCCTGCTTTAATTGCTAATTATACTTATGATTTGGTAAAGTTGTATAATTCATTTTTTCAAAACATATCGATTTTTGGAGCTGATAGTGAAAACGAGAAAATATTTAGAGTTCAGCTTTCTAGAGCGGTATCTAATACTATCAAAAATGCGTTTAGCGTTTTAGGTATAAATGTACCGGCGAGAATGTAATCTCGAGAAAAGTTTAAATATCTTTTTGTGCCAATTTTTCAACTTTTTTAAGCCACCTTTCGCGAAATTCTTTTTTTGAAAGCCTTAAAGGACCAATAGATGTTATTTTTACAGATTTCACCCCAATAAAATTCATAGTTAGTTTTTTCATAGCGTTATGACTAGGACTTTTGTAAACGAGTTTATAATACCAACTTGGTTGATCCATGGTACAAATTAATCTTGCTGTTTTGCCTGTAAAGTATTTATCCCACCAAACTGAGTTTTCTCTTTTTTGAAATGCAAAACCTGGAAGAAAAACACGATCAATAAACCCTTTAGTAATGGCAGGTAATGAACCCCACCAAACTGGGTATACCCAAACTAAATGATCCGCCCATTTTAATTTTTCTTGCGCTTCTAATAAGTCAGGTTCCAATTCAGTACGTTTTCTATATCCAAATTGAAGGTTTGGGTTGAAATCTAGTTCTCTAATATTGATTTCTTTTACTTCAGCACCAGATTGTTTAGCACTTTTTTTGTAAGCCTCAGAAAGTGCGAAATTGAAACTTTCTTTGTCTGGATGACCGTTTATAATGAGTATGTTTTTCATCTGTTTTAGAAAAAAGGTTTTATTCGTCTTTCAAAATTAGTAGCTGTTAAGTTTTCTATTTCGAAGAATTTATAGAGAATGAAACAAGTAGGAACTGTTAGAAAAATAAAACAAATAGAAAAAGAGGTAATACTGCAAAAAACACCTAAAGTTTGGGCACCTATATCCCCAATGTATGATGCAATAGAACTTTGCTTTTCTATAAAATAATGATGAGTTGATTGTGCGTAGTCATAAAAACGAACTGAAGTTTCATATAGTAACCAAGCAGGATAAAACCATTTTCTTATAGATTCCCACCATGTCCCCCAAATAGACTTTAATTGTTTGTTATTTTCTTCCATTATTATGATACTTTTTACAAAAGTCTTTCAAATGGAAGAATTATCATTTGATATAAATCAAATTCGCTTTTTAGGGTTTCTAATTCTACTTAAAGTTTCAAGTGTTATTCCTAAATAAGAAGCAATATGTGTAAGTGGAATTCTATTGGTTATATTAGGGTAAATAGATAGTAAGTGTTCATACCTTTCTTCAGCTTTATTAAATTGGATTGTATATAGTCTTTCGCAAAGACCAAGCATGGTTTCGGTAACAATTTTACTAATAAGCCGCTCAAAATCATGATACTTATTAGAAAGATAATCTACAGTGTCTTTTGAAAACTCACAGACTATAGAGTCTTCAATAAATTCAATATAATGAGGACTAGGTTCATTACTAAAAAAGCTAACAATAGGAGCCATAAATTCATTTTCAAATGTAAACCAATCAGATATGTCTTTGCCATCTTTTAAATAGTAAGCTCTGGAACAGCCTTGTAGAATTAAAAATGCTTTATTTGAAAATTGCCCTTCACGAACAACAACTTCTCCTTTGTTTATTGTTTGCATATTAAAATGAGTAATGAGTTCTTGTTGGCATTCTTTGGATAGAGGCGAATATCTTTCTCCAATTTTATCTAGTATTTCTTCAGTATTCATTTTACTAGTGATTCTAGGTTTGGAAGGATTAATTTTCATATTGAATTGGATTGTAAATATAAAAAAGCAAAAAGTTAAAAAACACATTCCATAATGACATATTGGATGCCTCCTTTTTCAAAAGTTCTATTGGTTTCTTTTAAACCAAATTTATGGTAATAAGAAGTTTTATCTATTCTGGCATTACACCATATTTTGTGAGTGTTTTGTTTTTTTGAATACTCAATAATATAAGTTAATAATTGAGAGCCATACCCATTGCCTTGGTATTCATTTAAAGTAGCAAATTTTCTAAACTGAATAGAACCGTTCTGAGTAAATAATGAGATAACAGATATTAATTTTTTATTTATGAATAAACCAAAATGATTGCCATTAGCATCATTAGGTAGTTTTACGTAAGATTTAGGTTTGTTAGGCCACATGACTTTGTGCCTAATATCTAAAGTGTCTGATGCTTTAATTATTTTTATTTCCTGCATCTTTCATTTCTTTTTTAAGATGGTCTAGATATAAAATACCATTTAGATGATCTATTTCATGTTGAAAAATTACTGCTGTAAAACCTTCAATAGTTTCAGTTTTGTGTTCAGCATTTGAAGCATCGTATTCAATTTTAATAATCTGAGATCTTGAATTTAAAGTATCTGTTCTATTGGGTATAGATAAACAGCCTTCTCTTACTTTTTGCTTTTTATTTGAGTATTCAGTGATTTTTGGGTTGAAATATACTTCAAACGGAAAGTTTTCTTTATCAAAACGTTGCACCCAAATAATGTTTTTTAAAACACCAACTTGCGGAGCAGCTATACCAACTCCCATGGACATACTGTCTCTAACAGTGGTATATAGTCGCTTTACAAATTTTTGCTGAATAGCATTATTGGAATCTGGTTTTATATAAGTGCTTTTTGTTCTAAGAAGCAAAGAATCATTTTTGTTAGTGATCTTGTAAACTCGCATTGGGGTTAGTGAATCTGCAGCTGTTATTAGCTTAAATTCAGATTTAGAAAAACTGCCTTTTGAAATAGAACACCCTAATATTGAAATAAGTCCAAAAATTAACAAAAGATGTTTTTTCATAAGAGTGAGATAATTAAACGTCAATTTATTGACCTACCATTCGTTGATACGGTTAGAATCTAATTTAATAAAAATAAAAATTAAAATAGTAAATGCCCATAGCCCAGAACCACCATAGCTAAACATAGGTAAAGGAATACCAATAGTTGGGATAAGCCCCATTACCATACCAATATTAATGAAGAAGTGAATAAAAATTATAGAGGCTACCCCGTAACCATAAATCCTACTAAATTGAGATTTTTGTAATTCAGCCAGATGCAAGATTCTAAGTAATAAAAGTACAAACAGTATCACCACTAAAGTACACCCTAAAAAGCCCCATTCTTCACCTACAGTACTAAAAATATAGTCTGTGTGTTGTTCTGGTACAAATTTCCCTGTGGTTCTTGTACCTTCCATAAAGCCTTTACCTGTAAAACCACCAGAACCAATGGCTTTTTCAGATTCATTTAAATTATAGGCAAATGTTTTTTTCATTTGTTCTAACTTTACTGGATCTTTTTCTAACCTAAGCCATAAACTAATTCTGTCCTGTTGATGAGGTTTTAATACGTATTCATAGAAAAACTTAATGCCAAATGACAATCCTACAGATAGAATGATGAGAAAAATAGATTGCAGTATAGTTATCTTCTTCTTGTTTTTTAATCGATATGCTATGATTAGAACTCCTGCAAATATGGAGGTGATTATAGGTCCTAATTTTAACGCACCAATAGCAATAATCAGCATAGAAATACCAATAATTAAATAGTATTTAGGTAAGCCTTCTCTATATAGTACAAAGAAAAAAGCGCCATATACAATGGTACTACCTGTATCATTTTGTAATAAAACTAGAAGAGCAGGTGTTACAATAATTGCGAAAATTCTAAGCTGATCTTTTAAACGATTTATATCGGTATTTAAGTCGCTTATATATTTAGCTACTGCTAGGGCAGTTGCTGCTTTTGCAAACTCACTTGGTTGTAACGTCATTCCTCCTATAGCATACCAGGAAGTAGCCCCGTTTACATTTTTTCCAAAAAGGAATAAACCAACAAGTGATACCATAGATACTATAAAGATAACACTAGAAAACCGTTCATAAAACTTAGCATCGATGCCTAAAAGCAAAATGATAATTACAAAAGTTAGTAGTATAAAAACCAGTTGTTTGCCATATGGTTCTGAAATATCAAAATAGTTAATAATTTCACTAGAGTGAGAAGCCGACAAGATGTTTAAATAACCAAAAGCAACTATTAAAAGAAATAAGATGATGGTTATCCAATCAAATTTAAAATGTCTATTATTTTCTCTAAGCATTAATTTTCTTTTTCAATACGTCTTAAATGCTTTCTTAAGCGTTTGTATTCTTGTTCGTCTACCAATTGGAATCTAGTTTGACCATTTATTCTAAAGGGTTCTCCGGAGTATGGTTTTGCATATTCATCTTCTAGCGTATGTCTTAATAGCCAATCTTCTAAATCTTTTCTGGTAGTATAACCTTTAATGTGTTTTTCAATCATTAAACTTGCTACTTTACCAGCAAATCTACTCCCCCAATAACCATTTTCAACAAAAACAGCCAAAGCAATTTTAGGATTGTCTTTTGGAGCAAAGGCGACAAAAATAGAGTGATCAGTTAGTTGTGTTCTTATACTGTCTATTATTGCAAAATTTTCAACTGTTCCTGTTTTTCCACAGATGTCAATATCTTTTACTTGTAATGATTTAGCGGTACCTCGTTTATACACCTGAAACATACCTTCAATTACAGGTTCAAAATGTTCTTTATCAATTGTTGTGTATTTACGTTCTGTAAAACGCTTAGGAATGGTATCGTCTTCAACAGATTTTATAATATGAGGTGTAAAGTAATAACCTCTATTAGCAATGGCTGCAGCCATATTTGCTAATTGAATAGGTGTTGTAGAAACTTCACCTTGACCTATAGCATTTGAAATAGTATAGGTTGAATAAAACGTTTTTGGATATAGATGTTTGTAATAATTTCTATTTGGTATTCTACCTTTAGCTCCAACAAATAAATCATTATTTAAATACGCTCCTAAACCAAAACTTTTTGCATGCTTGCTCCAAGTGTTAACGCCTTCGGAGGCATTACCGTTTTTATCCAAAATTTTTCTGTAAGCAGTTGCAAAATAAGCGTTGCACGATTCTTGTATGCCAGATATCATATTATTTCTTCTGCCTCTATAACAATGGCATTTCATAAATCTATTACCGTATTTGTAACCCGCATAACATGTAACTCTCTCTTCTGGAGTTAACACGCCTTCTTGTAACCCAATTAAAGCATTCATAAGTTTAAATGGAGATCCAGGTTCGTATTCACCTTTCAAACTTCTATTAAAAAGAGGTTTAGATATAGTGTCATAATACAACTTGGTGAAATTTTTGGAACGTTCTCTCCCTACTAGAAGATTAGGATCATATGTAGGGGCTGCTACCATAGCTAAAATTTCACCTGAAGAAGGTTCAATGGCAATTACACCACCGCGTTTGTTTTGCATTAGCAATTCACCGTATTCCTGTAAATCAGCATCAATGGTTATGTGAATGTCTTTACCTTGTTGGGGTAGGGTATCAAATTTACCTTCTTTGTAAGGTCCTATATTTCTATTAAATCTGTCTTTTTGAATAAACTTTATACCTTTTACACCTCTAAGGGTTTTTTCATAAGAAGCTTCAACACCTTGCTTACCTTTTAAGTCTCCCATTTTGTAATATGGTTCCTTTTTTAAAGTGCGTTGATTTACTTCGCCTATATCGCCTAGTACGTTAGCGCCAATAGATCTTTGGTAAAGACGTAATGAACGTTTCTGAATATAGAAACCTTCAAACTTTCGCATTTTTTCTTGTAATACAGCATAATCTTCCTTAGATACATGAGAAAGAAATACTGAAGGTAATCTTGGGGAGTATATTTTTGCTCGTTTTAGCCTTTTACTATAATAAGAGGTGTCAACCTTTAATAAGTTGCAAAATTCTTCAATATCAAATTCTTTTACATCTCTAGGAATTACCATTACGTCATATGAAGGCTGATTAGATACTAGAAGTTCTCCATTTCTATCATATACAAATCCTCGTTTAGGGTAATCATAAACAGGTTTAATAGCATTATCTTCAAACAAATTTTGTCCGTCAAACGAATAAATTTGTAAGTAAAAAAGCCTAGAAATAAATAATAATCCAACAAGAACTACTGAACCAAAAAGTAAAAATTGTCTCATTTAGTTTTACTACTGAAAATAATAGAAATTATAACGCTTAATAAGATAGTAAATATACTAGAGAATAACGTTTTTTGAAGTATTAAAAGTATTTTAGAAATGCTAAATATTTCTAAACTAAATAAAATTAAATGATGTACAGCAACAAGTATGATAATGTAGGTTATTTTAGAACCAAAATCTACAGTATTAAATTTAACCGTTTGGTGCTCATACATCATACCAAATGATGATTTTAAAATTGCAGGTCTCAAGTATGCAATAAAAACACTAGCTGCTGCATGAATTCCACCAGTATCTAAAAACATATCTATGGTTAATCCTAATAAAAAACTAACGCCAATAATTTGTAAGCGGTTATTTTTAACAGGAAAAAACAAAATAAACAAAACATATACATAGGGATTAATATATCCTAAAAAGTTAATGTTATTGAATATAGCTACCTGTACTAATACAAGTACTAAAAAATTTATAATATTTTTAGTTAAAACACTATTCATTTAAGCTGTTAATTTCTGCCTTATCAATATTTTCAATAATGTAAACATGTTCTAAGTTAGTCATGTCATTAAACAATTTTACATTAATTTCATAATAGTTTTCAGCTACGTCTTTTTTAAAACCTTCAATAGTACCAATATTAATATTCTTTGGAAAAATAGACGATTTCCCAGAGGTTACAATAGTGTCTCCTTGTTGAAAAATGGCATTAATTGGAATATCTGTTAGTTGTATTATTTCAGGGGTTTCACCATTCCAATTTAGAGAACCATAATGTCCAGAATTTTTTAGTTCGGCACTAATACTACTTGTGGTATTTAATATTGAAATTACAGTGGCAAACCTATTACTTGTTTTGTCAATAATACCAACGATACCTCTAGAAGTAATAACCCCAAAATCTTGTTTGATACTATCGTTTCTCCCTCTGTTTATAGTTAAGATATTATCAGTTTTAGAATAACTGTTTTTAATAACTTCAGCAGTATAAAATTTATATTGCTTATCATAAGAAATCGTATCTAAGAATGTAGAATCTGTACTTATGTTATTATTGAAAAGTAATGACCTTAATCGGTTATTTTCTTCTTTAAGAAGTTCGTTTTGAGATTTTAGACTTAAGTAATTACTAATGTTATTTACTGAATTGTAAACACCACCACTTAAAAAATTAGCTGAATTTATAAACTTACTTTTGTGATATGAATGTGATTGAATAGTAAAAATTATGGAAATAGTAAACAACAACAAGAACAACAGAAAGTTTTTGTTCCGTATTATAAAATTTATAATCTGTTGCATGTTTTAAGCGCTATTTTATCAATACACTTTTGTATTTAGGCAAATTTTTAAGAGTAATCCCTGTACCTCTTACAACAGCACGTAACGGATCTTCAGCAATATAAACTGGTAAATCTGTTTTTTGAGATAAACGTTTGTCTAAGCCTCGTAGCATAGAACCACCACCAGCTAAATAAATACCTGTATTGTAAATATCGGCTGCTAATTCAGGTGGTGTTTGAGATAATGTTTCCATAACCGCATCTTCAATACGTAAAATGGATTTATCTAAAGCTTTTGCTATTTCTCTGTATGAAATAGAAACCTGTTTAGGTTTCCCTGTTAATAAGTCACGACCTTGAACGCTCATGTCTTCCGGTGGTAACTCTAAATCTTCTGTGGCAGCACCAATTTGAATCTTTATTTTTTCTGCAGTACGCTCACCAACATATAAGTTATGTTGCGTACGCATATAGTATACAATATCATTAGTGAATACATCGCCTGCAATTTTAACCGATTTATCACAAACAATACCACCAAGCGCTATTACAGCAATTTCTGTGGTACCACCACCTATATCTACCACCATGTTTCCTTTAGGTTGCATGATATCAACTCCAATACCAATAGCTGCGGCCATTGGTTCATGAATTAGGTATACCTCTTTGCCATTTACTCGCTCAGCACTTTCTTTTACTGCTCGCATTTCTACTTCAGTAATACCAGAAGGAATACAAATTACCATTCTAAGTGCAGGAGTAAAAAACTTCTTTTTTAAAGCAGGTATGTTTTTAATAAACATACTAATCATTTGTTCAGAAGCATCAAAGTCTGCAATTACACCATCTTTTAAAGGACGAATGGTTTTTATATTCTCATGAGTTTTACCTTGCATTAAATTAGCCTCCTTACCAACATGTGTTATTTTACCAGTAACTCTATCTCTTGCAACAATAGAGGGGGAGTCAACAACAACTTTATCGTTGTGAATAATTAGTGTGTTTGCAGTACCTAAGTCTATTGCAATCTCTTCGGTTAAGAAATCGAAAAAGCCCATATAATTAGTGTGGTTTTAAGGAGTTATTATTGAATTGCGGTAAAAGTAATAAATCTAAGGAAAAAAACTGAGCTTTATTATTGTTAGTTAACAAACTTTATTTGTTAGAAACTAAAGTGCTCTCTAAGTTTGTGTTTTAAAACAGAACTAATAAGAATTTTTATGAAATTATATCGATGAATTGCTAAAAAAAACGTTTATTTGTAATGTAAATTTCTTATATATCTATGTGTGAGTAATTTACACCCCAATTTATTATTTACCTAAAACCAAATTTATTATGAGTACTTTACAACGAGTTTTACCTCCAAACACAACGTTTTTAACGTCAGTTCATGTAACAAAAGGGGCTTTAATAAACCCTTCAACGCAAAAAACTATTCAACCTCTTCCCCCAGCTAATGTTAGTGCTGTTTTAAACCATGGCATTATAACTGTAACTGCTACAGTGTATATAGATGCTGCGGATAACTTAAATAGTTTAGATATTTATACAGGAAACACTATTAACAATGGCCAATTAGACGTGTATATAGATTATAATTATCAAGAAGAAATACCAGATTCACTGTATACATATACGCTTAGTTTTCAAATACCAGACACGCAGAATAATATTCAAACTATCAAAGCTTTTTTATGGGATGAAGATCCTATTGGTTCTAGGGGGACAGTAACCCCAGTTGAACAATAAAAATTTTTGTTCGATTAAAAAATAAATAGCCATAAGCGTAAGTGTTTATGGTTATTTTTTTAAATTATATTTGCTAGCATGCACTCTTATATAGAAAATGTTATCAAAATTAGCATATTATTAGCTTTAATACTTTCAGTTAATTTTCTTAATTCTCAAGAAAATAGTAAAACAGATTTGTTGAGTGTTGAAATTAAAAACACAGCTATTCACTATAAATCTTACAATAATTTTTATAAATCAGCTTCATTTTTCCTAGAAGAGAAATGGGATTCTACTTTGGTATATGCTATGAGACATATCAATACCTCGATTAACGATAGTATAATGTTAAATTATGCTCATTATTTTAGAGGGTTTGGTTTTGAACAAAAAAAAGTATTTGACCAAGCCCAAAAAGAGTTCAATTTAATTTCTTCAGAATTTGAGTTTTATTTTTTAGTTAAAAAACGTTTAGGGGTAATAGCATTGGAAAAGAATGAGTTCAAAAATGCAATATCTTATTTAGAACCATTAACAAAATTGAAAGACAGTCAGTATGCTTATTTGAGTAAAAGTTCGATTTTTCAAAATTTAGGGTTGTGTTATAACCATTTAGGTGAATTCCAAAAAGCAGAGGCTTATTTGGTAATGAATGTAAAAGTAAATGAAAAACGAAAAGATACTTTAAATTTGATTACAGCTTATGGAAGTATTGCTAACTTGTATTATGAACAATATAAAGATGATTTAGCAATTCCTTATTTTGAAAAAGCTTATCAACTTTCAAAAAGCATTAAAAATTTTGAAGCAAAACGAATAACAACCATTAATATGGCAGTTGTTGAAGAAAATAGAAAAGATTATGTAAAAGCCTTAAAGTATAGAAAAGAATATGAGCAATGGAAAGATTCTTTAAATGATCAAAATAAAATATATGAAGTTGCTCAGATTGAAAAAGAGTTTGCTGTAAAGCAAAAGCAACAAGAAGTTAACTTATTACAAGTTGAAAATAGAGCTAAAATTAAGGAACGGAATGGATTGTTATATTCTGCATTAACACTATTAATACTGCTTGGTTTAACATTTTATTTCTACAAAGAGAAAATTAAAACCAATAAACTAATAGTTTCACAAAAAGAAAAACTAGACGAATTAAACGCTACAAAAGATAAGCTCTTCTCTATTGTTAGTCATGATTTAAGGTCTTCTGTTAATGCCTTAAAAGTGAGCAATGGCAAATTATTGGAAAATCTTGAAGAAAAGAATCTTGAAGCATTAGATGGTATGTTACAAAATAACAGCGCTATTGTAAACGGAGCATATAACTTACTAGATAACCTTTTACATTGGGCATTGCTTCAAACCAAACAATCTTATTTTGAGATAGATAGTATTCGCTTATATTTTATAATAGAACAAATGGCTTATAATTACAAGCCTTTAATGCAAGAAAAAGGTATACGTTTTGAAAATACCATTTTAAAAAAGGATATTGTGTGGGCAGATCAAGAATCATTAAAAATTATATTAAGAAACTTATTAGATAATGCTATTAAGTTTTCTGAGAACGGTGATTTTATAAAAGTTTATTCAGAGTCTAAAAATGATAGGTATTGTAATTTAATTGTAGAAGATTCTGGTTTAGGAATGACCAAACAGAAACAGGAAGAATTGCTTAAAGACACAACCGTGCTTTCTAAAAAAGAAAACGAAGACATAATAGGCACGGGTTTAGGGTTGCAATTATGTAAATCTATGATTAAAAAAAATAAAGGCATCTTTTCTATTGATAGTGAGTTAGGTAAGGGAACAAAAATGATTGTATCTTTGCCTAAAATAGCTCTCAATGGATAATGTTAATGTACTTATAGTAGAAGATACTCCTGAAGAAAGTAATGCATTAATTAAAACGCTCAAATCTAACAATTATAATATAGTTGAGGTTGCCACTACATTTAAAGATGCGTTACAAGCTTTTTACAGAAATAAAGTTGATATTGTAGTAATAGATATTTTTTTAAATGGAAATCCAGATGGTATTTCTTTTGCAGAAACTATTAGCCTTAATCCTAAAGACTCTAAACCATTTGTCTTTTTAACAAGCTCTACAGACCGCAACATATTTGAAAGAGCTAAACTTACCCAACCATTTAGTTATTTAATGAAGCCGTTTAATGAATTAGAGATTTTATATGCTCTGGAAATGGCTTTAGAAAAATTTTATGCGCAAGCAGATGCCTTTTTGGGAGATGAAGAAAATACCATAATAAGTGATGAGTATTTATTCATTAAAAAAGGGAAGTCTTTAAAAAAGGTTCTTATTACAGATATTATTTATATTGAAGTTGAAGAGAAATATTGCAATATAATTACAGAAAATGAAAAATTTGTAATCCTTATCTCGTTAACAAAAATTCTAAAGTTGCTAGATCCATCTGTTTTTTCCAGAACCCATAGAAATTATATAGTTAACATGTTAAAGATAGTTGAAATTGTGCCTACCGATAACCTTATTATTTTATCTGGAAATCACAAAGCCGTTTTAAGTGATACGTATAAAGATATTCTAAAGAAACTACGTACGCTTAAGTAAAATACTCAGAGACTACTAATCTATAATAACACATTCTCAGCATAAATATCGAGAACCCTTTTTTATTTGAAATTCTTGTTTTCAATACAGATTTCCATTTATTTCAATCGTAAAAAATTCACTCAAACTGACGAATTTCATCTGGGCATATAACTAGTAATAACTTAATTTATCCGTTTTATGGATAAAATAACCGTTCTCGTTCTATTTTTTTAATAAACACTTCTTTTTAAACATAGTTTTACAAAGTATAAGACTTATGTCTTTAAAGCTATTATCATATGTGTTTTAAAAGGAATACACGTAAAAAAAACTTGAAAAATAAAGAGGGAATGGACACAAGTAAAACTAAAAAAACTAAAATGGACTACTTCATGTATTTTGTAATGGGAGCAGTAGTAATTCAATTACTATTGTTGATATATCAATTAATGTCTTAGTCCCTAATTAGTAGCAACAATAAAGTCCCCAATCGTACAGAGGGATAGATTTTTTGTGTAATTTTATTAAGGGAGAATTTGCAAATTTCAATTCCAAAAAAAGAGCCCTTCTAAAGGGCTCTTTTCATAAACTTTATTTTAGTTTTTAATGTTTGAAATGGCGCGTGCCAGTCATTACCATTGCTAAGTCGTTTTCATTACAATAATCAATACTTAATTGATCTTTGATAGAACCACCTGGTTGAATAACAGAAGTTACACCAGCATTTTTAGCTATTTCTACACAATCTGGAAAAGGGAAAAACGCATCACTTGCCATAGCAGCACCATTTAAATCAAACTCAAAAGAATTAGCTTTGTGAATGGCTTGTTGTAAAGCATCTACTCGACTTGTTTGTCCAGTTCCACTAGCACACAATTGTTTTCCTTTTACAAGAACAATAGTGTTAGATTTAGTGTGCTTACAAATTTTAGAAGCAAATAATAAATCTTCAACTTGAGCATCTGTAGGCGCTAAATTAGTAACGTTTTTTAAATCTTCAGCTTTATCTGTAACATTGTTTCTGTCTTGTAATAAAACACCATTTAAACAGCTTCTTACATTCGTTTTTGGCATCTCAATATCATGAATTTCAAGTAAAATTCTATTTTTCTTACCTTTCAATAATTCTAAAGCTTCAGCATTAAAAGAAGGAGCAATAACTACTTCACAGAATAGTTTGTGAATTTCTTCAGCTGTAGCCAAGTCAATTTCAGTATTACTAATTAAAACACCCCCAAAGGCAGATACAGGATCACCAGCTAAAGCATCTACATAAGCTTGCTTAATAGTGTCTCTTTGGGCTAAGCCGCAAGCATTGTTGTGTTTTAATATTGCAAAGGTAGGCGCATCGTTTTTAAATTCTAACATTAAATTAACTGCTGCATCTACATCTAAAAGATTGTTATAGCTTAATTCTTTGCCATGAAGTTTTGTGAAAAGCTCATCAAAATTTCCAAAGAAAAATCCTTTTTGATGTGGGTTTTCTCCGTAGCGCAATACTTTACCTTTAGTTTCACTCACTTTTAAAGCGGCAATCTCATGGTCTTGGTTAAAGTAGTTAAAGATAGCTGAGTCATAATGAGAAGATACATTGAATGCTTTAGCAGCAAAACGTTTTCTATCTTCTTGAGAAAGTGTTCCGTTTTTCTCACTAATTAATTCTAAGAATTCAAAATAATCTTCAACTGATGATACACAAATAACATCAGCATAATTTTTAGCAGCTGCTCTAATTAATGAAATACCACCTATATCTATCTTTTCAATAATATCTTGAGTGCTTGCACCAGAAGCAACGGTTTTTTCAAACGGATATAAATCAACAATAACTACATCAATCTGCGGAATTTCATATTCAGCTAATTCAGCAACATCAGAATCGTTATTCTGTCTATTTAGAATACCACCAAAAACCTTTGGATGTAATGTCTTTACACGACCTCCAAGAATTGAAGGATAAGACGTTACATCTTCAACAGGAACAACATCAATACCTAAATCATTAATGAATTTTTCTGTTCCACCAGTAGAGTAGATGGTTACACCTTGCTCATTTAGCTTTTTTACAATTGGTTCTAAACCGTCTTTACTAAATACTGAAATTAGGGCAGATTTAATCGTTTTTTCGTTGCTCATTCCTGTTTTATTTGAAACACTCATAGTTATGAAAATGAGTATTTAAGGTTATTTTTTTCTTGTCATTGTGAGACTTTGGAAAAGTCGTGACAATCTGTAGATTACCACGTCGTTGCACTTCCTCGTAATGACGATTTTGTTATAAAGTGCAAAAATAACTATTTGAAGTAGAAAATAAATGCTACTTCATTAAAAATAAATGGTGTTTTTTTAACGAAAAAAGGGATTTGTTAACAACTATAAAATTTCAGATACATTTTTACACACGAATTCTAAAAAACGTTCATCAGCTTCTGTAAATGGATCGGGGGTATTAGAATCAATATCAATTTGACCAATGTTTTTACCATTAACAAAAATTGGAATGACTATTTCGGCTTTTACAGTAATACTACAAGCAATATAATTATCTTGAGAAGACACATCTGGAACTACAAAGTTTTCATTACTAACAGCAACTTGTCCACAAATACCTTTTCCAAACGGAATTACAGTGTGGTCTGTAGGTTCACCAACATAAGGTCCCAGAACAAGCTCTTCTTTGTTCCCATTTCTAAAATAAAAACCTACCCAATTGTAATACTCTATATGTTGTTCTAACAATTGACAAATAGCTAAAAGGCGTTCGTCAACAGATTTAGAATTGTTAGAAATTATGGTTTCAACTTTGGGTTTTAATTGCTCAAAAATCATATTTTAAGAATGTTTTGGTAAAAGTATTCAAAAAGGTGTAAATTCGAAATTCAGATTAATAGAATATTTTTATTGAAAGCTCTTCTTCTAAAATATAAAGCGGTTATAAAATTTATAGGCACCTTTTTGTTAGTATACATTGGGTTGTCAATTTTATATAGTTGGTATTTAGATGTGTCTGATGGCTCTAAATTTTTTCCAGATTACTTGACTAATTTAGTGTCTAAACAATCAAAATGGATGCTAGAATTGTTTGGGTATAATACGCAAATGTTACCTAATGGAAATGAACCTTCAATAAAAATAATTTTAAATGGGAACTATTTAGCACGTCTTGTTGAAGGTTGTAATTCTATAAGTGTTATTATTTTATTTATATCTTTTGTTATTGCTTTTTCTGGTAAATTAAGAACAACTATTTTGTTTGTGTTCTCTGGTGCAATTTTAATTTATGTTGTAAACTTATTAAGAATAGCATTGTTATGTGTTGGGGTGTATCACAACCCAGAACTAGAACAGATATTACATGCAGTAATTTTTCCAGCAATTATATACGGTATGGTGTTTTTGTTATGGATAGTTTGGGTGAATAAGTTTTCTAAAAAGAGCAAAAGTGAATAGACTAGCCAAATACATATTGATAGTTGTGCTTTTTGGGGTTTTAATTTTAATTAGGGCTTTTGAGGAACAACTGTTCTATGATCCTTACCTGGTATTTTTTCAAAACGATTATTTACATATAGACAGTCCTAGAAGGGAAGTGGCCAAACTTTTAGCTTTTACTACTTTGCGTTATTGGTTAAATGCAGTTATTTCATTGGGTATTTTATATCTATTCTTTAAAGACAAAAGCATTATAAAATTTTCGATATTGGTATATGTTTTTGCATTTATTATTCTTTCACTAGTCTATTTGTATTTTGTGGTTAACCCTAAACAAGAAGATTATTATATGTTTTTTAATGTACGTAGGTTCTTAATCCATCCGGTAATTTTACTCTTATTATTACCTGCTTTCTACTACCATAAGCTCAAATTAAAATCTTAGAGATTGTTAATCATTTAATAAAAAAATCAATGCAAATTTTACTTTTCGTATTTTTGTATTGTGATTAAAGAGTTTCTACATAAAAGCTTCACAGTATCATTGGCATTACTGGTTTTGTTTTCAACAGTATCTTTTACTATTGAAAAACATTATTGTGGTGAAGTGCTTGTAGATGTTTCAGTATTTACTGAAGCTGAAAAGTGTGCAATGGAAACTCAAGAGATGGCAATGAAAAAATCTTGTTGTAAAGATGAGGTTGATGTTGTTGAAGGTCAAGATGAATTATTGAAAACTTTTCATGATTTTGATTTTGAACAGCAACAGTTCTTAATTTCTTTTGTTTATTCTTTTATAAATCTTTTTGAAGGTGAGCCTAAAAAGGTAATACCTCATAAAGATTACTCTCCTCCCAATTTGGTCAAAGACATCATTGTACTTGATCAAGTTTTCTTGATTTGATTTAATAAAGGTTCTATTGTAGATTCTCGCTAAAGCTGGGATTGCAAAAACTATTGTTAAATCAAAATAATCAAAATGAATTATACATATACAGTCACAGGGATGACCTGTGGTGGTTGCAAAGCTTCGGTAGAAAAAGCTTTAGGCAATCTTCAAAATATAAAAGCAGTTGAAGTAAATCTAAAAACTTCAGAAGTAACTATTAATATGGATACTTTCGTTCCTGTATCCCAGTTACAGAATGCGCTTTCAAGTAAATACACAATTCTAGAAACTAAAATAGAAGAAAAACAAGCTTCAGAATTAAAACAATTATTTCCATTATTTTTAATTTTTGGATACATCATAATAACAAGTATTCTTTTGAATTATAAACCATGGGATACTAATAGTTTTATGCTAGATTTTATGGGCTTGTTTTACATTGTTTTTAGCTTTTTTAAGTTGTTAGATTTAAAGGGTTTTCCGGAATCTTTTAGAATGTATGATCCTTTAGCCAAAGCAATTCCAGTTTATGGCTGGGTATACCCTTTTATTGAAGTGATTTTAGGGCTTATGTTTTTAATGCGAATTGAAATCACTATAGCTTTAATTGTAACTTTAGTCGTTCTTGGAAGTACCACAATTGGAGTTACAAAAGCACTTTTAGATAAAACATCTATTAAGTGTGCATGTTTAGGAACAGCACTTAAATTACCTATGACCAAAGCTACGTTTATTGAAAATAGCATTATGATAGTAATGGCTGTTTTAATGCTTTTAAGATTTAACCAGTAAATATTCGTCATTATGAGGCGTTGCATTGAGTATGTCGAAATGAATAGCAACGTAATAATCTAGAGGTTGTTACGTCTTTTCAAAAGGCTTTCAATGACGAAAAAAGAAAGTAATGAAAAACATATTATATATATTATTAATAGTTCCCTTATTAACATTTTCTCAAGAAGAGATTAGTGGAATGATAATGGAAGCTAATAACAAAAAAGAACATATTCCTTTAGCTGGAGCCAATGTGTATTGGTTGAATTCAACTATAGGAACAGTAACCGATATTGATGGTAAATTCACATTACCTTACTCAAAAGAGTATACTAAATTGGTAATAAGTTATGTAGGTTTTAAAACAGATACCATCACCGTTTTAGAACCAAAATTTATTAATTATTGGTTACAGTCAACAGATAATTTGGAAGAAGTGACTGTTACATCCAGAAAACAATCAACAGCAAAATCGTATTTAAAAGCGACTAATACATTTACAGTAAGTAGAGATGAACTGTTAAAAGCAGCTTGCTGTAATTTATCAGAGAGTTTTGAAACGAATCCGTCTATAGATGTAAATTTTGCAGATGCCGTTACGGGAACAAGACAGATAAAAATGTTAGGATTAACAAGTCCGTATATTTTAATAGCCACAGAAAATATTCCGTCTATTCGTGGAGCATCGCAAGCTTTTGGGCTTAGTTTTATTCCGGGAACTTGGGTAGAAAGTATTCAAGTAACCAAAGGAGCTGGGAGTGTAGTGAATGGTTATGAAAGTATAGCGGGCCAAATTAATACAGAATTAGTAAAACCATCTACAGATGATAAGTTGTTTGTTAATTTATACGGAGCTAGTAGTGAGCGCTTAGAATTAAATACACATATAAATACAAGGGTGACAGATAAATGGGATACTGGGATATATATTCATGGAAATACTCATCAGCAACATCACGATGTGAATAATGATGGATTTTTAGATATGCCTTTATACAATCAAATTAATGTGATGAACCGTTGGCAATATACAAATGCCGAAAAAGGGCTGGTTAGTTTCATCAATTTCAAATTCTTAAATGACGAAAAACAAACGGGGCAACTTAATTTTAATCCAGATATTGATAAATTAACTACTAATTCATGGGGTGGTGAAATTGATACGAAGCGTTATGAGATTTCGGCAAAATTAGGATATGTGAATCCAGAAATACCTTATCAAAGTTTAGGTGTTCAAGTGGCGTTTAGTAGTCATGAGCAAGACTCGTATTTTGGTTTAAATCTGTATGACATTAAGCATAACAGTTTATATACAAATGCTATTTATAATTCTATAATTAGCGATTCTCGTCATAAAATAAAAACGGGAGTAAGTTACACTTATGACCATTATGATGAGTTTGTAAACACACTTGATTATGAAAGAACCGAAAATTCTGTTGGTGCTTTTTTTGAATATAATTATGACAATTTAGAAAAACTAAACCTTACAGCTGGTATTAGAATAGATCATCATAATTTATTAGGAACCTTTGTAACACCAAGGTTGCATTTAAGATATACCACTTGGGAAAAATCTGCATTTAGAGCATCTATAGGTAGAGGTAAGAGAAGTGCCAATATTTTTGCTGAAAATCAGAATATATTTTCAACATCCAGAGCAATTAATGTAGTAAATGCCAATGGAAATATTTACGGATTAGACCCTGAAATAGCTTGGAATTATGGAGTGTCATTACTTCAAGGGTTTAATCTCTTTGGAAGAAAGGCAGATATAACATTGGATTATTATAAAACCGATTTTGAGAATCAAGTAGTAGTAGACTATGAAAATCCAACAGAAGTGAGTTTTTATAATTTACAAGGAGAAAGTTATGCGAATAGTTTTCAAGCAGAAATAAATTATAATGCTTTTGAAGGTTTTGATTTAAGGTTGGCTTATAAATTTTACGAAGTGAAAACACAGTATAACTCAGGTAAATTAGATAAGCCATTAATACCTAAACATCGGTTTTTTGCTAATGTGGGTTATAAAACTATTAAAAAAGACAATGGTTCACAATGGAAGTTTGATACAACCTTTAACTGGTTGAGTAGGCAACGATTTTCATCAACAATATCCAACCCAGTCCAATATCAATTACCTAAATATACACCAACATTAGCAACCTTAAATGTGCAACTAACTAAGGTGTTTTCTCCTAAATTTGAAGTATATTTAGGAGGAGAGAATATCACCAATGTGAGGCAGCCAAATCCAATTTTAGGAGTAGATGATCCTTTTGGATCAAATTTTGATACTACCTTTGTGTATGGGCCTATTTTTGGAAGTATGTATTATACAGGCTTAAGGTTTAAAATTGAGTAAAATTTGTCATTCTGAACAAAGTGATGAATCTGGAAAAGATACTTGGACTGTACTAAGCATAACAGAAATAAAACAATTAAAATTAAATTAGATTCCCGCCTTCGCGGGAATGACAAAAAAGATTAAAAACATGAAAAAAATAGTAACAGTAGCATTAATGCTAATAGCAACAGTAACATTTGCACAAAACAAAAATGCAAGAGCCTCAATGGAAGTAGATGGTGTTTGTTTAATGTGCAAAAGCCGTATTGAGAAAGCAAGCTTAAATACAAAAGGTGTAAAGTCTGCTGTATGGAATGTGAAAACTCATGAGTTAAAATTGATTTACGATGAACGTAAAACAAATTTAGAAACTATAGAAAATAATATTTTAGCAGTAGGTCATGATGTAAAAGAAAAGAAAGCAACAGATGAAGCTTATAATTCTGTTCATCCATGTTGTAAATATAGAGATGAAGATGTGAAGGGCGCTCACAACGAAACGCCTAAGCAATAAGTTTTATTAATTATATGACAGATATTTCAATATTCTGGTTTAGAAGAGATTTAAGACTTCAAGATAATATAGCATTAAACAAAGCACTTTCAAATAGTAAGAAAGTGCTTTGTGTTTTTATTTTTGATGAAAACATTCTAAATGAATTACCTGAAGATGATGCTAGAGTGAATTTTATTTATGACAGACTCTACCTCATACATTCCGAACTTAAAAAATTTGGTTCTTCGCTTTTAATTTATAAAGGTACTCCTGTTGATATTTGGGGTAAGCTTATTCAAAAGTTTAATGTTAAAAGTGTTTTTGCAAATAAAGATTATGAACCTTATGCAAGAAAACGAGATGCCGATATTAAGACGCTTTTAAATGAAAATGAAATAGCATTTAATTCGTTTAAGGATCAGGTAATTCATGAAAAGCATGATGTTTTAAAAGCGGATGGGACACCATATACTGTTTTTACACCATACAAGAGAAAATGGCTTGAGATTTACAAACCAGTAGCTCCTGAAAATTTATCAAAAGTAGATAGTTTCTTAAAGATAGAAATTGATTTCCCAACTAGGGAAGCTTTAGGTTTTAAAGCTTCATCGATAAAGGTGAAAGATTATAATTTATCAGGATTAAACGAATATCAACAGAAAAGAGATTTTCCTGATGCTGATATTACTAGTTATTTAAGTCCGCACTTACGTTTTGGCACAGTAAGCGTTAGACAAATCATAGCTCAATTAGGTGAAGAAGATGATGTTTTTCTAAGTGAATTGATATGGCGGGAGTTTTTTATGCAAATATTGTATCATTTCCCTCAGGTAGTAACCAATAATTTTAAACCAAAGTATGATAGTGTAAAATGGTTAAATGATAAAACTGATTTTAAAAAATGGTGTGAAGGTAAAACGGGTTACCCAATGGTAGATGCTGGTATGCGTCAACTTAATAAAACGGGATATATGCACAATCGCGTTAGAATGATAACGGCGGGGTTTTTATGTAAGCACTTGTTAATAGATTGGAAATGGGGTGAAGCCTATTTTGCTAAAAAATTATTAGATTATGAGTTGTCTGCTAATAATGGTAATTGGCAATGGGCGGCAGGTACAGGTTGTGATGCTGCGCCTTATTTTAGAATTTTTAACCCCATAGAACAGTTGAGAAAGTTTGATAAAAACCTAGCCTATGTAAAAAAATGGATTCCAGAGTATGGAACTTTAGAATACCCTGAACCTATCGTTGAACATAAATTTGCTAGAAAACGTGCTTTGGAAACTTATAAAGTGGGGTTAGAAGGAGTTGATAAAAATGCGGGTAAACAAAAAACGCTATTCTGATTTTTAATTAATGTTTTACCAAATTCTAAAATTGTTATAAATATTATTGTGCCTTACTAAAGGAATATTCTTTTGGAGTTTGTTATTAAAAGGATCTTTTTGATTTTGTATGGTACAATATTGAATAATTTCATTACAAAATTCTTCAACTGTTATTTCTTTTTTAGAATTAATTAAGTTTAGTATTGATAGTGTTATTAAGCCATTACCTTTTGTGTTACTTTCATAATATTTGTTAGTCCCTTCTGATGCAGAAATAACAGTGGTTCCATTAGTTAATTTAAGGTCTTCAAAAACTGTTCTCATTAAATTAATGGCTTCTATTTCCTTTATTGTGCTTGCATTAAAAATTTCTCCGGAATAACATGTGTTTAATATTAGTAATCTATTTCTAGATTTAGTATTGCCTAACAATTCATCAAAATCATTGTAGTTTATACCAGTTTCAGTAATATTCTTTAGTGATGAGTTGCTAGTACAAAAGAAGTATTCATTTTCTTTTAATAAGGCATGCCCAGATACAAAAAATAAAATGACATCATTTTCTTTTGCTTGTGATAAAAAAGCTGAGATTTGTTTTATACTATTTTTAGTTACTTGATTATCTGTAAGCGTTAGACGTTTTATAGTATTAGAAGATGTTTTTTTGAAGGCTTCTGTTAAGGTATAGGCGTCTTTTGATGAATTGGGTGTGTCATTTAAGTATTGATATTTAGAGACTCCTAGAGATACTATAAATAAATTGCTAATCTCTTTAAGACCTACATATTCAATATTTAGTTCTTCTTTGAATGATGATATTCCTTTTTCATTTATTACAGAGATTAATATTTTGTTTTTACCATTAGATAGCTTTAAGGGGACAATGGTTGAAAACTCTTTTTTACTTATAAGCTTATTTGTTAAGTTTTTAATAATAACTCCATTTACACTAAGTTGTAATTTTTCAAGGTTATACAAGTTGTCTAGTGCTTTAATATTTATATTAATTGTAGAGTTATTTGTTTTATTAGGTATTAAAGCTTTATTGATAATTGTAAGTTCAGGTGTATGAAAACCTGATTCTAACTCTTCTTCTTTCTTATTGATGCGTTCTAACCTTTTTTTATGGGCTAGTTTATATAATTCTTTATTATTTATAATACTATCACCTAAGGTTTCTTTTATTGATTCAATTACTATATCTGGTCTATTGTATTTTAAATCAAATTGTTCAAAATTATATATTTTATTATTCTTAGACAGAGATAATAACTCATAACCTTTACTTTTATTAAAATAATAATTATTGGGTAAAACAATTATGTTACTCTTATTGTCTTTGTGATAATACTTATCGTAGATTTTATTTTTTAGTGTGTTGTGGTAAAATGATAAGTTGGCATTAGAGGAGGTAACGAATAGGTTTTTCTTTTTGAGAAAGTCAATATGACTTATGGAATTGTTAATTAGTTGAGTTTTTCCAGTATTCAAATCTAATAATATAGTTTTTGGTTGTCCAGAAAGTAGAACCTGATGGTTATTTATTAAAATAACTTTATTATTATTTAATGTTTGTTTTTCATTGAGAACAAAATGTTTTTCGACTTTATAGGACTCTGAGTTGATAATTTTTATATCAATGTTGTCATTTTTCTTTTTAAAAGAGAAATAATTGTTTGTTGAGGGTATTATTTCGGAAATTCCATTTACTTCTTTTGGTAAAGTTTTTAGAGTTTTGAGTTTTATATCATAAATATAATTTGTAAACTCTTCATAAAAATCTAACTTACCAACTACAGGGGCATTTAATGCGCTTATTAATATTTTATTTTTGGAGTTAATAAAACTAATTTTTGATATCGCAAAAGAAGGAACTTCAATTTCATCTACTAAATGTATGTTATTAGTAGTTTTAAATAATTTAATTGTAGTTATTTGTTTGTCTGGTTTTCCGTTAATTTTATATGTCTTATTAGTTATGTGTTTCATTAAATCAGAGAATAATTGTTCTGAATTAACTTTTTTGTTTTTAGATAAAGAAGAGAATGCTTTTGCGGCACTTTCTAATTCTGTAGATGCTATATAATCTAAATTATGACTTGTAAAACAGTTGCTAAAAGAAGTTTTTTGGGTTGGAATTGAATCTAAAACTTTAAAAGGTTTAATACTCCATAATTTTATAGAATTGTTGGTTTTAGTAATAAACCGATTCCTTGTTTTACTAACTCTAATATTAAAATGTGTATTTTCCCTTATAAGATCTATCGTTTCTTGATTTTTATAATCAAAGTGTTCTAAATAATTACCCCTTTTATAAATAATAGTAGAGTCTGAAGTGAAAAATGGATAAGAAACTTTAGCTAAATTTGATTGGAATATTTCATTAGTGTTGTATTGATAATTCCATACACGAATTGTTTTATGTTCTGATATGCTATAATATACTTCTTTTTTCTTTGGGTCAATATGAATAATGGCCAAACGAGTTAATGGTTTTAGTAAAGGTATATCAAGATCCTCATTATTATTAACATTGTCGGTTTTTAATTTATTAATACATTTTCCAGTTTTAATGTCCCATATATAAATATATCTATTTTCATCTGAAGTTAAAATAGTTTCAGAATCCACAATTAAAGTCTCATTAAAAACAGTATGATGACTTAATATATTTGTGGTTTGGTTTGTTGTAGCATTATACAATTCTATGTAAGATCTATGGTTGGGGTTTATGTTTCCAGTTCTTTTAGATCTAGATAGTGATTGCATAAATTTGCAGTTTGCAAATAACCCCTTTTCTAGATTCCAACTTGAAGCATTTACTTTAAATCCTACTTTAGAAGCCAACGACATGTTAAGATCAAAACCTGTTGATGTAACTTCCTTTTCAATTATATAAGAACTTAAATTCCATTTTTGATATATTACAGGGGCATTATACGTCAGATCATTCCCTTTAAGTACAAAAAAGAACTTATTATCATTAGAAAATTCAAAATCTATTATTTTAATAAAATAACTTTTTTCAAGAGAGATGCTTTTTAGTATTGAAATAGTATTACCCTTAATTTCATAAATTTGTATACCATACTCTCTATGAATTACGGCAAATTTATCTCCACTTCTATTGAATTTTATTTTAGTAAAAGTATCTATGAAATTATTTGTGCTAGATTCTAATATTCCAAAAGGTTCACTCTTTTGATTTTTGTATAATTCTATAGAATACTGTTTTTTATTTTCTTTTGTATGCTTTAAAAGTGCATATGTGTTTCCTGTATAATTTATAGCGTATTTAGCGATACTTTCTTTTAAATCTATTTTTTTTTTAGACATGATTCTTCTAGAATTGGTATCCCATATTTCTAATTGATTTTTAGTTAAAATGATCAATTTAGATTTGTCTCCATTTAATTTAAAGTCTATGCCTAAAGCCTTTGAATTACGATTTATTGAAAATTCTGAAACAGGTTTTTGCACTACAATGGTTTCTTGGTTTTGAGAAAATGAATTAAAGAAAAAAAGAAAGAAAAATATTGAGAATAGGTAAGGTGCTGTTCTAAATTGCATTCTGATTTGTTGAAAGGTGAGTATGTGTCAAAAGTAAAATGTTCTTAGACTGATTTTTTGCGATAAACCGCAAGACAGCTCATTACATTTCTACCATAAAAGGGCTGGAGTTAATAATTTGTCCATTTGAGAATATAAAATCTATGCGCATTAATACTTTTGTTTTTTCAAATGTACCATTCCAATGTGCTGAAGGGAAAAACCGTAAATTTAAAGCAAGCCCTCCATCTTTAATAGCATGTGTTTGATTGAGCTTGATTTTTTGATGTTGTTTTATTTTATGAATGTCTATAAATAATTTTTCTCTTTCATCTTTTTTATGAGCAAAATAGTTTTTGTCAGTACCATGAGATATTCTAGTGTTATAGATATAAACTGAAACCTCCTTAATATGATAAATTGTATTATTGTCTTGGAGTTCAAAAGCAAATCTTAGCTCAGGTGAGGTTTGAATATATTTAACATAGCATAAATCTAAGTTAGAATCATTTTTATCATTGTTAAAATCTTTATACGAATTTTTAACTTTCAATTCACATGTTTTACAAAATGTTATCAAATTCTTATCTGGAGCAAACTCAAAACTTCTAACAGTTTGAGGAAATTTAGCAAATAAGCTATCTGGTTCAACATAATTTTTAAAGACATCTTTAGTGTAGGTTTTTTCCTTGTAAAAATCGGAATGAAGTTCCATGGCTAAAAAATTAACTTTTGGCTTGTCTTGAGCAAATGCATTAAGTTGAAAACATAAAATTGAGATAAATAATAAACGTTTCATATAATCTAAATCTTTGATAAAACAATAGGTTGTATTGATTTCCAAAAAGGAGGAATCTCAATGGTTTCTATGCCTGGGTATTCTTCACCATAACCGTCATCGGTAGAAAAATAGTATAATTGAGTCTTTCCTATAACTAATTTGATTTCTAGAGTATAGTTGTTTTGACTGTTAAGTTTTCCTAATTCGGTTTTTTGGCTTTCATCATCTATTTTAAAAACCGTAATGTTTAAGTTTTGATTAGAATGAATAGAAACTTTGCGGAAAGTAGTTTTATAAATACCTGCAAGTACTGCTAGTGATATCATTAAGAGTAAGACTGTTTTTTTTCTATTTCTTATGAATCTTTTTACAATTGTGTCTCTTGAGTTTGCTTTAGGAACTTTATTAGTAATATCCGTATTTTTTACTTGAGTATCCAAAGATGTTTTGTTATTTACTGTATCGTTTTCTTTTTCATCAGGCAAAAAAATAGAATCAATAATATCTTTTTTAATATCAGTTTTTTCAAAATGAGTTTTTATCTCATCAGGATATTCTTTTGCTATATTTTTAAAACGTTTTAAGTGATTTACATCAAAATAATAACAAGAAAGTATTTCAAGTGTAATTCTATCAGGTAGCCCATAGTCTTCTACATTTTTACCAGTAAGCTTCTTTTCTAGGTTAAGAGCTCTTTTAATTGTTCTTTGACTCCTTGAATCTCCTTCTAGAGAGTCTTGATCGCTTATGAGTTTTGCAAGCTTGCTATCACTACCATTTGGGTTAGAACGTTTCCACTCTTTATTAATAGCATTTACGAGATAAATGAATGTTGGTATTTCCTCTTTTTTTAGCAATAAACTAGACATGTTTAAATATATAAAAATATGATGATTTAGGTGAGTTTTTATATACGGTAAAATAGACATGTCCATAGCCGTCCATACATGTCCTATATAAATGAGAAATAATATACAATTTAGCCTTGTAATTACAAAAGAATCGCAGTGTGATTAAGTAAACAGAGAGGCCTCTCATTTTTCTAACATTTAAAAAGTTTAAAAAAATGAGAACATTAAGTAAATTTTTATTTGGAATTTTAATGATGACTAATTTATGTTTAACATCTTGTACCGAAACTAGTATTGATGAGGAAGAATTAGAAGTTTTAGCAACAGAAGGAGATGAAAATAAAAAACCTGTACCACCAGATGAGGATTAGGTCTATTTTTGAAAAGCTACTTATTTTAAGTGGCTTTTCTTTTATATATTTATAGTTCAATAAAGGTTTGTGAATTTCAAGTGTATTATATTTTTTATTACTCTAATGCTTAACTCTTGTGTAGAAAAAGAGAAGTCAAATTTTTTTCATTTAAAAAAGAGTGATAGTATTTCAAATTATTATTACAAAATTGCAAACGATAAAAAAACAAACTTAAAAAAGCGAGAACAAGCTATAAATATTGCTTACAAACGTCTTCTAAAACTAAAAAAGGATACTTTTTTATATAAGGTTTTATATAAGAAAGCATATATACATTACCTTAATGGGGAGTATGATAGTTTATTGTATTATTCAGATATCTTAGAGAAAGAATTAGAATTTAATAATACTAATCCGTACAAACCCAAAATTACTTCTTTAAAAGGATTCTATTATGCAAATATAGCTTATGATACAGATAGTGCTTTTTATTATTACAATCAATCAAAGAATATTTATAAAAAGCTTTCTGACACAATTCAAATAGCGAAAACACTTTTAAACATTAGTTATATTCAATTAGATAACAGTGATTATTTTGGAAGTAAAGAGTCTGTGACAGAGGCTATTGAGTTATTGAGAAAAAAGGGCAATGAGCAGTATTTGCCCTCATTTTATCATGTGTTGGCAACAAATAACAGAAAGTTGTTAAATTATGAAGATGCTTTTTTTTATTATAGAAAAGCAATTGAAAAAGCAATCATTAAGGACGATGAATTGCTTTTTAAGAATAATCTGTCTGCCGCTTATATAGATGTAAATAGTTATAATAAAGCTATTGCAATTCTAAAAGAAATTGTAAAAGATTCTACTATTAGGATAGAACAACCAAAAATTTATGCAAGAGCTCTAGATAATCTAGCTTATTCACAATGGTTAGAAGATTCAAGAAATGTAAATAACACTTTTCAAGAGGCTTTAAACATTAGAAAAACGCACAAAGATAAGTTAGGGCTACTGGCGAGTTATACTCACCTTGGTGAGTTTTACATGAAAAAAAATAAAACGCAGGCCATAAATTATTTTATAAAGGCAATTAACACCTCAAAGTCTATTAAAAATCCAAAAGGCGAATTAGATGCTTTACAATTTTTAATGAAAATTAAATCTAATGATTTAAACATTAGAGACAGGTATATTAGCTTAAGTGATAGTTTACATAAGCAAGAATTAAAAGTAAAAACCCAATTTGCCAAAATTAGATATGATGATAAGCTTAAAAATGAAGAGATAAAGGAATTAAAAACGATTACAAAAAATCAACAACTGGAGGTTACGGTACAACAAAGGCAAAAAATTATATATCTATTACTAGGGCTTATTGTAATAATCTTAGCAATATTTTATAGCTATTATTTAATTCAAAAACATAAAAAAGATAAAGAAAAGGAGGTGTATAGAACTGAAAAACTCATATCTAAAAGAGTGCATGATGAAATAGCTAATGATATTTCATTGCTTGCAAATTTAGTAGGAGACAATTCTAGTTTACAAAATCCATCCTCAAAAAAAATCTTAGAAAGCAAGCTACAAAATGTTTATTTAAGAGCTAGAGATATTTCTACAGATATTTCTAGTATAGATCTTAAAGATTTTAAAGAAGAGTTAAAAAACTTAATAATACAGTATAATACTGGTAATGTAAATGTAATTACCAACTTAGAAGATTTTGAGTGGTCTAAAGTCGCAGACCATAAAAAAATAGCTATATATAGAGTATTACAGGAATTGTTTATTAATACAAAAAAGCATAGTAATTGCAAAAGAATAACTTTAATGTTAAAAGATAAAGGTGTTAATAGAATAATTACTTACACAGATGATGGGGTAGGGTTCAATAAAAATAAAGTGAAATTTAATGGACTTAATAATGCGGAAAATCGCATTGAAAATATAAGTGGGTCTTTTAATTTTGAAACAAACCCAGATAAAGGGGTTAAAGTAATTATAAATATAAAGAGGTAATTCTTCAAATAAATGTTTAAAAAAATACTTTTAGTAGAAGACCAACAAAGTATTAGTAAAGGACTTAAAAGTATTTTGAATGATTTAGATATTTACAATGTTGAAACTTCAGATTATTGTGACAATGCCTTACTAAAGATTAAAGCTTCTTTAGCTAAAAAGCAACCTTATGATCTTCTTATAACCGATTTGTCTTTTAAGGATGATTATTTTTTAAAAACCATAGGTTCTGGAGAAGAACTTATAGAGCAAGTAAAAAAAATACAACCAGATTTAAAGATTATTGTTTTTTCTATTCAAAGTAAAGTTGGTATAGTAAAAAAGCTAGTTGAAGATTATGCTATTGATGCTTTTATTTCAAAAGGAAGAAGAGAATCTGAAGACATTAAGAAAGCAATTCAATTAGTCTCAAAAGGCAAAAAATACTATTCTAATTCTATATTAACATTATTTAATAACTCTAGAAATATTTCTCAGTTAAGTACATCAGATACGTTAATATTAAAACTACTGGCAAGTGGTTTAAAGCAAAAGCAAATTCCAGAGCATTTTAAAAAAAACAATATTCCTTCTGGTAGTAAACGGAGTATAGAGTACAGGCTTCAAGAGCTTAAAATTATGTTTGGTGCAGAAACGCTTCCTCAACTTATAGGTATTGTGAAAGACATAGGGCTAATTTAAATTAGTGTTAAATATTCTGCTTTTGCGTTTTTCCGCAAGTTGATTTTTATTATAGGTTATAAATTTATTCCTTATAAAAAACAAAATTATGGGGGTAATTAAACTATCTAAAAACACAATATTACTTTTATTAGTAATACTAAACTTTAATTTAAGTTCAGCACAATTATTTAAACCAACAATGACAACTTCGCTTCTTAGTCCTTCAGAAAAGGATATAGGAAATGTGAAAAGAATAGCTATTCTTGATTTTGAAAATATAAGCAGTCAAGAATATAAAGAAGCAGGAATTGATATTGGAAGTAAATTAGCAGATTATTTATCAATTTCTATGTTGGAAGAATATAGAGGTAAAGGCCAAAATTGTTTTATAGAAGGAGCGCGAACAGATATTTATTCTATTGTAGAGCGAGAAGAAGTAGATCGGGTACTTCAAGAAAAGCAATTTGAATTAGCAGATTTAAATGATACTCAAATAATGTCAATTGGAAAGATTCTTAACGTAGATGCCATAATTTTGGGTAATGTTTCTTATTCAAGCTCAGATGAAAGAGATTATAAATCTTATAGAACAGACCAAGGTAAACTAGTTAGTACTCATTATTTAACAAGAACAACTTCGGCTGAGGCTAGAATGAAAATACTGTTAGTTGCTACAGGTGAAATTATAGGGCAAACTAGTAATAGATCCTCAAGAAGTGATTCAACTAAAGGGGGAACTAGACCTGGCTTGAATGCGGTACAGGCTCCAAATAAGCTTGCAGAATATGCATGTGAAAATATTGCTCGTCAGTTTGCAAATTACTTAACGCCCTATTATTATTCCTATACATTTACTTTTGAAAAGGTTAAGCACAAAGAACTTAAAGAGCGTGTTAAAGATGCTACCGAGTATTTAAGGTTACGTGAAATAGATAAGGCATACGAAATGTATTCTGCCATTTATGAAGTAGATCCCTATAATGCAGAATTAGTATTTAATATGGGAGTTCTTAATGAGATAGTTGGTAATTATGATAAGGCTAAAGAATTATATGATGTGGCAGTTAATATGAATTCAGGAAACGATGCTTATGTAAAAGGGTTGCGAAGAGCGGAAAATAATATAGAACTTTCAAAATATTTAAATGATTTAGGAATAGTTATAACTCCGTACGATTTTAAAATAAATTCAGAAGGAAATCTATTGGTTGAACGCGTAAAGATAAAAGGTCCAAGAAGTAAAAGAAAAGCCGCATACGCTGATGCTAAAGATAATTCTAAAATATTAGGGCAATTTCCAGGTGGTTTGGAGCTTGATCTTTTAGGGAGGGTTGATAAAGAAAAGTGGATATTAGTAAAATTACCAAATGGTAAAAAAGGATATTTTAAAGGTAAAGATGTTATAACTGGTAAGTAAAGGATCATGAAATATTGTAAAATAAAAAAAATATGCAATGTTTTAATTCTTTTAGTATGTTTTTCTATTTCTTCTGTTAATTCGCAAGAAGTGCTAATTACAGATTTAGATTTTCCTGAAGAAATTATGAATGATGTTAATTCATTAATCAAACTTAGAAAATCCGAAAATTATAAAGAACTAATAGATTTAGCTCAGGTTTACAAGAAGGATAACTTAATATTTGGTCATGTTTATGATATGTATATTGTGGATGCCGCTTTTCAGCTTAGAGATTTTGATAAAATTATTGAATATGTAGAACCCTATGTTTTAAAAGAACAATCATTTGTGGTAGAGGGTGATGCAAAAAGTTACTTAGGGCAGGCTTATGTCAATACTAATCAAGTTAAAGAGGGCTGTGATCTTTTGGGCGAAGTTAAAATTAATGACCCACAATATGCCATTATGTATGTCTCAAATTGCTGTAAGTATGATAGTTATTCTATAAATATTTCAGGAAAACTACAAAACATGAAAACTAACATACAAGTTTCTAAGGGAGATATAGTAAATTTCCAAGCTACAGGTAAGGTGTCATTTGGTATGTTTTCTGGTTATTCAGGGCCTGAAGGGTTTACTAATGGTGCTTATAGAAATTATAATAGAACGCAGGAGATGAATCATGGGGAGCTTTTTTTCTCTGTAAGTAGTGATCCATATCTATTTTATGATTTAGAGAATTTACACTTTATTAAATCTTCAGGGTATATAGTCTTTCATATTAATGATAAACAAACTGCTAACAATAGCGGGAGCTTTAAAGCAGATATAAGGGTTTATAGTGCAGATGATGTCCTTTTTAAAGAATAAACAAAAAACGCTTTTCTTTTTAGAAAAGCGTTTTTTGTTTGCAAAATTTAATAAGGTATTATTTTAAGGTTGAAAATTAACGGTTATGCAACCGCTTAATACACCACAGGTTTCTGAAGTAGCTTCGTAACATACTTCAACTAATCCTGCATCTTGTACATGGTCTTTAAGGTAAATAAATCTTGGAGATCTTGGAGTTACTCCAGTGCCATCTATAGTCCATTTAACAGAACTAGGGTCTATATCATGAATAGAAAGCGTTTTTACGCCTGCAAATAGGTTGTCTCTAAAAGAAAATTCAAAAACGCCATCAAAAACAGAACAATCTATAATAGTTTCACTTGGAGTTTCTTCCTCATTGTCTGATTCTGTTTCATCATCATCGCTTGTGTCATCGTTTTCATCATTTGAATCATCGCCATCTTCGTTGGTGTTGTCATCAGATTCATCGTCATCTCCAGCATCTTCTTCTTCAATATCATTTAAAGTATCTTCTGCGCCATCAATAATATCTTCTAGTGTTTCAGTTAATTCTTGATCTGGAGTTAGGTTTTCATGCTCTTCACAAGACAATGTAAATACTAAGGATAGTAATAAGATTAATTTTAAAATTTTCATAGTTTGAATTAATTTTTTTAAAGTTTAATAATCATTTTCTTTTATAACATCTCAACTTACTTTTTCCCTACCTTAATTACTTTATAAAAATGAATCTAACATTGCCAGTATAGTTTTTTAGATTGAAAATGAGAGGGCTGTGAAAGAAAAAACTTTAAATTAATTCACGAAAATTGTGTATTATAGGTGAATAATTTATTAAGAACAAAAAGCTTCCAATCCAAATTAGGAAAGGAAGCTTTTTTAAATATTTATGTCTCACTATAAAGTTTGAGTGAGATAGTTTATCTATGGCGATTCGCCATTACATCATTCCTGGCATTCCACCACCACCCATTGGAGGCATTGCAGGAGCATCTTCTTTAATATCTATTAAAGCACACTCAGTAGTTAAAATCATTCCAGCTACAGACGCTGCATTTTCTAAAGCAATACGAGTTACTTTTTTAGGGTCTATAATGCCAGCTTTAAGCATATCTACATATTCTTCAGATTTAGCATCGTAACCAAAATCTTTTTTACCTTCTAATACTTTATTGATAACTACAGAACCTTCACCACCAGCATTTTCAACAATAGTACGTAAAGGAGATTCAATTGCTTTGTTTACTATTTGAACACCAGTAGTTTCATCTAAGTTTTCAGTAGTGATTTTTTCTAGTACAGCTTTAGCTCTAACTAAAGCAACACCACCACCAGCAACAATACCTTCTTCAACAGCAGCTCTTGTAGCATGTAATGCATCGTCAACACGATCTTTTTTCTCTTTCATTTCTACTTCAGAAGCAGCACCAACATATAATACGGCAACACCACCAGCTAATTTAGCTAAACGTTCTTGAAGTTTTTCTTTATCGTAATCTGATGTAGTAGTCTCAATTTGAGCTTTTATTTGGTTTACACGAGCTTTAATAGCTTCAACATCACCAGAACCATTAACAATTGTAGTATTGTCTTTATCTACAGTCACCGTTTCAGCAGTACCTAACATAGATAAGTCAGCATTTTCTAATGTAAATCCTCTTTCTTCAGAAATTACAGTACCACCAGTTAAAATAGCAATGTCTTCTAACATAGCTTTGCGTCTGTCACCAAATCCAGGTGCTTTTACAGCAGCAATTTTTAAACCACCACGTAATTTATTAACTACTAGAGTAGCCAAAGCTTGTCCGTCTACATCTTCAGCAATAATTAATAACGGGCGACCAGATTGAGCTACTGGTTCTAAGATTGGAAGAATTTCTTGTAAGTTAGAAATCTTTTTATCGAATAATAAAATGTATGGGTTTTCTAAATCTGCCACCATTTTATCAGAATCTGTTACAAAGTAAGGAGAAAGATACCCTCTGTCAAACTGCATACCTTCAACAACGTCAACATAAGTTTCCATTCCTTTAGCTTCTTCAACAGTAATAACACCTTCTTTACCAACTTTAGTAAAAGCTTGAGAAATTAACTCACCAATAGTATCATCATTATTAGCAGAAATTGCTGCTACTTGTTTAATTTTTTCTGAAGAGTTACCTACTTCTTGAGATTGACTTTCTAAGTCTGCAGTAACAGCTTCAACAGCTTTATCAATACCACGTTTTAAATCCATTGGATTTGCCCCAGAAGCCACATTTTTTAATCCTTCTTTAACTATAGCCTGAGCTAAAACAGTAGCGGTAGTAGTACCATCACCAGCTAAATCGTTAGTTTTAGAAGCGACTTCTTTTACCATTTGAGCTCCCATATTTTCGTGAGCATCATCTAACTCAATTTCTTTAGCAACAGATACTCCATCTTTTGTTACAGAAGGAGCTCCAAAGCTTTTAGAAATAATTACATTACGCCCTTTAGGACCTAAAGTTACTTTTACTGCATTTGCTAATGCATCAACACCGCGTTTTAATCCGTCACGTGCTTCAATATCAAATTTTATATCTTTTGCCATAATATGTTTTATTTTGTTATTCCCGCGTGTCACACTGAGTTTCTCGAAGTGAAGACGGGAATCTATATTAATTGTAGTTGATTTTTTGTGGATTCCCGCGAAAGCGGGAATGACAGATTGTTAGATTTAAACAATTGCTAATATGTCACTTTCGCGCATAATTAAGTAATCTGTTCCTTCTAATTTTAATTCTGTTCCGGCATATTTACCATATAAAACAGTATCACCAACTTTAACCGTAATAGGTTCGTCTTTAGTGCCAGATCCGGCAGCAACTACAGTTCCTTTTTGTGGTTTTTCTTTTGCGTTGTCTGGAATAATGATACCAGAAGCTGTTTTAGTTTCAGCTGCAGCAGGTTCAATAACAACTCTGTCTGCTAATGGTTTAATGTTTAACCCCATTTTTTATATTATTTTTATTAGTTGAATTATATTAACGCTTTAGCGTTATACTAAAAATGTGCCAATGCTTTACAACTGACAAACTTGCAGCAAATAAAAATGCCAGCTGAATAAGCTGGCATTTTTACTTATAATTTGTATTATACTATTTAGCAGTTGAATCTGCTGGTGTAGAGTTGTCTATTGATGGTAATGATTGTACATCTGGTAAGTCCTGAACAGCATCAGTATCTAAAGCCTTAGATTCTACATTCCCTTCTCCTCCTCTAATAGCTACATTAGATGCTAAGATTAAAACAAGTAAAAAGGTGGCTAAGTACCATGTACTTTTATCTAAAAAGTCAGTTGTCTTTTTTACTCCTCCTAATTGTTGTGTGCCACCACCGCCAAAAGATGAAGATAAACCTCCTCCTTTAGGATTTTGTACCATTATAACCACAATTAGTAAAAACGCTACTACAACAATTAAAATTAAAAATATCGTGAAACTCATTGTCTATTCTTTATTATTTTGTTTTTGCAATTGTTCTATTGCTTTAATTTGGTTTGCAAAGAAACCACTTTTTTCTGGATATTTCAAACTTAAAATTTTATAAGACTGAATTGCCTTTTTAAAGTTTTTTTGCTCTACATATATCCTAGCCAAAGTCTCTGTCATTAAGGCTTCGGGTTTTATCATTTGACTCTTTGCTAAATTCACTTTTTTATTTGAAATAGCAGTTGGTGTTATTTTAGGATTGTTGCTAATAAATTTATCTATTAGTTCAAATTTTTTTGCTTTATCTAGGTTTTTTGAGGGTTCTTCAACTTCTTTTGGAGATTCTATATTACTACTGGTTTCCTCAACTTCAGGTGTTCTTTTAATAGGTTTAAAACGAGCTAATTTTAACCACTGATTAAAAGAATGTTTTTCGTTTTTATCAAATTGTAAAGGTTTGCCAATATTCAATACTTCTGAAGGAGATAAGTTAGGTTCATTATCAACTTCATTAGTTTCTTCAATAGCTTCAGATGTATTAAGCGTAAAATTTTGAGCTTCTTTATCTATAGGTGTTTTAGGTTGAAATAGAGCTGGATCTAAAGCACCTTTAGTATCTTTTATTTGCTGTTCTAGAGTCTCTGCTGCAATAGAGCCTTTATCTGCAATAATATCTTCAGCAGATACATCAATGTTCTTTAAATGATCTCCATTTCTTTTAATGAATTGAGAAATTTCATTTTGAACAAAAATATCAGATGTTATATAATCAAATAATATACTTCTATCTGCTGTATAAGCAGCAGTCGTTTTTAATTCTTGATTGTATTTAAAACTGCTGAGGTCTTTTAATCCTTTTAAATAGATGGCTCTTGCAGATTGAAAATACGGAAATTCATCAATAATAGATTTTATTGCATCGGTTTGTTGTTGAGTGATATCTTGCGGATGCTGTAGTATGTTTATAAAATCAGATGAATTCATTTAAGTCAAATTTAGTTATAATTTTTTTATGTTCAGAATTCAGAGTTTATTGAGTTTTGTCATTACACTGCTAACTGCCTAATGTGACTGCTAATTGAGTTTACCATCTCGCCAAAGTAGCGTTAAATATATCTTGTGTTAAACGATCTAAAATTTCCTCATGTGCTGTGGTTTTGGTGCCTCCATCAAGTTGTTGAGTTGCTGGGAAATCAAAGAAAAAAGAAAATGTTTGTTCTAGGTCATCTTCTTCGTTTTTAGTGTTGTAAAATCTAACTTTTACAGAAATAGTGAGTCTGTTTTGCGCTGCAGTATTATTGGCAGTGGTATTGGTTGGCGAAATTCTATAGTCTGTAATTTCTCCTTCATAAATTAATTCTCCTCCAGTAGGTACTAATCTATAATTTGTTTGATTTTGAATTAAATCTTCAAGAGCTATTTTAAAATCTCTGTCTAGACCAGGCTCAAATAGTAATGCTGTATTTTCGAATCTATTCACCTGATATGTTTCAGCTTTTATGGATGTTGGAGGCGTAAAGCTGTAAATTCCACAAGATTGAAATGTTACTACAGTTACTAATAAAAAGATATATTTTAAATGTTTCATAAGTTTTCAAAAGATACTTCGACTTGCTTCGACTCCGCTCAGCAAACATCATTCAGTGTGATATTTAATTAATATTTTTAAAACGATTTATTCTTTATAATGTTGTAATTTTAACTGATTACTGATACTGCAAACTGTTCACTTTTTAGAGGTCATATTGTTTAATCTTTCTATAAAGTGTACGTTCGCTAATACCTAATTCGGCAGCTGCTAATTTACGTTTTCCGTTATGGCGTTCAAGCGATTTTTTGATTAATTCTAATTCTTTATCCTGAAGTGAAAGCGTTTCTTCTTCTTCAATTTCTTCAGCAAAATGATACTTGTCTTGAGAGTCTTCAATGATATCATTGGTTAAAGAGTGTTCTGGTATAGAGAGTACTTCAGTCTCTTGAATAGGTTCCTCAAAAATTGCTTCTTTTTGAGTGTCATCACCATAAATTTTTTGAATAAGATGTTCGTTTTCTTTTTCAACATCTTTAGTATTGCCATTTTTCATGAGCTCCATGGTGAGTTTCTTTAAGTCGTTCAAGTCGCTTTTCATGTCGAATAATACTTTATAAAGAATTTCTCTTTCGCTGCTAAAGTCACTTTCAGATTTTGATGTTTTTACCACTGCAGGTAAATTAGAACTGGTATTTGGTAAATAATTTTGCAATGTTGAAGCACTTATAGTGCGATTTTGTTCTAAAACAGACAATTGCTCTGCAATATTCCTTAACTGACGTACATTTCCGCTCCAACGATATTTGGTTAGAATTTGAACTGCATTATCCGTCAACTTTATGGTAGGCATTTTATATTTTAAAGCAAAGTCGCTAGCAAACTTTCTAAAGAGTAAATGAATATCTTCTTGTCTATCGCGAAGCGGAGGTAAATGTATTTCTACGGTACTTAAACGATAATATAAATCTTCTCTAAATTTCTCTTTTTGAATGGCCTCAAACATATTTACGTTGGTGGCAGCAACAATGCGTACATTGGTTTTTTGCACTTTACTAGAGCCAACTTTTATAAACTCACCATTTTCTAATACACGTAGCAAACGTACTTGTGTTGTTAAAGGAAGTTCTCCAACTTCATCAAGGAAAATGGTACCGCCATCAGCCACTTCAAAATAACCGTTACGGGTTTGTGTTGCCCCAGTAAAAGCTCCTTTTTCATGTCCGAATAATTCACTATCAATAGTACCTTCTGGTATAGCGCCACAGTTTACTGCAATGTATTTATTGTGTTTTCTATGGGATAATTGATGTATGATTTTTGGAATACTTTCTTTACCAACACCACTTTCACCAGTTACTAAAACAGAAATATCTGTAGGAGCTACTTGAATCGCTTTTTCTATAGCCCGATTTAGTGAAGGTGTGTTACCAATAATACCAAAACGTTGTTTTATTGCTTGAATTGATTCCATTTGTTTTTAATTCTCAATATATTCAGAAACACCAGTTTCTTGTTCTTTATTTAGCCATTGCCAGTTTAAAGCAAGCTTAATTTTATGGTCTTCAGTTAAACTAATTTTGGCTATTGCTTTTCCAGCTTTTAACTCATTATCTGTGGTTATACACTGGTATAACATGTCTAGTTCATTGTCTTTTAAATGCGCTATGATTTTACCGTATTTAACAGAACCTCCATAATAATCAGCAGTCACTATGTTACCATCTTGTTTGTATTTAAAAATGGTATCTGAGTTTACTTTGCCCTTTTCAGAATTTTCAATTAATGAAAAGGTTTTGTTATTAAAATCGAACTGCTGCATGAGTGTTTTTAGTTGTTTTCTGAATAATCAACCGCTTCACCAATTAAAGTGGCACTTGTACAGTCTGTAATTTTTACATTAACAAAATCACCTACTTTATAGTTTTCCTTTGGAAAAACAACAACCGTATTTTGACTGTTACGTCCAGACCAATGTTCATCAGAGCGTTTAGACGCTTTTTCTATTAAAACTTCTTCAACTTTACCAACATGTTCTTTGGTGCGCATTAATGCATGTCCTTGTTGAAGGGCTATGATTTCATTGAGCCTTCGTTTTTTTATATCTAAAGGAATATCGTCTTCCAGTTTGCGTTCAGCTAATGTGCCTGGTCTTTCAGAATATGCAAACATGAATCCGAAGTCATATTTCACATACTCCATTAAACTCAATGTATCTTGATGATCTTCTTCAGTCTCAGTTGGGAAACCAGCAATCATATCTTGACTAATGGCACAATCTGGAATGATTCGTTTTATATTATCAATAAGTTCAAAATACTCTTCACGGGTATGCTGACGATTCATTTCTTTTAAAATACGATTGCTTCCGCTTTGTACAGGTAGGTGTATATAGTTGCAGATATTTCTGTATTTAGCCATGGTCTCAATAACATCTAAAGTCATGTCTTGAGGGTTAGATGTTGAAAAACGGAAACGCATTTTAGGTTGTGCTTCAGCACACAATTCTAAAAGTTTAGAAAAATTAGTAGCTGTAGCTTTTTGTATATCGGTAGCCTTTTCAAAGTCTTTTTTGAGTCCGCCACCATACCAAAGGTAACTATCTACATTTTGCCCAAGAAGTGTTACTTCTTTGTAGCCTTTACTCCATAAATCGTTAACCTCTTCTAAAATACTTTGTGGGTCTCTGCTGCGTTCGCGCCCTCTTGTAAAAGGTACCACACAAAACGTACACATATTGTCACAACCACGTGTAATTGATACAAAAGCAGTAACACCATTAGTGTTTAGGCGCACAGGAGAAATGTCTCCGTAGGTTTCTTCTTTTGAAAGAATTACGTTTATAGCGTCTCTGCCTTCATCTACTTCAGCTAAAAGATTAGGCAAGTCTTTATAGGCATCAGGACCAACTACTAAGTCTACAATTTTCTCTTCTTCTAGAAATTTACTTTTTAAGCGTTCTGCCATACAACCTAAAACCCCCACTTTCATATTAGGATTACTTTCAGCTTTTACGGCATTATATTTTTCTAAGCGTTTACGTACGGTCTGTTCAGCCTTATCTCTAATAGAACAAGTATTTACCAAAACTAAGTCTGCCTCTTCTAAAACTTGCGTGGTATTATAACCTTGATTATTTAAAATAGAAGCAACAATTTCACTATCACTAAAATTCATTTGGCAACCATAACTTTCTATAAAAAGTTTGCGTGTATTGCCTTCCTTTTGCTCTAAATTTAAAGATTCGCCCTGTTTTTTTTCGTCTATAATCTTTTCCATAGTTTTCTTGATCCGATTATGGTCAATAAGTGTGCAAAGATACAATTAATTTGTATTTTGTGACAAAGTGTCAGCTTCTATTTTAAGTTAAAATTTTTACAAAATGAAAAGCTTTTTCGCGCAACCAATTTTAAATATGAGTATCTATAAATAAAAATGCAATTATGATAAAGTACATTAAAAAAGGTATAGCTCTAATGGTGGTAGCTATTTGTTTTATGAATATGCAATGTTCAGAAAATGATGAAATTGAAGTGGATTCAGATAATTTATTAATTGGTGTTTGGGTAGATCCTGTTTATAAAGACGAAACAACTACTTTTAAGAGAGCTGCCAGTTTACCTGAAGAAGCCTACGGAATATCATTTAAAGAAAATGGTGACTTTATCTTGCGGTCATCTGGGTGGTGTGGCACACCTCCATTAACCTTTTTTGATGCTAACGGCGAATGGACATTAGATAATAAGCTTATAACCATATCTCAAGAAACATTTCCTGATAGTTATTCATGGCGAATAATTTCTTTAACAGAAGATGAATTGATTGTTAAAAGAGAGCTAACCGAACAAGAAAAAGAACATAGAGCTTTGATAAAATTATATAATGAAATTTATGAATTATCTGTGAGTGATACTTGTTTAAATAGTGATGATTGGTTTTTTGCTGCTTATGGAGCAAAGGCTTGCGGTGGTCCACAAGGGTATATTGCTTATTCTAAAAATATTGATGTAGAAGCATTTTTAGCTAAAGTTGAGGTGTATACAAATTTAGAAAAAGCATTTAATGAAAAGTGGAATATATTTTCAACTTGCGATATAGCACCACAGCCAAAAAGTGTTGATTGTGTTAATGGGTATCCAGTACTTAAATATTAAAATAAGAACATATGTTTAAAAAAATTGTATTTACAACCGCGGTTATTTTTTGTTTTATGAATACCCAATGTGAAGAGGATGTAATTGTTGATGATTCTTGTGATTATATAACTATCATTAGTGAATCTAAGTATCCAGAAGCTAGTTCTGAAGGTTTAACATTTATAAATGCTGAAATTCAAGGTGATTGTTTATTGATTGATATTGGAGCCTCAGGTTGTAATGGTGATAGTTGGGAATTTGAATTAATAGACTCAGGAGCAGTAGCAGAATCTGAACCTGAACAACGTTTTTTAAAATTAGACTTTGATAATGATGAAGCATGTTTAGCTTCTTTTGAAAGAACCATATCTTTTGATTTAAAACCAATCAGGATTAGTGAAAGCGGAAAAATAATTCTTAATCTAGAGGGCGTGGACAAAGATTTAATTTATTCCTACTAATTAATAAAATAACAATCAAAATAAAAGCTATGAAAACCAAACAATTAATTCTCATAACCATTTTAATGGTTAGTCTTTTTTCCTGTAATAATGATGATAGTGACTATGAACTAGTAACTGTTGCTACTCCTGAATTTGTTAGTAAAACAGAATTTAGAAAAATGGTAGATATTGATGAGCCTGAGCCTATAATAAAAGCTGGAAAAATTTACGCCTATGATGATTATATTTTTATAAACGATGTAAATAAGGGTGTTCATATTATAGATAATACAGACCCAGAGCATCCAAAAGCAATAAAATTTATTACAATTCCAGGAAATGAAGATATTTCTATTAAAAACAACTATCTATATGCTGATAGTGCTACAGATTTAGTGGTTTTTAATATTTCTGATGTTAATAATATAAGTTTTGTAGATAGATTAAAAGATGTGTTTGAAATTTATGATTATAGATTCCCTATTGAGGCAACTGCGGCAGATTACGGTGATTATAATAGGGAAACAGATATTATAGTGGGCTGGAGTGTAAAACAAGAATTACGAGAAAAAATGCCAGATGATATACTTGTAGACTTCGCTCTTAATGATGTTGCCAGAGCTGGAGCAGAATCAAATGTAGGGACAGGCGGTTCATTAGCGCGTTTTCAAATAGTTGACAATCATTTATACACAGTAGGATCTTATAGTATGTCAATTTTTAATATTCAAAATTTAAATAATCCAACACATGAAACTACACAATATGCCGGTTGGAATATTGAAACTATGTTTGCGGCAGATAATTATTTGTATTTAGGTAGTACCAATGGTATGTATATCTATGATTTGGTAAATCCTTCAGAACCAGGTTATGTTTCAGAATTTACGCATTGGGAAGGTTGTGATCCAGTAGTTGTAGATGGAGATTATGCTTATTTAACTTTAAGAGGCGGTAATGCTTGTGGGCAGTTAGAGAGTGTTTTAGAAGTTATTGACATTAGCGATAAATCAAATCCAACGCTTGCAGAAAGATATACGTTAGAAAACCCTTATGGTTTGGGTATTAAACAAAATATGCTTTTTGTGTGTGACGGAACTGCAGGACTAAAGTTATTCAACAGAAATACCCCAACAGATTTAAGTTTAATAAAAACAATAGAAAATGTACAAGCTACAGATGTAATTCCGTTAGAAAATAAACTTTTAATGATTGGAGACAATACCTTGTATCAATATAAATATTTAGAAAATAATATTAGTTTTTTAAGTTCTTTTATTCTTAAATAGAATTAATAGCTATTCACTGATGAAAATCTGCCTTCGGGCAGATTTTTTTGTATGTATTTCTTTCAGGTTATAAAAAACGGTTACTTTTATGGCTAATGAAAAATTAAAGAAAAACAATTAAAATTAATGGATACATATTCAAAACTTCAAGAAAAAATAAATAGGGCAGAGGATTTAGAATTTGGAGATATTTTAAGTAAGACAATAGAGCTATTTAAAAAAACATGGCTAAATGGGTTTTTAATGCTCCTTATTCTAGTAGTATTATATATACCATTTTTTATAGTCTTATATATTCCAATTTATCAAGAAATGATGGAGCAAATTCAAAGTGGGGGCTATGATCCAAATAACGTTAATGGATTGGCTTATACGCAGTCTAATAATATGAAATTAATGACCCTAGGAATTACATTTGTAATTAGTTTATTTTCAACATTTTTAATAGCGGGTTTTTACAGGTTAATAAAAAAGATAGATTTTGATGAATCGTATAGTATAAAGGATTTGTTCTTTTTTTTAAAAGGACAGTATATTCCAAAAGTAATTACAATAGCTGCGTTTTCTTTAATGGTGGCTATGCTTAATTTATTTCTAGAGAAGGTTTTGCCAAATGGTTTAGCTACTACGCTAAGTTTATTTGTAACTATAGTTTCTAGCGTTTATACTACTTTATTTGTTGTTTTTTTAGCATTTAATCCAGATTTAGATGTGTCTAGTATTTTTAGTTTAAGCTTTAACTTAGGTACTAAAAAATGGTTGCTTATTTTTGGCTTAGCAGTTGTTACTGGTATTTTAGGGTTTTTAGGTGTAGTAGCTTGTGGTTTCGGAATTCTCTTTACAATATCAATCGTTTATCTACCTCCTTATTTAATATATAAGCAGATAGTTGGTTTTGATACTGTAGATAGTATAGATTTAATTGGTAAAGAATAATATTTAATTCAGTTTTAAGAAAAAGGCATCAGATTTTAACTAAATCGTTTACTTTTATCATAAAAATAACACACGAAATATATTTAAAAAATGAATAATACGAATACTTTATTAGAAAAAATAGCTAGAGCAAAAGATTTAGACTTCGGAACAATATTTAGTGATTCTATAGAGCTTTTTAAAAAAGTTTGGGTACAAGGACTTGTAATTTTATTGCTTACTATGGCTTTTATGTTGCCTTTTTATTTAATAATGTATGTGCCTTTAATCGCTATGGGGGTTATGGATCCTGATTCATTTAATAATGGAGGAGAACCAAACTTTGTTATGTTACTACCTTTTTATGGTTTAATGATTGTTTTTGCATTTTTTGCTTCAATAATTAGTGTTGGTCTTAAGGCAGCTTTTTTTAGAATTTGTAAACAAAAAGATTTAAACGAAGGGAAAAGCGATGATTACTTATATTTTTTTAAAAAACCATATTTAGGGAAAACGTGTAAAGTTGGTGCTGTATCTTTCTTAATAATAATAGCATCTTATTTATTATGTTTTTTTCCTGTTATATATGCAATGGTACCAGTAACATTAATTAATGTTATATATGCTTTTAATCCAGATTTGTCTGTTTCAGACTTGGTGAAAACAGGATTTAAATTAGGAAATAAAAAATGGTTAATAACATTTGGATTGATGTTTGTTGCGGGTATACTAGCAAGTATAGTAGGTATGTTAATGTGTTTTATAGGTGTTTTTGCCACGTCAGCATTTGCTTATATTCCATTGTATTATATCTATAAAGAATCTATTGGTTTTAATGAAACAACCGCAATAGATCAAATAGGCTTAATAGAAGAGTAGAATCTTAAAATAAGATCGAAAAGCCTGTATTTATTGACTTAAATACAGGCTTTTTTTAAAAAATATTATACACTTAATCTGCAAAATGCAGCAGATAAACTTTTTTTCATATACATTTGTAGCTCCAAAAAAGGAAGTATGGCGAAGAATTTAGTGATTGTAGAGTCACCAGCAAAAGCAAAAACTATAGAAAAATTTTTAGGAAAAGATTTTAAAGTGGAGTCTAGTTTCGGACACATTTCAGATCTTCCTTCAAAAGAATTAGGTGTAGACGTAGATGGTGATTTCAAACCCAAATACGAAGTTTCAAAAGATAAAAAAGCAGTAGTTAAAAAACTTAAGGAACTTGCAAAAAAAGCTGAAATGGTTTGGTTGGCAAGTGATGAAGACCGAGAGGGAGAAGCTATTGCGTGGCATTTAGCCGAAGCGTTAAAATTAGATAAAGAAAAAACAAAACGTATTGTTTTTCATGAGATTACTAAAACAGCCATTCAAAAGGCTATTGAGAATCCGCGTGGAATTGATTACGATTTAGTAGACGCTCAACAAGCCCGTAGAGTTTTAGATAGAATTGTTGGTTATGAGTTATCACCAGTACTTTGGAGAAAAGTAAAAGGAGGACTATCGGCAGGTAGAGTACAATCTGTTTCTGTAAGGTTGATTGTAGAAAAAGAAAGAGAAATTAAAGATTTTAAACCTGTAGCTTCTTATAGAATTGTAGCTGAGTTTTCAAATGAAAATGGGCAAGCATTTAAAGCTAAATTACCAAAGAACTTTTCATCTAAAGAAGAGGCAAAAGCGTTTTTAGAAAAAAATGCTTCAGCAGATTTTAAAGTAGCAGATTTACAGAAAAAGCCAGCAAAAAAATCGCCGGCAGCACCATTTACAACATCAACATTACAACAGGAGGCAGCACGTAAATTATATTTTTCAGTAAGCAAAACCATGACAATGGCACAACGCCTTTATGAAGCTGGTTTAATCACTTACATGAGAACAGATAGTACAAACCTATCTAATGAAGCGCGTCAGGGAGCCCAAGCAGAAATTGAAAAAGCATACGGAGACAATTATAGTAACCCTAGAAATTATACAGGAAAATCTAAAGGAGCCCAAGAGGCGCATGAGGCTATCAGACCTACAGACTTTTCTAGACATTCAGTAGAGATAGATAGAGATCAAGCACGTTTGTATGAATTAATTTGGAAACGAGCTATTGCATCTCAAATGAGTGATGCGCAGTTAGAACGTACTAATGTTAAAATAAATGCATCAACACATAATGAAACATTTACCGCAAATGGAGAGGTAATTACTTTTGATGGTTTTTTAAAAGTGTATTTAGAAGGTACAGATGATGAAAATGTAGAGCAAGAAGGTATGTTACCAGCAATGAAAGTAAATGAAACATTGTTGAATAACTTTATTACTGCTACAGAACGTTATACACGTCCGCCAGCAAGATTTACAGAGGCTGCTTTAGTTAAAAAATTAGAAGAGTTAGGTATCGGGCGTCCATCTACATACGCACCAACAATTTCTACTATTCAAAATAGAAATTATGTTGAAAAAGGAACTGTAGAAGGTGTAGAAAGAAGCTATTCGCAACTCACTTTAAAAAATGGTAGTGTTACAGATAAGGCATTAACAGAAAAAGTAGGTTCAGATAAAGGGAAATTAGTACCTACAGATATAGGTATGATTGTAACAGACTTTTTAGTAAATCATTTTGATCAAATTCTAGATTACAATTTTACAGCAAAAGTTGAAGAAGATTTTGATAGTATAGCAGATGGGGATGAAGATTGGACTAAGATGATGAAGTCGTTTTGGAAAGATTTCCATCCAAAAGTAGAGGATGTAAAAGAAAATGCAGAAAGAGAGTCTGGTGAACGCATTTTAGGTAAAGATCCTAAAACAGGTAGGCAAGTAAGTGTGCGTTTAGGAAGATTTGGTCCTATGGTGCAGATAGGAACAGTAGATGAAGAAGAAAAACCACAATTTGCAAGTTTAAGTCCAGACCAGCAATTAACAACTATTACTTTTGAAGAAGCAATGGATTTATTTCAGCTTCCAAAAAGTTTAGGGGAATATGAAGGCGAAGATATTCAAGTAAATAATGGTCGTTTTGGTCCTTATGTTAAATTTGGTAGTCAGTTTGTGTCTTTACCAAAAGGAACAGACCCATTAAGTGTAGATTTAGATGATGCTATTGTTTTAATTAAAGAAAAACAAAAAGCAGATGCGCCTATATATGTTTACAAAGATTTACCAGTGCAAAAAGGAAAAGGGCGTTTTGGGCCATTTATAAAATGGAACAACATGTTCATTAATGTGAACAAAAAATACGATTGGGATAATCTTTCAGATGAGGATATAGTGGAATTAATAGAAGCTAAAATTCAAAAGGAAATAGAAAAGGTTATTCACAATTGGGAAGAAGAAGGAGTGAGAGTAGAAAAGGCACGTTGGGGAAGACATAATGTAATTCAAGGAAAAGTGAAAGTTGAATTAGCAAAAACTGTTGATGTTTCTGAAATGACACTTGAAGAAGCAAAAGCAATTATAGAAGCCAACGCACCAAAGAAAAAAACGACTAGAAAAAAATCAACCGCAAAAAAGAAGTAATATAAATGAATTTTAATTTTTTATCCCCAGTTTCAGATTTAGTCTTAGCTCATAATGAGTTGCTATCTACACAAAGCTTAGGGAAAAAAATTAAAATTCATACTGAGCAACAAGGTATTCCAGATTTAGATGATGTTAATATTGTAATAATTGGTGTTCTTGAAAACCGTAATGATATTAATTACATAGGAGAAGAGTTTAGTTTAGATGAAATTAGAAAGTCTTTCTACAGCCTTTTTCCAGGAACATGGAATGCATCGGTAGCCGATTTAGGAGATATCAATAAAGGAGAAAGTATAGAAGACACCTACTTTGCCTTAAAAACGGCGATTAATATTTTAGTTAAAAAAAATATCACTCCAATTATTTTGGGGGGTACTCAAGATTTAACATATGCTAACTATAGGGCGTATGATAACTTAATACCTATGGTTAATGTTGTAAATGTTGATAGTAAGTTTGATCTTGGTGATTCAGCAAAACCTATGAAGAATAATAGTTTTGTTGGAAAGATAATTCTAGATCAACCTTATAATTTGTTCAATTACGCTACCATTGGTTATCAAACCTATTTTAACTCTCAAGAAGAAATAGATTTAATGGATCAATTATATTTTGAATCCTATAGATTAGGTCAAGTGTCTAATAATATTTCACTAGTAGAGCCTGTATTAAGAGATGCTAATATTGTTAGCGTAGATTTAACTTCTATAAAAAGTTCAGAAGTGAGTTTAAAACAGAAGTTTTCTCCTAATGGTTTAGATGGAAAAGAAATTTGTGCCATTGCTAGATATGCAGGTATAAGTAATAAGGTGTCCTCTTTTGGTATTTATGAATATAAACCATCTAAAGATGATGAGATAACGGCTATGCTAGTGTCTCAAATGATGTGGTATTTCATAGAGGGTTATAACTATAGGGTAAAAGATGATGATTTTTCAAATGATAATAATTTTCAAAAGTTTATTGCGCTAGTAGAAGATGAAGAACTCATTTTTTATAAAAGTAATAAAACAGGCAGATGGTGGATTGAGATACCTTTTTTAACAGAAGTCAATAATAAATTGAAAAGACATACGTTATTACCTTGCATGCATGAAGATTACTTGGAGGCTTGCAATAATAAGGTTCCTGAACGTTGGTATAAAGCGTTCAGAAAGAACTGTGTTTAAACCACTTACAGGAGATGATAAGTAAAATACATCGTTGAACGGCTAATTTTCCACGATGAAATGTATTTTTTTTAGAGAAAAAGTTGTTTTTTAGAAATTATATAAATATGTTTACACCACAAAAATTAAAAGCTTAATTAATTAACCTCGAGTTTACTATAGACATGAAGAAATTTATTTTATTAACCGCAGTAATAACAATACTAACTAGTTGTGGCTCTCAAGATAGAGGTGAACTAGTGGGTGCCAAGGGTAAAAAATGGCATCCTGAGAAGCCTTATGGGATGGAGCTTATCCCAGGAGGAGCGTACATCATGGGTAAAGCAGATGATGATTTGGCAGGAGTACAGGATGCACCAGCAAAAACTGTTACCGTTAGAGCATTCTACATGGACGCAACCGAGATAACTAATAGTGAATACAGACAATTTGTTCATTGGGTTAGAGACTCAATAGTAAGAATGAAATTAGCAATTCTTGCAGATGAGGTTGGTTTAACTCAAGAAGATGAAGGAACTATTGGGGAATTTGCATTTAAAGATGCAGATACTACAGACATGACTGTTTATGAAAAATATATGTTTGAAAACTACACTGGTTTGGGACCTACAGGACTAGAAGGTAGAAAAATTAACCATGACGTAGATTTAGTTTATGATACATCTGAATATATAGATGAATATTATGCTGAAGTTATGGATACCATGTATTTACCAATGGAAGAGTCTTATAATGGTCAACGTACTTGGGATGTAAAGAAATTTAAGTTCCAGTATAACTATATGGATATTAAAGAAGCAGCAAGAAACAGAGGTGTAGATCGTAAAGATGTTATTATAAAAGAAGAAGTTGAAATTTATCCAGATACTACAGTTTGGATTAGAGATTTTGCTTATTCTTATAATGAGCCAATGCACAATGACTATTTCTGGCATGATGCATATAGTAGTTATCCTGTAGTTGGCGTTACTTGGCAACAAGCAAAAGCGTTTTGCGAGTGGAGAACTATTAACAAAAACTCTTACCAAAAATCTAAAAAAGGAGCATCTTTAGTAAACAGATTTAGATTACCATCTGAGGCAGAATGGGAGTATGCAGCTAGAGGAGGTCTTCAAGCGGCAACATATCCATGGGGTGGTCCTTATACAAAAAGTGATAGAGGATGTTTTATGGCAAACTTTAAGCCTGTAAGGGGTGATTATGCCGCAGATCAAGCATTATATACTGTAGAAGCTAAGTCTTACGAACCTAATGATTATAATTTATATAATATGGCAGGAAATGTAGCTGAATGGGTAAATGCTTCTTATGATCCAGCATCTTATGAGTATACTTCAACAATCAATCCAAATGTTAATGATGATGATAATACACGTAAAGTAATTAGAGGAGGTTCTTGGAAAGATGTTGCTTACTTTTTACAAGTAAGTTCAAGAGATTATGAATATGCAGATTCAGCAAGAAGTTATATAGGTTTTAGAACAGTACAAGATTACTTAGGAACTAAAACTACTGGTAACGGGAAAAAGCAATAAAAATTTTATCTAATCAAATTTAAATACTATTAATTAACCTACTTAAGTACAACCTACTTAAATTAAAAAAACCGAGAAATTATGGCACAGTCAAAAGCAAGTAAAAAATTTATGAATTTAGCTTACGGATTAGGAGCATCAATCGTAATCGTTGGAGCATTATTCAAAATTATTCACTTTGAAATTGGACCTTTAACAGGTAACGTAATGTTAACTATTGGTCTTGTAACAGAAGCACTTATTTTTGCAATTTCAGCATTCGAACCTGTAGAAGACGATTTAGATTGGTCTTTAGTGTACCCAGAATTAGCAGGAGGAGCTAGAACAGAAAGAGGAGCTGCAGATGAAAACCCACAAGGGTTATTATCTAAGAAATTAGATAGTTTATTAAAAGAAGCTAAAATTGATGGAGAATTAATCTCTAGCCTAGGAGAAAGTATTAAAAACTTTGAAGGTGCCGCTAAAAACATGTCATCTACTGTAGATTCTATTGAAGCTACTAAGAAATATGGTGAAGAATTATCTTTAGCAGCTGCTCAAATGGAGTCTTTAAATACTATGTATAAAGTACAAATGGAAAGTATTAATAAACAAACAAGTATTAATGAAGAGTCTGTAGAAAATGCAGCTAAATTAAAAGAGCAAATGCAATCTTTAGCATCTAACTTATCTTCATTAAACGGTGTATATGGTGGAATGTTATCAGCAATGAACAAAGACTAATTAGGGGGTTCCCAAATTAATTATTAATTAACCAAAACCTAATTAGAAAATGGCAGGAAATAATTTATCACCAAGACAGAAGATGATTAATCTGATGTATTTAATCTTCATTGCGATGTTAGCATTAAATATGTCTAAAGAAGTGCTTTCAGCCTTCGGATTAATGAACGAAAAGCTTTCACAGTCTAACGAAGCTGCATCACTACGTAATGAAGCGTTTGTAGCAAGTTTAGATGTAAAAGCTGAAGATCAACCAGAAAAATATGAGCCTTTAAAAGCTAAAGCGCATCAAATTGATGAGTTAGCAACTAATTTTAATAGTTATCTTGATGAACTAAAAGGCAAAATGGTAGCAACAGTAGATGATCCTACAGAATATGAAATTATGGATAAAGGAGATTACCTTGACCAAAATTTCTTTAAAGGAGATATCATCAAACCTGAAGGGCAAAGATTCTTAGATGAAATAGCTAAATTTAGAGAAGGTGTTGCTAAAATACTTGAAGGAGAAAAGGGTATGGAGAACATCGTTAAAGATGTGCAAAAGAACTTTAGTACAGAGAATAAAGATGGTGTTGGAACTCAAACATGGTTAGACAGAAACTATAAAGGTTTTCCTTTAGTAGCGTCTTTAACAAAAATGACTCAAATGCAAGCAGATATTAAGACTACTGAGTCTCAAGTGTTATCTGCAATGTTAGAAGGAACACTTTCTAGTGAAGTTTCTATGACCAACTATTCTACTTTAATGGAAACATCAAAAGCTGCTTACTTTAACGGTGAGAAGTTTGATGGAGAAATTGTGTTAGGTAGAACAGATGCTTCTACAAAACCAGCAAGAGTAGAATTAACTTTAGATGGTAGAAAATTAGAAGAAGGAAAGCATTTTACTTTAGAAGGTGGGAAGGTTAAATTAAACGTTAACTCTGGAGCCGCTGGAGAACATAAAATTGAAGGTAAACTAATCTTTGCTCAAGATGGTGAAGAAGTAGAAGTTCCAGTAAGTCAAAAATTTGCTACTGTGCCAAAACCTAATGCAGCTACTATTTCTGCTGATAAAATGAATGTGGTTTATCGTGGTGTAAAAAACCCTATGACTATATCATTTGCAGGTGTTGCTAATAATAAAATTAGCGCTAATGCTCCTGGTTTATCAAGAGTTTCTGGTAGTAAATATATTATGAATGCTACTACAGTAAAAGGTAGAGAAGTTACAATTAATGTAACAGGTACTTTACCAGATGGTCAAAGGGTATCAGATAATGCTAAGTTTAGAATTAAAGATTTACCAAAACCAACAGGAACAGTAAGAGGAGAAGATGGTTCATTAAAAATGGCTAAAAACTCTCTTGAAATTTCTACAGTTGGAGCTAAGTTTGATGATTTTGATTTTGAATTACCATTAAAGGTGACAGGATTTAAATTTAAAGTTCCAGGTCAACCAACAATTACTGTTAGTGGTAGTAAGTTAAATAGTAGAGCAAAAGCAGCTTTACGTAAAGCTAAAAGAGGTTCTGGTGTTCAGATATTTGATATTCAAGCAAAAGCTAGCGGAGTTAGTGTAAGGCTTAAGAAAGTATCTCCAGTATTTGTTGAGCTTACAAACTAGAAATTAAGGGAAATTACCCTAAAAATAAAAAGTAAAGAAAATGAATTTAAGAAGTTTTTTATTAACCGTAGTAACTGTTTGTTCTGTAACAACAATGTTTGCGCAAGCAAATATATTAAATGCTAAAAGTCCTGATCAAATTGGGATAAGAACAGATGAACAAAAGACAGTAGATAATGACAAGCCTTTAGAGTATGGTTATGTTGACGACAGAGATGTTCTGTTTGCTAAAATGACCTGGGAACGTGTGGTGCTAGATGAGCGTTCAAACTTCCCGTTATACTATCCAATAGATACTAATAATATTGGGAAGGATAGACGTTGTTTATATGATGTTTTAATGAAAAACATTAAAAACGGAAGAATAAAAAACATCTATGATGATTCATATTTCTCAACAAAACGTACTTTAAAAGATATTGAAGCAGCTTTAGTAAGAGTAGATACTACAGAATTAGGTATCGAGCAATTAAACGCTGGTGAAATGTTATCTCCTGAGTATATTAATAAAAGAGAAATTACGGCTGCTGATATTATTGAATACCGTATGAAAGGCTTATGGTATTTTGATAAGCGTCAGTCTGAAATGAAGTATAGACTATTAGCAATTGCTCCTGTAGCACCAGACGTAAACTTTATTGATTCAGATAGTCCTGATTTAGTGCCATTATTCTGGGTGTTTTTCCCAGATGCTAGAGAGGTGCTGCATGAAGCGAAGTCTTTTAATAGTGAAAATAGTTCATTACCGTATTCTTATGATCATGTACTTAATTCAAGACGTTTCCATGGATTCATCTACAAAGAAGAAAATGTGCATGGAGATAGAATGATTAGCGAGTATGTTTCAGATAATTCTTTAATGCAACTTTTAGAGTCAGAAAGAATTAAAGACAAGATTAGAGATTTTGAATTAGATATGTGGACATATTAATTCAAACTAGTCATAAAATTAAAAAACGCTCACTTTTAAGTGAGCGTTTTTTGTTATTTCATATAGTCTATAAGTGGAGTCGAAGAGAATATATTTACAGGTAGTTTATTTTTTTATCTTCGCAGCATGCAAGTAGATTATATAGTTGTGGGCATAGGTTTAGCAGGAATTAGTTTCTGTGAGCAGTTAAGGACTAATAATAAAAGTTTTGTTGTTTTTGATAATTCTTCTCAGCAATCTTCTTCGGTGGCGGGTGGATTATACAACCCCGTTGTTTTAAAACGATTTACGGGCGTTTGGAAAAGTAAAGAGCAATTAGGTTTGGCGTTACCAATGTATGCGAAACTAGAGGAAGAATTTAACGTTAAGTTAGATTATAAAATTCCAGTTTATAGAAAATTTGCATCTACCGAAGAGCAAAATAATTGGTTTACAGCTTTAGACAAACCTACTCTGTCTGAGTATCTTTCAGAAGAAATAGTTAAAAATAGAAATAACGCTATTGAAGCTCAATATGGTTTTGGTGAAGTTTTAAAAGCAGGTAGAATTGATGTGAAAATGTTAATAGACACCTATAAAAATTATCTAAAAAAAGAAAAAACGTTATTTACAGAAGGTTTTGATTATAGTCTTTTAAACATCAACGATTCTAGTATAAAATATAAATCTATAGAAGCAAAACATATTGTATTTGCTGAAGGTTTTGGAGTTACCAAAAATCCGTTTTTTAAAGATTTGCCTTTAGTGCCAGCAAAAGGTGAATTACTCATTATTCATGCACCAGAATTAAAAATAGATTTCGTGCTAAAATCTGGTGTATTTTTAATTCCATTAGGAAATGATAGGTATGTAGTTGGAGCTACTTATGAGTGGAAAGATTTAACCAATAATACTTCAGTGAAAGCTAAAGAAGAACTTCTAAAAAAGCTTAAAAAGTTAATTACATGTGAGTTTGAAATTATTAATCAAGTAGCGGGTATAAGACCAACAGTAAAAGATAGGAGGCCTCTTGTTGGTATACATTCTAATTACAAAAATGTTTTTGTGCTTAATGGTTTAGGAACAAGAGGGGTTATGATAGGACCTTATGTAGCAAAACAATTGTATGATTATATTGAGAATAACATTCCTTTAGATAAAGAAATTGATATTTCTCGCTTTAATTAAAATCTATTTTTTCTTCAATATCTTTTTAATAGCTTTAGAAGGTTTCATATTGTTGTTTTTATCTCCACAATAGTCCACTAGCATTTTTTGAGCTGCTGCGTGTATATCTTCATCTTTTAACTTTTCATTAGATTTTTCTAAAACAGTTTTACTCATGGCAGCTAAATATAAGCCTAACAAGTCATTATTTCCCTTAATGAAATCCATGGTTGCACTGCTAATTGAAAAAGTGTAATCAGGAGTTCCTTCCATCCAATTCATAATAAACTGTACAGAAGTTAGTCTATTGAGTTCTGAAGCATCAGAAGGATTCTCGAATAAATAGTTCGCACACTTAATAACGTTATTTTCGTTTGTTTTATAGCTTTCTTTGTTTTTGAATTTATAATCTTGAAACTCTTGAAAATCCTGTCCAAAAGCACTAAGAGTACATACAGAAAGCGTAAAAAATAATAAGTAGTTTTTCATTTTAGAAATAATTAAATGCAAGTTAGTTGAATTCACTTACAATATAGTAAATTATTTCTTAAGAAGTGTTTTGTCGTAACTCATAAAAAAGTTAATCCATATATTTCTTGAAAGCCTCATGATTACAGGCATAAAAACAACTAAAGTGCCTACAATAGAAATAAAAGTAATTTTTAAATTGGCTTTTAAAATTAAAAAACTAATAACAAAAGCGGCAACGGCAAATGCAATACCCACTGCATAACTCACGTACATGGCGCCATAGAAAAAGGAAGGTTCTATCTGATATTTCGTGTTACAATGCGAGCATCGCTCATTTAATTTTAATGTTTCAGAAATAATATAAGCGTTCTTATTTGTGTACATAGATTCTTGATGGCATTTTGGGCAACTACCAGTTAGAATACTATATAGTTTTGTTCCTTTTTTAAACATTTAATTTAATGTATTTTTGTTCGCGTTTTTAGAGTACAAATTTACTTCTAATACTTTTAATATCTGTAACTAAAGTCACATTACTATGCTTAATATACACAATTTGTCTATTTCATTTCAAGGAGAATACCTTTTTGAAGATATAACTTTTAAGCTTGGTAATGGAGATAGAGTGGGACTTATTGGAAAAAATGGAGCAGGTAAATCTACAATGCTCAAAATTTTGTCTAAAGAATTAGAACCAGATTCGGGGCAAATAGCTACAGATAAAACGCTTAAAATTGGATTTTTAAAACAGGATATAGATTTTGTTTTTGGTAGAACGGTATTAGAAGAGTCTTACGAAGCTTTTACAGAAATAAAAGAGCTAGAGGCTAAAATGGAAGATATAAACAACCAATTAGCAGAACGTACCGATTATGAAAGTGAAGGCTATAATCAGTTAATGATTGATATTAATGATCTACAGCATCAATACGAAATTTTAGGAGGCTATAATTATCAAGGTGAAACAGAGAAAATATTACAAGGTCTTGGTTTTAAACGTGAAGATTTTGATAAGTTGACCGATACATTTTCTGGAGGGTGGCGTATGCGTATAGAGTTGGCTAAATTATTACTTCAAAATAATGATCTCTTATTATTAGATGAGCCTACCAATCACTTAGATATAGAATCTATTATTTGGTTAGAAACATTCTTAAAAGGCTATTCTGGAGCGGTAGTTATTGTATCTCATGATAAAATGTTTTTAGATAATGTTACCAATAGAACTATTGAAATTTCTCTTGGTAGAATCTATGATTACCCTAAACCTTATTCAAAATATTTAGTATTAAGAGAAGAGCTGAGGGAGCAACAGTTAGCATCTCAAAAAAATCAGCAAAAGCAAATTGAGCAAACCGAAAAGTTGATTGAAAAGTTTAGGGCTAAGTCTTCAAAAGCGTCTATGGCACAATCACTTATTAAAAAGCTTGATAAAATTGATAGAATAGAGGTTGATGAAGATGATAATAGTGTCATGACACTTAATTTTCCAGTATCAATTACTCCAGGGAAAGTAGTTGTAGAAGCCGAAGAAATAACAAAAAACTATGGAGAGAAGCAAGTACTTAAAAATATAGACTTACTTATAGAACGAGATAGTAAAACGGCTTTTGTTGGACAAAACGGACAAGGAAAATCTACGTTGGCTAAAATTATTGTAGGTGATATTAAATATGAAGGACACCTAAAACTAGGACATAATGTGCAATTAGGGTATTTTGCTCAAAATCAAGCAGAATATCTAGATGGAAACAAAACAGTTTTAGATACTATGATTGATGCTGCCAATGAAACAAATAGAAGTAAAGTTAGAGATATTCTAGGATCGTTTTTATTTAGAGGCGATGAGGTTGAAAAATATGTTCGTGTACTTTCAGGAGGGGAACGTAATCGTTTGGCACTAGCTAAATTAATGTTGCAACCATTTAACGTTTTAATAATGGATGAGCCCACCAATCATTTAGACATTAAATCTAAAAACGTTTTAAAAGAAGCTTTAAAAAGATATGAAGGTACTTTGCTTTTAGTATCTCACGATAGAGATTTTCTACAAGGCTTAACTAATAAAGTATACGAGTTTAAAGACTATAAGATCAAAGAATATCTAGGAGATATTGATTATTATTTAGAGCAGCGAAAAGTTGAAAATCTTCGCGAAGTAGAAAAGCGCACTGTTATAAAACAAGAGCCTAAAAAAAAGAAGAATCATTCTTATGATGAACAGAAAAAGCTTAAATCTCTAAATAATAAGTTAAGCAATGTTGAAGCAAAAATTAGTACGCTAGAAAAAGAAATTAAAGCTACTGATTTAGAGCTGGAAATAAATTACGAAGAAGTGACCTCTAAACAAAATTTCTTTGATAACTACCAAAAGAAAAAGAAAGATTTGGAAGGACTTATGGAGAAATGGGAGGAGATTCAATTAGAAATAGATAGTATATAAAGTTAACTATGTTAACTATTTTATGTTTTTTTTAACTTATTCGCAATCGTGTTTAGGTAATTTTGCGCTGTATAGATTAAAATTATGTAAATGCGTAAAATTATACTTTCCGTAGTAGGAGTTTTACTTGTTGTAGCTTCTGTTTTCTTAGCAAACAAAATAATTGATAGTAAAAACAAACCTAAACCAGTTAAACCTAAAGTGGTTAAAACAGTGTTTGTAGATACTGTTAAAAATAAAACTGTTCCAATAATAATTTCAGCAAGTGGTAATACCATTGCTAAACGTAGAGTTGAATTGTATTCTGAGGTACAAGGCGTTTTCAAGCCAATAGGAATACTTTTTAAACCAGGACAGGTTTATAAAAAAGGACAAGCTTTAATTAGAATAGATGCTTCAGAATATTATGCTAGGGTACAGTCTGCAAAAAGCACGTTACATAATGATATCGCAGCTATAATGCCAGATTTAAGGTTAGATTTTTCAGAAGTATATACCAAATGGCAACAGTATTTGTCAAATTTTGATATAGAAAAGAATACACCAAACTTGCCTAAAATGACTTCAGAGAAGGAGAACTTGTTTATTTCAGGAAGAGGCATAGTATCTAGTTACTACAATGTGAAAAATTTAGAGCAACATTTGTCTAAATACTACATAAATGCGCCATTTACAGGAGTGCTTACAGAGGCTTTAGTAACAGAAGGATCATTGGTGAGGAACGGACAAAAATTAGGAGAGTTTATAGATACATCAGAATATGAAATAGAGGTTTCAATAAGTAAATCTTATGCATCATTTTTAAAAGTAGGTAAAAGTGTTAAACTTTTAGATGGAAATAGCTCATATATAGGTAAGGTTTCAAGAATAAATGGTAATGTAGATTTAACAACGCAAACAGTTACAGTTTACATAGAAGTTAAACATAAAGATTTAAGAGAAGGCGTTTACTTAGAAGCAGAATTAGAAGCTAAGGAAGAAGAAAATGCTATAGAAATTGATAGGGCACTATTATCAAATAATAACGAAATATTTATTGTAAAAGATAGTGTTTTAGATGTTGTACCTGTTACTCCCATTTATTTTACAGATACTAAAGTGGTAGTGAAAGATATAAAAGACGGAACTGTTATAGTGAGCGAACCTGTTTCGGGAGCATTCAAAGGCATGTTAGTAAAACTAGCTAAACCATCTAAATAAAAAATGAGAAAAATAATAGAATATTTTATACGCTATCATGTTGCAGTAAATGTTTTAATTATAGCGTTTTTTGTATTTGGGATTTTAGGCATCTTATCTTTAAAATCGTCATATTTTCCTTTAACAGAATCTAAAATTATTAGTGTTGCCATTGTATATCCTGGAGCATCTCCTCAAGAAATTGAGGAGGGAATAGTTTTAAAGATTGAAGATAATTTAAAAGGTTTAAAAGGAGTAGATAGAGTAACATCTGTTTCAAGAGAAAATAGCGGAACTATTACTGTTGAAATTGAAAAGGGTGAAAATCTAGATTTCATGTTGCTCGAAGTAAAAAATGCTGTAGATAGAGTCCCTTCTTTCCCTAATGGTATGGAGCCATTAGTTGTAGCTAAACAAGAAGCCATAAGAGAAACCATTTCGTTTGTAGTAAGTGGAGAAGACATCCCGTTAGTAACACTTAAACAAGTTGCAAGACAAATTGAAACCGATTTAAGGACGATGGAAGGAATTTCTCAAATAGAAATTACAGGTTTTCCAGATGAAGAAATTGAAATAGCAGTTAATGAAACTAATTTGCTGGCATACAATTTAACGTTTAATGATGTTGCTCAAGCAGTTAGTAAAGCCAATATTTTAGTAACAGGAGGTAATGTAAAAACTAGTGAAGAAGAATATTTAATTAGAGCGAATAACAAACAATATTACAGCAGAGAGTTGTCTAGTATTATAGTTAAAGCAGAATCTGATGGAAAAATAATTAGATTAAAAGATGTTGCGAGTATAAAAGATCGTTTTTCTGAAACACCAAACGCTACATATTTTAATCAAGAATTAGCCGTAAATATTTCAATTACTAGTACAAACAATGAAGATTTAATTTCATCTGCAGAAAAGGTTAAAGAGTATATTAAAGAATACAATCAAAAGCATAATAACCTAAGTCTTAATGTAGTTAGAGATAGATCTATAACACTAGAGCAACGAACACAATTGTTAACTGAGAATGCCATTATAGGGATGATTTTAGTGTTGGTATTTCTATCTATATTTTTAAATACAAGATTAGCTTTATGGGTGGCATTTGGATTGCCTATTTCCTTTTTAGGCATGTTTATTTTTGCAGGACAATTTGATGTCACCATAAACGTATTATCTCTTTTTGGAATGATAATAGTGATTGGTATTTTAGTAGATGATGGTATTGTAATTGCCGAAAATATTTATCAGCATTATGAAAAAGGAAAAACACCAGTTCAAGCTGCTATTGATGGTACTTTAGAGGTCATACCGCCAGTTGTATCAGCAATTGTCACTACTCTTTTAGCGTTTTCAGTTTTTCTCTTTTTAGATGGTAGAATAGGAGAGTTTTTTGGTGAAGTTTCTGTAGTTGTTATTCTAACTCTAGTAGTATCATTACTTGAAGCATTAGTAATTTTACCAGCACACTTAGCACATTCAAAAGCTTTAAGGGTTAAAAAGGAAGAGTTACATAGCAAGAAATCTTCTAATGGTTTTTTTGCTTTTATGAGAGGGTTGAACAGAACAGGAGACAAGTTTATGTCTTTTTTAAGAGATCGAGTTTACACCCCAGTATTAAATTTTGTGTTAGAGTTTAAGGTTTTATCCCTTAGTGTTTTTATTGCTTTACTAGTTTTAACTATAGGAAGTCTTGGAGGAGGTATCATAAAGCAATCTTTTTTCCCAAGAATAGCAAGTGATTTTGCAAATATAGAATTAGTGATGCCTGCTGGTACCAATGAGAGAGTAACCGACTCTATTATTTCTATGATTGAAGAAAAATCGTTTATTGTTAATAAAGAACTCACCGAAAAATATTTAAAAGACTCCGACTGGGAATTATTTGAAAATACTATTGTGACCATAAGAAGCAGTTCTAGCGCCACCTTGCGAATAAATCTTATACCAGGAGAAGATCGTCCTGATAACCTTCCGTCGTTTTTAGTAACTAAAAGATTAGAAGAATTAGTGGGACCGGTTGTTGGGGTAGAACGTTTAATTTATGGTTCTGGAGGTAATTTTGGAGGCAATCCCGTTTCAGTATCTCTATTAAGTAATAATATTGAAGAACTCAAAGCATCAAAAGAAGCATTAAAAAAACATCTTCAAACAAATCCGTTATTAAAAGATATAGGCGATAATGATCCTTCGGGAATAAAAGAGATTAGGCTAGAGTTAAAAGAGAGTGCTTATTTATTAGGGCTAGATTTAAGGGCTGTTATGTCTCAAATTCGTTCAGGCTTTTTTGGGGTGCAAGCACAACGTTTTCAGCGTGGACAAGATGAAATAAAAGTTTGGGTGAGGTACGAAAAAGAAAATCGTAGTTCAATAAATAACTTAGACCAAATGCGTATTGTAACACCAACGGGGGAACGTGTAACGCTTAAAGATATAGCCAATTATAGCATAGTAAGAGGCGATGTAGCGATAAATCATTTAGAAGGGAAACGTGAAATTCAAGTGTATGCAGATTTAAAAGATCCAAGTAATAGCCCAACAGATATTTTAGATGAAATAAAAGATGATTTTTTCCCTCAATTACAATTAAAATACCCAACATTAAGTGCCTCTTTTGAAGGTCAGAATAGGCAAGCAAAAAAACTTACAGACTCACTAGGTGTTGTAGCGCCAGTAATTTTATTACTTATATACATAACTATAGCCTTTACTTTTAGAAGCTATTCACAGCCATTTTTACTCATTTTGTTAATTCCGTTTAGTCTAACGGCTGTAGGTTGGGGGCATTGGTTATCTGGTTTTCCAGTGAATATATTGTCTCTTCTAGGAATTATTGCGTTGATAGGTATTATGGTCAATGATGGTCTAGTGCTAATAGGTAAATTTAATACAAACCTAAAAGGAGGAATGAAGTTTGAAGAAGCGCTGTCTGAAGCTGGTAGATCACGTTTTAGAGCTATTTTCTTAACATCTTTAACTACTATAGCTGGATTAGCACCGTTATTATTAGAGAAAAGCAGACAAGCACAATTTTTAAAACCTATGGCTATTTCTATATCTTATGGTATTGGGTATGCAACAATACTCACTTTATTAGTGTTACCATTGTTTTTGTCTTTTAGTAATAGTATAAAGCAAAATGTAAAATGGTTGATAACAGGTAATAAAGTGACTAAAGAAGAAGTTGAACGCGCTATTTTAGAACAAAAAGAAGAAGATGAAAGTAAAAATTAGTGTATTGAGTTTTTTGTTAATGTCTAGTGCTTTATTAGCACAGCAACTAATAACTCCTAAACAAGCTGTTGCTCTAGCTTTAGAAAATAACTATGGAATAAAAGTAGCTAACAATCAAGTTGAAGTTGCTAAAAATAATGCCAGTGTTTTAAACTCTGGGTATTTACCAACTTTAGTTGGTAATGCTGGCGCTAGTGTAAATATTAGTAATACTGAAGCCGAATTTTCAAATGGAAATGTGACTGTTTTGAATAGTGCAGAAAGTTCCAGATATAATGCATCGTTAGATTTAAGTTATACAATTTTTGATGGCTTAGGTAGATCTTACAATTATAAGCAACTTAAAGAATCACAACAACTAACAGAGTTAGAAGCTAGAGAAACAATAGAAAACACCATATTACAATTGTTTACGGTATATTATTCTGTTGCAGAGTCAAAAGAAAACGCTAAAACAATTACTGAGACTTTAGAAATTTCAAAAGAAAGACTAATCCGTGCAGAATACCAATTTGATTACGGACAATCAACAAAATTAGAAGTGCTTAATGCTGAAGTTGACATCAATAATGATAGCATTAGCTTGATGAATGCTAAGCAACAACTCAAAAATTTTAAAAGAGATTTAAATCTGGTTTTAGGTAATGTAATTATTGATGATTTTGAAGTTGATACTGAAGTAGTATTAGAAACCTTATTAAATAAAAGTGATCTTTGGGAAAAAGCAATAGCCTACAATACTAATTTATTACAAATTGATAAGAATATTGAAATAAACAAATTGATTTCAAAGTCTGAGAAATCCGTCTTTTTACCAGTAGTAGGTTTAACAGGTAGTTATGGCTGGAACAAAAACAACAACAATGAAGCATCATTTTTGTTAGTATCTAAAAATACTGGACTAACAGGAGGCTTAAATTTAAGATGGAACTTGTTTGATGGAGGGAATACTATAACAAGGGTTAAAAACGCCAAGGTCAATCTAGAAACACAACAACTTCAAAAAGAAGAGTTTTTATTGAGTTTAGAGCGCGATTTTAATAACGCATGGGATGACTATCAAAATAAAAAGAATATATATAACCTTCAACAAGATAACATAAAGACATTTAAGAACAATTTTTCCAGAACTAAAGAAAAATTTAAATTGGGGCAGTTAAACTCTATAGAATTCAGACAAGCACAAGTAAACTTGTTAAATGCAGAAATTATAAGAAATCAGGCAAAATATTCAGCTAAATTGGCTGAACTACAACTGTTGAAAATAAGTGGCGAAATTCTAAATATCAATTTTTAAATATCATTTCTAAATATAGATGAACTACCTATTATTATAATTTAATTGTTAAAAAAATATGCATTTTATCGAATAAATAGGTTTTTAATCTATTTTTAATTTAAATTCGTTCTAGAATTAATCCCAAATCTATTCTAAAATGAAAACATTAAAGCTACTTGCAGTTTGTTTATTAACAACCGTTTATTCTTTTGCAAATGTATCTCCTTCTGAAAAAGATGCATTAATCACATTTTATAATGCAACTAATGGAGATCAATGGAACTCAAGTTGGGACTTGAGCGCAGAAGTTAGTACATGGTATGGAGTTACTATAGAAAATAATTCTGTAGTAGAATTAAATCTGCCGTTCAATAACCTTCAAGGGGAATTACCAGAAGCTTTAGGTACTTTAACCAATCTTAGAAAATTAAATCTTGGGTTTAACAAAATTTCAGGAACAATTCCTGCTGAATTAAGTAAATTAAAAGAATTAACATCTTTGGCGTTATTTATGAATGCGCTAGAAGGTGCTATTCCTTCTGAACTAGCAGAATTAAAGAAATTACAATCACTTAAACTTTATAGTAATAAATTAACGGGAGATATTCCAGCTGAATTAATGACTCTAACTAATTTAGAAGAGTTGTTAATAGGAAGTAACTTTTTAACAGGAACAATCCCAACAGATATTTATGCTTTATCTAAACTTAAGAAATTAAGTTTAATGGATAACAAGTTAGAAGGCGAAATTCCTAATAGTATTGGAGAGTTAAAAAACCTAGAAGAGTTATTATTATCAACTAATAATTTAACGGGAAGTTTGCCAATAGAAATTGTAAACTTAACTAAGTTAAATACTATTATGGTAAGTGATAATAACTTAACCGAAGAATATATTAGTGTTTCAGGTAAAAATCCTCCAGGGTTAATGACAATTAACACAAACGCTACAGCAGTTTTAGATATTGAAAAAGAATAAATTTTATACATTATTTATTTAGTCTGAAAAGTGGTTGATATCAACCACTTTTTTTGTTTTAATAAGTCATTAAATATATTTTAATTAATAATTTATTGATTTTAAGATCATAAAGATTTAGAAGAAATTTTTTTGCAGATAATAGTTGCTAAATCTAAAAAGGATTGTATATTTGCAGTCCGAAATGATTTGGTCGGCATTATGAACCGAAAGTTAAAAGCTAAGTAAATTGTTTCAAGATTATATCGCGGGATAGAGCAGTAGGTAGCTCGTCGGGCTCATAACCCGAAGGTCACTGGTTCGAGTCCAGTTCCCGCTACTAGAAAAGCTTTTTGAGAAATCAAAAGGCTTTTTTTTTGAGCTTTTATTCTACGCTTATTAATATAAATCCAAAGTCTCAAACACAAAAGTGTTTGAGACTTTTCTTTTTATTATTGGATTGTTTTAAAAATGAACGTTTTAATTTAATCAATTAGTTCATTTTACTGATTTAGTATTCTTTATTTTTTATTGAAAACCTAAATTCTTAAGAGCTAATTCTTAGACTATTATGTTAAAAAATTTGGCTACTTAAAAAATATCCATATATTTGGCAAACCAAACTGGTTAACCAGTTTGGTTTGCCAGAAAGTTATGCTGAATAAAACACTATGAAAAAAACTACTTTTTCTGTTTATATTTTTGTGAAATCAATTATTGTGCAAAACTTTCTTTTATTTAATATCTTAAGTTATCAATTTAAAGTATTTACGCATATGAGGTTTCTTTATTTGTTTCTTTTAATAGTTTTTTCTTGTAATAATCAAAACGAAAAAGGTAAGTTGGTTAATAATATTTCTGAGTATAATACAGCTGTATCAAATGCTAAATCAGGAGATGTTATTGTACTTGCAAATGGTACTTGGAAAGATGTCGAACTAGTCTTTGAAGGCAAAGGCACAAAAGAAAACCCTATTACACTCACTGTTGAAGAAAAAGGAAAGGTAACACTTGAAGGTGAATCCAGTCTTCAACTTGCTGGAGAGTATTTAGTGGTAGATGGTTTGGTATTCAAAAACGGATATTCTCCAACAAAAGCAGTTATCTCCTTTAGAAAAAATAAAAATGCGTTAGCCAATAATAGTAGGTTAACACAATGTGTTATTGATAATTTCAATAAAACCGATAGGTACGAACAAGATTATTGGCTAGCCATTTACGGAAAGAATAACAGAATAGACCATAATCATATTTCAGGTAAAAAGAACTTAGGCGTAACTGTGGCGGTTAGATTAGATACCAAAAATAGTAGAGAGAATAACCACAAAATAGACCATAATTATTTTGGACCCAGACCAACCTTTGGGAATAATGGTGGTGAAACTTTAAGAATAGGTACAAGTCATTATTCTCTTGAAAATTCAAAAACTTTAGTAGAATCGAATTATTTTGATAAATGTAATGGTGAGCACGAAATTATTTCAAATAAATCATGTCAAAATACCTTTAAATACAATACATTTTTTGAATGTACAGGAACTTTAACTATGCGCCATGGAAATGAAACTTTGGTTGAAAGCAATGTATTTCTAGGCAATGGAAAACCAAGTACAGGAGGTATTCGTGTAATAAATGAATCGCAAACAGTTGTCAATAATTATCATTACGGTTTAACTGGCTACAGATTTAGAGGTGCTTTTGTAATGATGAATGGGGTGCCAAATTCGCCTGCTAACAGGTATGTTCAAGTAACAAATTCTACAGTAAAAAACAATGCATTTGTAAACTGTGACCACATACAGTTGTGTGCCGGTAGTGATGCAGAACGTAGTGCAGTACCAGTGAATTCTGAAATTTCAGATAATGTTTTTTATCATAACTCTAAAAAGAATTTATTCACAGTTTATGATGATATAAGCGGAGTTAAATTTCAAGGAAATATAGTTGGTACAGAAATGGAAACCGATATTAAAGACGGTTTTGAAAAATCAGATATTCAATTAGTAAAAAATAAATACGGATTTTTAATTCCGAAGTCAGAAAAGCTAGAGTCAGAGATAGCCATTCACCCAAACATTGCAACTAAGGAGAATACGGGTGTTTCATGGTATTCAAAAGATGAAGCATTAGCGGTATTAAACAGCGGAAATACTATTCATGTAAAAGCGAAATTGAATAGTTTGTTTGATGCCGTTAATAATTCCCAATCAGGTGATATTATAGAGTTACAATCTGGTGAATCGTATTTATTAACCAAAGCCACTAAGATAAAACACCCGTTAACATTTAAGTCTTCAGGAAAAGAAAAAGCAACCATCTTATTTGAAAGAATGAAAGCTTTTGAGATTCTTAATGGTGGAAGTTTATTGCTGGAAAATTTAAAGTTTGACGGAGCTAGCGCTCCAGATTATGCTGGCAATGCAGTAATTAGCACCAGTAAAATGTCTATGACCGAAAATTATAAGTTGTTTATAAATAATTGTGATTTTGAAAATTTAGACAAAAACCACTCTTTTGATGTGCTTAGAATTTCAAAAGGCACCTTTGCAGATACCATCAGCATTACTAATTCTAAATTTAAAAACATTACAGGACATATTACAGCTTTAGATACTGAGATAGATGATATTGGAGCATACAGTGTAGAGTATCTTATTATGAAAAACAACATTTTTACAGACATTCAAGGTACAGCAATAAGGCTGTATAGAGGCGGTAAAGACGAAAGTACTTTTGGACCATTTTTAGAGGTTGATCATAATGTGTTTAATAATATTGGTCATGGTAAAAAGAACAAGTATAAATCTGCTGTTTCATTATATGGAGTTCAAGTTAATGATATAAACAACAATATTTTTTCTAATTCTAAAGGGGTAAATATGCACCTTGTTGTTGGTGAACCTATTGTAAATGTTTTGAATAATAATTTTTATAATTCTGAAGCAATAACAGTTACAGGAGATCAAAAATATACCATTGATAAGCTATGGAAACTTAATCCAGAATTCAATAAAAACAGCTTTCAGCTTTCATCAAATTCACCTTTAAAACAAAAAGGGACTGACGGATTAGATTTAGGGGTTATTTCAAAATAAATAACATGCATATATCAAACTATATAAAAAAGGGTTTATTTCTATTAGTCATAATGGTTTTAATGTCTTGTAATAAGGAGATAAAGCCTAACAAACAGGTAGCTTTAGAAGCTAATCATCCTAGTATTATTTTAACGAAAGAAGGCGTAAAGTCTATCAGAAAACATTTGGGTACTATTCCAATTTTTGATACCACTTTAGAAGCAACAAAGGCTCAAGTAGATGCTGAAATAGAAAAAGGCATTGATTTGCCTGTGCCTAAAGATTATTCTGGAGGATACACCCATGAAACACATAAAAAGAACTTTTTAATTGCTCAAAAGGCAGGAGTTTTATATCAAATTTTGGATGATAAAAAATATGGCGATTATGTGAAAGACATGTTGTTTGGGTACGCTAAATTATATCCAACCTTATCAAAACATCCGCAACCAAGATCTTATGCTAGAGGAAAAATATTTTGGCAATGTTTAAATGATTCTAATTGGTTGGTGTACATGAGTCAAGCTTATGATTGTGTGTATAATTTTTTAAGTGATGAAGAAAGAAATAGGTTAGAAAATGATTTGTTTAAGCCATTTGCAGATTATATTTCTAAAGAAAACCCGCAGTTCTTTAATAGAGTTCATAATCATAGTACTTGGGGTAATGTTGCGGTAGGCATGATTGCTTTGGTAATGGAAGATGATAGTTTATTGCAACGAGCTTTATATGGATTAAAAGATGTGAATCTTGATAAAAAGATGAAGGATAATGATGGAGGTTATATCAATCAAGATGGAAAAGTGGGTTTTTTTGCGAATTTAGATGAACCATTTTCACCAGATGGGTATTACACAGAAGGACCTTACTATCAGCGTTATGCCTCATATCCATTTTTAATATTTGCACAAGCACTTCAAAATAAAAAACCAGAATTAAAAGCTTTTCAGTATAAAGACAGTGTGCTTTTAAAAAGCGTGTCTGCTCTAATTAATTTATCAGATGCAGATGGAGATTTCTTTTTATTAAATGATGCCCAAAAAGGGATGTCATATTATGCCAGATCATTGGTGTCTGCTGTAGATATTGCTTACCATTTTGGAGGAAATAATCCTGAATTATTAAGTATTGCTGAAAACCAAAATATGGTAACGCTTGATGATGCTGGTTTAGCAGTAGCTTTAGCAATAAAAGAAGAAAAGACAACACCTTTCAATAAAAAGTCTATAGAACTTTTAGATGGGCCAAACGGAGACCAAGGAGCTGTTGGTATATTAAGAAGCGGCGATTTAGAAGTTGTTTATAAATATACCACCCATGGTTTAAGTCATGGACATTATGATAAGTTGTCGTATTCTCTTTTTGATGAAGGAGATGAGGTGGCTCAAGATTATGGTTTAGCGCGTTTTGTAAATATAGAGCAAAAAGGCGGAGGTAATTACTTAAAGGAAAACAAAACTTGGGCTAAGCAAACCATTGCACATAATACTATTGTGCAAAATGAAACGTCACATTTTAAAGGTAAATATGATATTGGTAGTAAGCATCATTCAGAAAAATATATTTTCGATACTCGTAATGAAACTATCCAGTTAGCAAGTGCTAAAGATGTTAATGCTTACCCAGGTACTGAATTACATAGAACGATGGTAACCATTAAAGATAGTGTCTACAGCAATCCGTATGTTTTAGATATCATGAGAGTTACTTCAGATACATCAAATCAATACGACTTACCATTTTACTATTTAGGTCAAATTATGCAAACTAGTTTTGAGTATTCAAAATTAAAAACACCAGAAGTTTTAGGAAGTAAAAATGGATATCAGCATTTATATAGAGAAGCTAGTGCGACTTCAAACGGAGAAAATATAAAACTGAATTGGTTGAATAAAAATAAGTTTTACTCTTATACAGCAACAACATTAAAAGGAGATGAAATAATTTTTGGAAGAATAGGAGCCAATGATCCTGAATTTAATCTTAGAAATGACCCAACTTTAATTTTAAGAAGAAAGAATGCTAAAGATGCATTGTATGTTTCTATAATTGAATCTCATGGTACTTACAGTCCAGTATCTGAGTTTGCTGTGAATGCTTATAGTAATATAGAGAATGTTCAAGTTTTACTTAATTCTGAAGACTATACTGCTGTAAAAATTGAAATAAAAAATGGTATAAAGCAGGTGTTTATTATTTCAAATAAGAACAATAGCCCAAATAAAGAACACAGCATTTCCTTGAAGGGTAAGAATATTAAGTGGAAAGGGGCCTATACATTAACTAACTTAAATTAAAAAATATATGAAAAGTTTCGGAGCAAGTAAAGAGTTTTTATTAGATGATAATCAAGATTGGGAGCCAGTAGGAGAAGGTGTTAAGCGTAAAATTATGGGGTATGATGATAAGATAATGCTTGTAAAAGTACATTTTGATGCTGGAGGTATTGGTTATGAGCACAAACATTATCATTCTCAAGTAACTTATTGTATAGATGGCGAATGGGAATTTACAATAGGAGGTGTAATGCAAACGGTTAAAGATGGAGATTCAGTATACATTCCACCAAATGTACTTCATGGCGCGAAATGTATAAAATCAGGCATTTTAATTGATGTTTTTAGCCCTATTCGAGAAGACTTCATGGAATAGAGGGTGTAAAAATTCTAATTTAATTTGATTTAACAAAAAAATAACATATATTTGGATAACCAATCTGGTTTACCAATTTGGTTATCCAGAAACTAAAACTAAACTAAATGTATAACGCTTTAAAAAATCAAATTAATTTATGATAACAAAATAAAAAAGGACAGGTGCACGCCTATCCTTTTTAAACAAATTACTTCTTTTTGGAGGGAAGTAAAATTTATACACGAATTGCTAAACAAAACATGCATATTCAAAATTACAAAAATTTGTTGGAACATTATGTTTTTATGGTAATTAGTGTTGATTGATTAAAAAATGAATTGGTGTTGAAATCACCAATCAGACTTAACAATTTAAACTAAAAAGACAAATTATGAATTTAAAAATTAAACTAACTCTTATTACAATATTGTTCTTCAATATTGTATTGATTGCCCAGAGTGGAAATACTGTAAAAGGGTCAGTTGTCTCTGCAACAGATAATATTCCCATTCCTGGTGTAAATGTTATAGTGGTAAATTCAAAAAAAGGAACCACAACAGATTTTGACGGAAATTATCAAATTCAAGTTAATAAAGGGGATGTGCTACAATTCTCTTATGTTGGTTATAAAAACCAAACAGTAATAGTAAGTGATCAAACAACAATAAATGTTTCATTAACAGAAGATTTAGCACAACTTGATGAAGTAGTAGTTGTGGGGTATGGAACACAGAAAAAATCTCATCTTACTGGAGCTATATCTAAAGTAGTAAATGAAAGTTTAGACCAAATAGCAGTAGCTAGGGTCGATGATGCCCTTATTGGTCAAGTATCTGGTGTAAATATTCAATCTACCAATGCAGAAGCGGGTGGAGCACCAACTATTACTATTAGAGGTGTAGGTTCAATAACTGGAACAGCAGGTCCAGCTATTGTTGTTGATGGTATAATAGTAGATTCTGATTTCCTTGGTAATTTAGATATGAACGATGTAGAATCTTTCGAGATTTTAAAGGATGCAGCATCTGCTGCTATTTATGGTAGTGAAGGGGCTAATGGAGTTATTTTAATTACTACTAAGACAGGGAAAGAAGGAAAAGCAAAATTTAATTATGACACATATACGGGGTATAAATCAGCTTTTGGGAGTGATGATTATAGGAGAAATGCTACCGAGTGGGCCGCTAAAGAATTGGCTGAAACTGGTTCCATTTCTAATAGTAACTTGTACGCACTAAAACTAATAGAAGTAACAGGTATTGATAGAGATTGGCAAGATGTTTTCTTTGATGGAGGTTTCATTACAAGTCACTCGCTTTCTGCTAGAGGTGGCACTAAAGACACAAAATATAGTGTGGCTTTAAGATATCTTCATGATGAAGGTGTTGTGATAACAGATGACTACAAGGTATATTCTGCAAAATTGAAAGTAGATTCCAAATTAACCGATAAGCTTAAATTTGGATTAAGTGCTACACCTTCTTATTCAAAACAAAGACGCTTACCTACATCTATACATAATCCGATAAGACAATCTCCTTGGTTACCTATTTATCATACAGCAGAAACGCTTCAGTTTATAGATAGAGATGCGTATCCAAATGTTGGGATAGGAGATTATTTTAGAGAAGATCATTTAGATGAGTTGGATATAAATGGAGATGGTAGTACTAGAACACCTCGTACCTCTGGAGATCAAAATCCATATGCGCAATATGTTGAAAGGGAGCATTTTGAGTATAAGACGAAAATAATAGGTTCTACTTATTTGAGTTATAAAATTTTAGATGGTTTAACAGCAAAAACAAGTTTTGGTGTTACTTTAGAAGACGAAAAAAGAACAAGATGGGATGGTACTAAACACCATCATTCAAACCCAGCAGCTTACGAATTAAGAAATAGATTTAGATCCAGGTTGATTTCAGACAATACCTTGTCTTATAATAAACAAATAGATAATCATGAAATTGGTCTTTTAGCGGGGGCTACATTTCAGAAGAGAAATGATGAAATAAATACTGTTAATGGTTCTGGATATTCTAGTGATTTGCTTAAAAACTTACAAGGGGCAACAACTATTACCAAACCAGCAGATAGTGAGATCAATCTTAAAATTAGAAAGATTGGTTATTTTGGGAGGTTTACTTATGCTTACGCAGATAAATACTTATTTAATGCTTCAATTAGACGAGATGGAAGTTCGGTTTTTGGTGTAGATTCTAAGTGGGGTAATTTTCCATCAGTATCTGTAGGGTGGAATGCACACAATGAAAATTTCTTAAGTGATAGTGATTTTTTAAGTAAATTAAAGTTTAGAGCTAGTTGGGGTCTTACAGGTTCAGAAAACTTTAACGTAGGAGATGGTTTAACTAATACCTGGCCTTATTTGGCACTTTTGCAAAGTACCAATGCTGTTACAGATAGTGGTGCTATTGCTCCAGGTTTTTCTCCAAGAAATATTGCCAATGCATTATTACAATGGGAAGCTTCAGAACAGTTTAATCCTGGTATAGATTTTGGGTTTTTTAACAATAGAATAACAGGGTCATTAGACTACTATGTAAAAACCAGTGATAACTTATTGTTAAATCAAGATGTATCTTATGTTACTGGATTTGGAGCAGGAATTGTAAATAAAGGAAAAGTAGAAAATAGAGGATGGGAATTGGAGTTAAGAACTAATAATATTTCTACAGAAAAATTTAGATGGTCAACAACATTAATAGCATCGACCAATAAAAATGAGTTACTTGATTTTGGTAACGATAATGGGAACTTAGGAGTAGATGGATTTGATAGAAATAGCCAATGGATAAACTTGGTTGGCAATCCAATTTCCTCTTTTTATGGTTTTGTTGCAGATACTGAAATATCAACTGAATATTGGGATACGCCTTATAACCGAATTAATGGACAACCTGAGGACATTATTGTTAAAGATTTAAATGGAGATGGTTTAATTACAGATGATGATAAGACCATTTTAGGAGATCCTTATCCAGATATCGTTTGGAGTTTTACCAATGAATTTAAATTTGGGAATTTAGATTTTTCTTTTATGATTCAAGGAAGCCAAGGAGGGCAAATAAGAAACGTTGGAGATCAATATTTCTATCATTTTAGTGGAGCTACTTTAGATGGTGCTCCAGAAGCGTTAGTCGCTAATGGAACAATTCCTGATGTTTCTTTCCTTCAGCCAAAGATTTTTACAGATGATATTGTTCAAAATTCAGGATATTTTTCATTACGTAATGTAAATATCGGTTATAACTTACCAGAGGATGTTGTCTCAAAATTTGGACTTTCATCATTACGATTATATGCTTCTGGTCAGAATTTAATTTATATCACTTCTGATGATTATCATGGTTTTAATCCAGAGTTTATTGATAATAATAATACACCTATAACTTATGGCTCTCAAAGAGCAGGTACACCTTTATTTAGTACTTACTCAGTTGGTTTGAACCTAAATTTTTAACATAAAAAAGAAGTAATCATGAAATATTTAAAAAATATAAAATATTTAATTGTTGTATTAACAGGAATGATGCTTATTTCTTGTGATGCAGATGAGTTTTTAAACCCACTGCCAGATACGGCTATTGCTGCTGAAGGTTTCTTTCAATCAGACGAAGATGTATTGGCTGGAATTTATGGAATTTATGATGCCATACAAGGGGTTAATGAAAATAGACCAAATTCAACTAATAACTCAACTTTTAATAGAGGAATACAGTTTGAGTATCTTTTGACTGAGCATCGCTCAGACAATACAAGAAGTGCTACACTAGAAGGCTCAAGAGCTGACTTTCATAGATATGTAACAGATGCAAATAACATACAATCAGAAGATTATTATCAATCTATGTATGAGATTATTTTTAGAGCAAATAGTGTTATTAGTTATATAGATGCTGCAGATCCAGCAAACATTGCAAAATATACAGCTGAAGCTAAATTTTTAAGAGCCTATGCTTATTTTAATTTAGTTAGACTGTATGGAAGTGATAATGATGCTATAGGTGGAGTGCCATTGGTAACTGCCGTGGCAGAATCCAATGAAGATGAACTACTCTTTACCAGAGAGACTAAATCTGTAGTGTATGGACAAATAGTAGCAGACTTACAAGAAGCAGTCAATAATTTAGATAACAGCTATAAAGCTAGAGCTTCAAAAGCGGCAGCACAAGGCATTTTAGCAAAAGTGTATTTATCGCAACCAACACCTAACTATACTGGAGCTAAAGATTTATGTGAGGCTATTATAGCAGAAGGGAGTTTTAGTTTACAAACAGATTTTAACGATGTATTTTACAATGAAATGAATAGCGAAGTTATGTTTGTTATTCGATATGAGTTTGCAGAACCAAATGAAAGTCAAGGGTTTTCATCTGAATTTACCTCTTTTATACGTCAAGGTAGACAAGATGGGTTAAACATTGTTAACCCTAATTTGGTAGCTGCTTTTAATGAGAACGGAGGAAACAGAACAGCGGTTTCATATATTGCTTTTGGCGATGATGCAGAATTAACTGACCCTGATACAGGATTGCCTGCACCACAAGAGGCCGAAGTGGCAAAGTTTTTACCTCAAGGCACTGATTTTGATAACCCAGATTTCCCTTATGGTACTAATGCGCGCCTTGCAGGTAACGATTGGATTGTATTACGTTATGCAGATGTGTTGTTGATGCATGTAGAAGCAATTATGGCAGGTACAGGTGCAGCTAATACTACAGATGCACTAAGCTCATTCAACGCTGTTAGAAATCGTGCTGGTTTAGCTAATGATGCTGATGGTGTGATAACACAAGAGGAATTGTTACTAGAAAGAAGAGTAGAATTAGCTTTTGAAAATCAGCGATTCTTCGATTTGTTAAGATTTGGAGTTGCTGATGCTGTATTGCAAAATCATTCTGCAGAAGATAATGATGAAGATATAACAGTTTACCCTAGCTACAATGCTAGAACCTTATTGTTACCAATTCCATCTAGAGAAATTAATTTAAGCAAGGGTCTTTTAAATCAAAATCCTGGTTATTAATAACATAAAAAAATAGAAAACATGAAACAGCAGAAATTAAATGCTTTAAAAAACACTATGTGTTTAGTGTTAGCTCTATTAGTCATAACTTTCGTGGTAAGTTGTGAAGAAGCTTTTGAGTTTGATTTACCAGATACTGGTTCTATACCTGATCTCACTTTGCCAGAAGCGAACTTTAGCTATACTCCAAATCCAGAGAATTTTAGAATTGTTTCATTTACCAATGAATCTAATGAATCTACAAAATATTTATGGGATTTTGGCGAAGGCGTAGTATGTGAAGAAGAGAATGGTGTTATTGTCTGTGGTACAGAATCTACTTCAACAGATAAAGATGTTGCGTTTGTAAGATTTGATGCAGGTGAAGGTGATTACGAGGTAACATTAACAGCGCTTGACGCAAATGATGCATCAGGAACTAATACACAAATTGTAGAGATAAGGGATGTATTTGTTCCTATTAATCCAATAATTGAAAATGGTGATATGGAAACAGGTTTTACCCCTAGTTGGAATATGGAAAAATTTACAGATGGAAAAACAACCCCTCCTAATACATCTAGTGATGGATCCTTTTTAGATTATGATGGTGTTGATACCGGTTCAAAAACAAAAGGTATGAAGTTTGCGGCTGGCACTTCTAACCCTGCAGATCCTGGAAATAGAAGATATGCCTATCAACCAATAAGAGTATCTGAGACAACAGCAGATCGTACGGTTAAGTATATTGTTGAGTATGAATATGCTATAAAAGTCGCGGCTGCCCCAGGAAGTAATATAACCGTGCAAATTTTAGATGGTCATTTTGATGATGGAAAAGATGCTCTAGCAGCAAATGTTTTAACAACATCTGTAGCTGATGAACTTTTAGGTAAAGGGGTGTTTACAACGGTAAAAAAAGAGTTTACTTCTAATGCAAGTGGTTTAATTTCTATTTGGATTTCAGGTGAGACAACCCAAGATGCGTATATAGACAATGTTAAAGTGTATCCAAAACCATAACTAAACAAAATATAAATTATGAATTTATTAAGAAAAGGAATATTTGCCTTACTACTAATAGGACTTATAGTCTCATCATGTAACGATGATGACACGATAGTAGCTCCTGATGAAGGCAACGGAGGTACGGGACTTACAGAGATTACATTTCCAAGTCATGCTATAACTGTCAAAATTGAGGATGGAGACGGAACTATAGTTAATGTGCGTCCACAAGGTTTAGGGGTTACTTCTTATGTAGTAGATTTTGGAGACCCAAATAGCACAGATGATGTTATAACGATTACAGAAGATGCTGGTACAGCTACTTATGATTATCCTAATAATATTGAAGAAGAGACTTATACAATAACGGTTACTGCAAAATCTGATAAGGGTTTCGCTGATGTTGTTCAAACTAGAAATGTAATAGTGAAGCATGAACTTACTGCTCTATCTTCGGCACCTTTATCACCAACTATACTTGATGAAAATGTATATGCTGTTTTTAGTGATGGTATTGAAATTGATGGCGCTTTTACTGCCTATACAAACAAATTGTCAAGCTCTAATTTTGATGATAATGATGCAGAGTATAATGAAGTAGAAGTTGGGGAAATAAAAAATAAAGTAATTCAATATTCTAGGCTTCACGGTACTACTGCTGCATCTATTACTTTTGACCCTGCTATTGTTATTGCAGATGTTTTTGGGACAGATGCTTCTGCTGATTATATGCACTTAGACCTTCATTCTATTCATGAAATAGGTGTTGATAAAGTAAAAATAACAATGGGAGGTAAAACTTTTGAGCAAACTTTAGAAAATGATATGTGGACAGGTGTAGATATTGATTTTGCTTCTGAAGGGATTACTCAAATAGATGAAATAACATTAGAATTAGGTACAGGAGGCACTGCAAATAATGAGGCAACTCTTAATGTAGATAACATTTATCTTTACAGAGAACCACTTTCAGTCCCTGATTTCACTTTTGATGATGTAGCTAGTGATTATGATGTTACATTTACAGATGCTTCTTTACTCGCAACCAGTTATAGTTGGGATTTTGGAGATGGCATAGGTAGCTCAACAGATGCAAATCCAACATATAGTTATACTGATGATGGTGTGGAAAGAACGTATATGGTAACGTTAACAACCACAAATTTTATAAACAAACCAACTTCTATTACAAAAGAAGTTATCGTTGGTGGACCAGCTGGCCCTCTTAATCCTGAAATTCTTAAAGGTGATTTTGAACGTGAAGGAGGTGCATCTTCTGATGATACTAATATTAGAAATGCATGGAAAATATCAACCACAGGGAATAGTAACCCATTTGGCACTAGTTCTGATGGTTCTTGTATAGACTATGAGGGAACTTTAGGTTCTAAAACAAGAGGAGCAAAATGGTCAGGTAGCCAAAGTGCGAATCCTGATGGTACTGCTGTGCCTGGTGATACTAGATATGCATACCAGGCAGTTACATTAAGCCCTAATGAGGATTACATTTTTGAATATGAATATGCTATAAAAACAGGAGGGGCTGAAACTAACAGTATAGTTGCGTCAATTTTAAATGGCCATTTTAGTAATAGTGCAGATGCTGTTGCTAGTAATGCTTTGGTAAAGCATGTTGGTACTGAGGCAAAAGGAAAATTTTCAGACAATTCTTGTTCAGGGGGTACAACAATGAAACTTCAGTTTAGATCTAATTCTGTAGGTGAAGTTGCTATATTTATATACGCAGTAACTGATGTAGACGCTTGGATAGATAATGTTAAAGTATATCCAGCTCAATAATTATTATTATGAAAAACTTCCGAAGAAAAATATTGTTAATTGGATTAATATTCTTTCTATCTGTTAACGCTACTTCTCAAAACAAGAAAAGTAGCGTTACAGAATCGGATGTGAAAATTGAAAAAAAGCATAAAAAGAAAAAAAGGAAGAAAAAAGTTAAGCTGCCTAATATAGATTTAAGCCATTGGAAAGTAACATTGCCCATAGCAAATAAAGAAGGTAAACCAATTGAAATTAGCCCGCCTGAAATATTAGATTTCGCAAATAACGAAGTAGCAAAACCCTATATGTATATAGATTCTACAAAAGGAGCTATTGTTTTTCATGCAATGCCAACAGATTCTAAAACTAGAAACACAAAATATACTAGGTCTGAGTTAAGAGAGCAAATGGTACCAGGAGATAATAATACTAATTGGACATTTGCAGATGGAGCCTATATGAAAGGTAAATTAGCTATGGAAGCAACCACTAGAGATTCTGATGGAAAGTATCATAGAACTATTATTATGCAAATTCACGGGCGTTTAACAAATGAACAGCGCGATTTAATTGGAGAAGATGATAATAATGCACCGCCCATATTAAAAATTTATTGGGATAAAGGAAAGGTTAGAGTAAAAACCAAAGTGCTTAAAAATTTAAATGCTACTTATGAAGAGATGCTACATGAAGATGCTTGGGGTAACGATGATGGCTTTAATTTTGAACAGGAAGTGGGCTTTAACAAATTTACTTTAGAAGTAAAAGTGTCTGAAGGTAAAATGGTGATTGTTTTAAATGGTACAGAATTTAAGGTGTATAAAAGTATTCATATGAAAAAATGGGGCATTTTCGAAAACTATTTTAAAGCTGGTAATTATTTTCAAACCAGAGATAAAGGAGCTTTTTCTAAAGTAAGATTTTATGAACTAGAAGTAAGTCATTAATAAATTATTAAGAATGATTTTTTTAAATAAAATAATAGAGTTTCAATTTCAAATAAGAGTGTTAATGTTATTCTCGCTATTGTTTGTGCTATCTTGTGGTAGTGATAGTCTCCCAGATAGTCCTGAGCCAAATGAAGATATTTCTATAGATGTTACTGAAGAAGAAGAAGAAGAAGAAGAAGAAGAGGAAGTCGAGGAAGAGGAATCGAATTATAAGTTGCCAAATATAAATTTAAATAATTGGAAGGTTACTTTACCAATAGGGAAGCCTACAGAAGTTGAACCACCAGAGATATTAGATTATGCAACTAATAAAACCTTGGAGCCTTTTTTTTATAATGATTCTGTAAACGGAGCATTGGTATTCCATACATACCCAGGAGCATCAACAACTAATTCGTCTTATTCTAGAACCGAATTGCGTGAGCAAATGACACCAGGTAGCAATAGTACCAATTGGACTTTTAAACAAGGAGGTAATATGAAAGGAAGGTTGCAAATGAGTGAAGTTTCAAAAGACAATAATGGAAAGTACCATAGAGCCATTATCATGCAAATTCATGGAAGGTTAACAAATGTCCAGAGAGATTTAATAGGTGAAGATGATAACAATGCACCACCAATGTTGAAGATTTATTGGAATTATGGGTATGTTAGGGTAAAAACAAAAGTATTAAAAGATTTAAATGCTTCAGAAACCGAAATTTTACACACAGATGCATGGGGAGATGATGACGGGCATACTTTTAATGAATATGTAGGTTTCAATCCATTTAATTTAGAAGTAAAAGTAGAAGAAGGGAAAATGGAGGTTATTTTAAATGACAATGAAAAAGTAGTTTATAATGATATTCACATTCAAAAATGGGGTGTTTTTGAAAACTATTTTAAAGCGGGTAATTATTTAATTACTCAAGATGAAGGAGCATACGCAACAGTAAAGTACTATGATTTAGAGGTAACTCATTAGTAAAGCTGTTAATAAGACCATTAAAAACTAGATTAAAAAGTAAAAAATGGTTTAACCATTTTTGTTAATTTTATCAAATTGGTTAGCCAATTTAGAAACAATGAGATTAAATATTAGAATAATAGTATAAAAGTGACTTTTTGAAGTTACTCTTAGTATAAATTTTGTAAGCATATGAAGTTAGAAGCAACCGTATTAAATGATAATCAAGAAATCCAAAACGCAATCATTGCGAAGATTAGAGATTTAATAAATTATAAGAATCTTGAGCCTGGAGATAAATTACCTTCAGAGCGTATGTTAGCTGAAAAGTTTGAAGTTACTAGAAGTAACGTTAGAGATGCCATTCAAAAATTAGAATTCTATGGTCTATTAAAATCCATACCACAAAGTGGCACTTTTGTAGCCAATATAGGTGTAACTGCTTTAAATGGTATGATAGAAGATATTTTGAGACTAGATAAACCAGATTTTAAATCGTTGGTAGAAACAAGAATTCTTTTAGAGCTAAAAACAGCAAGTTTAGCTGCTACCAGAAGAACAGAAGCTGATTTAGAGCATATGAAAGAAACACTAGATGCTTATAACAAAAAGGTAATGAATAATGAAGATGCTGTACAAGAAGATTTGTTGTTTCATTTGGCTATAGCAAAAGCAAGTGGTAATAGTACTATGAATACATTGATGTTAACTATAACGCCAGAGATTATTACCAATTTTGAAAAGTATCACGTATGTGATGAGGATCAGGCTTTTATAGGTATTCAGGAGCACACTGATATTTTTGAAGCTATAAAAAATCAAGAACCAACTTTGGCTAAAGAAAAAATGAAAATTCATTTTAAAGCATTATACCAGTATTGTTATAGTGTTTAATAGATAGATATAGATATAATTGAAGTTAGGAAGTGCACGCCATAACTTTAGTTTAAATAATTAGGAGGGAAGTAAATACCTAAACGTATTTCTTCATAAGATTAATAGAGCTTTTTTTGATGCTTTGAGCATCCACTCTTAAAGCAATAAGGATAATTAAATAGTTTATTTTAAGTGAATGTTGATTTTTATCAGCAACTAGATACTATTGTCTAATTTTAAGTGAAACAAAAATATAAGTATATGAAATTAAAAGGTTTAAGGTGGTGGATAATTGGGCTTATTTTCTTGGCAACTGTTATCAATTATATAGATAGAACAGCATTTGCACTATTATGGCCAGAAATGGGTAAAGATCTAGGCATGGATAATTCAGATTATGCCATTATGCTAAACATCTTTATGGCAACTTATGCAATAGGTAAGTTTGCTTCTGGAAAGTTATATGACGTTATAGGTACGCGTTTAGGTTTTACAGTGTCTATCATTGTATGGTCATTAGCATCTGTATTTCATGCATTTGCAAGAGGGTTAGTGTCACTTTCAGTAGTTAGGGCTCTGTTAGGTTTAGGTGAAGCTGGTAATTGGCCAGGAGCCGTTAAAAGTAATGGAGAGTGGTTCCCTATAAAAGAAAGAGCCACAGCACAAGGCATTTTTAATGCTGGAGCTTCTATAGGAAATGTAATTGCACCTTTTGTAATTGTGTTTTTGTATTCGCAGTTTGGATGGAAAACAACCTATATCATTTTAGGACTTGTAGGTATGCTTTGGGTTATTCCTTGGTTGTTTATAAATAAAGCAAAACCAGAAAATCATTCATGGATTACAGACAAAGAAAAAGCTCTTATTTTAAATGATAGAATAGAAAGAAATGAAGAAGAAGAAGAAAGGGCAGAAAAGCCTAAAGGTTTAACTATAAAACAATTATTAAGCCATAGAGAATCTTGGGGTGTTTTATCCTGTAGGTTTTTTATTGAACCTATTTGGTGGTTTTTTGTTGGATGGATGCCTATTTATCTAGCCGATAAATTTGGGCTAAATATTAAAGAAACACAAACTATCTGGATTTCATATTTAATGGCAGCTACTGGCAGTATACTTGGAGGTATGTTTACAGGAGCTTTAATGAAAAGGTTGTCTGTAGATGCCTCAAGAAAAATAGCTATAACAATTGGGGGTATACTAATTTTAGTTGCTTTTGTAGGGATAATAACAATGGTAAGAGAAGATAACTTTATGACGTTTATCTACCTAGCAGGTCTTGCGTTGTTTGGTTTTCAATTTGCTATTGGTAACATTCAAACTATTTCTAGCGATTTATTTAGAGGACCATCTGTAGGTACATTAGCAGGTATGGCTGGTACTGTTGCAGCAGTCTCCCCTATGATAATGAATTGGTTTGTTGGTAAAATAACAACAAGTTCATACACACCAGCATTTATTGCTATATGTGTTTCAGTAGCATTAGGGGTTTTATCAATCTTTTTATTTATAAAAAATATAGGACCAGTTAGAAAGAACGTAGAAAAATTATAATCAATTAAACAAGTAAAAAAATAAAGAATATGGATAAATCAAATAAAGAAGTAGCGGTAATCACTGGAGCTACTGGAGGTATTGGATTTCAAGTAGCTAAGAGGCTTGGAGAAGACGGATATATTGTAGTTTTAAATGGTATTCAAGATGAAATAGGTGCTGAGAGGGTACAAGAGTTAACTTCTGAAGGAATTCAGGCAGAATACTATGGTTTTGATGTAACAAAAGAAGAAGCGGTAACTTCAAATATCAAAAAAATAGGTGAAAAATATGGTAAAATTGATGTGCTTATAAACAATGCGGGTGGACTAGGAGGAAGGTCTAGATTTGAAGACATGACCACTGAATTTTATAGGTTTGTTATGGCTTTAAACTTAGATTCAACATTTTTTGCGTCTAGAGCAGCCATACCATTTCTTAAAAAGAGTGATAATGCCTCAATAATTAACTACACATCAAATGCAGGATGGAATGCTGGAGGCCCCGGTGCTGGAATTTATGGGACATCTAAAGCAGCAGTGCATACTATCACCAGAGCATTGGCAAAAGATTTAGCCGAATATGGAATTAGAGTAAACGCTGTATCTCCAGGTACAATAGATACTGATTTTCATAAGCAAATTAAATCTACTAAACCAGAGGTTTTCGCCTCTTGGAAAAATAACATTATGTTAGGGCGTCTTGGGCAACCAGAAGAAGTAGCTGGGGTAGTGTCTTTTTTAGCTAGTAAAGACGCTTCTTTTATAACAGCTGAGACTGTTCAAGTTGGAGGTGGACAAGGCTTAGGAATATAATGTTACACATATGAAGTTAAATTTTCAACGATATGTAATTTAGTATAAACTTATGAAAAAATTAATTGGAAAGATTGCGGTTGTTACAGGTGGTTCTAGAGATATAGGAAGAGCTATCTCTGTAAAACTTGCGATAGAAGGAGCAAAGGTGGTTGTGAATTATTTTAATTCTGAAATTGGTGCTAAAGAAACCGTTGAAGAAATTAAAGCTTTAGGAGGAGAAGCTGTTGCTATTAAAGCAGATGTTTCAAAACTAACCGATATAGAAAAGTTAAAAACTCAAACCATTGTAGCTTTTGGTAATAGAATAGATATTTTAGTAAATAATGCGGGAGGTCTTATAGCAAGAAAATCGTTGCAGGAATTAGACGAATCATTTTATGATTTGGTCTTAGGTGTTAATTTTAAATCTACAGTTTTTGCGACACAAGCTTTTATGCCTTTGCTGAATGATAGAGGAGCAATTATTAATATATCTTCGCAAGCAGCACGTGATGGAGGTGGAGCTGGCTCTTCTTTATATGCATCATCTAAAGGTGCTGTAACAACTTTTACGAGAGCTATGGCAAAAGAGTTGGGGTCAAAGGGAATAAGAGTGAATGCCATTTGCCCAGGATTGATTGGTACAAAATTTCATGACGATTTTACTAAAGATGCAATAAGAGAAAAGGTAGCTGGTGCAACACCTTTGCGTAGAGAAGGGAAAGCTAAAGAAGTGGCAGATCTAGTTGCTTATTTGGCTACAAATGAATCTTCATTTATTACAGGAAATAATATTGATATTAATGGAGGTTTAGCGTTCTCTTGAGTAAAAGAAAACGATTCAAATGATTTGATTATCCCCACGTCTATCGTTAAAAATTTAAATAGTAAAAATGTACTTTTTCGATTTGAAATTTCAGAAACACATAAATGAAATTTAAAACTAAACGCATTGTCACTTTTGGAGAAGTCATGATGAGGCTTTCTCCTCCAGGATATGCAAAATTCTCACAAACTACTTCTTTAGATATAGATTATGGAGGAGGTGAGGCAAATGTAGCAATTGCTTTGGCGTATATGGGAATAGAAGCTTGTCATGTTACTAGACTTCCTAATAACCTTATTGGTCGGTCTGCTACTCAATACTTAAGGCATCATTGGGTAGATACCAATCATGTTTTATATGGAGATACAAAAATGGGGTTTTACTTTTTGGAAAAAGGTGCTGTACACCGTTCCAGTGAGGTTGTTTATGAAAGACACGATTCAGCTTTTTCAAAAATAAAGTTAGAAATGCTTTGTTGGGAAGAGATTTTAGAGGGTGCTGATTGGTTTCATTGGACAGGCATAACTCCCGCGGTTTCTCAAGGCGCTGCCGAATCTTGTCTAAAAGCCATTCAAGTAGCTAATTCTTTAGGGATTACGGTATCTGGTGATATCCATTCCAGAAAGAGTCTTTGGAAATATGGTTTGTCACAGCAAGAAGTGATCCCCGATTTAGTTGCTGGTTCCAACGTAGTTATAGCTAGTACTTATGATATTCATGATATTTTTGAAATTGGAAATCCAGACATGGATTTTGAGGCAAGTGCAAAAGCTCTACAAGAAAAATTTCCGTTAGTCCATAAGGTCGCTGATAAAGATAGGGAAGTACTTAGTGCCTCACATAATAGAATAAAAGGTAAAATGTGGAATGGTAAAGAGCTTCTTAATTCCCCATCTTATGATGTGACTCATATTGTAGACCGGGTTGGTACTGGAGATGCATATTCTGCTGGATTAATTTATAGCTTAGTTAACCAAAAAACAGATGAAGTAGCTTTGAAATATGCTGCTGCCACTTGTGCTTTGAAGCATACAGTAGAAGGAGATGCTAATATGGTGTCTGAAGAAGATGTTGCAGAACTAGTGAAAGGCATTGGTTCAGGTAAAATAAAAAGATAAAAGTATAATAACTTGAAATTTGAGTGATTTTTATTGAAATGCAGATTCGGATTTCTTTAATTCTTCAATCAGTGAGTTCGTCATTTTTCTTTACAATTTAAAAGTCAAATACTAAAGTATTTGACTTTTTTTATGGACTATTATAATTTAAGATTTGGTCTGTTCCTCTCTTCATTTTGTTAAATGCGATGAAACTATTCTCAACTATTTAGAAAAAATAGTAAAAAATGTGTCCTTTTTCTAAAAAAGATTGCTTCTGTATGTATAAGGGGGAAAAGTTCGTCCATTTAATGTCCTAAACAAAAAATACTATGGGATTCTTTAACAATATTTTATATCAGGTTTTTAGAGGGTTTATTTTTTTAATTAAAATTTCAACAATCATTTTTGGTGGTTTAGTGGTAATGGTTATTTCTGGTTATTTCGAAATGGAAGTGGTCCAAGCTTTTTATCCAGAATTATATAGAGTTGATGGACTGTGGTACTTATCAATTCCATTTTGTTTGGTGGCTTGTTTTGAGCTAACTAAAGTCTATTTGATTTTTATTCATAAGTCTTATATAGATGCTTCTAATTCAAACTATTTAGCAAGTCGAAAAGATTTTTTAAGACTTAGATATTTTTTAATATCACTGTCTTTTATTTATCTATGCTTTGTTTGAAACAGTCCTAGCAGGATATGCCCGAAAAGAGCTATCACAGGCGATTGCTGGTCGGTGCGTGAGGGATAGTAGTGGAAAGCCCACAGCGCGCACTGTAATGGAATGAAAGTGTGCGCGAGGACTTGTAGCGAATAGCCCGACCCTTGTGGTCACGCCAAAAAAAATCTAGTAATATGCGATCTCTCTCACTTCAATGGCCGTTACTTTTCCTTCTCTAAAGTGCTTTTTCTCTATCCAGTTGCCTTGGGTGTCGTAACGATATTCATACTTGAGAATGCTGCCCCTACCTGTGTCATAGGTTATTACATCTCTATTCTTGTTGTGGGTGTACTCTTGTTTTGTTTGACCTTCTTGATCTGGCATAGAGGTAATTACTTGGGCGGGAAGACCAGCAGCATCGTAGGTATAATTCATTGTAAGGGTATGAACGCCATCTTGTGTGAGCATCTTGCGCTCTAGAGGTTTTCCTTCCTTATTATTCTTGTATTCATTGCGTCTTGTCACTTTTTCATTAAGGTATTCTGTATCGCTCACGATGTGCCCATTTTTATCAAGTACATTTTCTGTTTTTCCTGTTTCATTCCCATCCTGGTCATATTGCGTGGCTACAATAAGGGTGTTTTCTTTGTTTACAATATGTACTTCTTTTGTATTATTTGTTTTATAATCAACGGTAACGGTGGTTTGGTCTGGCTGGTCTGAGGTGTAGCTATAAGCCATATCAATCACGGCTTGTCCTGTTTTTGTAAGGCGCTTTTCTGTGGTGAGAAATCCTGATGTGTTGAAAAGTTTGAGACTTTCTATTTTGTAATGTTCTGGAATGATCTGTGTGTCTCCTTCTCTATTTGCATAAGACTTTGTGGCTACCGACTTTACGTTTCCTTTTAAATTAAATAGCTCTAGATCATTATTTTGGTTTGGGGTGCTAGCGGGCATAGACTGTTCTTGAGAGGTGGGTGCTTCTTGTTTTACTTTGGTTTGGTCTTGTTTATTTGAATCTGCACAGGCTGTACTCAGGCTGGAGATAATGGTCAGGGATACGATGATTGATTTCATAATTATGTATTGTCTTTAAATTTTTAAAATAAGTAGGATTTAGTTATAATATGTAATTTCTCTTGTGTCGATAAAGGTGAGTTGTTCTCCGTTGTATTCTTTCTTTTCTATCCAGTTGTTATGGTCGTCATAGCTATATACATAGCGCGTGGATGTTCTTTGGGGAGGTGCTGGGGTTTCAGTTACAAGGTCTCCTTGTGTGTTGTATATTCTCTGAACGCTAGGGCGGCTAGCATTATCTACAGTGAGGGTTAGGGTTACGTCTTCCTCTAGACCATCTTGCGAGTAGCTATGTGTTGTGGTTTGAATAAGATTACCACTTGCATCAAAGTCTTTACGAGTGGCTACTTTACCTGCGGTAATGTAGGTAAATGCATTTGAGTTGCCTTTCACACCGTTTCTAAAAATGGTTGTGTTTTGTATTCGACCGTTACTGTCTAGGGTATTTTCTTTTACTTGTAATGCTTCTCCTTGCTCATTGAAATACGTCTGAGACCGTAGTATTCCTTTTTTCCAAGTTTGCTTCATCACTAGCATTCCTGCTTTATTTGTGGTGGTAACGACTGTCTCACTGGGTGTAGCAGTGGTGTATTTATAGTCTAAATAGTAGGTTTCTTCTCCATTTGCATCTAGGTTTTTGACGTTTTGCATTGTACCACCCTCGTTATAGGTATATACTGATATATCCTCAAGATTTTCCTCTTGAGGGGTTGAGGAAGTATCACTCGTTGCATAGGTTTTTTGCGTTAGAGTTTTAACGGGTCCCTTCAAGTTATTTTGCGTTAGGTGATTGATTTTATTATTCATTGATTTTGTATCTTTTTGCGTCGTGTTTAGGGATATGCTCTTATCAGATATGTTTTGATTTTGCTGGGAATTTGCTATGGAGAAAGCGATAAGCATTGCATTGACTATTTGAATTTTCATCTTGTAGGTTTATTTTTAATTGTTTTGAATCTGCATTTAGGTGTTTAAATTATATCTCAAATATACTTTATGAAATATGCGTAAAGTCTCAATCTTTTTATGAGACTACATTAGCAAGGTGTACATAGATGGTAAGCATTTATTATATAGATATGCCGTACGATTAAATTACATTTTAAATTCTGTCACTTCGTAGTCCACTAGCGTCCAGTTCTTTTTATTATAGCGAAATTTGCCATAGCAATTAACATTTTCAGTTTTGAAAAAAAGGTCAAAATTGAGCGTATCTGCCTTGAATTCAAATACATTAAAAACGATTACATCATCAATATTTGCTTCTTGTACTTCTGCTGTGGTCATCATCTTTACTTTTTGGTCATATTTTTTCACATTAAGAGTTGCTGGAATTTTTTCTGAAATCTGAATCTTTGCGGGCACACGCGCTGACACTTCTTGATGGAATATTCCCTGTAATCTGGGCAAATCTATAATGTGTTGTACCACCTGGTCAATAGCTGGCACCTCTTGGGTGTGTTTTGAAACTGGAATTTCATATGTGGTGGACAGTGTAGCTTCGGCATTGGATTTTTTGACATTTTCTGCACAAGACAGTATAGCCAAGAGCGCTATTAATAATAGGCTGGAATATGCTATTTCTGATGTTTTACTTATAGAACTCATCTTGACTTTTTATTTTTTTGCTATAGGCGAAAGGTAAATCTTTAAAATTCATAAACTATAGACTGTATTCAAACCCCTATCAGATCTTTCCTAAAAGATACCTGATTGTATGCTATTTTAAGATTTTGGCAACTGTAGGCATTTCAGAAAGGAGATACATCAAGGCATCATAAACTTTGATATATCCAAATGTAATGTTCGCTTGATTATAACGTGTCTCATCCCTTTGTATGAGACATCATACTCACGCCCACGATCTATCTTAGCTACATAAAGGCAGCCCTGTGTTTCTTAACTATCAATAAATGAGAGCAGTGTGTGGTTTTTTCGCTTAAAGCAAAAGGACATACAGCCCGCTTTACACTCAAAATGATCCTATAATGAAATACCTATTCATCTTTTCCTGTATCTGCCACGTGTTACTGTGTTCGTGCCAAAAAATTCCTAACCATCAAAATGTGTTTAGCGAAACCACCAGTGCTGGCAATGCGGCAGTATATTATTTTGATGCCTTGGAAAAACAAATGCAATATGTGGAAAATGGATCACTCCCATCCAAATCAAATTTTAATAAAGAGTTTACTGCCTCTCTGGAAGATAAAGAGTTACAACTAGAAATATTAAACAGCCTATCTGTAGAAAAGCGTGATGAAACGCTATTAAGGACCAGCAAAGCCTATCTTTCGTTGGCGATAGCTTGTATTAAAGACCAAAAAATTAAGGCTTTTATTGAGATGACCCAGCAAAATGAACCGAATACTGCTATGGATAGCCTGTCATATTACAAGCCTTATTTACAAGACATTCTAACACAAGAAAACGAAAAATACAAAGCACTTGATAGCGCAATAAGTAAGTATAAAGCCCGTAATTAAATCGCTATGGACACTATTACAGCATTTTTTAATTGTTTACCGCACACCCCAGGTGTTGTATTTATATAGAAGATATACCAGCAATGTTAATGGCCTCGCCTGTGGATGAAGATGGCTGGTTTGAGAACAAATCGTAGCAAGCAAACTCTCTAAGGAAATCTATAATACGATTGCTCCAAATTCTTTAATTTTTATTCGGTTTTGTTCTGTTGTTGTTGATAAATTGAGTTGGGTCTAGGTATCCTTCTGTATGGGTTCCATAACCGCCTCCTATAGGCATCCCCACCTTACTTCTCATCTCAAAGTGTAAATATGCCAAGTACATCCCGTCATTATTTCCTATGGTTCTTAACAAATTTTTTAGCGTTGTTAAACTGTTGCGCATCTGGTTTCCCTAGGGGAAATCAAATCCGTCTACCCATTTTATCGTATCTGTTTTCTGCACTTGGACTTTTTCTGAAAAGGCGATATGGGGTGTTTTCTTTTTTTCTGAAATGCAACCAACTGATAGCGTCATTACAAAAAAAGGATGTTTTGTTTTATTACTATATTACTCGTTAGATTAAAAAAGTGTTGTTAACTATCATCTCTTAGATTCCAAAATAGAAACATCAAGGGTAATGGAATTTCCGTAATCAAAATTTTTCTTAAGTTCAAAAATATACGCTCCCCAATACACCGTATCGTAACGTTGCTCTTTGGTAAGTCCATCTTCTTCTTCGGGTACGCCCTCAATACCGTGTATAGAAAAGGTTATTTCTTCTGAAATTTCTTCATTAGTGATTAATACATATGCTGTTGCTTTTGTGGGGCCATTTTTCATTGGGTATTTATGAGAAAAACCTGTAAGGGTAAAAGTTATTCCTTCATCTATAGAAATAGTTTCATCCATTTTAAGGATTAAATTTTTTCTAAAAGTCATTTTTGATTTTAAGAGAGTTTTCATCGGTTTTTCATTTTGTGCAACGCCTTGATAACAGATACAGCATAGTAAAAAGAATAACGTTCCTAAGAGCTTTGTAGCGGTGCTTTGGGGATTTATTTTTTTCATAATAAGCTATTCATTCTTTTATAACTGTGGAGATTCTTAACGAGCGGTCAATATTTCGGTTTTGATGCATCATTGTTTACCTGAAGATATGCACACAGGTTTAATCCATCATATATAATTGGGGTCATTACACCATTGCTCAATGTTATTTTATTCATAGATTCTTGTGAAAAGGCACTCACTAATGTAAAGCACGTTATTAATAAAATATGGATTCTTTTTTGCATTGTTTCATTGTATTTGCGGTATCAAATAATTCGTCGTTTAAGCTTTACGCAACAATATAAGTGTATTCATATTTACTCGTTGATCGACGGGGTTATAATTTTCCTAGAAAATAGCAAATAGATACCTGCGGCAAACGCAGCGATTATGATACAATACTCCCAAATTGAAAAGTTTGTAAAGAAAGACCTCATTTGAACAGAAGACAATTCTTGATGTGATAACTTTTTTGCTTTAAGCAAAATTTTATCCCTCATAATATACGTTATACTACCTATGATTAGGGCGCCTTGCAATATAGTGCGGCAGAAACTATTTTTTAATTTATATCTATAGCGCGCAAATACCCAAAATATTGCTACAAAAGCTAATACAAATAGTATAGGAGACATAGGGGTGCTTGATGACGTACTGGACACCATTTCCCCTTGTAATAAATACGAGCTGCTCACCGAGAATATATGGTTTATTACTACACTTACTGCCATAAAAATAACAGCATACAAAATAGGTTTTAAAGCGCTATTCATCGCATATTTTGAAATAATTTCAACACTAATATACTGTGATAAGCGTAAGGTTATGTCTCATTTTCTTGGATGGGACATACTTTGGGTTGGACTTAACCTCTGGCAAATTGTATAGAATAAAGCCAATTAGGAAGAATGGCAATAAAATTTAATCTTGAATTGCCTTTTTTACAAGGGCAACTTCTTTCTTAAAGAAAGTGGGCGTAACTCCTGTTACATTTTTAAATACTCTGTTGAAAGATGCTTTACTATTAAATCCAGCATCAAAAGCTACAGCGAGCATCGTGAGGTTTTCTGTATCGTTTTTTAAAATTTTTTTTGCTACTTCTACTCTGTAAAGATTCACAAAGCCATAGAAATTATTGCTAAGACCCAAGGATAGAACCTCACTCAATTGATAAGGTTTTATGCCTATTTGTTTAGACAAGCTTTGTAAGGAAAGCTCAGTATCGAGATAAGGGCGTTCTTCCTTCATATATTGTAGCAATTGCTCCATTATTCGTTGGCGCCGGTCTTCTGTCATATTAGACTTTTCGTATTTTTTACTAGCTTTTGGGGTGGCGGTTTCTGCCAGTTTTTTTGAAACCTTGAGCAGTTTTTCTGAAAGTGCCGTATGGTCATCTTTAAGTGAATGATATAGGTTTTCAAACACTTTTTTCTCCTGCTGTATTTTCTTTTTACGCTTTTGAAGAAAAGAGATGAGAAAGAAAAAAGAAATAGAAGCTAGAATAATCCCAATTACTAAGTTTCTATTTTTTTCCTTTTGAACTCGGATTTTATCTTGCTGGTCATTAAAAATTTTTCGCTTTCTATTTTCTTGAAATTGCTCTTCTATATAGTCCACTTCGTATACTTTTTGGACGTTTAAAAGGCTATCACGCAGTCTTGCGTAATTTCTTAAATAAGAATCTGCTTTATCTATTTGTTTAATGAAAAAGTAACTTGCGCTGTATAGACTGTCTAAATCACGTTTTAAATAAGGTATATAACTTTTTTCTAAGAGAGCATCAGCTGAAGCTAGATGAGCAATAGCTTTAGTGGCTTCATTTTTAACCAAATAGGCTTTAGCAATGTCACAAAGTAATAATACCTCATTTTCAGGTTCTTCCTTAAAACGTTGATGCATCAGTGCTTTCTTAAATAAAATAAGCGCCTCATCAGTATCACCCTTTAATAATTGTAATCGTCCCTCCAGATTAATAAAAGAATGATTATTTAAGGCGTCGTTAAGATTAGTTCGGTATTTAGAAAGGTAGAAATTTGCACTATCTGCTTGTTTGTTTCTAATGTGTAGATTAGCTAAGGCTCCAAGAGTATAGCTTTTCATACTCTTAAAGCCAGTACTATTTGCTTTTTTTAGAGCCTTATGTAAATAAGTGTTTGCTTTGGAATAGTTTTTCATATGTACGTACACCATCCCAAGATTGTAAGAAACACTTACTTCGGGTTCGCCAGCTTGAAGCTTTTCTAAAATTTTTAATGCCTTGTGAAAATTAGACACTGCAAGGGTATAATTTCCCTTTATGTTTGCCGCTGCAGCTATACCGTTATAGCTTTTAGCAAGATTGATTGAATCTTTTTGCTCGTTAAACAAGGTGAGTGCACTTTCAAATGAGATTATTGCGCTGTCCAGTTTCTTTTGATTTAAGTAATAACTACCCCATAAGTTCAGATTACCAGCGAGTTCTTTTGAGTTTGTGTTATTTGTTTTTCGCTTAGCTAATTCTAAATAATACCGTGTGGAGTCAGGATTTTTAGATAAATGATACGAAGCGTTTTTATGTAAAGTTGTTAAGTCAACGTTTTGACAAAGAATAGTTTCCGAAACAAAGAGAGTTGCATATATGAAAAAAAAGAACCTTTTTATGGAGGTCAGATAGAAAATAGATTTTCTACTCAAACAAAATTTCATTGAGATTAAAATTTTTGTACTAAAGATAATGATTCTATAATATTATCAATATTGGCGGTACCATAAGTTTTTCTGGGTCTATAAAATCGTCAACTTCTATGCTGTAGGTATAGGGTGTGGTCGCTTCTATATTTTGAAGTTCTATGTAATTTTCTAGGGCAACAAGTTCTTGGTGCAATGCTACTTTTTTATCACGAGAATTTTCTAGCGTAATGCGCAGTAGTTTTGAAAATTTAGATAGATATTGCACCGATTTTTTATCTTCTTTACCCAGTATCATCCCTTGTAAAACGGATAGGGCGTTAAAGATAAAATGAGGCGTCATCTGAGTGTGTAATAGTTTTTGCTCCGTAAGGATATTTTCATTTTTAGCAGTGATATCATATAATCTCAAACTAAAGATGATACCTCCCGAGACTATCTAAACTAACAGAAAACCTATAATACCTAGCAGCAAATTGCGTTGCGACTGTTCTAGGTTTTGCGTTGTAAATTGTACGGTTTTTTTATACCCATTTATTTCCTTAGTTTTTTTAAATACCTAACACTACAATTTATCAAACTAAAACAGTATTTTTAGCATTACCACAAAAACTTCAATATAAAATATGAGTGATATAGAGACATCTGGAGCGCAAAAAATTAATTATACCATACCAATTGTAATTATAGCTGGGTTATTTTTCATTTTCGGTTTTGTTACATGGATAAACGGAGCGCTTATACCATATATGAAAACCATTAACGAATTAACCGATGCCCAATCTTATCTGGTAGCTTCAGCTTCTTATATATCATTTGTAGTTATGGCGTTGCCTGCATCTTATGTTATCGGCAAAATTGGATACAAAAAAAGTATGTCTTTAGGGTTAATAGTGATGGGCTTAGGCGCACTAGTTTTTATTCCTGCTGCAAACGCAAGAACCTATTGGCTCTTTTTAACAGGTATTTTTATTCAGGGAGCAGGTATGACTTTATTACAAACAGCATCTAATCCATATATAACAATTTTAGGGCCAATTGAAAGTGGTGCAAAACGTATAGCTATTATGGGAATTGCAAATAAAGTTGCGGGAGGATTAGGTTCTATTATATTCGGAACAATTCTTTTAACAGGTATTGGAGATGTAAAAGAAAAATTAAAAGTTTTATCAGGTCAAGAAAAGGCAGACTTACTTGACGCTACAGCAAGCGAAGTAATAATGCCATATATTATTATGGCTATAGTACTTTTTGTACTTGGTTTATTAATTAGAAAAGCTTCTTTACCTAATGTTGAAGCTGAATCAATTAGTGACGAAAACTCTACACAAACTAAAAAAACGAGTATTTTTCAGTTTCCACATTTGTTATTGGGAGTATTAGCGTTGTTTGTTTATGTGGGGGTTGAGGTTATAGCAGGAGATACCATCATTGCTTATGGTATTTCTCTAGGTATTTCACCAGAAGAGGCTACTTACTTTACGTCATATACTCTTTTAGCAATGGTGTTTACTTATGCTTTGGGGGTTATTTTAATTCCAAAATATATGTCGCAGGCTTTTGCATTAAAAGCGAGTGCAATTTTAGGAATTATCTTTTCATTTTGTATTGTATTTACTTCTGGTTTTACCTCTGTACTTTTCGTAGCAGCCTTAGGTATAGCTAATGCTTTGGTGTGGCCTGCTGTATGGCCTTTAGCTTTAGATGGTTTAGGTAAATTCACTAAAACAGCATCTGCATTATTAATAATGGCTATTTCTGGTGGAGCTGTTTTACCACCATTATATGGTGCAATTGTAGATGGTAAAAAGGCACAATTACTAAGTTCTGGTGTAGAGGGAACTGTGGCGGCTGTTCAATCTGCTAATAGTGGTTACTGGATATTACTACCTTGCTATATAATAATCTTTTATTATGCCTATTGGGGGTATAAATTAGGAAAGCAACGATAAGTAATCTATTTTTTTATTGCCGAAGATGCTCTAACAACTAACTCAGCATCTAGAATTTGCTTATTTAAAGATTGTGTAATAACACTTTTTTTAGCGTGTTCTAAAAAAGTATGAGCGGCACGTTGCCCTATTTCAGCACTATGTTGGTTGATACTAGAAATAGTAGGAGTAACCATACCAGTAAACGGTTCATCACCAAAACCTACTAGAGCCATATCTTCAGGAATCTTAACGTTTTGTTCATTAAGTACCTGTAAAGCACCCAAAGCAGCATAGTCACCAGCTACATATACAGCATCTGGCCTGTTGTTTAAATCAAGTAATTGTTGCATTTTTAATCTACCATCTTCAGTGGTTAAACTACTTTCAATAATTAATTCATTATCTAGAGGAAGATTATGTTTCTTAATGGCATCAACATAGCCTCTAATACGGTTATTATATATTCTGGTGTGTTTAAAACCACCAATATGAGCAATACGTTTGCAACCTTGATTCACTAAATGCTCAACAATCATATGGCTACTATCATAATCATTAATACCAATATAGTCTACATTCAAGTCGTTTTCACCACGGTCAAATAAAATTAAAGGTATGCCTTTAGATTTTACTTTCTCGTAATAATCTAAATCTACAGTTTCATTAGCCATAGAAGCAATGATACCATCTACTTGAGTAAACAATAAGGTATCTATATTATTACATTCTTTTTTATAAGATTCGTTAGACTGTGTAATGATAATATTATATCCTTCTTTATTTAAAACTTCTTCTATATTTTGAATTACCGAAGAGAAAAAATTACTATTCGTTCTAGGAACAATAACACCTACCAAATGACTTTTTCCTTTACGTAAAGCACTTGCTAAATGATTGGGTTGGTAGTTAAGATTTTTAGCTACTTGCCTAACGGCTTTTTTAGTTTTTTCGCTAATTCGGGAATCATCATGAAGTGCCTTAGATACTGCAGCAGGAGAGATGTTTAGTACGTTCGCGATATCTTTTATAGTCGCTTTTTTTTTATTCCCCAATTTTATTATATATTTGCTTAATCGTTTAAGCAAATATATTGCTTTCGTAGAATAAATCAAAACATCTTAACCTGTTTAAAGGAGTTTTGATTTATTTTTTGCGCTTTGGTTAAACGTTTAAGCAATCAATTAAATATTAAATAAGAAATTAAAAATGGGTAAAGTAGTAACGTTTGGAGAAATCATGTTAAGATTAGCTCCACAAGGTTTTTTAAGATTTTCGCAAGCTAACAATTTTGATGTAATCTATGGTGGTGGTGAGTCTAACGTAGCAGTGTCATTGGCTAACTATGGTGTAGATGTAGATTTTGTAACACGTTTACCAAAGAACGATATTGGTGAATGCGCTATGATGGAGATGCGTAAAAGAGGTGTTGGTGTAGATAAGATTGTATGGGGTGGAGACCGCTTAGGTATTTATTTCTTAGAAACTGGAGCAGTATCTAGAGGTAGTAAAGTTGTTTATGATAGAGCACATTCTGCAATGTCTGAAATAGAGTCTGGTATGATTGACTGGGATGCTGTTTTTGATGGTGTTGAGTGGTTCCACTGGACAGGTATAACACCAGCTATCTCTCAAGGAGCTGCAGATGTATGTTTAGAGGCTGTTAAAGCTGCTAGTGCTAAAGGAGTTACTATTTCTACAGATTTAAACTATAGAGCAAAACTTTGGAAATATTGTGATGAAGCTCATAGAGAAAAAATAATGACTGAAATTACATCTTATTGTGATATCATTTTAGGAAATGAAGAAGATGCTGAGAAACATTTTGGAATTCACCCTGAAGGTTTAGATGTTCACAAACATGGACACGATGTAAAAGCGGAAGCGTTTTTATCTGTTTGTAAACAAATGATGGAGAAATTCCCAAGAGCTAAAAAAGTAATTACAACATTAAGAGGGTCTATTTCTGCTTCACATAATACTTGGGCAGGAGTTTTATACGATGGTTCTAAAATGTATGAAACACGTCAATACCAAATCACTGATATTGTTGATAGAGTAGGTGGTGGAGATTCATTTATGGGAGGTTTAATCTACGGATTGTTAAAATACCCAGAAGATGATCAAAACGCATTAGACTTTGCTGTTGCAGCTTCTTGTTTAAAACACACAATTAAAGGAGATGCTAACTTAGTAACTGTTGGTGAAGTTGAAAAATTAATGGGAGGTGATGCTTCAGGTCGTGTAGCTAGATAAATTATTAAATGTTTAGATGTTTAATTGTTGATTTGTATAATCGATTCAACAGTTAAACAAATAAACGCATAAACATTAAAAGATGGCACAATTTACAAGATTAGAAGTTGCTCAGGCAATGAAAGACACGGGTATGATTCCTTTGTTCTTTAATAATGATATAGAATTAAGTAAGAAAGTATTAAAAGCATGCTACGATGGTGGTGCGCGTTTAATGGAATTTACAGCTCGTGGCGATTTTGCTCATGAGGTTTTTGGTGAGTTAACCAAATATGCTGTTGCTGAATTACCAGGTATGATAATGGGTGTAGGATCAGTTACAGATGCAGGTCAAGCATCTTTGTACATGTCTTTAGGAGCAAACTTTGTGGTGACTCCGGTTTTAAGAGAAGATATTGCAATTGCATGTAACCGTAAAAAAGTACTTTGGTCTCCTGGTTGTGGTACATTAACTGAGATTACCAGAGCAGAAGAATTAGGGTGCGAGATAGTAAAATTATTTCCTGGAGACATATACGGACCTCAATTTGTAAAAGGTATTAAAGGACCACAACCTTGGACTAGCGTAATGCCAACAGGTGGTGTATCTCCAACTGAAGAAAACCTTAAAGGTTGGTTTGATGCTGGTGTTACTTGTGTTGGTATGGGATCTAAGTTGATTTCAAAAGACATTATTGCTAACAAAGACTATGCAAAGTTAGAGCAAGATGTAAAAAATGCTTTAGCAATTGTTAAATCTGTTAGATAATAATTGTTGTTAATAGATAATAAAGAGCTCCAATTTATATTGGGGCTCTTTTCTTTTTATTTTGAGTAGAAATTCGTTAATTCGCAACACAATAAACATATAATAAACTAAATGAATTTCAGAATGAATTCAAATTCATTGAACATTCAGAAATTAAAAATTTTAAAACAGATGAAAATAGAAAAAATTCTAAGCGTTTTTGCTGTTGCTTTATTAGTGGTATCATGTAACCAAAATGGAGCTCAAAACAAACCTTTGAAAACAGCTGCAGATTCCTTAAGTTATGCTATTGGTATGGATGTAGCTAGAAATGTGAAAACTACTTTTCAAGAAGATGAAAATTTCGATCACGATCTTTTTTACCAAGGCTACAAAAATGTTATTGATTCTGCAGATATAAAGATAGAGCAAGAAAAAGTTCAAAACATTATTAGAACTTACATGCAAAACAAGCAGAAAGAAATGGCTGAAAAAAGAGAAGCTGAAGCCGTTAAAAGTGCAGAAGAAAAATTTGCCGATTTAAAAGCTGCAGGAGAAAAATTAATGGCAGAAAATATTTCTAAAGAAGGCGTGCAAACTACAGAAAGTGGTTTACAGTATATCGTTATGAAAGAAGGAGAAGGAGAAAAACCAACCCCTGCAGATAAAGTGAAAGTACATTATCATGGTACTTTATTTGATGGATCAGTATTTGATAGTTCTGTAGATAGAGGAGAGCCTACTAGTTTTGGTGTAAGTCAAGTAATTAAAGGGTGGACTGAAGGTTTACAGTTAATGTCTGTAGGATCTAAGTATAAATTCTTTATTCCTCAAGAGCTGGCATATGGTTATAGAGGTTCAGGAGGAAAAATTAAACCTTTTACACCATTAGTATTTGAAGTAGAGTTATTAGAAGTAGTAAAGTAATCTCTTAACTATTTTAAAAATATTGAAAAGCAGGAAGTTATCTTCCTGCTTTTTTGCTTAAATTAAAAAATAATTCCTCAACACAAAGTGTTGAGGTTTCCATTTAAATTGTCATTCTCATGTGTCACACTGAGCTTGTCGAAGTGAAAACGGGAATCTAAATAAAATAATTTTGATTCCTATAGAGAAGAATAAAACTTGATAAGTATACTTTTTGGGATTCTCTTATTTGTGACTGGTTTCAAGAAATTCTTTTATTAGCATGGCGGAACTAAAGCAAGGTTGTAACTTTGTCAAAAATTGAAGTTATGTCTCATAGAGCAGGTTTTGTAAATATTATTGGTAATCCTAATGTGGGTAAATCAACCTTAATGAATGCTTTTGTAGGTGAAAAGTTATCAATAATAACGTCTAAGGCGCAAACAACTAGGCATCGTATTTTAGGAATTGTGAATGGTGATGATTTTCAGGTACTATTTAGTGATACACCTGGAATTATAAAACCAGCTTATGAACTTCAAGAATCTATGATGGACTTTGTAAAGTCCGCTTTTGAAGATGCAGATATTTTAGTTTACATGGTTGAAATAGGAGAGAAAGCTTTAAAAGATGAAGCTTTCTTTAATAAAATCACCAATTCTAAAATTCCTATTTTATTACTCCTAAATAAAATAGATACATCAGATCAAGAACAATTAGAAGAGCAAGTACAGTTATGGACAGAAAAAGTTCCTAATGCAGAAATATATCCAATTTCAGCATTACAAAGTTTCAATGTAAAAGAAGTATTCCATAGAATTGTTGAGTTATTACCAGAATCTCCACCATTTTACCCTAAAGATCAATTAACAGATAAGCCAGAGCGTTTCTTTATAAATGAAAGTATTAGAGAAAAAATATTACTTCATTATAAAAAAGAAATACCATATGCTGTTGAGGTAGAAACTGAAGAGTTTTTTGAAGAAGAAAAAATAATTAGAATACGCTCAGTTATAATGGTAGAGCGAGAAACTCAAAAAGGCATTATTATAGGTCATAAGGGAAGTGCTTTAAAGCGTGTGGGAGTTGAAGCTAGAAAAGACTTAGAAAAATTCTTTGGCAAACAAATTCATTTAGAACTTTATGTAAAAGTAAATAAGAATTGGCGTAGTAATCAAAATCAGCTGAAACGTTTTGGTTACAATCAGCGTTAAAACCTAACGCTATCTTTCATTTCAATTAACGTTTTCTTTAATCTGGAGTTTCATATTTGTTGATTAATTAATCAAACAAAAAAATGAAACTTAAAAACGTATTTAAATTATTTAGTGTTGCACTCTTTACATGTTTTACTCTTGTATCTTGTGCAGAAGATGGAGTAGACGGTATAAACGGTCAAGATGGAACTAACGGACAGGACGGAGCTGATGGTCAAAATGGCGCAGACGGTCAAAACGGAATGGACTTCACTTATTTTGCAACAGTATCTAAAACTGCTTTAGGGGATGGGGTTGCTGAAATTTCAGCTTATGATGCTGCTACTCAAACGGTATTCTCTACTAATGCTGAAGCCAAAGAAGTTGAGGTAATTGATATTTCAGATGTGAAAAATCCAGTCATTAAAACAGCTATAGATATTACTGCTTTTGGAGGTAATGTGAATTCTGTAGCTTGTAAAAATGGGTTTTTAGCAATCGCTGTTGAAGCAGAGGATGCTACTAATGATGGGAAAGTGATTATTTTTAAAACAGATGATTTAACTGCAACTTATGCAGATATTACAGCCGGCGCATTACCAGATATGATAACGTTTACTCCAGATGGAAAATATGTTTTAGCAGCTAATGAAGGTGAACCAAATGATGACTATGATGTTGATCCTAAAGGTTCTGTTACTTTAATTGATGTTGAAACAAAAGCAGCTACTCAAATTTCTTTCGATGCTTTTAATAGTGAAGAAGCTACTTTAGAAGCAGATGGATTTAGAGTGTTTGGACCTGGAGCAGATTTAAGCACAGATGTAGAGCCAGAATACATTACGGTATCTTCAGATTCTAAAACAGCATTCATTGCATTACAAGAAAACAATGGAATTGCAAAACTAGACATTGATACTAAAACTATAACAGATATCTATCCTTTAGGAACAAAAGATTTCTCAGAAATAGCTTATGATGTAAGTAATAGAGATGACATTATTGGAAATTTACAATACTGGCCTGTATTAAGTTTTTATCAACCTGATGCCATAGATTATTTTGAAATAGGAGGTGTTGGTTATATTATTACTGCTAACGAAGGTGATGCGAGAGATTACGATGGGTATTCAGAAGAAGAAAGAGGAGATGATTTAACAATAAACCCAGATTCACCTTTATTTGGAGAAGATAAGTTAGATATAGACGAAGCAGATAGAGCAGATTATATTACTGAGCTTCAAAAAGACGAAAACTTAGGACGTTTAAAAGTAACTACAGCTAATGGTGATACAGATGGAAATGGTGATTTTGAATATATTTACGGTTACGGTGCACGTTCTTTCTCTATCTGGAGTACAGAGGGTGAGTTATTATTTGATTCAGGTAATGAATTTACTCTAATGGGCTTATATGATTTTGGTAACTATAATGAAAGTAGATCTGACGATAAAGGATCAGAGCCAGAAGCCGTAACTACATTTGTTGAAGGTACTAACACTTATGCGGTTGTTGGATTAGAGAGATCAGGTGATGTATTAATTTATAACATTACAGATATCTACAATCCATTCTTTGTGCAAAGATTAAGAAATACATCTCCTGAAGGTTTATTAATAATAAGTCCAGAAGATAGCCCTAACGGCAAAATGTTATTAGTAGTATCTAATGAGTTTCCAGATGATGCTACTTTAAATATCTATTCTAAGTAATACATATAACAGAACACTAGATTTAATAAGCCTGAAGTATTTACTTCGGGCTTATTGCTTAAATAAAAGTTAGTCAATTTAAATGGCTAAATAATTGTTTAGCAATACATTGATTCTATTAAAACCTAATGTTATGTTCTTGATTAGGTAACAATTAGGTAATGTATAAGTGCAATATTTGCAATGTCGAAGTTTGTTAAACTTTTGAGTTAGTTAGTTTAGTTATAAAAAGTCTTAATTATATCCTAAATTAAGACTTTTTCTTTTTAGTAAAACTTAGTTTTTAGAAGCATTGAATGAGCATGAAAACAGAACTTATGTAGTACTTTCTACTAAAACACCTTCAATAGTGCTATTCTTTTTACCAGATACTTTATTAAGAACTTAATAGTTTGTAAAAACTTAAGCTAATGGCAGTATATTTTCTATTTTTGCAAAATGTTTCAAAATAGAATGGTAAACATTTCATTTTGAATCAAAAACCTTTTCAAGTTTATGAGTAATATAGTAGCCATAGTAGGAAGACCAAATGTAGGTAAGTCAACGTTTTTTAATAGATTAATTCAAAGACGAGAGGCTATTGTAGATTCCGTTAGTGGGGTAACCAGAGATCGCCATTACGGAAAAAGTGATTGGAATGGAAAAGAATTTTCTTTAATAGATACTGGGGGGTATGTAGTTGGTAGTGATGACGTTTTTGAAGCTGAAATAGACAAGCAAGTAGAATTAGCTATTGATGAGGCCGATGCCATTATTTTTATGGTTGATGTTGAAACTGGTGTAACAGGAATGGATGAAGATGTTGCCAAATTATTAAGAAAGGTAAATAAACCAGTTTTTTTGGTAGTCAATAAAGTTGATAACTCAAAAAGAGCAGAGGACGCCGTAGAATTTTACTCGTTAGGATTAGGAGAATATTATACCATTGCAAGTATAAATGGTTCAGGAACAGGTGAATTATTAGATGCTCTAGTTGAAGCCTTACCAGAAAAAGAAGAAGTTATAGAAGAAGATTTACCACGTTTTGCTGTTGTAGGACGACCAAATGCTGGTAAATCATCATTCATCAATGCTTTAATAGGTGAAGATAGATACATTGTAACTGATATAGCAGGAACTACACGTGATGCTATTGATACTAAATACAATCGTTTTGGATTTGAATTTAATTTAGTGGATACAGCGGGAATAAGACGAAAATCTAAAGTAAAAGAAGATTTAGAGTTTTATTCTGTTATGCGAAGTGTTAGAGCCATAGAACATGCAGATGTTTGTTTATTAGTTTTAGATGCTAATAGAGGTTTTGACGGACAAGTACAGAATATTTTCTGGCTTGCAGAACGTAACCGAAAAGGTATCGTGATCTTGGTTAATAAATGGGATTTAGTAGAGAAAGACAACAAATCTGTAAAGGACTATGAAAAAGCCATCAGAAAGCAAATAGAGCCTTTTACAGATGTACCAATTATATTTATTTCTGCATTAACAAAACAACGTATTTATAAGGCCATAGAAACAGCTGTTGAAGTTTATAAAAGCAGAAGCAAGCGTATTAAAACTAGTGAGTTAAATGACGTTTTCTTGCCTTTAATAGAACATTATCCGCCACCAGCATATAAAGGTAAATTTGTAAAGATTAAATACATTATGCAATTGCCAACACCACAACCGCAGTTTGCATTTTTCTGTAATTTACCACAGTATGTAAAAGATCCTTATAAACGCTTTTTAGAAAATAAATTAAGGGAAAACTTTGGATTTACTGGGGTTCCTGTGAGTGTATATATGAGGAAAAAATAAGATGTCTAAAAGGACTATTTTATTATTAATTATAGGTCTGTTTTTTGTTGGTGCTTATTATATATGGACGTTAATGGTTCGTTTGAATAATGAGGTGACTGATGCCTTTAAAATTATGAATGAAAAATTAATAATAGTTAATACCCAAGCTGAAAATAGGTTAGATTCATTATATGTTATTTCATCACAAACCGATTTTTCTCATAAAACGGATAGCTTAAAAGTAATTTCAACTGAACTTGATAATTATTTAGAATCTCTGAAAGAAGAATTACTAAAAACTATAGGAGAGAACAAAGATTATCAAACTATGAGTGGTTCTAAGTCTCTAGATAGTTTGTTTTTTACTAAAACTGGCTACACTAAAAAAGGACAAGAGTTTTTAGATAAAATAATAACATATGAAAAGACTGTAAAATCATTGTTTGGAGATGATATTAAAAACTTAAATAGCAGTATTGAAAATATGTTTTATAGAAACCGAAAAGTTGATGATTGGTTGTCATATCATTTTAAGGGTTTTCCATTGGTTGCTGCTTTAACAAAACTCACACAGATGCAAGCTGATATTTCAGCTTTACAAGAAAAAGTACTACTTGCTATTCAGAAGGTAGAAGAATAGTATTTACCATCCACCAGAAGCTCCACCACCTCCAAAGCTTCCGCCACCAAAACCACCACCGAAGCCGCCACCTGAGGACCATCCGCCTCCAGAGCTACCCCAGCCACTTCCAGAAGAACTGCTTCGTCCCATATTGCTTAAAATAATAGTGTCTAATATATCTGCAGCTGTTGAACGTCTTCCGCCACCTCTACCATTATTTCCGCCACCACGTCTGTTTTTTGAGATAGAAATAAGAATGATAAAGAAGATAAAGAGAAGCATAATAATTAGCCCAATAGGAAATCCATTGTCTTGTTTTCTTGTGCCTTGGTATTCGCCATTCAGGACTTCAAAAATAGCATCAGATCCGCGATTTAATCCACCGTAATAATCATTTTGTTTAAAAAAGGGAATGATATCTCTTTCTATAATTCTTTTAGACATGGCATCGGTTAGCAAATGCTCAACACCATAGCCTGTGTTAATAGCAATTCTGCGATCGTCTTTAGCTAATAGAATTAGAATGCCATTATCTTTCCCATCTTGCCCAATACCCCATTTTTCACCCCATTGTGCACCTAGATAATTAATGTTTTCTCCTTTTGTAGAACTGATAATAGCCATCACTATTTGAGTAGAAGTAGTGTCTGAGTATTTTACAAGTTTATGTTCTAAAGTGTTTTTTTGTGAAGGTTGTAGGAGATTAATATAATCATAAATGCTAGTTTGTTCTTTTGGTATTTCAGGAATTTCAAATTGCGCAAATGACAAGGAACAAGTAAATACAGTTAAACACAGTATGAGTATAAAAGATGATTTTTTCATTTTTAAACCTTTTTTACTGAATACTGAGTCTGAGAATTGCATACTGAATTTTATCCTTTAGAAATTTCGTTAGAAAGTTCGTTGGTATCATCATCTTGATATGGAAAGTGTTTTTTTAATTCTTCTCCTGCCATTAAAATACCATCTACTAACCCTTGTTTAAAGTGGCCTCTTTTAAAATGAGATTGCATAGTGTCTTTAGTGCTATCCCAAAAATTATCAGCTACAACATCATTAATACCCTTGTCGCCATAAATTGCAAAGTTTTTATCTTCTACAGCAACATAAATAAGCACTCCATTTTGAGCTTTAGTGTTGTCCATTTTAAGAGTGTAAAAAACTTCTAATGCCCTGTTTTCAATAGAGTCATTAGAAGTTTTTTCTATATGCACACGTATTTCACCTGAAGTATTTAACTCGGCAGTACGTATGGCTTCAATAATTTCTTGTTCTTCTGTAGTAGAAAGAAAAGCTTCAACTTTAGACATTAAAATTCAACTTTAGGCGCTTTTTCACTTCCTGGGTCAGACTTATAAAGAGGCATTCCTTCAAATCCAGCAAAACTTGCGACAATATTAGTAGGAATCTTTTTTATAGTTATATTATAATCTCCCGCTAATTTATTAAACTTATTTCGCTCTACGTTTATTCTATTTTCGGTGCCTTCTAATTGAGATTGTAATTCTAAAAAGCTTTTATCCGCTTTTAATTCTGGGTAGCGTTCTACTGTAAGTAATAATCTAGATAATGCACCACTTAACCCTTGTTGCGCTTGTTGAAATTGGGCCATAGTTTCTGGAGTTAGATTGCTAGCGTCAATTGTTGTTTTAGTAGCTTCAGAACGCGCTTTTATAACGCCTTCAAGAGTTTCTTTTTCATGAGCAGCATAGCCTTTTACAGTTGATACTAAGTTTGGAATTAAATCTGCTCTACGTTGATATGAACTTTCTACATTTGCCCATTGGGCTTCTGCTAGACCTTCTTTTTCAACCAACATATTATTAACTCCAACACCCCAATTACCCAGTATTAGAATTAAAGCTATAATAATTATTAATGGTAAGAACTTCTTCATGATAAGATTAGTTTATATGATTAATAGTTTTTATTGTATGACACGGATTTAAGAGAAACGTTACATTAAATTAAAGATGCTCTTTAATCTTTAGTAATTGTACTTTTATATTTTCTAGTTTGCTAACTATTTCAAAGTTACTTAAGGCTTCCTTTTTTTCTTCTTTTAAATGAATTTTAGCACCTTCTAAAGTGAAACCTCGTTCTTTTACTAAATGGTAAATAAATTTAAGGTTTTTTATATCTTCAGGAGTAAATTTACGGTTACCCTTTGCATTTTTTTTAGGCTTTAAAATATCAAATTCTTTCTCCCAAAACCGAATTAAAGATGTGTTTACCCCAAAAGCTTTGGCTACTTCGCCAATGGCATAATAACGTCTTTCAGGTAAATCTATATGCATTAGTCTAAAGATTGATTTTCCATAGAAGCATGTTCTAGCAATTTACTAAACTCTTTAGCAGTTAAACTTCCGTAGTAAAAGTTAACAGGATTAATATTATTGCCATCTTTACGTATTTCGTAATGCAAATGTGGTGCTTGAGAACGCCCTGTGCTACCAACAAAACCTATAATATCACCACGCTTAACCTTTTGGTTTTTTCTAACGTTGTATTTGTATAAATGCGCATAAAGGCTAATATATCCAAATCCATGATCAATTCTTATATGTTTACCATAGCCACTGGAACCAGAGTCAGCTCTAACTACTACGCCGTCACCACTAGCGTAAACAGGAGTTCCTCTTGGGGCTGTAAAATCCATACCCTTATGCATTTTTCTAACTTTGGTAAACGGGTCTGAACGCATACCATAACCAGAAGCCATTCTGGTTAAATCTTCATTGCTTACAGGTTGTATAGCAGGAATAGCCGCTAATAATTTTTCTTTTTCTTCAGCAAGCACTTTAATTTCATCTAAAGACTTAGATTGTACTACAATTTGCTTTTGAAGTATATCTAAACGTTTATTACTTTCTATAATTAATTTAGAATTATCAAAGCCTTCAAATTGTTTATATCTGTTAATTCCTCCAAAACCAGCGCGTCTTTGAGCATCAGGTATTGGATTGGCTTCAAAATATACACGATAAAGATTATTATCTCTGTCTGCTATGTTTTCTAAAACAACTTCAGCATCGGTCATTTTTTTATTCAGAATGTCATATTGAAATTCCATGTTTTGAAGTTCCCGTTTTAAAGCCTTTTCTTTCGGAGATTCAATGTACTGCCCCGCTATAAAAACAAAACCAAAAGCAAACAATCCAGAAGCTAATAAAAACAACAAAGCATACATAAATGATGTTGATTTTTTGCGCTCAATTTTACGATAAGAAAGTGATTCTGGATCGTAGTAATATTTTACCTTACTCATTACGTTATTTATACTATTTTTGCATGGAATAAAATCAAGCTTAAAGCCTGAGTTTTTAATGCTAACGACCAAACCTGTGCAATATTATTAAAATATTTTGTTGTTAGCCCCATTCACAGGTTTAGAAATTCCGAATACAATAATAACATTCGGTGAGTAAAGATAGAAATTGTTTTGCAATTTTAAATATTAATAAAAAGAGGATATCTGTATAAATGAAGTCACAAGAGGTAAGATCTAAATTTTTAAGTTTTTTTGAAGATAAACAACACGCAATAGTATCATCTGCACCAATGGTGTTAAAAGATGACCCAACATTAATGTTTGTAAATTCTGGTATGGCACCTTTTAAAGAATTCTTTTTAGGTAATGCAGAACCTAAAAGTAATAGAATTGCAGATACACAAAAGTGTTTACGTGTGTCTGGTAAACATAATGATTTAGAAGAAGTAGGGTATGATACGTATCATCATACGCTTTTTGAAATGTTGGGTAATTGGAGTTTTGGTGATTATTTTAAAGAAGAAGCTATTGCTTGGGCTTGGGAATTATTGACTGAAGCTTACGGTATTGATAAAGATATTTTATACGTAACGGTTTTTGAAGGAGATAAAGAAGACGGTACTGAAATGGATACTGAAGCCTATGATTTTTGGAAAAAACACATTTCTGAAGACCGTATCTTAAAAGGGAATAAAAAAGATAATTTTTGGGAAATGGGAGATCAAGGCCCTTGTGGACCTTGTAGTGAGATACATGTTGATATTCGCTCTGCGGAAGAAAAAGCAAAAGTTGATGGGAAGTCTCTTGTAAATATGGATCACCCGCAAGTGGTAGAAATCTGGAACTTAGTATTCATGCAATACAATCGTAAAGCGAACGGCTCTCTTGAAACGTTACCAAATAAGCATATTGATACAGGGATGGGGTTTGAACGTTTGTGTATGGTATTACAAGGCGTGCAATCTAACTATGATACTGATGTTTTTACACCACTAATTAGAGAGATTGAAACCATTACAGGTAAAGATTACAACAAAGATGAAAAGGTAGATATTGCCATTCGTGTGATTTCAGATCATGTACGTGCTGTGGCATTTTCGATTGCTGACGGACAATTACCAAGCAACGGCGGTGCGGGGTACGTAATTAGAAGAATTTTACGTAGAGCAGTACGTTACGGGTTTACGTTTTTAGATAAAAAAGAACCATTTATTTATCGTTTAGTAGATGTTTTGAGTGAAAAAATGAGGGATGCGTTTCCAGAATTAAAATCTCAAAAACAACTTATTGAGAATGTTATTAAAGAAGAGGAACAATCGTTTTTAAGAACTCTTGAACAGGGATTAATTCTTTTAAATAGAATTGTTGAAGAAACAAAAGGCGATACTGTCTCTGGAGAAAAAGCTTTTGAATTATATGACACGTATGGTTTTCCAATAGATTTAACCTCTTTGATTTTAAGTGAAAAAGGGTATAAGTTAGATGAAGAAGGTTTTAATGAAGAACTTCAAAAGCAAAAAAATAGATCGAGAGTAGCTAGCGAAATGTCTACAGACGACTGGACAGTGTTAGTTGATGATGCTGAACAAGAATTTATTGGGTATGATGCACTCGAAGCTAATGTAAAAATAACAAGATACAGAAAAGTGACCTCTAAAAAAGAAGGTGAGATGTATCAATTAGTATTCAACTTAACACCGTTTTATGCTGAAGGAGGAGGACAAGTAGGAGATAAAGGTTATTTAGAAGATTCGCATGGTGATGTGGTTTATATTTTAGATACCAAAAAAGAGAATAATGTTATTATCCATTTTGCTAAAAATTTACCAAAACATTTAGGTGAAACGTTTAAAGCAGTTGTAGATGCTAAACAACGTTATAGAACAGAATGTAATCATACAGCAACCCACTTGTTGCATCAAGCATTACGTGAAATTTTAGGAACACATGTAGAGCAAAAAGGAAGTGCGGTACACTCTAAATATTTACGTTTTGATTTTTCGCATTTTTCTAAGTTAACTATTGAAGAATTACGAGATGTAGAAAACTTTGTAAATGCGAGAATTGATGGGAAATTACCATTAGAAGAAAAACGTAACATTACTATGGAAGAAGCTATTGCTGATGGTGCTATGGCATTATTTGGCGAAAAGTATGGAGATACAGTTAGAGCCATACGTTTTGGGCAATCTATAGAGCTTTGTGGAGGAACGCATGTTAAGAATACAAGTGATATATGGCATTTTAAAATTGTATCTGAAGGTGCAGTAGCTGCCGGTATTAGAAGAATAGAAGCTATTACTAATGATGCTGTAAAAGATTTCTATCATGAAAATAATAGGGCGTATTTTGAAATGAAAGATTTGCTTAACAATGCTAAAGAGCCAGTTAAAGCACTTCAAAATTTACAAGAAGAAAACACTAGTTTAAGAAAGCAAATAGAGTCATTACTTAAAGATAAAGCTAAGAACATTAAAGGTGAGCTTAAAGGCGAGCTGACAAATGTAAATGGTGTTAACTTTTTAGCTAAGAAAGTAGATTTAGATGCCGCTGGTATTAAAGATGTAGCTTTTGAGTTAGGTAGTCAATTTGATAATTTATTCTTATTACTTGGAGCAGAACAAAAAGGAAAAGCGCTATTGTCATGTTATATATCTAAAGAATTAGTTGCTAATAAAGATTTAAATGCGGGACAAGTAGTTCGTGAACTTGGTAAATTTATCCAAGGTGGAGGAGGTGGACAGCCATTCTTTGCTACTGCAGGAGGTAAGAATCCATCTGGCATTGAGGAGGCTTTAAAGGAAGCTGTGAGTTACTTGAAATAATCTATCTCGCAAAGTCGCAGAGATGCAAAGTTTTACTCTCTCGTCTTTGAGACATTGTACGAGAGTAAAATTAAGATTTAGGTAAAAATCTAAATAAAAATATATTTTGGACCCTGAAGAATATTATGAAAATGATTTAGCATCAATTATTGTTGATTGTTGTTATCATATTCATGTGAATTTAGGACCAGGTTTGTTAGAATCTGTTTATGAAGAAATATTGTATTCTGAACTTACAGAAATTGGGTTGAAAGTAGAACGCCAAAAACAGCTGCCTGTGGTTTGGAAAACGAAAACCTTAGATTTAGGATTTAGGACAGATTTAATTGTTGAAAATAAAGTGATTATAGAAATTAAATCAGTTATAGAGATTCACCCAGTTCACCCAAAACAATTGCTAACATATTTAAAATTAACGGGATTAAAATTAGGCTTATTAATAAACTTTAATAGTCCATTGATAAAAACAGGAATAACAAGAATAGTAAATGGGTTATAGTTAAATATTTTATGTTTAACTGTTTTAACTTGACGCAATAACTTGAAAACCTTTGTGGCTTTGAGTCTTAGCGAGCTAAAAACATGAATCTTCAAACCAACATACCATTAACTAAGCGATCTAGTAATCTGATTGATTATAAATCTAAGATTTTATTATTAGGTTCATGTTTTGTTGAGAATATTGGTGAAAAGTTAGAATACTTTAAGTTTCAAAACTTAGTGAATCCGTTTGGTGTTTTGTTTCATCCTAAAGCCTTAGAAACACTAATTTCAAGAGCTTTAATTTCAGATTTTTATTCTGAAGAAGATGTGTTTTTCCATAATGAACAGTGGCATTGTTTTGATGCACATTCTAAATTGAGTAATGCTTCGAAAGCAGATTTGTTAAGTGATTTAAATAATCAAATAGATATAACAAATCAACAAATCAAAACTTCAACTCATATAATTATAACACTAGGAACTTCTTGGGTATATCATTCTTTAGAAACTAATACTATAGTAGCTAATTGCCATAAAGTAACCCAGAAACAGTTTAAAAAAGAATTATTATCTGTTGATGAGATTACGGCATCTTTAAAAAATATACTGTCTTTAATTAACAATGTTAATCATAATGTACAAGTGCTATTTACAGTGTCTCCTGTTAGGCATTTAAAAGATGGTTTTATTGAAAATGCACAAAGTAAGGCTCATTTAGTAACAGCTATCCATCAAGTTTTAAATCAAAAATCGCCAATAGAAAATCGTAATTCGTATTATTTTCCCTCATATGAAATTATGATGGATGAACTTCGTGATTACCGCTTTTATAGAGAAGATATGTTACATCCAAATGAGACCGCTATAAATTATATTTGGGAGAAATTCATAGAAGTATGGGTGTCAAATGAAGCTCAAAAGACTATGAAAGAAGTTGAGAGTATTCAAAAAGGGCTTACACATAAACCATTTAATTCTAATTCTGAAGCTCATTTGAAGTTTCTTAATAATTTAGAAGAAAAGAAAGCTGTGCTTAAGTCTAGGTTTCCAAATATGAGGTTTTAAGCTAAAAAATATTTTTAAAGGGCTTGCTTACAATGATGTAGGTAAATTTTTGTCATGAAGATTTGTTTAATCAGTTAGTGTAAATGTTCAATACGCTTCATCTTTTTTAATAACTGTTTGTCGAAAAATTGTCCTTTTAAATAACTTATATTGTAGATTTAAAATGCTATTAATCAGTTCGTATTAAAACATCAATTGCTCAATATTAAAGACGATTGATGTTTTTTTGTTTAGACTTTTTAAAAAAGTTAATTAAGATGTTTAAAGAGTGTTGATTGTAATTGTAAACATTTAATTTAATCTTTCATTAACTTAGAGGTAACCTAGGTGTTTAATACTATAACTATATTTGTAGTGTTAATTTACATTTCAAAAATCATTAGTTAGACTTCATATGTCGAAGGAAACTGATGTTTTTTTTTGCCTTATTTCTAAGTAAATATTTCTAAATTAGTACATGCGAAAAATTCTATTTGGTGTAATAATTACTTTAATAATTCTATTTTCTTTTAAATATTGTAATGATAAAAGAGAAGATAAAATTGTATTAAAACAAAGTTCTGCTCTTATTCAAAAGCAAATTAACAATGTAGGGAAGTTAGTTGTTACAGAAGGTCATTTTAGTGAAGTATTCAATTACAATAACTCAAAAGAAATATTTGGAGACTATTTTACTTCAGAGAAAAAAGCATTAGTTGTTGTTAATGCTAGTGTCTCTATTCAATATGATTTAAGTAAAATTGAATTTGAAGTAGATGAAGGTAATAAAACACTTCATATTTTAAGTATTCCAGAAGAAGAAATTAAAATTTCGCCAGATTTGGAATATTATGATATTCAATCAGATTTTCTAAACCCTTTTGAAGCTAAAGATTATAATGATATTAAGACTATTGTAAATCAATCTTTAACTAAGAAAATTGAAGCTTCAGAATTAAAAAGTAACGCTAAAAATAGGTTGCTAAGTGAGTTGTCTCAGTTTTACATATTAACCAATTCTTTTGGATGGACTTTGAGTTATAAAAAGGAACCAATACAATCACAAGAAGCCTTTAGTAACTTAAAATTATGAGGAAGCAGAATCAAAGATGATGCTTAGAAAACTAATTTACCATTTTAATTAAGATTTTTACTAATTAATATTAAATTGCGCGTATGATAGATCCATATGTTAATTTAAGCATTGATGATAAGGTAGGGGTGATTGAGTTTTTTCACCCTAACAGAAATTCAATGCCAAGTGATATTTTAGCGTTATTAGCAAAAACTATTACAGACGCTGGCGAAAACGATGAAATAAATATATTAGTTTTAAAAAGCGGTGGCGATAGAACTTTTTGTGCTGGAGCGAGTTTTAATGAAGTGATAACCATAGAAAACGAAGTAACAGGAAAAGCCTTTTTCTCTGGATTTGCAAATGTTATTAATGCAATGAGAAAATGCCCTAAACTTATAATTGGTAGAGTGCAAGGTAAAACCGTTGGTGGTGGTGTAGGTTTAGCTGCAGCTACAGATTATTGTTTAGCAACACAATATGCCTCTATACGTTTAAGCGAATTAAGTATAGGTATTGGTCCGTTTGTTATTGAGCCTGCAGTTTCTAGAAAAATTGGAACAATTGCAATGTCACAAATGACAATAGATGCTGAAACGTTTTATTCCGCTGAATGGGCAAAAGAAAAAGGATTGTATGCTGAAGTATTTGAAACAGCTGAAGAATTGGACGAAGCTGTTATTACACTAGCCAAAAAGTTGAGTACATATAATCCACAAGCTTTAAAAGAAATGAAAAAAGTTTTTTGGAATGGAACTGATAATTGGGATGTATTACTTCAAGAAAGAGCAGCTGTAAGTGGAACTTTAGTTTTAAGTGAATTTACTAAGAAAACATTGAAACGTTTTAGATGATAAAAAAATGCTCAAGAGAAAGTTTTCACTTTTCTTGAGCATAACCAATGTCGCTACTAAAAATATAGTTCAAACGGGCTTTAATCTTAAAACTGTTAGAGCAACTAATTGTTCTTTCCTTCATTATTAAGACACCAACATTTCTGTTAGGTCACATTTTTTTTAAAATTTTTTTCGGGTATTGTTTTTACAGTGTAGAATAATCTTTTTCAAGCTGAATTATTCGCAATCCATCATCAATTAATTTACCTACTTCAGGCTTATTTTGTTTGATAGATTCTAAATGATTCAAAATGGTTTTACATAAACTATTTTCAGAGCTTAGAAAGGCTAATTCATATAATTCGACAACCAATAGCCAATCTTCAGGATGATTATTAATAAGTTCTTCAAGAACCTTAGTTCTAGAAATGGTTTTGTTTTTAGCAGATCTATAGTCTCTTATTTGTTTGTAGAGCTCTTCTAGCCTTAATCGCTCTTTAGATTTTTTTAGTTTTACGGTTTTTTCAGAAGGGACATGAGTAATAAGATTAAAGCTATTTAAATCTGCAGGCCCTGAAAAAGCAGAAATAATATCTTTGCCAATTACCATATCGTAATTACCCCATTCTGGTTTAAATAGAATATTATCATTGTGAGTTACTATACAATTTTTAAAACTTATCAAGATAATTTTTCCTTGAAGATTTCTTTTTCCAGTAATAATTTCACCAGAAACTTTAAGTCCTCCTTCAAATTCAAGAGTTGTAGTTTGTCCTTCAAAAATATTGTAGGCTGCTAAATCTCTAGGGCTCATATCTTCAATAGCAATATTAATACCTTTTAGTGTTCCTATTGGTGATCCAAACCCTTCAGAATGTGTCTTAATACCATGACCAACTAATTCTTTTTCACGATAAGCCAGAGCTGTATTTCCAGTAGTTTGAACATAGATAGCTTGTCCTTCATTTTCAATGACATTCGTGAAAATTCCAGAAATTTGAATGCCTGTACTCAATTCAATTGTACCTAAAGCTTTAGAAGTTATTAGTTTATTAATACCAGATAAACCTCCTTTTCTTAGCGCCATTGTGTTAGCAAACTCTTCTAGAATAAGACTTAAATGAGCAAAATTTGGAGTTACGAATAGTTGAGGTTGAGGTTTGGTAATATCAAAGTTTTTGTATGTAGCCTCAATGGAATATGGTAGTTTTTCAACATCGTTAGTCATACACCAAGCACTTTCACCAATTGAAGATAATAAGCCTGCACCATAAATTTTTGGATTTTCAACAGTACCTATTAATCCATATTCTACAGTCCACCAATGCAAATTTCTAATGAGAGCCATTTCACTTGGTTCTCCCATGTTTTGTTGTAATTCTTCAATGTTTTTTTCGGCTATATCAATGTCTTCTTGTTTGGTGTTTGAAGCTTCTTTTATAATTGATAAATGTCTAACAGTTTCATATAATTCATAATCTTTAGCTGAAGAAATAGCTTTAGAACCAATTTCACCAAAACGTCTTAAGTATTCAGAATATTCAGGATTAGCAATTATGGGAGCATGTCCTGCACCTTCATGAATAATATCGGGTGCAGGTGTGTATTCTATATTTTCTAATTGTCTAATATCACTTGCAATTACTAACACATTGTATGCTTGAAACTCCATAAAGGCATTTGGCGGGATAAAGCCATCTACGGCAACTGCAGCCCAACCAATATCTTTTAAAATACGATTCATACCATACATATTAGGTATATCATCAATAGAAATGCCTGTTTGTTTTAAGCCTTGTAAATAAGATTTATGAGCAACTTTACTCAAAAAGTCTACATTTTTTCGCATTACGTAACGCCATACAGCTTGATCAATAGCAGAATAGTCCTCATAATTTTGAGGCTTCATAAATTGTTTAAGATGATTGGGTAAACGATTTAAAATAGGGTTAGACTCAATTAAGTTTTTCATTTACTTTTATTAGTGATTTTTTCTTAAAAATACAAAATCAGTATAAAATCTTCAAAAAATTATTAAAATCTTAAGAATATGAAAATTCAGTATATATCAAAATGCTTAATTGAGAATAAGATATAAAAGAAAAGAGTAAAAGTCTTTATTAAAAAAAGCGACCTGTTGGTCGCTTTTCAATTTCTATTGTTGTGCTCCTGGAGGATATTTTTCCATTATTTTGGCAACAAACTCTTTAATTCTAGCTTCTTTTTTCTCCATATTTCTACTTAAGTAGCCAGTTCCCATACCTTGCCATATTAATTCTTTTTTTGTAGCATCTATAAGATCTATATATAAAGTGCCTTGTGTACTAGTACTAACAGTAGGTTGATTCCAACCCCAGCCCCATCCAGGACCCCAACCAGGTCCCCAGCCACCCCAACCCCAGGCACCCATGCCCCAGTAGTTGTTGTAAACATCAACACGCTGTTGAGATTTAGTAAATAAGCTTATAAGTATATCTGGATTTTCAGATTTTGTGAAACCTTTAGTCAAAAGTTCTGCTTCAATAGCTCTCAAAATTCTACGTTTATCTAGGTCACTTATTTCGGCTTTATCAATGCCAGTTTTAAAAAATGCAAAGGTTTTGTAATCGCCAAAACGTGCATTTGTATCATAATCTGCTGCAACTCTCACAGAGGAACAAGATGTGGCTACAACCAAAATAGCCAAAATTGGTAATACTCTAAATAATCTTTTCATAGTGCAAAATTTTTAACGGTTCTAGTAAATTTAATAAAGAATTATCAACTAGGTTAAGTGTTGAACATTTTTAACTAAAAATGCTTTCCGGTAAAAAAATAACATCAATAATCGTACCAATGGTGTGGTTGTTAGAGAGTTAATCTATTTTTTGTTGCCCGCCCTAAGCGAAGTTGAAGGGTTATAACCATATGGGCAATGTCTACAACCACTCTCACAGCAATAGCCCCTTTTTAGGTGATATTGTTCTGTAAAACAGCGATAACCTTCAGGAGTTAAGTAGTAATCTCCGTCTTCTATTGGAATTATTTTTTTCATTTTAACAAATATAGATTAATTTGGGTTGATTTTTGAATTATAACGATTAATGATTTTAGTTTCAAAGTATTTGGTGCCCAAGGGATATACAGGAATGACCATTTTTCCATTTGTATTTGTAAAAACATCAAGTTTAAAGACCAATTGGGTATTAATTAATCATGAAAAAATACATTTAAAACAACAGCTAGAGTTGTTAATTATTCCATTTTATTTAGTCTACGTTATTGAATTTATAGTTAGGTTAATTCAATATAGGAACTGGGGCAATGCCTATAGAAACATATCTTTTGAAAGAGAAGCTTATAAAAAAGAATTTGATTTAGAATACCTAGATAGGCGTCCTTTTTGGGCTTTTTTAAAGTATCTTCGCCTTGATGAATTTTAGTCTTGAGAATAGTGTTAATGAACAGGTTGTTTTACCCAAAGAATGGGGTGTTGAGCTTTTCATTAAAAGAGAAGATACCATTCATTCTTTTGTCTCAGGAAATAAGTATAGGAAACTAAAATACAACCTTAAAAAGGCAAAATCTTTGGGTTTTGATACACTTTTAACTTTTGGAGGCGCTTTTTCAAATCATATTGCAGCGGTAGCCAGTGCAGGAAAACTGCATGGGCTTAATACTATTGGAGTTATAAGAGGTGAGGAGCTAAAATCTAAATTAGAAGAAAATGAGACACTTCGCTTTGCGAAATCCAATGGCATGCGCTTTGAGTTTGTTTCTAGAGCTATTTATAGACAGAAAACAGAAATAACTTTTCTTAATAGTCTTAAAAAGTTTTTTGGTGAATTTTATTTGATTCCTGAAGGAGGAACCAATGAGTTGGCGGTAAAGGGCTGTGAAGAAATTTTAACAGAGGCTGATAAAGATTTTGACGTTATTTGTTGTGCAGTAGGAACTGGAGGTACAATTTCAGGACTTGTAAATTGTTCAAAACCTAATCAAAAAGTTTTAGGTTTTCCTGCATTAAAAGGCGACTTTTTAAAAGAAGATATTAGTAAATTTGTAACCAAAACCAACTGGGATTTAATTGAAGATTATAGTTTTGGTGGTTATGCAAAAATAAATGAAGAATTAATAACGTTTATAAATGCATTTAAGATTGAAAACAACATTCCGTTAGATCCTATTTATACAGGAAAGATGATGTTTGGGGTTTTAGATTTAATAAAAAAAGGATTTTTTAAAAAAGGGACAAAAATTTTAGTGATTCATACTGGTGGTTTACAAGGAATAGCAGGAATGAATTCGATATTAAAAAAGAAACAATTACCTATCATAATATAGATGAAAAAAGTACTGATAATAGCAATTTTAGCGAGTTTAGTGTTTAGTTGTAAAGCTAAAAAAGTTGTTGCCACTCCAAAACCAAAAGTTGTTGTTCAACCAAAAGCAGCAGGAAAAGTATATGCTAATGACACCGAACGATATATTGATACTTATAGAGCTATTGCTCAAAGTGAGATGAAATTATATAACATTCCTGCAAGTATCACATTAGCGCAAGGAATTTTAGAATCTGGTTCTGGTAGAGGTAGGTTGTCTGTAAAGGCTAATAATCATTTTGGTATTAAATGTCATGAGTGGACGGGTAAAAGAATTTATCATGATGATGATAAAAAAGGGGAGTGTTTTAGAAAATATAAAGAAGCTAAAACATCGTTTAGAGATCATTCTTTATTTCTTGCTGAAAGAAAACGCTATGAAAAATTGTTTAACAATAAACCAGGAGATTATAAAGCTTGGGCCAGAGGTTTAAAATCTGCAGGCTATGCTACAGATCCTAAATATCCTCAAAAGCTAATTAGCTTGATAGAACGTTATGATTTGTATAAGTATGATGATGAAATATTAAAAAATAAAAGACTTGTTAGTGTAAAAGTAGTGCCTAAACAAAAAGTTCATGTAGTAGTTAAAGGAGATACGCTGTATTACATTTCTAAAATGCATAATATTAGTGTAGAAGATTTAAAAAGACTAAACAACTTAGAAGATAATACAATTAGCATAGGACAAAAACTGCAAGTTAATCTAGAGTAATTTTATGATTTATAAAAGAAGTAGTGCTTTATTCACTGAAGCAGAAAAAGTAATTCCAGGAGGTGTAAATTCGCCAGTTAGAGCGTTTAAAGGAGTAGGAGGAACTCCAATTTTTGTAAAAGAAGCAAAAGGGGCTTATTTGTATGATGAAGACGGTAACCGTTTAATTGATTATATCAATTCATGGGGGCCAATGATTTTAGGACATGCGCACAAACCAGTGGTTGATGCGGTTGTTGAAAAAGCTCAAAAAGGAACATCGTTTGGTATGCCAACAGAAATTGAAACTAAAATTGCAGAATTAGCAGTTTCAATGGTGCCAAATATTGATAAGATTAGATTTGTGAATTCTGGAACTGAGGCTTGTATGAGTGCTGTTAGATTAGCGCGTGGTTTTACAAGAAAAGACAAGATTATAAAATTTGCGGGATGCTATCATGGACATAGTGATTCTTTTTTAATTCAAGCAGGTAGTGGTGCTAGTACCTTTGGTACGCCAAATAGTCCGGGAGTAACTCAGGGTACAGCTAAAGATACTTTACTAGCTAATTACAATGATATTGAAAATGTTAAGGCGTTAATTGAAGCCAATAAAGGAGAAATAGCATGTATTATTATTGAGCCAGTAGCTGGAAATATGGGCTGTATTCCTCCAAAAGAGGACTTTTTACAAACGCTTAGAGCTATTTGCGATGCTAATGATATTTTGCTCATTTTTGATGAAGTGATGACAGGTTTTAGATTATCTAAAGGAGGTGCGCAAGAGTTATTCAATATTAAAGCAGATATTGTTTGCTTTGGAAAAGTGATAGGTGGTGGCTTACCTGTGGGAGCTTTTGCAGCAAGAAATGAAATAATGAATCATTTAGCACCATTAGGTCCTGTATATCAAGCAGGAACTTTAAGTGGAAACCCGTTAGCTATGGCAGCTGGTCTAGCTATGATAAGTGAATTAAATAATGATACTGAGATATTTAATAGACTAGAAGCTAAAACTAAATATTTACATGAAGGCATAAGTAAAGTTCTAAATGAAAATGGTGTAGTTCATACAATTAATAGAGTAGGATCTATGATTTCTGTTCATTTTGATGAAGGCACCGTTGTAGATTTTACAACTGCTGCAAAAGGAAATAATGATACTTTCAAAAAATTCTTTCATGGATTGTTGAATGAAGGTGTGTATATAGCGCCTAGTGCTTTTGAAACTTGGTTTATAACCGATGCTTTAAGTTATGATGATTTAGATTTTACAATAGAAGCTATTAATAAGGTTGCTAAAAATTTATAAAACTAAAAAAGGCAATTCAATATTTTGAATTGCCTTTTTTCATTAACAAACTATAATCAATCAACTAACTTTTTATGCTTTCTTAAGATCTTTTTTTAGCTTTTCCTTTATGCTGTTTTCTTTTATGTACCATTTTTGCCTGTAGTTTTTCCCACTTAGCAAATTGCTCTTTATTTAAAATGTTTTTCATTTTTTCTTTCATTGCAATTTGATGGTCTAGTATAGCATTGGCCATTGCATAACGTTCTTCAGACGTAGGTTTTTGTAATTCGCCACTTTCTTTTTTTGCTTTTCTAGCTGCCATTTTAGCTTTTCTAGTTTTTACGTTTTCTAGTAATATCTGTTTAACCTCTGCTTGTTGACTTTCATTTAAATCTAAATGAAGTGTCATTTTTTTTGTTTTTAATGTTGCTATTTGCTCTGGAGTGAAATCATGCATTTTATGCATGCCATGTCTTTTGTTTTGATCTTTATCTTGCTGTGCAAAAGTTTGAATGCTTAGAAGTGCTACTGCGATTACTATTAACTGTTTCATCATGTTTAAGTTTAAAAGGTTTGTTTGCTCTTTTGACTTAAACAGAACTGAAAGGTTTAACCCTGTTTTTATTTTAACTTGAAATTAACAAACTGATTTATTGAAGAATAGGGATTTTTAAATGAACACCTGTTTGAAAATCAGGAGTATTATTTACCTGTAAATCTTGTTTGATGTAAAGGGCTAATTTATAATTATAACGCCCATAAGTATATATAAAAGACCAGTTAGATAATGTTTTGTATAAGGTGCTAACCCCATTATGCCAACCACTATTAATTTCTTGCCATTTACCTCTTAAATGATAATAGTTAGCTTCTTCCTTTTTATTATAACGTGTTTGAGCTTGGAAGTTAATTCCAAAGGCATGATAATTTCCCTTTAAAGTTGGTTTTGTATATTCAATATTACCCTCTAAAGTACCTAAATATGTATTGTTACCTAAATCTATAGCATCATCATTAAACTTAATTAAGTTTTTATGTAAAACGTTAATGCTTAAGCCTAAGTTTAATAGGTGTTTGTTTTTAAAAGTATATTGCTTTACTACATTGGCAGAAAGTCCAAAATCTATAGTAGGGCTGAATTTAGACGTGTTAATCCCTAAATGATTTCCAAAATTGATGTAAATGTTTCTGGTTTTATTTATTGTTAGATCAGGATAGAAATGATGAGAAAACTCTAATCCTCCTATAAAGAAGTCATTATTATTTAGTTTAAGAATGTTTCCGTTTCTATCTAAATATTCAAAATTAACTTGATTTAATCCGTAGTATCGTCTTCCAAAGGGGTCTTCACCACCTACAATATTACTATGAAACCATTCTATAGTTTCATCACTTGTAAAAAAGGAAAATGGATGTTTCCCATTGGTAATAAAATAAGATCTTAGGTTTATTGTTAATTCGTGTTGTTTTGCAATGGGTAAGATAAAGCCAATTCTAAATTCCTTGATAATGGCATCAATGACTATGTTTAAATAGTCAGCAGGAGTGGTTTCTTGATCGATAAAGTTAAATGAACGATCATACCAGATGGTATTTTTAAATTTTTCTCTTATTTCTAGGTCTTTTGGGAGGTAAGCTTCTAAAAAAGGGTGAAAAGTGTTGCCACTGGTATAATTAAAACTAAGTGATTTATTTTTAGAGGGTTTAAGCTTAAAATTGGTGTTAATTCTAGAATTAAAAATACCAAAATGATGAGTACTTAAAAGTGATGGGTTATCAATACCATTTTTAATTGATAAACTGTCTTTTTCTTGTGCAAAAAAAGATACTGAAAAACAGAATGCTAAAATTAAAAAGCACTTTTTTAACATGCCGCAAATATATGTAAAAAGCCTTAATAGTTACCTGTTTTAATGACTTCTAATGTTGTTTCAAAGATGGGCTTTTTTATCATTTTACTTTTTAACCATGCATAAAAACTCATAACAAAAATATCTTCTCGTTCAGGGCTAATCCATTCAAAAGAACTTTCCACAATATTGTAAAACTTTTCAGAGGTAACCTCTTCTGGATTTTTATAATATCGTTTTACAAGCTCTAAAAAGGTAATGGCACGTTCTTTATTAGAACCTTTTAAATATTTGTAATAGTTTCTTTGAAAACTTAATAATCTAGATTCTATTAAATCAATATTACCCAATTCTATATGTAATAATATTTCGGTTAAGTTCTTTTTTAAAACCCAATCAATTCCTGCTTTTTCAGAATACCATTTATCACTATGATAAAATTTAGAAAATATATTTAGAGCTTTTGTAAATGCTTCTTTTTGAAAGTAAAACATAATTAGACTTAAATGAATATCTAAAAGAGATTCAATATCAGTATGTTTTTTATTAATTATAGGTGTTAATATATTAATGGCTTCATCTTGTTTCCCAGAAAAGTTTAAGTTTAATGATAAAAGTAATTTGTGTTTTAAATTAAAAGTGTTGAAATACTTTTTTTGCTGTTTCAACATTTCAGAATGCATTAGATTTAAATAGTGATTAGACTGCTTAAACTTTTTATTTCTGAAGTATGTATTGGCAATCATATATAATATTTGAATATGATAGAAAGGTTGCTTTTCTTCATTTTTATAAGAGATTATAGAATTATATGTTCTAACTAAAAAAGATTCAATCCTCAAATAATCATTACTTGCAAATGCAGAAAAACTTACAATGCTTAATAATTGATATAAAGATTTGAAAGATATATTCTCATTGAGATTTATTTGATATTCTTTGAACAAGGAATTAAGGATGTCTTCAAAATCTATTATTTCTCCTTTATATGTTATAGCATTTAATGTTTGTTTTAGTTTAGCATAAACAATATTGAGTTTTTCTTCTAAAAGGTGTTTGTTCTTATTGTTATTGAATTTATCAATAAGTTCATCTAAATTTAAGGAAGCATTGTGAACGGCATATTGAATTTGCGTATGGTATATTTCGTTTAGCAGAACAAAAAGGTGTTGTTCTTGAGCTAATATTTCAGCTTTGTTAAGAATTTTATAGGCTGGTGCATATTGTTTTTGCTGGAGAAAATGGCGTGAAGCTAAGATATATTTAATAACGTTGTTTTCAATAGAGCTTTCTTCTAATAGTCTATTATTGGCTGTGAAATTTATGATAGATTGATATAAACGTTTGCGTAATGCATGATAGGCATCTTTTTTATGGCTTCCATAAAGCTTAATACAAATGTCTTTAGATTCTAAATTATTGTTGAGTAATAACTTAAATAAAGCAATGTTTTTAGTGTCATTTCTCTTATTGTTTTTTTCTAAAAAATAGACAAATCGCTGTCGTTCTTCAGTAGAAAATGAAGAAATAATACGTGTTAAGTCATTCATTTAATAGTCAGTTATTAAAATATTAATCCTTAAAAATAAAGTATTTTTTCATTTTTATTATAAATATATCGTCAGTTTTTTGTGTAAATAGTTTTTTTAATGCCTTTAAAGTTTAGCAGTTTTGCTTCATAATCATTAAAACAAATATTATGAATTATCAAACATCAATTTCAGTAGAAAAGAAATCTGAAGATTTAAAGAAAAAGAAAGAAACTAAAGTTTTTGATCAAAAACCTACATCTGCTTTTATAGGTGCTTCTTGGTTTGCTTTGTTAACAGGGATGGTGTCTTTTTGTATAGGATTGTGGAATTCTGATATGTTACTGAATGAAAAAGGGTATTATTTTACGGTACTACTTTTTGGGTTATTCTCTGTAATTTCTGTACAAAAAGCGGTGAGAGATAAATTAGAAAATATACCAGTAACAGAGATTTATTATAGTATTAGTTGGTTTACAACAATAACTTCAGTTGTACTGCTAATAGTTGGCTTATGGAATGCAGATTTACTATTAAGTGAAAAAGGCTTTTATGGTATGGCGTTTCTACTAAGTTTATTTGCTGCTATTGCGGTGCAAAAAAATACAAGAGATACTAAATATATAGAAAGAAATATAGAGGAAGAGATTAAGTAATAAGAACATATTTTAAAATCAACACAAAACACCTTAAGGTTAGTTTTGATGATTGGTTAGCTAACTGAAACCTCGTAACTGTTAGGTTGCGGGGTTTTTTAAATGTTGAATATGAAAACAAAAATAACCTCTTGTTTAACGGCGTTTTCTAAAGAGAAACTAATTTCTGATAGAAGACGGATTCTAGAAATTTTAGCTGTAGCATTAACAGCAATAGGGAAGTTCATTTTTATGGATTATCTAGATTTTAGATTTTCTTATGTGGTTTTTGCTATAAGTATTTGGACACTGTATGTTTTTAATAGATATAAAAAAGAAAAAAATATTTTAAAGTATTGGGGATTTAGAACTGATAACTTTAAAAAAGTTTGCAAATTAATGCTACCATTTGGTTTAGTTTCCATAATTATATTTTTAGCATTAGGCTATTCTCAAAAAACTATTAATGTAACGTGGCATATTTTACCGCTCTTAATTACATACCCCATTTGGGGAGCTATTCAACAGTTTTTAACTATAAGTTTAATTGCTGGTAACTTAAAAGACATGAAAAGTTTATCGCTAAATAAATTTTTAATAGTTTTAATAACAGCAATTCTATTTTCTTTAGTGCATTATCCTTCAGTTTGGTTAATGATAGGAACTTTTGTTTTGGCATTGTTTTATGGTATTCTTTATTTAAAAGAAAAGAATGTTTTTGCTATGGGAGTGTTTCATGGCTGGTTAGGAGCACTTTTTTATTATACAGTTGTAAATAGAGACCCTTTTGAAGAAGTCTTTTTAAATATTATAAATTAAAAAATGAATTCAAAAATTCAAAATGATATAAAAGAGCTTGTTGAACAACAGGTCATATCACAAGAAGTTGCTTCAAGCATAGAAGCATTTTATCAATCTAAAAAGGTAAATACTCCAAATAGATTATTTACTGTTTTTGGGGTATTAGGTTCTATATTAGTTGGGTTAGGAATTATCTTGATTTTAGCGCATAATTGGGATAATTTTTCAAAAATAGTTAAAACCTTTTTTGCATTTTCCCCGTTACTAATAGGTCAGTTTTTAGTAGGGTTTTCCATATTAAAAGATAAAAGTAAAACTTGGAAAGAAGCCTCTGGTACTTTTCTGTTTTTTGCTGTAGGCGCTAGTATATCTTTAGTGAGTCAGATTTATAATATACCGGGAGATATAAGTAGCTTCCTTTTAACTTGGATATTGTTATGTGTTCCGCTTGTCTATCTGTTAAAATCTAATGCGCTAGCAATAATACATATAGTGTTTATGACCTATTACGGTGTGGAATATGGTTATAACTTCTTATCAACATCAGATACACCTTGGTTTTATTTGTTATTATTGGCTTTAGTCTTGCCATATTACAAACAACTTTTAAAGTTTAAATTAGATACTAATATTACATCAATTTTAAATTGGTTATTACCTTTAAGTTTAATTATTGTTTTAGGGGCTTTTGTTGAAACCGTTAGTGTTTTAGGAGTGCTTATGTATGTTATCCTTTTTGGGCTTTTCTACAATATCGGAAAACTGCCAATTTTTAACAATCAAAAATTAAGAAGAAATGGTTATTTGATATTAGGTTCTTTAGGAACTGTTTACATGCTAATGTTAACTAGTTTTAAATGGATGTGGAATGACTTACTTAGAGTGGAGCTAGTGTATAATTCCCAAGAGTTTTTTATAACACTCTTACTATTCTTAATTGCTTTGGGAGTTTTAGCGTATTTGTTATCAAAGAAGTTTGTGGTGAAATACAATGTAATTCATTACGCATTTATCATTTTTACTATGGTGTTTTTTGTAGGCTTAAATAGCCAAATTATCCCAACTGTATTAATAAATCTTTTAGTTTTAATTATAGCTCTTGTAACTATAAAAGTGGGTGCCGATAAGTTTCATTTTGGTATTTTAAATTATGGATTGCTTATTATAACGATACTCATAACATGTAGGTTTTTTGATACTAATATGTCTTTTGTGTTAAGAGGTATTTTATTTGTTGGAATAGGATTAGGCTTTTTTCTAACAAATTATATAATGCTTAAAAGACAAAAAAGAAGAAACTTGAAGTAAAAAATAAGAAAATGAAAACTACATATTTATTTATACTATTTTTAATAGTAGTTGCTGCTCAGATAATTGTGCCAACTCACATGATTTTTAATAGAGAAGATGTGCTAAATACAGGAATAGCATATAAATTTAAAACAAAACCAATTGATCCATCAGATCCATTTAGAGGAAAATACATAACTTTAAATTTTGAAGTAGACCAATATATAACTGAAGATACAACTTGGGTAAGAGATGAGGTTATTTATGTGTATTTAGATATTGATAGTTTGGGCTTTGCTGAAGTAAACAAGATAAGTAAAGAAATACTACCAGATATTGATAAAGATTTTGTTGAAGCTAAAGTAAACTGGTATGCTGGCTATTCTAAAGAGTTGAATATAGATTTTCCATTTAATAGGTTTTATATGGAAGAAAGTAAGGCGTATACAGCTGAAGTTGTTGTTAGAGAAAATTTAAGAGATTCGTTATTACAAAATGTTTATGCTTTGGTTTACGTAAAAGAAGGAGAGTCTGTATTAAAAGATGTTATTATTGATGACATACCTATTAAAGATTACGTGGAACAGAATGAATTGGAGAATGAGTGAAATCTTAAAAGTTTTAACATTATAAAAGGCTTTTCTTAAAGAAGTTATAAAATTTAACAAACCATGTTAAACCTTTCTAAAGAGGCATTGTAGTATGGTTTTTTTATTGTCAATTTGTACAACGAAAGTTTTTATATAATTGAATAAATTTTAGAATTATATTTAGTTAAGTTGTTAGTTAGTTTTTAAAACCCGGTAATGTGAATTACCGGGTTTTATTTTTTATTCTACTTCAAAAGTAGAAAAATGATATACTGGAATGCCAGTATCTGTAATACCTTCAATTTTTATAGCATATCTACTTTTAGTATCACTAGTGAAAAATGATACATTAGCTTTTTTTGATGTATTAGTTAAAGTTATTTTGGGTTCCCAGTGTAATGTAGTTCTAATGTCTTGTTTTGTAACTTCATTAGGCATAGAAATATGATTAGGAGAGTAAAATTCTCTAGCTGTGTAAAAACCAGTTGAAGTAAAATCTATGATTCCTGGTTTACGCTTAATGTTTTTTGCTAAAACATTAGTTCCTAGTTTTTGATGAATAACTATTACACCATTTGCGCTATTGGGGAAAAAAGAAGCATCAGCGCCTTTTAATACATCAATAAAATCAACATCTACAGCTGTCATATTTGTGATGTCATCAAGTTCTACAGGAAAGTTGTTCAAGTATATTCTTGGAACACCACCATTTCTAATAGATATAGAATTGTTATTGGCAGTTACCCCAGGTAACATATTTAGTAAATCAAAAATATTATAAACTTCCATTTCTGGATTTCCTTTTAGATCGATTCTGTTAGTAGGAAAACCATAAAATGCTTTTTCATTTAGTTCTTCATTTCTTTTTTCTTTTTCAGATTTTTTAGTAGCCGTTATAACAACTTCATCTAATAACCTTGCTTCTTCTAAAAAAGCCTCATTTATCATTGAGATGTTCTGAGACAATGTTAGAAAATTTGAAATTTTGGTTTCATCATTTAAACTTGATTTTAAAATATTTTGTTTGAAAACTTTTGGACTTGAATTATGATTTGCTGTTAAACGAATATCTACCATTCTATTCGCTTTTGTTTCTTCTTTTTTAAATTCATTTACCCTGGCTTCTATAAGGGTTGGTATTGTATCCATAAAAACAAAAGGCCCATATTTAAAAATACCATTAGTATTAGAGCGAATTTTTTCTTGATAAGGAAAGCTTCCCATAAAAGTTAGCTTTGTAACTGCTGGAATATTTTGTTTACTTTTTTTAGAAGCGGTAATACCTGAAATATAAATACCAGTTTCTGGAGTAAATTGATCTGCTTTAGGTTTGTATAAGAGTTCATTCCATGTAAAACGCCTCCAACCGTGGGTGAGCATTACTAAATCTAAAAGATATCTTCTTTTTGGGTCATTTTCTTTTTCAAAAAAATACCCAGGGTTTTTAATTTGTCCTCTTAAATCTGAATTTAATAATAAGTAAGTTTTTATGTTATCATCTTTAGAGCTATGACCAATAGCATCAATGTCTGTGACAGACATCGATAAATCACCTACTACAGGGTTCCCATTAGTATCTTTTAAATCAATACTCAAATTTATTTTATCTCTTCTAGCTGGGGTTAAATTATCAGAATCTAGGTTTACAGAAATACTGTTCTCAGGGTTATCTATAAATGCCAAGCGTTCGCATACAGGTTTACCTTCATTATCAAAAAGAGTAAAATGTGTTACTCCATCATTAAGTGTATTTGTATTAAGCCTAATTAAGTAGGAGTTTGAATCTTCTGTTTCAAATTTTTCAAAAACTAAAGCCCCTCTTTGATGAGCTAACAAATAAGAGTTTTTAAGTCCTAAAGGATTATTTGTAGATGCTTTTACTACTAAATGGCTGCCATTGTTTACAATATTAAGATTATACCCAATAGACAACACCTTTGGTAGCTTATAGGTATATTCAACATTATTTACTATTACTGATGCATAATAAGTCTTGTTTATTTCTGGAATAATGCTGATTAAACCCAATCCTGAATGAAATGTTTTAAAAGATGATATTGTTTTATTGTCTGAATCTTTAATAGTGCCACTAATGCTAATATCTCTATTAAATGTGTCTTTTACTTTAATGCCTACTTTAGAGGTCAATCCGTTAATCAAGTAACCACCTTCAGGGTAAAATTCTAAATTTGGTTTTTCTTTAAGTATTAATTTTTGTTTTTCAGAATTTGATGATGAAGCGTCTACGGTTGAAATTTCTTCAGTTTTTTCAGTATCCCAAATAGGTATTTGCTTCTGAAAAAAATATGCAGCATCTTGATTCCTCATATAATTGGTGTAAGCTCTAAGAATATAATTCCCTGCTTTCCAGTTGTTTTTAATCTTAAAATCACCAGCAGTATTGGTGTTAGATATATAAAGTTGCTTTTTAGAAACAATACTGTCTTGATCATTAATAAGTTCAACATAAACAACTTTACTTTTATTGGTTTTTTTATGATCTATCCCATTAACTAGGTAGGTGGTGTACCAAACATCTTCTCCTAAAGTATAATAAGGTTTGTCTGTTTGTACATATATTTTTTCTGGAGGGTTTTCAACATAGTTTAATAGCTTTTCTTGAACTAATTCACTAAAGTTGTTGGTAATTGTAAATGACAAAAGGAATACAACAATACAAGTGAGACTAATTTTTTTATACATTTCAAAAAAGATTCAATATTGTTACTAAAATTACAATAAATATGTATGATTACCCATCAAAAATTATACCCTCTTTATGTTAAAAATTTGAATAAAAAAAGCGTTACATTTTGTAACGCTTTAATAAAACTGATATTTTAGAGTATTTAAACAACTTCAACAAACAAGCCATCATCTGTCTTTTCAACTTTAGCAAGCTTGTTTTTGGTAAGTTCTTTAATAGACTTATCCCATTTTTTGTTAGATAAACCAGATTGTGTTTTTAAATCTATAAGTTCTGATTTTCCTGTTGTCTTTAATATTTCAAAAATAGCTTTAGCTTCATCTGTTAACGCTATTTGTTTTTTCTCAGGTCTCATTTGAGGGAAGAATAATACTTCTTGAATACTTTGGTTATTGGTTAAGAACATAATTAATCTATCCATGCCAATTCCCATTCCAGAAGTAGGAGGCATACCGTATTCTAAAGCGCGCAAAAAGTCAAAGTCTATAAACTCTGTAGCTTCATCATCACCTTTTTCGGCTAGTTTTAATTGGTGTTCAAAACGTTCACGCTGATCAATAGGGTCGTTTAGTTCAGAATACGCATTTGCAATTTCTTTACCGCAAACCATTAACTCAAAACGCTCAGTTAATTCTGGGTTGTCTCTATGCTCTTTACATAACGGGCTCATCTCTTTAGGATAGTCTGTTATGAAGGTAGGCTGAATGTAATTACCTTCACATTTTTCACCAAAAATTTCATCAATAAGCTTTCCTTTACCCATAGTAGCATCTACTTCAATACCCATATCAATGGCTGCTTGTCTAATCTCATCTTCAGTTTTATCAGTAATATCAAAACCTGTAAAATGTTTAATAGAATCTGCCATAGTTACACGAGCATAAGGCGCTTTAAAGTCAACTTTGTGTTCACCAAAAGTAGCTTCAGTAGTTCCGTTAACAGCTACTGCACAATGTTCTAACAAACGTTCGCAGAAATCCATCATCCAGTTATAGTCTTTGTAGGAAACATATATTTCCATGGCTGTAAACTCAGGGTTATGAGTTCTATCCATTCCTTCGTTTCTAAAGTTTTTAGAAAACTCATAAACACCGTCAAAACCACCAACTATTAACCTTTTTAAGTAAAGCTCGTTAGCAATTCTCATATACAATGGAATATCTAAAGAGTTATGGTGTGTTATAAAAGGTCTAGCTGCTGCGCCTCCAGGTATTGGTTGTAAAACAGGTGTTTCAACTTCAAAATAACCAGCATCATTAAAAAACTGGCGCATGGCATTAAAAAGCTTAGTCCTCTTTACAAACACATCCTTTACATGCGGATTTACCACTAAATCTGCATAACGCTGTCTGTAACGTTGCTCAGGATCTGTAAAAGCATCATGAACTTTACCATCGGTATCTACTCGAGGTTGTGGTAGTGGTTTTAAAGCTTTACTAAGAAGTTTAAAATCTTTAACCATAACCGTCTTTTCACCTACTTTAGTTGTGAAAAGTTTTCCTTCTATACCAATAAAATCACCCATGTCTAAAAGCTTTTTATATACATCGTTGTATTTGCTTTTATCCTCACTAGGGCATATTTCATCACGGTTAAAATATACTTGTATTCTTCCTTCTCCATCTTGAAGTTCAGCAAAACTGGCACTTCCTTGAATTCTACGAGACATTAATCTACCAGCAATAACTACGTGTTTATCATCTTCAAAATGCTCTTTAATTTGTTTAGAAGTATGATCTACGGGGTATAAATCTGCAGGATAGGGATTAATACCTAATCCACGTAATTTTTCTAATTTTTCTCTTCTAACAAGCTCTTGCTCTGATAATTGTGACATGTTAATACAGTGTGTGAAATTTTAAGTGCACAAAGATAATGATTTGATGTACAGTTTGCCATTTTTTTTGAGCGTTACCCCAAAGTTCCTGAGACAAATTCAGGATACACTAGTGTAGTGCTTCGTGTATTAGGTAGTGCTTCTATACCTAACGCAGAAGATGTGTAACAAAACAAAAAGAAATACGTCAAATAAACACATCAATTAAAAAATAAAATTATACATGAGTTTTTGGAGAGTATTACTGTCTATTATATGTCCACCATTAGCCGTTTTAGATAAAGGTTGTGGATCTATTATTATTGTCTTCTTATTATGGCTTTGTGGTTGGGTCCCTGGGGTGATTGCTGCATTGGTAATTTTAAATAATCCTAATAGATAAAAATGTATCTTTGAGGTCTAATTTCAAACCTCAAAAAAATCATGAAATTTATAAAAATTTTAGCTCTAATTATCTTAACTATTGGTTTTACTAATTGTACTGTAAAAGAACGTATTGTTTTTAATCAAGATAGTAGTGGAAAATACCTAATTAGTTATGATATGGCTGAATTTATGAATACTATGAAATCTGAAATGGGAGGAGGCGCTACTCCAGGAGCCAAAAAAGCTATAGATACAGTTATGGTGTTTAAAGAAATTATGGAAATGTATAAAGATAGTGTTGCATCGTTACCTGAGGAAAAGCGTTTAGCACTAGAGGAAGTTAAAGATATGTATATGAAGATGAATATGGATGAAGAAAAAGGCGTTTTTGATTTTGGTATTGGAATGGATTTTAAATCTATTTTAGATTTAAAAGATATGGGGGAGAAGATTGCAAAAGTTCAAAGTTTAAATGCGCAAAGTGATCAAGTGGATGCTATGAAAGGTGGGCCTATAGGTAAGTTTATGAGCCCAGAAAGTAACGGGTTGGTTTATGATTATAATGCTTCTAGCTTTTCAAGAACTACTACTTTACCAGAAAATTGGAATCCTGATGAATTTAAAATAGATGAGAATAATGATTCAGATAAACAGTTTATGGAGTATTTCAAAAATGCATATTATATAGTTGAATATACTTTTCCTAAAAAAATAAAAAGCTTCTCTGTTAATAATGCAGAGCTTTCCAATAATGACAAAACCATTACCTACAAAGTAAGCTGGTTAGATTTTATGAAAGACCCAAAGGTGCTAGATGTTGATTTAACATTTGCTAATGAATAAACTTGTTAAGTTACTAGACTTAGGACATAAAGACTATAAAGAAACTTGGGATTACCAAGAACAGCTGTTTAAAGGTATTGTAGATACTAAGGTTAAGAATAGAAGAGAAGAAACTAATCTTGATACTAAGAATTACTTTTTGTTTGTAGAACACCCGCATGTTTATACTCTAGGTAAAAGCGGTGATTTATCTAATCTTCTTTTAAATGAAGAACAACTTTCTGCCAAAGGAGCAAAGTTTTACAAGATAAATAGAGGAGGTGACATTACCTATCATGGACCAGGACAAATTGTTGGTTACCCTATTTTAGATTTAGAAAATTTTTTTACTGATATTCATAAGTATTTAAGGCTCCTTGAAGAAATGATAATTTTAACATTAGCTGAATATGGTTTAAAAGCTTCAAGAAGTGAAGGTGAAACAGGTGTTTGGTTAGATGTAGGAACGCCTTTTGCTCGTAAAATATGCGCTATGGGAGTACGTGCAAGTAGATGGGTAACCATGCATGGTTTTGCATTAAATGTTAATGCAGATTTAGGCTATTTTGATAACATTATACCCTGTGGAATTCGAGGTAAAGCTGTTACTAGTTTGAATGTAGAGTTAGGTAAACAAACTATTGATGAAGAAGAAATAAAAGGAAAACTACTTAAGCATTTTGCTAACCTTTTTGAAGCTGAGATTTTATAGAGTTTCGTTTAACGGGTAATGTAAACGCAGTGCGTAGCGATAGCAAGCATTGTGTTTACATGTTGTTAGCCCCAGTTATTTTTTAATTATACTTCGCCCATAGTTCTGGAAGCATAGTTGGCAATTCATCTTCAGTCCAATCCTTACCTTTAGTAGGAGGTGCTCCAAAATCGTAATCAAGTCCCATATAAAATGCAACAGAACGAGGAAAAGTTTCGTCTTCTTCCATGCCAGTTAAATTAGAATAAGCTTCCGTTGCAACATACATTATGCTTTCCCATTCGCAAATTTCTTCCTTACTTACAATATTCGCCAAATAGTCCGGATTTTTTAAAGTTTCAGTATATGCACTTTTCCCTAGACCGATTATCCAACAACGGAAATATAAATAACCATCATCTGTCACAAAGCCCTCAATAATTTTCTTGGCAGCTAAAATTTTAAATTCATCAGCGTCAATAATACATTTGCGAAGTGCAAATTCAAATTCTTTTATTTCGCCAAGTGAAAGTTTCTCAAGTTCCTCTGTAAGATGTTTTTCTTTTAAAAAATCACCTCCCTTAGAAGCTTCAACAGCATTATCAACAAGTGACCAAAATTTATCTGTATTGATTGTATCCATTCGTACGTTCGTTTTGTAAGGATTTAAAATTGTTGTCTCGGTTATACTCACATTCTTACTGTTAAAGCATGAAACCATAAATATTAGTCCTAATATGAGTATTAATTGTTTAGTCATTATTATAATTGGGGCTAAATATTAAGATAGACTTCCGTTTTAATGAAGTTTATCGACTGTTAAACGAAGTTAGGTGAAAATTTTTACAAAGTCAAACCTTAGAACATTTTAAAATGCTTTTGAAGCTGAGCTTATTTAGATGTTTGATTTATTCAAAAAATAGTATTGTCAATTATTGCCTTAGTGGTTATTACATGGTTTCTCAATTGAAGAAATAATTCAGTTTTAATAGCTAGTATTATAATAAATGTTTATTAGATATTGAATTTCAGTTAATTAACTAAGTGATTTTAGAAAAACATTCTCAATATTTAAATAAGTTTATCATAAAACTTGATATTAACTTGACATATAAGTTGTTTTAACTTAAAGATGTGATTTGGTTGTTATTTTTATTTCTAAAACTAAAGCTATGATAAGAATTACAACTATTTTATGCTGTTTAAATTTCTTGATGGTCTTTTCTCAAGATTGGTCTGGTATTCCAGTACCTCACAGTGCTGGTGTTGGTAAAGAATGGCAATTACAAGACAACGTATCTGATGATTTTAACTATAATGCACCAGCTGCAAATAAGGGTGCTACTTTTTTAAACAAATGGGATGATTGGTATCATAATGCATGGTCAGGACCTGGTTTAACAACGTGGGCTAGAAATCATTCCTTGGTTGAAGGAGGTGAGCTAAAATTAATTGCTTCGAGATATCTTACTAATAGAGTGAATGCAGGTGTTATGCATTCTAACAATAAAGTTGTATATCCTGTATATGTTGAGATAAGAGCTAAAATCATGAATTCGGTATTAGCCAATGGAGCATGGATGTTAAGTACAGATGATACTCAAGAAATAGACTTTATGGAAGGATATGGTGCAACTTGGTCAGGAAGCCAAAGCTCAGACCAATCTTGGTTTGCTCAGCGTATGCACATGAGTCATCATGTATTTATTCGAGACCCATTTCAAGATTGGCAGCCAAACGAATTTGATAACGTTAGTCCAGGTAATCCATCTCCTAACCCCACTTGGATAACACGTAATGATGGTATGGGAAACATTAACTGGAAAGATGATTACCACCGTTATGGTGTATACTGGCAAGATCCTACTCATTTGTATTATTACATTGATGGTGTTTTGGTTGCGGAAAGAGAGGGAATGGATCAAATTGATCCAGTATATTATACTAATACTGTTAACCCTGGAGATACTAGTAATGATACAAGAACTGGTTTGAATAAATCTATGGATATACTTTTTAGTGTTGAAGATCAAGATTGGAGATCTAATATGGTGCCTGCTCTAACACCAACAAATACTGAATTCGCGAATACAGATGATCATACTCTTAGAGTAGACTGGATAAGAGTATATAAGCCAGAAAACACTGCCTCTGTAGATGATTGGTTTACTAATAATTTAAAAGTATTTCCAAATCCATTCAATGATGTTGTGAGGTTAGTTACTGATGTACAATTAAATAAAGTTAGTATTTATAGAATAGATGGTACAGAATTATTTTCTAGTGAAGAGATAGATACATCTGGGAATGTTATTTCTACTAAAAATTTAAGTTCTGGTATTTACATTTTAAAGGTTGAGAGTAACGAAGGACGATTGGCTTTTAAGAAAATTATAAAAAATTAAATTAACTACGATAAAATTGAGGTGTTGTATTTAAAATTAAAAAGATTAACAAAGGCTTATTTGTTAATCTTTTTTTTATCAGAATGCCCTAAATCTTTATTTGGAGCAATCACATCTCTTACAAGTTGCTTTAATTCTTTAATTTCTGGAAATCGTTGTGTGTTTTTTCGAGACCAAATGAGTTCATTATTGACTATAACATCAAAGACACCAGATTCTGAAGGTTGAAGTGATAATTCATCTATATGGTCTTCAAAAGTTGTTAGTAATTCTTGTGCCATCCATGTAGATCGTAATAACCATCTGCATTTTGGACAATACTTTATAATTATTTTGTTTTCCATAAATAAGTGATTTTAATTTTCAGCATTAAAAAACACTTTGTAATAATGCATTTTTTTCTCTTCATCATAACCGCGCTCAAGATATTCACTAGAGGCATCAGGAGCATCAATATCTAATTTAATTTGAATATTGGTGTCTAGTTTAATATCGGTTTTAATCTTTTTCTTTTCTTTATTTACAACACGTTCGGCTACGTCAAATTGATTTCTAATTACCAGATTCTGTTCGTCTTCAAAACTTTTCTTGTAATCATCAAATTGTGCTTTGTATTTGTCTTCTTCAAAAAGTTCATCTTTAAAGCGTTCTACATTTACAACTTCATTTTCTTTAAAAAAATCGATAGTCTTAGCCAAAAAGTTATTTTGTTCTTGTAGACCATAACTGGTTTTTAAAATATCTGTTGAGAAGTCTTTACACAATTCAATATACTGCTGTGTGTGGCTATTAGAATCATCAGCATATTTTATATTCAAAAAATGATTTATCCAATATTGTGCATCATAATTATTGTTGTCTGCGCTAAAAATAATACTGCCTTCTGTATCTGTTTGATTTAAAATCAGGCAACCTTTATCCACTTTTTTAGAGTTAATACCTTTTTGTACGAGTACATCATAATTATTGTTTTCTAAAAATGTTTGAAAGAAATTGGTTTTGTTTTCAATTTTAAAAATTCCAAGAGCGTTTGTAGTTATATCATTATATTCAATGCCTTCAAATAGAGCAACCAAAACATCACCAGTTTTAATGTTAGCAGATGTAGATTGCTCATACAAATGCATAACTACATGTTTTGAAACTTCTATAAAAGCCTCTTCATCATTAAATATTTGAGTGCTATAAGTGTTTATTTCATTTAAGTTAACATTGGCATGATGGTTAAACCTGTAACTTTGAACGGCGGTTCCAAAAGGCCTCAATAAAAATGGTAACATAAGATCATAACTAGCTTCATCAAAATCTACTGTTTTTTCTGAAAATGCATTTTTTGTATCGTTGAATTTGTTACCAACTTTGTGAATAATGAATTTTGAAATAGAGGCGTTTTTTCTTGAAATCATAATGTACTTTTAGATGTTGCAATATTATAAAAAAAGAACGCCAAAGTATTAAACTTTGGCGCTCAAGATTTGAGGACTTTGGGCATAATGTACCAAATCGTGCCCTTTCTTTTATATTTTAATAAATTCTACTCTTCTATTTTGAGCTTTACCATTGGTGGTGGTATTATCGCTAATAGGTTCTGTTTCTCCCTTTCCTTGGGTTTGTAATCTGTTTCCAGATATTTTATAAATTTCAACTAAAGCATTCTTTACTGCTTCAGCTCTCAATTTAGATAATTTTAAATTAACAGCATCACTTCCATCAGCATCTGTATGACCAATAATATTAAGTTTAATAGCGTCATCTTGCATTAAAACTTGAGATATCTGTCTAACAACACCTAAAGATTGTGGTTTAATAGTTGCCTTACCAGAATCAAACAATATAGCATTGGTAGATACTTTTCCTTCAGATAGTAATTTACGTCTTAAATCTACACCACCTTCAGCTATTTTTAAGTTTGCAATGTACAAATTCTCTGTACCATCTTCTAACCCATATAAATTAAATCTTAAATATTTAAGAATATTTAATTGATTAACAAATTTAGGGATATCTACATATTTTTTTTCATTAACCCAAAGTCTAAAACGATTTTTTGTTACCGAAATAGATATATGAGGTTGATTAAGCATTGCATTTCTAATGTCAGCTTTAATAGAGGACTGTATACTATTCGAACTTCCATTAGCAAAGCGATTTCTTGTATCTATAGAAAACGAGGCATATAAAGCAAGAGGAATTGAGACTTTTACATAATTAGAATTAGAGTCAAAGTGGTTTTCTTCATTAATAGCAACAGTTAATCTTGCGGTAGAAGTAGTTCTTTTTGTAAGGCCATTAGTTAATAAATCAAATTCGATAGTATAATTCTCTGGTAATTCATCAATTTCAGGTAAATAATATACATTTCCACCAGACTTTAATTGAAACCATTTCCCCTTTCCTTCTATTTTAACAACTTCACCAGTTGCATTAGTGTTCCATTTACTAGGGAAGTCACCAATAAAATCATTAGAGAAATCATCAAAGAATAACAATTTATCACCAGGTACGAAATCAAATTTACTGTATATTTCTAAATTATCTGAAACATTGCCAACTTCCTTTTGAGGGGTAGGGGTGTTTTTAGTTTCTTTATCAGAAGAAGACGTATTGGTTTCAGTGTTTTCATCGGATGAGGTAGAGGTATCTTCCTCATCATCATCTTTTTTCTCTCTTTTTTCAAGCAGTAATTTCTTAGCCGTTTTAATGCTATATTTTAAGGCTTTTTTTGCTCTATTTGTTTGTAGAGTGGCTTTTCCTTGCCTTAGAACATTGCTTTCTCCTTCTATATCTCCTAAGATATTAGGGGCACTATCACTTAAGCCTTGTAAATCGTCTAAAGCATCTTCTAAAACATCAATATCTTCATCATCAAGAGGGGTACCTGCTTCAGTATAACCATCATATTTATAGACCTTGTCATAAATATCAAAAGATTCTTGTACAAACCTATCTACACTAGAGATCCCAACCCTGCTTTTGGGTCTTTTAATTTGTTTAGTTTGTGAAAAAGCTATGCTTGTAAATAGAAATAAAACAACACCCAGTAGTATACTTAAAGTATGTTTTGGTAATATCATTAGTGTAAATATGTTTAATAGCTGGTATAAAGATAAAGATAAGTTTTTTAACAGCAAATATTTTCATACAATTTGCAGTGTTTATAAGTATTTTGAGCTAATTTATTTGATATAATAAAATAGAATTAGAGTCTCCTTTAGTAACAAATTCTAAGTTTTTATCTCTATCAATATTGTCTAAATTTATTGTAGAGTTGCCATAAACTGGAAAATTTGAAATAGATTTAGACTGACTATCAAAAAGATAGACTTTATGGGCTTGAATATCTGTAACCGTTACATAAATTTTATCATTTATATAAAATATTTTTGGTTCTGAATAATTACCAAAATCTAACTCGGTAGTTTTAGTTTTAATTCTAAGTTTATTTTCATTTAAAGAAACAAGTGTTTTGCTTGTTGTAGTTAAATTATGGCTTCTTTTTAAGTTGATATTTTGTAGTGTAACATTTCCGTTAATTCCAACTAAGACAAGGTTGCCATCTTCAGTGGTTGTAGTAAACGTATTTTTGTAAAGAAATATTGGTTGATTAGAGTAAGTGTTATTTGTTTTAGGTTTCACTCTTGTTTTTCCTGTTCTGTCTAAAATATGTAATTTCTTATTCGTCTTAAAAACTAAATAGTCTTTACTGCCAATTCTAAAATGTTTAGGTTGACTTATAATTGGTGTAGCTGCAGATTTAAATGTAAACCCATTTACTACTTTACCATTTACATCATACATTAAAAGGCTTTTATTTTGAGTAACGAGTAGCCTGTAAATTTTCTTCTTATCATAATCAAAAACAGACAAAGGTTGGGTTATTTTATCATTAAATTTAAGAGGAAAGGCACCCACATCTTTCCCGTTCCTATCAATAACGTAAACTCTGTTAGGGGTCGCAAAGCACAATTGTAACCTGCCATTTTTATAAATATCTATTTGATTTATCTCTCCCAAAACAGCTCCATGTAGTTGTTTTTTCCAAAGAATTTGACCTCTGTTTGAAATTAAATACAAGTTATTATTAATATCTTGAACAACAATTTCTTTTTGTTTAGTTATATGATTAGTGACAAATTGAGGAGTAGTTAATAAATCTGTATCTAATTTTATATTTAATTCTTCTGTTACTGAATTTATAACAGGATTAATTTTATTCTTTTTTACAATGGCATTTACATGAGCAAAGTTGTTATCATAAATGAATTGTAATGCAGATGCATTGTAATTTTTTAGTTTGTAATTTATTGATTCTTCTAAATTTTTATTAATTATCTTTTTTAAGATTAAAGGCTTAAAAACAAATAAAAGTGAAGATTCATCACTTAAGTGTTCTTTTAAGTTTGTATAATAATTTCTATCAGATATGTTAGTTTTATTCTGATAACTAGCAATTATATTTTGAAGCATATCTATAGATTGTGCGAACACAAAAAAATTATCTATAATACAATATTTATTAGCGTCAGTATACGAAATAAAAGGACTAAAAACTTCAGAAAATAATTTAGAGTCTTCATATTTTAAAATATCAATTTCTCTATAGGTATCAATAATGGTTTTATTTGAAGATAGGGCATCTTTTGTCGCTATAATATCTAAGGAATTTAAAACGATAGCTTGTTCCTTACCTTGATATATTACACCAGTCTCAATGACGTCGTTAAATAATTCATTTGCGACTGAAGTAGAATTAGACTTATGATGGATGTTTAAGTTCGTTTTAAAAGTGTTGAAGTTATCAAAAGTAATGCTCATAAAACCGTCGCTATTGGCGGGTGTAATGGTTTGCATTTTATTCTCTTGCGGGATCGTATTTTTAAATACGTTAATAACGCTTTCTAAAGAATCGGTTGCTTTGGTAATACCGTTTAGAATAATTTCGTTTTGGTTAGCATCTATATCAAAAACAAAGTAATTAGTAAAATTATTAAGTTGTAATCCTTCTTCATTACTAAAGTAATTAATAAAAGCAGGGTCTTCTTTAATAATTATAGAGGTCTTATCTGTTTTTAAAGTTTTATAAATAATGTTTAGTTGATTGTTGGTTTTAGTTTGAACGAAAAGCGAATCAACAATATTTTTTTGAGAAGAAGTTAAAAAAGTACTGTCAATATTAGTGCTGTAAAAATATTGCTCATTGTAAGAAGACTTTATTATTTTTTTGTTTTTATAAGTTAAAGTTTCTTCGCTATAGTTTTTTAACGAATCTGTTTTGAATAAACCTGAATGAAATTTTGTAATTAAAGTGTATTGTAAGCTATCGTTTTTGTCTTTAGAAAAGCAAATTAGAATGTCTTCATCAGGCTTAATCAATTCAATGTTTTCTAGAACATTTTCTACGTTTTTATAAGTTATACTTTTAGAGATTTGTTGTAAAAAAACATTATTAGAAATAGTGCTTTTTAAACTCTCTAAATTTGAGGTTTTTATAATAATAGAAGCATTTTTAGGAGCAAAATCAATAAGTTCGGAACGTTTAGAATCTTTAGATGAGCAGCTATGTAATATGAATATTAAAAGAGCAGTTAAGTATAAGGGTTTCATGAACAGATTAATTTTTCGTAAAGATAAATAACTTATAAATTTAGCGTTAATTGTTCAGGCAATAATCTAAAAGAAGTTCTGTGGTATTTGGTAATGCCATATTTTTTAATGGCTTCTCTATGTTCTTTAGTTGGATACCCTTTATTTTTTTTCCAATTATACATAGGGAATTCTTCATGAATTTTATTCATATATATGTCTCTATACGTTTTAGCTAATACAGATGCAGCTGCTATACTAAGATATTTGCTGTCACCTTTAATAATTGTTTCAAAGGGGATGTCTCTATAAGGTTTAAATTTGTTACCATCAACAATTATAAATTCTGGAGGTGTATCAAGCGAGTCTATAGATTTGTGCATCGCTAAAATAGAAGCATTTAAAATGTTGATTTTATCTATTTCTTCTTGAAAAACATGAGCTACACTAAAAGTTACAGATTCTAACTCAATTATTGGTTTAAGTAGTTCTCTTTTCTTTTCACTAAGTTGCTTAGAATCGTTTAAAATAGAGTTTTTAAAGTCTTTTGGTAAGATCACAGCAGCCGCAGTAACAGGACCAGCAAGACACCCTCGTCCGGCTTCATCAGTTCCACATTCAAAATTAAAGTTAGAGTGACGTAATAATAGCATTAAGTTGGTCGTTTTGTCAAATCTATAATTTTAAGCTGAAATTATTATGCATACATAAAATATTTATGATAATATTTGTTAGTATAGTTGTTTGGTTTGAAAAATATTTAAAATATTTAAATATAATATATGTTTTAACTAAAATAAATAAAGCTTTTTTGTTAAATCATTAAAATATAAAACTGCCAAAAAACAGTTTTAAGTATGTTTTTTATCCTTTTTTTTGGTTTTTTAGCATAATATTATGATGTTTGCGACAGACTAACTCAAAATAAACATTCTTGTTTAATATTTAAAAGAAAGCCAGCAATTTTGCTGGCTTTCTTTATTTTATATTAAAATATAATATTCGCAAATTTTAACTGTAATTTCATTAAACTGTTAAAAATTGATTACATATTGGCTGTTTTTTGGTTATTTTTTTGTGTTATTGAAAGTATTTTTCAATATTTATGGTTGACTAACTCAAATAATTAATTGTATGAAATTAAATTTGATTTGTTTGATTACGTTTCTTATAACGTTTTCAATACAATTTTCCATTGCCCAAAATAATAGTGTTAATGGGAAAATCACAGATACTTACGGAACTCCTTTAATAGGTGTAACCGTTGTTGTAGAAGGAACTAGTAGAGGGGTTGTTTCTGATTTTGATGGTAATTATACTATCAATGTTCAGGAAGGGCAAGTCCTTAAATTTAGTTTCGTTGGTATGGAAACACAGGTAGTAACTGTAACTTCTTCTAGTACTATAGATATTGTGCTTAAGGAAGATTTACAAGACTTAGATGCTGTTGTTATTACAGGATACCAAAATGTTAAACGAGAATTATTTACTGGTGCTTCCCAAACCATAAAAGCGAAAGATATTAAGCTTGATGGAGTAGCAGATATTTCTAGAGCTTTAGAAGGTAGGGCTGCTGGTGTAAGTGTTCAAAACGTTACAGGAACATTTGGTGCAGCTCCAAGAATTACAATTCGTGGTTCTTCCTCCATATTAGGTGATACTAAGCCTATTTGGATTATAGATGGGGTTATCCAAGAAGAAATTGTAAACCTTTCTGTATCAGATTTAGTATCTGGTGATCCAAATACTTTACTAAGTTCTGCTGTAGCTGGTTTAAACGCTGCAGATATTCAAAGTTTCGAAATTCTAAGAGATGCATCAGCAACAGCATTATATGGTGCTAGAGCTTTGAATGGGGTTGTGGTTATAACTACTAAGTCTGGTAAAAAAAATCAAAAACCAACATTTAATTATGCTGCTGAATTTGCAGTAAGAGCACTACCTAGTTATTCAAATTTTGATTTATTAAACTCTCAAGAAACCGTTTCCATTTATAGAGAGATGGAGTCTAAAGGGTTTTTAGACTTGCCAACATCTTTCCAAGGAAGATTTGGGGGTATATATAACATAATGTATAGAGCTATAAATAATTTTGATGAAACTACTGGGCAGTTTGAATTAGATAATACTCCAGAAGCAAAGGCTAGATTTTTACAACAATACGAATTAGCTAATACAGATTGGTTTAAAACATTGTTTAGAGCTACTCCAACACAAACACATACTTTAAGTTATTCTAGTGGTAGTGAAAATTCTACTTCTTATGCATCTTTGGGGTACTATACAGATTCAGGTTGGACCATAGCAGATAGAGTAAGAAGAATTACGAGTAATTTAAGAAACACATTTTACCTTTTTGATGATAAACTAAAATTAACAACTCAATTACAAGGTTCTGTAAGGAATCAACTAGCTCCTGGGACATTAGCAAGAGAAGAAGATACTTTTTTTGGTTCTTTTACCAGAGATTTTGATATTAATCCTTTTAGTTATGCTCTCAACACAAGTAGAGCGTTAAGACCAAGAGATAATAATGGGAATTTAGAGTTTTCTAGATACAATTGGGCGCCTTTTAATATTTTGAATGAACTTGCAAATAACTCTTTAGAGCTTAATGTGAATGATATTAAAATGCAATTACAAGCGGATTATCAAATAAATGATAATTTAAAATATACACATTTAAGTTCGGCAAGGTATGTGACATCTAATGGAGAACAAGGAGCTACAGAAAATTCAAATGTGGCTGGAGCTTATAGAGCTAATGAAACTACTATTGTGCAAGATGCCAATACCTTCTTATTTACAGATCCAGACGAACCTAATTCAAGACCTAGAGTTGTGCTTCCTGTTGGAGGTATTTTAACAACAACTAAGAATACTCTTGTAACATATACATTTAGAAATACTTTAGACTGGACCAAAAGATTTAATAACGACACACATGGTTTAAGAGTTTATGGAGGGCAAGAATATAGACATACAGATAGAACCAATAGCTCTAATGTAGGTTATGGTTATCAGTTTGATAGAGGAGGAACTATTTTTACAGATCCAGATATATTAAAGAAAGTTATCTTAGAAGGAAACGATTATTTTTCATCACAAGAAACAAGACAGAGGGAAGTGTCTCTTTTTGCTAATGTAACTTATGATTTTGATAAAAAATACGTTTTAAATGTATCGGGTAATTATGAAGGATCAAATAGAGCAGGTAAATCATCAGATTCAAGGTGGTTGCCAACATATTCAATTGGAGGTAAATGGAATGTTGATAAAGAAGACTTTATAAGTAATTCTAATGTTATATCTAGTATGGCATTTCGTCCTAGTTATGGGCTTGTAGGTTTATTGGCAGATAACGCTACAAATAATCTTGCTGTTTTTAGAAACCAAGTTACAGATAGATTTAATCCAGATGATCGAGAAAACTTTATTGATATCGAAGATTTACAAAATAGTGAATTAACCTATGAGAAAACACTAGAGTTAAACTTAGGGTTAGATATTGGCTTTTTTAATAACCGTATCATGATGAATTTTGATGCTTATTTTAGAAAAGGTAAAGATTTGATTGATTTAATAAGAACTACTGGTATTGGAGGGGAAGAACTTAAATTAGGTAATAACTCTGAAATGACCACCAATGGTGTAGAATTCCAATTAAATACGGTTAATATAGATACTGAAGATTTTACTTGGAAAACAGGTTTTAATATTTCGCATTTCAATCAAGAAATTACAAATCTAAAGCAAGAGTCTAATGTATTCGATTTAATTACAGGTACAGGAAGAGGAAATGCTGTAGGATTTCCTAAAGGATCATTGTTTTCTTTTGAATTTCAGGGTCTAAATGAATTTGGTTTGCCCCAGTTTTTAACAGATCAACCAGATTATGATCCTGCAGACCCATTTGCTTTAATTGATTTTCAGGATACAGATAATGTTTTAGATTATTTAGTATATGAAGGGCCAACAGAACCAAATGTATCAGGGGGGTTAGCTAATAGTTTTAAATATAAAAACTGGGATTTAAGCTTTTTTATCTCGTTTTCAGCAGGAAATAAAGTGAGATTAAACCCTAGTTTTAGATCTAGATATACAGATTTAGATGTATTCCCTAGAGAGTTTGTAAACAGATGGTTGGTGCCAGGTGATGAAAGTATAACTAATATTCCTACTATTGCTTCTGAGTCTTTAATTCAATCTTATGGTGATACAGAACTAGAACAACTTTATAATGCTTATAATTATTCTACAGAACGAGTAGCAGATGGAGGTTTTGTTAGAATGAAAAATATCACATTAGGATATTCTTTAGATAAACAAGTTGTTAGTAAATTAGGGTTGTCCTCATTTAGGATGAGTTTACAAAGTACAAATCCATTTTTAATTTATTCAGATTCAAAATTAGGAGGGCAAGATCCAGAGTTCTTTAGATCTGGTGGTGTTGCTTATCCAATATCAAAATTGTTTACATTCTCACTTAATGTTGGATTTTAAATTTAAAGACTATGAAAAATATAAGTAATAAGATAATATTGATTTTCGGGATAGTCTTTATGACTTTTTCGTGTAGTGATGTTTTAGATGAAACACCAGATAATAGAACCACGATAGATTCAGCTGAAAAGATAGCAGAACTATTGGTAGGAGCATACCCAGAGGGAGCATATGTTTCTTTTCTAGAACCTATGTCTGATAATGCTGGAGACAAAGGGCCAAGTGCAACAGTAGAGTTTAGGGTTAATGAAGAAATGTATTTTTGGAGAGACTTAAATGATACAGATGAAGATACGCCTACAAATTATTGGAATGATGCGTATAAAGCTATTGCACAAGCTAATCAAGCATTGGCTTCAATTGAAGGATTAGGAGGTGGAGGAGTAGAGTTAGATCCTTTAAAAGGAGAAGCTTTATTGTGTCGTGCTTACGCACATTTTATGTTAGTAAATATTTTTTCTAAAGCCTATAATCCTTCTACAGCAAATTCTAACTTAGGAATTCCTTATGTTACAGAACCAGAAACAGTACTTTTAGGAAGTTATGAAAGGGGAACTGTTCAAAGTGTTTATGAAAATATACAAAAAGATTTAGAAGAAGGATTGCCTTTAGTAAGAGATAACTATGAAATACCAGCATTCCATTTTACTAAAAAAGCAGCTAGTGCATTTGCTTCACGTTTTTATTTAACAATTGGAGAATGGGAAAAAGTTATAGAACACAGTAATATAGCTTTAGGTGAATCTGATACTGTTAGTGTTTTAAGAAATATTGCGCTCTCAAGTAATTTAACATTTAATGAACAAGTAGCATTGTATACATCATCTACTTTAGAGCCTGCTAATTTATTATTAGTAACAGGTAATTCCTTGTATAATAGAATAGATGCTAGAGCAAGATATCAAATGTCTCCTACTATTGTTAATGGATTATTTACAAGCGGTAATATTACAGGAAAAAGCTGGTCGTATAGTTTGTTTTTTAGAGGAGGAAGCGATAATAATTTCATTCCAAAATACCAAGAATATTTTAGAGTAACCAATCAAGCAGCAGGTATAGGTATTCCTTTCGTTACGTTCGTTTTGCTATCTACAGATGAAGCACTTCTTAATAGAGCAGAAGCTTATGCAATGTTGGGGCAATTAGACGAAGCTGTTAATGATATAAATTTATCATTATCCGTTAAGACAGATGGCTATGATTTTAATACAGATGCGTTTACTGTAAATGATATAACAACAATTTATCAAGGTATTCCTGCGGGTCTTTATACACCTTTTTACACAATTCCGAATGAGTCATTGCCTATTATAGGAGCAATTTTAGATATTAAAAGAACCATTTTTTATAATGAAGGTTTAAGATGGTTCGATATTAAGAGACACAAGATTGCTTTACAACATTTAGATTTCTTTGGAAATAGTTTCCTTCTGCCAAAAGATGATGATAGAAGAGCAATACAAATTCCAGAAGCAGCTCAATCTTTTGGGATTGAGGAAAACCCAAGATAATGACTAAAAAAATTATAATTATGAATACAAAAAATTATATAAGAATTATTTCCGCTCTGGCATTTTTAATCTTTACAATGTCTTGTGGTGATTCAGATCCTGTTGGAGAAAGCCAAATTGATACTAGTCAGCCTAATTTAAATGATTTAGATATATGGTTAAGGCAAAATTTTATAGCACCATATAATATTGACATTCAATATAAGTGGAATATTAATGAAACAGATATAGATAGGTATTTACATCCTCCATTTGAGTCTAGTGTACAGCCTGTGGCAGAAGCACTTCTAAAAACATGGATAGAGCCATATACAACGTTAGGAGGAGAAAATTTTATCAAGGAAATAGCACCGAGGCAATTTACATTGTCTGGAGGGTTTAATTTTAATCCCAATAGTCCAACAATAACATTAGGAGTTGCAGAAGCAGGTTCTAAAATTACATTATTTAATATAGATTATTTAGACTTTACAGATATAAATAGTGTGAAACAACCTTTAAAAACGGTACAACATGAGTATGGACATATATTAAACCAAACAGTACCAATTGATCCAATTTATGGTCAGATTAATCCAGAAAATTATAATTCAAATTGGTTTAATAGATCTGATGCTGAGGCAAGAGAGTTAGGATATATTACGGCGTATGCTTCAAGTCAAGAAGGAGAAGATTTTGTAGAAATGGTTTCAGAAATGTTAACAAATTCTAAAGCAGATTTTGATGCCATGGTTGAAAGCATTTCAAATGAAGAGTCAAAAGCAATAATTAGACTTAAAGAATCATTAGTTGTTGAATATTACAGAGATCACTTTGGTATTGATATTTATGAGTTACAGGCTTTAACTGAACAAGCAACATTAGAATTGATAAATTAAAAAATATGAAAAAGATATATAAAATAAAATATTTGTTGTTGTTTACAGTGTCTATGTTTTTTATGGCATGTAATAACGACGATGATAGTGAGCTTTTTAGTGAATCACCTGCTGAAAGATTAGCTCAAAGGAATTCAGAATTATTAAACTTATTGGTGTCTGAACAACAGGGTTTTAAAGGAACTTACTTTTCCAAAAATGATGAGTTTGGAGGGTTTACTTTCTACATGAAATTTAATGAAGATGGTACTGTAAACATGACGTCTGATTTCGATTCTCAAACAGCAATAGAAACGTCTTCATACGAAGTTAGAATAGGTACTACAAATGAGTTAGTCTTTACTACAAGAAACCACATACAAAAAGTAAGTGATCCATTGGTTGGAGGTCTTATTGGTGCAGGTTTTAAGGGTACATCTGTTTTTCAGTACTTTAGTGTTGAGGATGGAAAGATTATATTTAAAGATGTAAGAAATAGAGATACATCTACCCTAATATTAGAGCCATCAGGATTTGCTGATTTCCAAATGGAGAGTATTGGTAAAGCAGATGCTTCTTTTTTACAAAGACAAAATATTTTGCCCACTGCAACATCATCCGTTTTTCAGCTATTAAGTATTGAGAACGCAAATGGTATTTCTAATTTTAATCTTAATTATGACTCATTAAGATTGCATGCTAAACCTACGCTTACACTTGATGATGGGGAAGTTTCAGAGTTAAATTTTGGTATCGCTTTTACAGAAAACGGGCTTATTATTAGTCCAGCTTTAGAATTTGAAGGCGAAACATATACTGAATTTATTTATGATAGTGATGCTTCAAATTATGTCTCTACAGTAAATGGAACCACAGCAACTATATTATTTGCCGATTGGCCAGCGTTTATATCAGGAGATATTTTTGATATAGCCAGTATAGATGGAGGTGCGCCAATCTTTTTGTATAGACCAGGCTTAGGGAGTAACCCACTAACATCTTTGGGACATGATGCTATCGTTAATGATTTGAATGATTTTTTAGGACAATTTAATATATCATTTTTTGATTATATATTCTTTTTCGATTTTAATGACGATGGACAAATTTGTGAGGGACAATTAAGAGTAAGGTTTAATGGTTTCCCAGATTTAAATTATTGTTTTTCAGCAGCTCAAATAAATGCTGATAATACATTTCAAATGACTTTTCAAACTCCATTTGATCAAGATAGTGCAGATTTTCAGTTTCTAGCTCAAGATTTTATAGATTTATTCAATAGTTCTTCAGGTGTTTTGGGAACATTAGAAGGTGCTTTCAGTACAGATAGTGGTGGTTTTTCAAACCTATCAGCTACATTTACTGGTTTAGACAATCCTAGTATCAGGGTATATGGCTTATTTTTCTAAAAAACAAAATTTAAATTTTTACAATTAAATTTTGATCTAAGAAAATAGTTAGATTAAAAAAACCGCATTTAAGTTATTAAATGCGGTTTTTTATTTAAAAATAAATAATTTTTCCATTTTGTAACGTTATCATATTTTGTAGTTACATTTGCAACGTTTTTTTATTTAAGTTATGCAAAAATTGAAGTTCGTTTTATTTTTCATATTATTCCCAATTATAGTTTTTGGGCAGGATTTATCCAGACCCCAAAAACAAGAAAAAGACTCAGTGACAGATGCTAGTCAAAATCCCTCAAAAACTATTGAAAAAGAAGTCACTGAAGCAGGTTTAAAAAGAATAGGAGAAACTAATAATCGGCAGGAGGAAAAATCAAAAAAAGCCAGTATTAAAGATTACCTAATCATTTCAAAAGAAAATGATACTACATATGTAGATACTACTTTAAGTATAAAGAAAGAATACAAGTTTAATTATTTAAGAAAAGATAATTTTGGACTGATGCCATTCGGTAATTTGGGACAAACTTATAATAGTTTAACCTACAACTTTCAAAATACGGCTTTAATGCCCAGTTTTGGGGCAAGAGCAAGACATTTTAATTATTGGGAAATTGAAGATGTCAACTACTACAGAGTGCCAACACCTTTAACCGAGTTATTTTTCAAAACTGCTTTTGAGCAAGGACAATTAGTAGATTCGTTTATAACAATAAATACCTCTCCAGGGTTTAATTTTTCTATAGCTTATAAAGGTCTAAGATCTTTAGGTAAATACCAACAGGTTCTAACAAGTACGGGTAATTTTAGATTTACTTCAAATTATCAAAGTAAGAATGAAAGATATAATGCAAGAGGACATATTTTTACTCAAGATTTAATGAATCAAGAAAATGGAGGGTTAGAAGCTGAAAGTATTCAAAATTTTATTGAAGGTGAAGAAGAATTTAGAGACCGTTCAATTTTAGAAGTAAATTTTGAAAATGCAGAAAGCATATTATTAGGTAAGCGTTTTCATTTAGAACATGACTATACATTAATAAAAAAAGATTCACTATCTAAAAACGAAATTAAGTTAGGTCATATAGTATCTTTTGAAGATAAATATTACCAATACCAACAAACATCTTCAGTACCAACTTTTTTTGGAGAAGCTTTCAGTAGCTCTAACCTTACAGATAGAGCAACCATAGAAAACTTCTACAATAAAGTATATGTGAATTACAGTAATAATATATTAGGAGATTTACAGTTCAATTTGAGTAATAACAATTACAATTATGGGTACGATAAAGTAGTTGTGTTAAATACTTCTACCATAACAAATAGGCTAAAAGGAGATATTGTAGCAGCAGGAGGGAAGTATAAAAAACAATACAAAGGTTTTGAGTTAGATGGAGAATTTGGTTTAAATATATCTGGAGATTTCACAGGAAATTTTATTAAGGCAAAAGCAACCTTCAATTTAAATAATGATATAGCTGCATCAGCTTCTCTCAATCACAGTTCAAAAGCACCAAATTATAATACACTATTGTATCAAAGTGATTATGTAAATTACAATTGGCGTAATAATTTCAGTAATGTAGAAACTCAACAGCTTGTATTTAATGCGAGATATAAAAAGTTAGCAAATGTTACTGTAGACTTAAATACTATAACAAACTATGTGTATTTTAAGCAAGACGAAAATATTTCAACCGAAACTATAGCGCAATCTGTCCGTCCATATCAAAATAGCGGAACTATAACATATCTAAGAGCAAAATTTGAAAATGAAATCACAGTAGGTAAGTTTTCCTTAAATAACACAGTGCTTTATCAAAATGTACAAGATGATGCTAATTCATTAAATGTACCAGAATTCACAACACGAAACACTCTGTATTTTTCAAGCCCTTTATTTAAAAAAGCAATGTTTTTACAAACAGGAATAACTCTCAATTATTTCACAAAATATTTCATGAATGCCTATAACCCACTATTAGCTGAGTTTTATGTTCAAAATACCGAAGAAATAGGAGAATTTCCACGTTTAGACTTTTTTATAAATGCAAAAATTCGTCAAACACGTCTCTTTTTAAAAGCAGAACATTTTAATTCAGCCTTTACAGGCTTCGATTATTTTTCTGCGCCAAACAACCCTTACAGAGATTTTTCAATACGTTTTGGTGTAGTTTGGAATTTCTTTTTGTAAAGAATATTTTGGCGTTTGGTTTGAAATAAACCATCGCGCTTTCGGCAGTCGCTTCCCAATTTAGCATTGGGAGAGCTTCAACAAATGCCTCAATCGCTAACGCTTAATGCTGTAGTAAGAAAATTTCGCTTTAAAATAGAAAAATTATTCTAAAAGAAATGCTCAAAAGTGTCAATTTGTAACATAAAAAAAGCAATTTATCCTTTAATTAATTTTTATTTGGCTGTCAAGTTTTAATTAAGTGGTTTTCAGAAGATTTAGGAAACACTTTTTATATCTTTCTATACCAACTAAATTTAAGATTAAATAATGAGGATCAAGACTAGAATTGACTCCGTAGATGTATTACGTGGGTGTTCTATAGCAGGAATATTATTAATACATTCTATAGAACGGTTTAATTTTTACGTATTTCCTAGCAACGTAGGTAGAGATTCATTTTACGTAGCGTTAGACAAAAATGTTTGGGATACCGTTTTTTTTATATTTTCTGGAAAGACCTATAGTATATTTGCTTTGCTTTTTGGTTTCACTTTCTTCATTCAATATTCACGTCAAATAGAAAAAGGAACAGATTTTGGGTATAGGTTTTTATGGAGAATGTTACTGCTTTTTTGTTTTGGCTGGATAAATAGCATTTTCTTTCCAGGAGAAATATTGTTAATGTATGCGGTATTATCACCAATATTATTCATAATAAGAAAATGGAACTCAGATTTAATAATTCTTATAGCAATACTTCTTTTATTGCAACCATGGCTATTATATCTCATGTTAGCCAAAATGTTGTATTATGAATTACCAATAATAAATTTATACGGATTAGATAAATGGTCTAACATTTCAGAGTATTTAACAAAAGGGTCATTTTTAGAAATGGTTAAATATTCATATAAATCTATAATTCCTACATTTAAATGGTCTTTAGATGCAGGTAGAATAAGTCAAACTATGGGGCTTTTTGCATTAGGCTATTTATTTGGAAGGAAAATGCTTTTTGTTGAATCAGCAAAATCAAAAAAACTTTGGAAACAAATATTAATAAATGCAATAGTTCTTTTTTGCATTCTGCAAATAACGGCGTTAATAATACATAAAGATAGTTTCTATTTTGCCGAAGAGTTGTTAGCATATTTAAGCCCAATTAAAAATTTAGCTCAAACATTTTTAATAATATCAATTTTTGTTTTGCTTTATTATAAAGTAACATTTAAGAAATTAATGTCGCCATTTCAGTATTATGGCAGAATGAGTTTAAGCAATTATCTATTACAATCAATAATAGGTAGTTTGTTGTTTTATCCATATGGTATGTATTTAGCAGAAAAAGTAAATATAGTATTCAGTCTAATAATAGGAATAGTTTTAGTATTTCTATTTGTAGTGTTTTGTAATATATGGATACGTAAATTTAAACAAGGCCCTTTCGAGAAATTATGGCATAAACTAACTTGGCTAGGAGCAAAGAAAGAATAGTTGCTTCAATTAAATAAATCTCGTTTCTCTTTATTTTTTGGTTAATCTAGATATTCTTTAGTCTTTTATGTTTATATATTAAGAGTATGCTATCATATATATAGGTATAGCATCAACCATTATTTGCATTTTGTGAGTATTCATTAGAGTTATTTTACGGTATCATATATAGGTACTTGCAGATTGCTTTTCAGTACTTCAATAATGATTGAATAATAAAGTCAAAAAAACTTTGAGATGTAAGATGGTGTGTGATAGTGATTTAAGATGGGATAAAAGAAATAGATAAAAAAGAGTTTAAAAAAGGCTTGTGGGAATAGAAAAGGGTTGTATATTTGCACCCGCAAAACGGCTAAGGTTTCCTTAGAAGTTAGGTAGAAGTTCACAGAAAT
>CANKYF010000007.1 GCA_947487895.1 uncultured Flavobacteriaceae bacterium
GTCCTTTTGAGTACGTTTTACATAATTACTTTTCATTACACTTAAATTTTGTGTAACGCTATTTCAGGACGAGACATATTCATTAATTCTTCAATTTCTTCAGCTTCTATAGGAATATTTCTCATGAGATTAAATGGGTAGCCAGTTTCTTGGATTACAACATCATCTTCAATTCTAATTCCAAAACCTTCATCAGGGATATAAATACCAGGTTCAACCGTAAAAACCATATTGGCTTGCATTGGTTCTGTTAATATACCATAATCATGAGTGTCTAATCCCATGTGGTGGCTCGTGCCATGCATAAAGTACTTTTTATAAGCAGGCCATTCTGGATTTTCGTTTTGTATATCTGCTTTGTCAAGTAGACCTAAACCTAATAATTCTGATGTCATAACTTTTCCAACCTCAACATGGTATTCGTTCCATATGTTACCGGGCGTTAGCATTTTGGTGGCTTCATCTTTTACTCTTAAAACAGCGTTGTACACAGCTTTTTGTCTTTTAGAATATTTTCCCGATACAGGAATAGTTCTGGTTAAGTCACTAGAATAGTTAGCATATTCTGCAGCAACATCCATTAGAATTAAATCTCCAGATTTACATTCTTTATTGTTTTCAATATAATGTAATACATTGGCATTGTTTCCGCTCGCCACAATAGGCGTGTATGCAAAACCTTTAGATCTATTTTTTATAAATTCATGAATCAATTCAGCTTCAATTTCATATTCCATAACGCCTGGTTTTACAAAACCTAAAACCCTTCTAAATCCTTTTTCGGTAATATTACAAGCATGTTGAATTAAATCTATTTCAATTTGGTCTTTTACAGAACGTAATCTTTGTAATATAGGGTTGCTCTTAGCTACAGAATGTGCTGGGTATTTATCTTTTATCCATTTAGTGAAGCGATCTTCTCTAGTTTCTACTTCAACATTAGAACGATAGTGTTCATTAGTATTGATATATATAGTGTCGCATTGTGTCATGATTTCAAACAATACTTTTTCTAAGTCTTGTAACCAATACACAGTTTTTATACCGCTATTTTCATATGCTTTTTCTTTGGTTAATTTTTCTCCTTCCCAAATAGCAATGTGTTCATTAGTTTCTCTTAAAAATAAAATTTCCCTATGTTTTTCTTTAGGGCAGTCAGGAAATAAAACCAAAACACTTTCTTCTTGATCTACACCACTTAAATAGAAAATATCTCTGTGTTGCTCAAAAGGTAAAGTGCTATCTGCGCTAATAGGGTATATATCATTCGAATTAAAAACAGCTAAACTGTTTGTTTTCATTTTAGATGTGAAATTTTCACGATTTTTTATAAATAGATTACGATTTATAGGAGAATATTTCATGTGAATTGCAAATTAAATTTTGAAGAGATAAAAGTATGAATAAAATAGTAGATTATTATTTGTTATATTTGATGAAAGCTTGATTTTATTAAAATGTTAATCTTACCAAAAATGAAAAAAACTTCACTATTTATTTTGTCTTTCGTAATGATAACTTTTTTTGAATTAAATGCCCAACATTTGATAAGAGAAGCTCCTTTAGAAAAGCAAATTGAGAATTCAAGTTTAATTGTAGAGGGTAAAGTTGTGTCAAAAACTTCTTATTGGGATAGTGATAATACAAATATTTATACTGTAAATACAATAGAAGTGTATAAAGTGTTCAAGGGAGAATCTGTGCAGCTAATTGACATTGTAACTAAAGGAGGTGTAGTTGGGTTAAAAGCAGAAATTGTAACTCCAAGTTTAAAGTTAACTAGTGGAGATACGGGTGTTTTTATGTTATATGATAATAGTATTTCTATAAATAGAGCTTCTGCTAAGAAGCAATTCAAAACGTATGGAACAACACAAGGCTTTTTTAAATATAATTTTAAAAAAGATATAGTCACAAACCCATTTAGTAAAAAGAGCGGTATAGTTACATCATTCTACAGAGAGATTATGAGCCATACTAAATTAAGTTATGTTGAAATTAAGAGTTTTAATGTTCAAGAAAAAATATCAAATTCAATAAGTTTAAAAAGCGCCAAGCCTCCAACAGGCATTACATTTTCGCCAACAACTGTTTCAGCAGGTACAAAAACTTTGCTTACAATTAATGGTTCTGGTTTTGGGGGTGCTCAAGGTAAAGTTGGTTTTTCTAATGCAGATGATGGTGGAGCAAGTTTTTTTGAAGCTTTAGATTCTCAAGTAATTTCTTGGAGTGACACTCAAATTATTGTTGAAGTTCCATCTGATGCTGGAACTGGGCCCATTGAAGTCACTGATAGCGGAGATGTGTCAGCTACATCTAATGCAGATTTAACAATTACTTATTCAGAAATAAATATTTCAAGTGATGCAATAAACACGGGTACATTCATTGCTTATAATACGAGACATATTAATCGTGATAGTCAAGGTGGTTATACATGGCAAATGTTTACTGATTTTGATGCAAATGCAGATGCAAAAGCAGCGTTTTTAAGAGCCTTTGAAATATGGCGTTGTGATTCTGGTATTAATTGGACAATTGGCGCTACTACCAATGTTGATGTATCTGCAAATGATGACATTAATATTGTTAGATTTGATAATGGAGCTGAGTTAGATTCTCAAACACTAGGGCTTTGTACGTCTCGTTATGCAGGATGTTTAGTTTCTGGAGGAACTGATATTGATTGGTATGTTGAAGAGTTAGATATTGTTTTTAATGACAATGTTGATTTAGCTCAAACACCAGGAACTACTGAAGTATGGAATTATGGAACAGATGAACCTACAAATTCGGAATATGATTTTGAAAGTGTTGTACTTCATGAATTAGGGCATGGACATCAGCTCGCTCATGTTATAAATAGTAATAGTGATGTTATGCATTTCAATTTAACCAACGGAGAGAGTCAAAGAATTTTAAGTAATAATAATAAAACTGCAGCTGCAAATGTTCAAAATAGGAGTGTTAACGGTATGGTATGTAGTCAATTAGCGATGATTAATTATTCAGGCAGTTGTGGAGGGTTAAGTATTGATGAAAATGAATTAGATGAAATTGTATCTATTTTTCCTAACCCAACTACAGGTAGTTTTAAAATTGACGCTTCTCATATTGAATTAGAAAAAGTTATGATTTATGATATAAGTGGACGTCAAATATCTATTCACGATTTAACTAAAGATTCTTCAAGAATTAAGACAATTAATATGAATGCATCTTCAGGAGTTTATTTTATGAATATTTATTCTGAAAACACTATGATCACAAAAAAAATAGTAATCGAATAAACAGTTTTGTCTGTATTTAAAGAGATGTTCCAAGCATCTCTTTTTTTTAATACAATAAAAATAGTTAACAATGTTAACTATTGTGAGAAAACTAAGTATTATTACTTATAATTGTTCTAAATAGCAATAATAAGTTAACTACTTATTGCCTATCAATTTATAGTAAATTACCTTTGTAGTAACTACTAAATTATATAAATAATGAGCGGATTTTTAAAATCTTCGATTGGGAGGAAAATAGCGATGGCGCTTTCTGCCTTCTTCCTAATGTTTTTTTTACTTCAGCATTTTGCAATAAATATGTTATCTGTTTTTAGTCCAGAAGCATTTAATGAAGTATCTTATTTTATGGGTAACAACCCTCTTGTACAATACGGTTTACAGCCAGTACTGCTTTTTGGTGTAATATTTCACTTTGTTATGGGATTCATACTAGAAATAAAAAACAAAAAAGCACAAGGCGTAGCATATGCGAAAAACAATGGCGCAGCTAATTCTTCTTGGGTAAGTAGAAATATGATTTACACAGGTGTTACTATTTTATTGTTTATGATTTTTCATTTTAATGATTTTTGGGTGCCAGAAATTGTAGAAAAGTATGTAGAAGGAAAAAGTCAAGTTGGAAAAGATTTTCATGCACATGTTGCACATATGTTTGAAAACCCAATTAGAGTGGTGGTTTATGTTTTAGCATTTGTTTTTCTAGCATTGCATTTACTACACGGTTTTACATCAGCATTTCAATCTATGGGAGGAACAGCAGGACGTAAAAAAGTATTACAAAACATTGGCAAGGCTTATTCAATAATTATCCCTTTAGGATTTATAATTATTGCTATTTACCATCATTTTAATCACCATTAATTTTTAGAATATGAGTGTTTTAGATTCAAAAGTACCAAAGGGTCCTATTAAAGATAAATGGACTACTTATAAAGATAAAATTGACTTAGTAAATCCTGCAAATAAGCGTTTAATAGATGTTATTGTTGTGGGTACAGGTTTAGCAGGAGGTTCTGCGGCTGCTACTTTAGCAGAATTAGGATATAATGTAAAAGCATTTGCTTATCAAGATTCTCCAAGACGTGCACACTCTATTGCAGCACAAGGAGGAATTAACGCTGCTAAAAATTACCAAGGAGATGGTGATTCAACATATAGATTATTTTATGATACCGTAAAAGGAGGTGATTACCGTTCTCGCGAGGCAAACGTGTATCGTTTAGCTGAAGTATCTGCAAATATTATTGACCAATGTGTAGCGCAAGGGGTTCCTTTTGCACGTGATTATGGCGGATTGTTAGACAACCGTTCATTTGGTGGAGTATTAGTGTCAAGAACGTTTTATGCTAAAGGTCAAACAGGGCAGCAACTGTTATTAGGAGCTTATTCTGCAATGAACCGTCAAATTGCACGTGGTAAGATTCAAATGTATAACCGCCATGAAATGTTAGATGTTGTTAAAGTAGACGGAAAAGCAAGAGGAATTATAGCAAGAAACTTAATTACTGGTGAAATTGAACGTCATTCTGCTCATGCAGTTGTAATTGCTTCTGGAGGTTATGGAAATGTATTTTTCTTATCAACCAATGCCATGGGATCAAATGTATCTGCTGGTTGGAAAATTCATAAAAAAGGAGCGTTTTTCGCAAACCCTTGTTATACACAAATTCACCCAACATGTATTCCACGTTCGGGAGACTATCAGTCTAAATTAACATTAATGTCTGAGTCTTTACGTAACGATGGTCGTATTTGGGTACCAAAGCATATGGATGATGTAATGGCAATTAGAGAAGGGCGCAAAAAACCGACCGATTTGTCTGAAGATGAAAGAGATTATTATTTAGAAAGACGTTACCCTGCCTTTGGTAATTTAGTACCTCGTGATGTAGCCTCTCGTGCTGCAAAAGAACGTTGTGATGCTGGCTATGGTGTTAATGCTACAGGTGAAGCGGTATATTTAGATTTTGCGGCAGCTATTCAACGTTATGGAAAAGAGCAAGCAAAAATTCAAGGAATTGATAATCCTTCAGCTGATAAAATATATGAGCTAGGACAAGCCATTGTTGAAGCTAAGTACGGAAACTTGTTTCAGATGTATGAGAAGATTGTAGATGAAAATCCTTATGAAACGCCAATGATGATTTATCCTGCGGTACACTATACCATGGGAGGTGTTTGGGTAGACTACAACTTAATGACTACTGTTCCTGGGTTATATTGTATTGGTGAAGCTAATTTCTCTGATCATGGAGCAAATAGACTAGGAGCTTCTGCATTAATGCAAGGATTAGCAGATGGGTATTTTGTATTGCCTTATACTATTGGAGATTATTTATCTGATGATATTAGAACTGGAGCAATTCCAACAGATACGCCAGAGTTTGATGAAGCTGAAAAAGAGGTTAAAGATAAAATAGATTTCTTTATAAATAATAAAGGAACAAAATCTGTTGACTACTTTCATAAGAAACTAGGTAAAGTGATGTGGGATAAATGTGGAATGTCTAGAAATGAAAAAGGGCTAAAAGAAGCAATGGTTGAAATTAAAGCCATTCGTGAAGAATTCTGGAAAGAGGTTTCAGTACCAGGAGGAGCAGATGAAATGAATCCTGAATTAGAAAAAGCAGGTAGAGTTGCAGATTTCTTAGAGTTAGGAGAATTGTTTGCTAAAGATGCCTTGGCAAGAGAAGAATCTTGTGGTGGTCACTTTAGAGAAGAATCTGCTGAAGAAGATGGCCCTCAAAAAGGAGAAGCTAAACGTAATGATAAAGATTTTGCTTTTGTATCAGCTTGGGAATATAAAGGAGAACCTGCAGATGCAGAACTTCATAAAGAGCAATTAGAGTTTAATGATATTGAATTAAAACAACGTTCATATAAATAAGAAAGATATGTCAGGAAAAGGAATGAATTTAACATTAAAGATTTGGCGTCAAAAAGATGCTCAATCTACAGGTAAGATGGAAACTTACAAGGTAAATGATATTTCAGAACATATGTCTTTCTTAGAAATGATGGATGTTCTAAATGAACAATTAATTGCTTCTGGTGACGAACCTGTTGCTTTTGATCATGATTGTCGTGAAGGTATCTGCGGAATGTGTTCTATGTACATTAATGGAGAAGCTCACGGACCAGATAGAGGCGTTACTACATGTCAATTACATATGCGTATGTTTAAAGATGGTGATACTATAACAATAGAGCCATTTAGAGCTGCTGCATTTCCAGTAATTAAAGATTTAGTTGTAGACAGAACTTCTTTTGAACGTATTCAACAAGCGGGAGGGTATATTTCTGTAAACACTTCCGGTAATACTCAAGATGCTAATGCAACCCCTATTTCAAAACATGATGCAGATGAAGCTATGGATGCCGCTACTTGTATTGGTTGTGGTGCTTGTGTAGCAACTTGTAAAAATTCTTCAGCTATGTTATTTGTTGGAGCAAAAGTATCTCAATATGCGTTACTGCCTCAAGGACAAGTTGAGGCTGCAGATCGTGTAAAAAACATGGTAGCTCAAATGGATTTAGAAGGTTTTGGTAACTGTACTAATACAGGTGCTTGTGAAGTTGAATGTCCTAAAGGAATTTCTTTAGACAACATTGCTAGAATGAATAGAGAATTAATTAAAGCTCAGGTAAAATAACGTATCTGTTCTTTAGATGATATAAAAGCCCATGCTAATGCATGGGCTTTTTCTTTGGCTTGACTTTTGTTAATTAAATACTAAAAATTTTTTTTAAATATTCAATTTGAAAAAATAATATAACTTTAATTGATTTTCAGATTTATATGCCAAGACTAAGGCCATTTTTTGTTATATATATTTTCTTATTTACTACACTATTTGGATATTCTCAAGTATGTTCTAAAAATTATTTCGATGAGGAAACTTTACTCAGGCATGTTAAAGCCTTATCTTCTGATATGTTTGAAGGAAGAAAGACAGGAACTAAAGGTGCTGTAAGAGCAAAAAAATATATTATCAATCAGTTTTATAGTTTAGATGTTAAACCTTTTAAAAAGAGTTATGAGCAACCTTTTTTGTTTACAAAGGGGAAAAAAGAATACAAAGGCACAAATGTAATAGGTTATATAAGGGGCAAGTGTGAACCTAATGAATTCATTGTTATAAGTGCACATTATGATCATTTAGGAATCAAAAAAGGCAAAATATACAATGGAGCTGATGATAATGCTTCTGGTTTAGGTGCGCTATTTGGTTTTGCTGAATATTTTAAAAAATATCCACCAAAACACTCTGTTATTTTAGTAGCGTTTGATGCTGAAGAACTTGGTATTAAAGGGTCTGCTTTCTTTTTGAAAAATTTACCTATTCATGAAAAAAAAGTTATATTGAATATTAATATGGATATGATTAGTAGGAGTGATAGTAATGAGCTTTATGTTGTTGGAACTAATCTTAAAAAATCATTGAAATCTGCTGTTTGTTGTGTGAAATCTAAAAAAGTAAAACTAATCTCGGGACATGATGGCTATGATAATAAGGAGAGTTGGGTTTACGCATCAGATCATGTACACTTTCATAAAGCGGGTATTCCTTTTTTATATTTTGGAGTAGAAGATCATGAAGACTATCACGAGCATACCGATGTTTTTGAAAATATTCATCCAGATTTTTATAAAGAAGCTGTTAGGGTTATTATTTCTGTTTTTAATAAAATTGATATCAATTAGATATATTTAGGGAATATGAAAACAATATGAAAACAATATGAAAAATAGTTAATTCATTGTTGTAAGTTGAAGAGAAGTAAAACCCCGAAGAAGACTTATAAAGGTGCAAAAACGGGATTTTTTTGTTTTAAGTAAGTTTTTTTCAATACCCTAATGGGATTTCAATTATTTATCCCAATCAGTTTTACCTTCTTGTTTGGAGATAGAAACAATTTTTTTAGCTTTATATATAGCTTTGTCAAAAATATTATCTGAATCTAAAATTCCATCTGATATTTTAATCCCTTCAAATTTCACTATAATTTTTTCTTTTTCTCTGTCAAAATTATCAAGGTGTTGCGAGAGTTTAGCATATTCATCTTCGTTTGTATATACATTTATTATTTTATCATCTGCAATTTTTAATTTGAAATGAGGCTTTTTGACTAAATTGCTATCAATTAAAATTTTATGATACTCAATAAATTTTTTATCAGACTCTAGATTTTCATTAATCCCTTGATTGTAAATTCCATTTTTAAATTTTACAATATCTTCTTCAGGAAGGCTATATAGCATGTTGTTTAAATCAATAAGTTTGATATAGATTACACCTTCAATAAGTTCATTTTGGTTTTTATCTTCTTTACAAGATAAAGCAGTTAATAATAAGAGTATAAAAAATAGTTGTTTCATAATTAATATTATTTTAAGGGCAAGTTCCTGATTTACTAGGCGCATTACCACTGGTTAGGTTTCTGTTCGCTCCATCAGGCAAGGTTAATGCTCTCACATCTTCACCTAAGTCTCCTGGGTTTCTACCTTTAAAAAGAGTTATTCCATATTGTTTTTTTTCTCCATTTGTTTTAGGAAGAATTAAGCCTCCTCTTTTAGCAACTTCTATTCCAAAATCGGTACAATTATAATTATTTAAATCATATTTCTTAGGATAGTTTTCTATATAGTTTATTATGTTGATTAATTGACTTGATGATATATTAATAGTAATACTAACATGATAAGGTGAGCCTGAATTATCATGGATTTCACTATCTTGATTAGCTAGAAGGTTAGCAGCACCTCCATTGTCAGGATAAAAACCAAGATGTCTGCTTTTTCCATTTTGTTCAATACCAATAAATGTATGACCTAATGCAGCCGTTACTTCTCTAGAGTTTTCAATAGCTTGTTCCACATATATCGTTAGTTTTGCTGGTTTGGATTTGTTGAAACATTTTAATTCTTTTTTTATGTCTCTTACTTTTGGAGTAGTTAATACGTCTATTCTTATTGCATACTCTTCAATGGTTTCTTTGCTAATGCAGGCGTTACCTACCTTAACTAAATCTTGAGGACATTTTTCCTCCTCTTCAAGAGTAATTGGGTTAAGTAACAAAGCCCCACCGCCACTAGCAATATCTCTATCGCTAATACCACTACCACCATTGCCAATTGGGTCATTACTTACTCCAGATGAAGTCTGTCCCACCCCAAAGAAATTATCTGTTTTGGGATCATAATGTTCTGAAGTATGTGTGCCTTCAAAGGGTGCATATACAATAACTGGCTCAAATTCAGTACCGCCACCACACCAAAAATCGACTTCATTAAGTTGTGTGGGGCTAGATTGTAGAAACATAAAGAACGATGCTTTCTGAATAGTTACTCCTTGTTTTGGTATAAGTTTTTTTCTAAAAGCTCCATCTTCAATTTTATAGGCGTCCAAAAAAGTTCCATCTAATTCATTAAAGAATACATATGCTTCTATTGCATTACCATTAGCATCAACTTCTGTTTTGAAAATAGTAAAAATAGCGTTTTGGATTTGGTCATCTTTTTTAACAAAATATAAATAAGATGAATAATTTCCAGAGCGGTTAACCTCTACATTAGCCTTTGTAAGTAAAGAAGAAGAATATAAAATAGAATCTTGACTAAATGAATTCCAATCGGGTATAAGTTCTAAATTTGGTTCAGAATTGGTCTTGCTAGATTTTGAAGTTTTGTTAAGAAAAGTGAGTTGTTTCTGTTTTTCAATGAAAAAACTTTTAGCCTCTTCGAAAGAAATATTTTGTGGATTTATTTCAAGTGATGGATTGAAAGTCAACTCAGAACTTTCTTCATTTTCACAGTTAATAAAAAACAAAGTAATTATTAATAAGAATCCCCCAATTTTAGTAAGTTGTTTCAGCGTGTTTTTCATTTTGTTTACATTGTTATATCGTTAATATTGAAACAATGATACTGCGTTCTTGAACTATTAAAGTTCGGAATTATTAGAAAGTTAAGAATTTCGGACATTTTTTCTATATTGTGTAGGTGTCATTTGCGAATGCTTTTTAAATGCAGCATAAAAACTGGATTTTGAATTAAAGCCAACCTCTAATCCAATAGCATGAATAGTGTAGTTTTTATAATCATTATCAGCTAGCATTTTTTTCGCTTCTTCAACTCTAAACTTATTTACGTAATCATTAAAATTTAAGTTTGAATGTTGATTTATTAATTGGGAAATATATCCATTACTTAAATTTATTTCTCTAGCAATTTTAGGAACATTAAGGTTTGGGTTTAAATAGAGCTTATTATTTTTAATTAGTTTTTCTATTTTATTAAATGAATCTATAGGCAGTTCCTTATTAATCTTTATACTTACCTTATTATCTAACGTATTTTTTGTTTTACCTCTTATTTCTAATCTTTGAACATATAAATGATTTTGTATTATGGCAGTATAACCAATCCAATATAATAATAAGGACATTCCAATCCATAAAGGATAATATTTATAATACCCAGTATTTAAAATATTTTCAAATAAATTAAAAGATAATGCCCATAAAAGACATAGTATGATGCCTATTATTAGACTGTTTTTTAACCATTTAGTTTTTATTGAAACTTGGTTTTTTCTTTGTTTTTTTTCATAATTCCTTAGAGTTATAAAGATTATGATTATCAATACTACTGAAAAAATAATTGAAATATATTCGACAACAATATTTAACCATTTAATAAATAGTTTCTCATTACTTATCCAATTTCTAAAGACTACATAAATAATAGATATAGCAAATGGAGATAGAATATATGCTACCTGTTTTTTATTGATTTTTCGTTTAATGAAACTTACAGTAAAAAAATAGAAAAAGGGAACTATTAAAAACTCAAAGGGAATGTAAAGTATCTTGTTCTCTTCATAATAATATCTTGGTATGATATTGGTGTCTATAAACCAATATTGTAAATTACTTAACGCCAATGAAAGAATGGTCAAAGCTAAAAACACATTTGTTATAGACTTAAGGTTTTTATTTATAGTTATCGTTAAGCTAAAAATAAAGCCATGAATAATACCTGCGGCTATTATTATATTGAAAATATTAAAATTTGATTCCATCACAAATCAAATATAAAGAAAAAGACTACGTGCCTTGTCGCCTTCCTTGCAAAATGTTAAAAAACTATTTATAATTAGTTTTAAAAATAAGCCTTCAACTGTACTGACCCTGTATGAATAGCTTTGCTAGTTTCAGTTTTTCTTCCTAAATAGCTTAAGTTTAAATCTAAAAATTTGGTAAGTTTCTTTTGTGCTAATAATGTCCAAGTATAATTTTTTCCTGGTTGTAACCCTTCTAACATTTGATAAGCTACTGGGGTATTTGGGTTGCCATTAAAAGTATTTGAAAAGAAATTGAATTCACCATTTATTGCACTTTTGGCACTTTTAGAAAACATAAAGGATGCTCCATATTTTTGTTGTTTCAAGGACTCAAGTTCACCAATAATATTATCTTTTTGTGCAAATTGATAAAATATATCAAAACTTGAATTATCATTAAATAAATAAGACAATTTTGGATTAAAACGTGTTTCTTCAAAGTTGAAATTTTTACTAGCGAAGTTCTCACTGATACTTTCGTTTTCATCAAAGGCAGTTAATAAATTGAATAGCCAATTATCGGTTATTTTATGATTGAAATTAAATTGATGACTTTTTAAATTATTTTCAATAAAACCAACAGATAGGGTATTTTTATTTCTGTTATTTAAATAAGTGAATGAGGCTGTGTAATGCTGTTTTCCTCTGTTAAAGAAGAAAACATTTCTGAAGTTTAATTGTAAACCTAACTGGTTATCTATATCGCTCTCAAAAGGATTTAAATTAAAGTTATTACCATCTCTTCTAATTTTTCTATCTATTAAATAACTGGTTTGATTATAAAAATGAGACCAGAATTTTTTAGATTTCTTTTTACTTACAGACCATTGTGATGGATTTATAGTTAATGTTTGGCTCAGTCTATTTTGATGGGTTTTTATAAAGACTCTATTAGGTAAAAGAACTCTAATATAAGTACCTTGATCTTGAAATTGAGCAATTTCAAATTCTTCTAGTTCTTGAATGCCATTTTCGTTATAATCAATCCAAGTGTAAGTGCCTTGACCAGCCTCCACTTCTACATAAGTGAAATCTTGTTGAGGTAATGTTCCAGAATTGGTTTCAAAAATAGTATTCCATTGTACAATGCGCTTAAAAAGCTTTTGATTATACTGAAGTCTGGAATTCAAAGATTGTTCACTATCAACATCTGCTTCTTCACTTTTTAAAGTTCTATAATTAGCATATAATGAAAGGTTAGTATTCTTGTTTTGTACAAGTTTAGAATCTAAATAAAACGTATTAGAGGTATTAACTTTTTGAAGCTGATTATTTCTAATACTATCATTTACACGATTTTTATAACCAACTTCTACAAAAACTTTGGTGCTGTCTCCAATACCTGTAAATACTTCATAAGATTTGAATCTTTGACTTAAAGCAGTTAAAGTATTTGTAGCAACTTCTTTTTGTTCATTATTTTCAACCGAGAGTCTAGTACCAATCCAACTTTTTTTCATTCCATAAGTAACAGTATTATAGGAGCGTAAAAAAGAAGATTCGTTTAAACTAGAAGAGGCTTTTAGAAAACTGGAATTTGAGTTAATTCTAAACTTGTTCAACTGAAGATTGATATTAGCTACATGCCTATTTCCGCTAAAAGCATCAGAATAATTTAAGTGTTCGTATTGATAATTTATAATTCCCTTTTTAGGATTAAAAAACTTGAAACCAGAGTTCATGAGTGTTTGATTACCAATGTCTATGTTTGTTGGTGTGCCATTAGAAGAAATTAAGTTCCAGTCTCTAGAAAATTCAGCATTATATAAGCGCTCTATCGTTCTGAAATTCTTTTGAATGTAATCTGCATTTGCAAAAACATTTAAGGTCCAGAGGCTATCGTTTTTAACCAGACTTTTTTCAATGTTTAGTTTGCCTGCAAAACCGTCATTGTTATCATCATTTAAATTTGAAAATAAATTTAAATCGTTTTTACTACCAGCAACTTCAAAATCTATATGAGTATGTTCATTTGGTTCATAGGTGCCATTTACAACGGCAATTTGTAATTTAGTTGGAGCCACCAATTGTACAATTGGGGCATAGTTACCTTGGTTAACTCCTACATATTCATAAATGTTATTTATGGCGTTTGAATTGCTTAAAACATAATCACCTAGATTTTGACCTACTTGGGTAAATGTAACTCTGAATAATTCATCATCAGGACTGTTAGAAAATACAAATGCTTCAACGCCACCAATAAGTTCTTTTTTATAAAGAATTCTATTTTCATTTAATGATTCCTGAATGGCAGAAGGCGCTACCATTTGTGTTTTATCATCACCAGCATTTGCTAAAATGTCTACTTGTTCTTCAGATAAATTTTGTTGTAAAGGTTGATTTTTAGCATCGTTTTCAGAATATACAGAAACCCCAATTTTAAGTTTTTCAGATGTAATATTACCGCCACCATAAGCTACAAAGCGAGAATAATTTCTATCGCTAAATTGATAATCTACCGTAATTCGCATTTCAGAAGTAATAGGAAATGTAGAGTTGAAAATAATTTCACCAGCATTATAATCGATAATATAGTCCTGATCTTCACCTCGTTTTACGGCAATACCATTAACATATACGGTTTCACTTCCTGAAACAATAAGAACAAATAACTCTCCATTTGGTCCCTGCAATTTATAAGGTCCTTGATTGCCTTCTTGTGCAGTAAATTGGCTTCTGGTAAATTGGCCTCTAACAATGGCACCAGCAGCAAATAAATTGGTTTGAGTAGTTTCTTTTCCAAGATTAGCATTCACTGAAAGTCCTTGAACACGTTTAGAAAAACTAGCAAAATAAGAGTTAGAGTTTTGCAAGTCAATATCGCCCGCTCTAACATTCCAGTTATCACTAAATAACTCAATAAAAACTTGGTCAAATTCATCTAAACGTTGGCTGTAACCACTTTCTTGTAGTGGGATATTGGCATCTTGAATTGAAGCTCTTAAAGAAACTTTATCATTTAATTTCCCAGTAATTTGTAAATCTAATTCACTATTTAAAACGGAGTTTTGATTGTTACCAATAGTAACACCTCTAGAAATACTACCTGAGGTGGTTAAACCATCAAAAGGCGTAAATGTGTTATTGGTATTAGGTTGAGATAGTTTGTAAAGCGTTTGAATATTACTATTGTTTGAAACAATGATAGATTCGTCTAACTGCTTATAAGTTTTCGTTAAAAACTCAGGAAATTTTAAATAGTTGATAATTATTGAATCTGTTTCAATAGGCTTTTTAAACGTTAAAAGCGCTTTAGGGAAATCTACGCTATAAAAAGAACTATCTATTAAAACGCCTTTTTTGGTGTTAACCGAAAAAGAACTAGAATTGATACTAACACTATCAATTTTAATAACATTTTTTATAGCAACTTTTACAGATTTATAATTAGAATTTTGGTCTTGAGAAAAACCAAAGAAACTAATGAGGATTAAAAGTATTGGTAAAAGGTGCTTCATTCTATATTTAAACTGCAATAAGCTTAAAATATTTTTAGAAATAGTTAAATGTCACTTAATATGGTAGTGTAAAAGTAATGTATTATTTATTTTAGCTGAAATGAACAAAACTATTTATAGATAGTTTTGTTTCAGCTGAACTGTTACACTGAGCTTGCCGAAGTGTTGTTTCAGCTTCACTTAGTACTAACGAATAACTAGAGGGGATTCTGAAATACTGAAATTAATTCAGCACAAGTAAATTTAGAATCACAACAGAAACATGAAAATCATATCATACAACGTAAATGGCATTAGAGCTGCATTAAACAAAGGATTTATAGATTGGTTAACCGCAGCAGATCCTGATGTTATTTGTTTACAAGAAATTAAGGCACTTAAAGAACAATTAGATTTAAGTGTTTTTGAAGAAGCTGGTTATAACTATCATTATTGGTTTAGCGCGCAGAAAAAGGGTTACAGTGGTGTGGCTATTTTATGTAAAACTGAACCAAGTCATATAGAATACGGAACAGGTATAGAATCTATGGATTTTGAAGGTCGTAATCTTCGTGTAGATTTCCCTGCCCGTTCCGAAGGTGGGAATGGTGTTTCAATTATGAGTTTATATCTGCCATCAGGTACAAACGATGCGCGTTTACAACATAAGCTAGATTATATGGATATGTTCCAAGAGTATATAAACAAGCTTAAAAAAGACGTTCCTAATCTTATTATTTGTGGCGATTATAATATTTGTCATGAAGAGATAGATATTCATAATCCAAAAATGAAGGGAGTATCGGGGTTTTTACCAGAAGAAAGAGAATGGATTGGTAAATTTATAGATAGTGGTTTTATAGATTCATACCGTCATTTAAATCCTGAACAACAACAATTTAGCTGGTGGAGTTATAGAGCTAATGCTCGTGCTAATAATAAAGGTTGGCGTTTAGATTATGCAATGGTTTCTAAGCCACTACAAGAAAATATAAAAAGAGCCGTTATACTCACTGAAGCAGTGCATAGTGATCACTGCCCTATTTTAGTAGAAATAGATAAATAATATAAATACAGTCAAATCAAAATCTAACCTAATGATTAAGAGAATCTCAGTTTTAGCACTAACCTTTGTAGTTTTAGCATCATGTGTTTCGCCTAAAGTTTATAAAGAATTAGAAGCAAAATATAACAACTTAAAAAACGAAAACAGAAAACTCTCTGATGAAAATGATGCCCTTTTACAAGCTAAAAATGCAGCAAATAATGAATTGAAGCAACTACAAGCTGCCTATGATGAAGCAGTAGTAGAGAGAGATAAATTACAATCAGATTATAATGCAACCAAATCTAACTATGATGCTTTGAAAGCATCATACGATGCGCTTGAAAAAAACAGTTCAGCAGCTATTGCTAAAAACTCACAAAAAAACAGAGAATTATTGGCGCAATTAGAGGCAAAAGAACAAGCTTTAGCAGCTGAAAATGCAAGATTAGCAAAACTTAAAAAAGAGTTAGAAGATCGTTCTAATAGAGTTGCAGAACTTGAAAAAGTTATTGCAGATAAAGATGCAGCAATGAGTGCGCTAAAAGATGCCATTTCAAGAGCTCTTACAGATTTTGAAGGTAAGGGATTAACTGTAGAGCAAAGAAATGGAAAAGTATATGTTTCTATGGAAAATAAATTGTTATTCAGCTCTGGTAGTTGGGCAGTTGGAACAGAAGGAAGAAGAGCAGTTCAGCAGTTAGGAGGGGTTCTTGCAGATAATCCAGACATAGCTGTTCTAATTGAAGGGCATACAGATAACGTGCCTTATAAGGGAAGTGGACAATTAACAGGTAACTGGGATTTATCTACCAAACGAGCAACTGCTATTGTAAACATACTTAGAGAAAACAATAACATTCATCCAGAGAATTTAACAGCTGCTGGTCGTGGAGAGTTTGCTCCGGTAGCAACTAACGATTCTGCTACAGGAAAAGCAAAAAACAGACGTATAGAAGTAATTTTAACGCCTAAGTTAGATGAACTTTCTAGATTGTTAAATGATAATTAACAGGTATGTCATTGCGAGGAGGAACGACGCAACAATCTTTTAAATTTAGTATAGATTCTTACGCTTTTTGAAAAACTCAGAATGACAACATACTATTATTATTAAAGGCTAACATAATAAAAACCTTTTAGGGACTTAAAAAACCTGAAAGGTTTTTATATTTACGATTATCAACAAAAAATACATTTAAAATTATAGATTCCCGCCTTTACGGGAATGTCAAAAACGTAATAATGAAATACACCAAATTACCAAACACCAATATAGAAGTTAGTAAAATATGTTTGGGTTCTATGACATGGGGAAACCAAAATACAGAAGCCGAAGGACATCAACAAATAGATTTTGCTTTAGAACAAGGGGTAAACTTTATTGATACTGCAGAATTATATCCTGTGCCAGCAAATGCTGAAACTCAAGGTAAAACAAGTGAAATTATTGGAAGCTGGCTAAAAAAGTCAGGAAAAAGGAAAGATGTTGTAATAGCATCTAAAATAGCAGGTCCAGGAGATTATACAGCACATATAAGAACTACAGGATTTAGTAAAGACTCTATAAAAGAGGCTATAGATTTAGAATTAAAAAGACTGCAAACTGATTATATAGATCTGTATCAATTGCATTGGCCAGAACGTGATACTAATAAGTTTGGAATCAGAAATTTTCCACATAATACAATTTCACAATGGGAAGATAATTTTGCTGAAGTACTAGAAGAATTAAATGCACAAGTTAAGTCTGGAAAAATTAGACATATAGGTCTTTCAAATGAAAACTCTTGGGGTACTATGCGTTATTTACAAGAAGCAAAAGACAATAATTTGCAAAGACCAATTACTATTCAAAATGCGTATTCTTTACTTAATCGCTTGTTTGAATATGAATTAGTTGAAGTATCAGTGCGAGAAAAAGTAGGTTTATTAGCCTATTCTCCAATGGCATTTGGGGTGCTTTCAGGAAAATATATTAAGGGAACTGCTAGAGACAATGCGAGATTAGCAATTCATCCACGATTTGCTAGATATAGTAGTGAACAATCAACAGAAGCTACAAGGCGTTACTTAGAAGTAGCAGAAAGCAATGGGCTTAGTTTAGCACAAATGAGTTTAGCCTTTATCAATCAGCAACCATTTGTAACAAGCACCATAATTGGAGCTACTAATTTAGAGCAGTTAAAAGAAAATATTGATAGTATTAATGTAACTCTTTCAGATAAAATATTATATGAAATTGAAGCAGTACATAGTGCAATACCAAATCCGGCACCTTAATAATTTAATATTATGGATGGTAAAGTAAAATATGAATTCCTAACCAAAATGTGGAAGTATGACGGAGATGGAGGTTGGCATTTTGTGTCTTTACCTAAAGATACATCTAAAGAGATAAGAGCTCATTTTCAATGGCAAGAAGAAGGTTGGGGAAGAATGAAGGTAATTGCACAAATAGGTGAGTTTGAATGGAAAACGTCCATTTGGTTTGATTCTAAAACGAAGCTGTATTTATTACCAATTAAAGCTGAGGTTAGAAAAAAATGTAAATTAGATCAAGAAAAAGAAATTGAAGTAATTGTATGGGTTTAATACAAATAATATAGAGAATGATTTTTGAATTATACTAACTAACTTTTATTAGTAATAACAAATAATGACCATACCATTATATAATAACTTAACCGAAAAAATTACTATTACAGACGGAGATTATAATAAATTTCTTGAACTTACTAAAAGCATTTCTATTTCTAAAAATGATTTTTTTATTCATGAAGGTAATGTGTCTAAATACATAGCTTTTGTTAATTCTGGGGTGTTATATTCGTATACTATTGATAAAAAAGGTAATAAACATGTAGTTCAGATTGCTCCCGAAAATCATTGGATATCTGATTTATTTAGTTTTTTCTCTTATGAAACATCCGCTTTTAATATTGAAGCAATTGAAGATTGTGAAATAACAATATTAAGTAGAGAAAATTTTGAAAAAGCATGCAATACCATTCCAGCTATTGAAAGGTTTTTTAGGCTTTTAATACAAAAGGCTTATGTAGATTCTTTAAGACGTGTTTCCAGAATTTATTCAAATTCTGCTGAAGAAAGATATTTAAACTTAATAAAATCTAACCCTAAAATAATTCAAAGAGTACCGCAACATTATATCGCTTCTTATTTGGGTATTAAGCCCCAATCTTTAAGTAGAATAAGAAAAAAGTTATATGACTGATGTAAACTAAAATTATAAAAAAAGAGCCTTTTCAAGACGAAAAGGCTCTTTTTTTATTAACCTATGTGAATGCCTATGATAACAGTATGCAACATTTTTGTGGTGTTAAATAATTAAAATAATATTTAGAAATGAAAACAACAATCACATTAATTTTTGCAGTGCTAATAAGTTTATCAATACAAGCACAATCTGTAACATGGGGACTAGACCCAAATCATTCTAGCGTTAATTTTTCTGTAAGTCATTTAGTGATTTCAGAAATTGACGGTACGTTTAAATCCTTTACAGGAAGTATAACATCAAACTCTGATGATTTTTCAAACGCTCAATTTAATTTTGAAATAGATGCTAATTCTATAGATACAAAAAACTCTAAAAGAGACGGTCATTTAAAATCTGAAGATTTCTTTTATACTGAGAAGTATTCTAAAATAACGTTTAAAAGTACATCATTTAAGAAAAAGAAGAAAAACAAGTATGCTTTAGAGGGAAATTTAACAATGAGAGGTGTTACTAAAAAAGTGATACTAGATGTAACTTATGGAGGAACTATACCAAATGATGGTTATGGTAATACAAAAGCAGGTTTTATTATTACAGGAACACTTAATAGAATTGATTATGGTGTAGCTTGGAATGCAAAAACTGAACATGGCGGATTAACAGTTGGAGAAGATGTAGATATTGAAGTTAAGTTACAATTTGTAAAGCAATAACTAAAAAACAATTCAGTCTATTGAATTTATTTGATAGGCTGAATTTGCTTTACAAAAATGAAAAGAAAGAAATTTTTAAAATCAGCAGGATTAGGTGCATTATCTTTATCATTTATGAAACTCAGTTCATTTTCTACCTTATCTAATAATTTGAAAACTTCAAATAAAATGCCACTAATGTTTGTTGGTCATGGTACACCCATGAACGCTATAGTGCAGAACGATTTTCATAAAAAATGGCAGAGTTTAGGTTCGCAGTTACCAGAGCCGCAAGCTATTCTGGTTATTTCGGCTCATTGGTTAACAAATAAATTAACTAAAGTAACAGCAATGTCAACTCCAAAAACTATTCATGATTTTGGTGGTTTTCCTCAAGAATTGTTTAAGCAACAATACCCTGCTCCTGGCAGTCCAGAAATGGCAAAATTAACTGTTAATGAAATTCACTCTACAGTAGTTCATGAAGACATGGAATGGGGCTTAGATCATGGTACTTGGTCTGTTTTAAAACCGATGTTTCCAGAAGCGAAAATTCCTGTTTATCAATTAAGCATTGATATTACTAAACCTATTGAGTTTCATTATAAACTTGGAAAGGAGCTTAGAGCATTAAGAAGAAAAGGTGTTTTAATTATTGGTAGCGGAAACATTGTACATAATTTATCAAAATTAGAATATGGTAAAAGACCTTATGATTGGGCAATAGATTTTGATGAAAAAATAAAACAATTTATTGATAATAGAGATTTTGAATCTGTAGTGAATTTTCACGAATTAGGAAATCTTACAAAATTAGCACATCCTACTTATGAACATTTGTTGCCATTAATGTATACGTTAGGAGCAATAGAAGATAAAGAATCAATTGAATATTTCAATGATAGTTTTGATTTAGGAGCTATTTCAATGCGTTCTTTATTAGTTAATTCTTAAAACTAAACTATAAAATTTAGTGAACTAGAACTTTAGGCTCACTATTTTTAGATGAATTTAAAGAATATTTTATAAGAAGATTATGAAGTTTTTTAATTTCAAGATGAGACATTTTTTAATAAAAAAACCCTCACTTAAAAAAAAGCAAGGGTTTCTAAATTATTTAATTTGATTACCATTTTTATCAAAAAAATGATATTCTAAGTATGTGTAAGCATCTCTAGGTAAAACCTTTACCCATTTTTTGTGTTCAAAAAACCATTTTGAACGAATAGATGGAAAACCTTTAGTTAAAAAGGCTGCTATAAAAGGATGTGTGTTTAAAGTCATCTTCTTATAGTCTTTTCTCAATAATATTTCAAGATCTTGCTCTATTTTTTGTACTATACCAATAGGTGCTTCAACTTCAGCACCATTAACACCATTAGGGTTTTCCTCTCTGGTTTTAATTTTCATTTCTGGGCGTACACGCTGTCTTGTAATTTGTATCAATCCAAATTTACTTGGAGGCAATATTTTATGTTTTGCTCTATCATCTTTCATTTCTTCTCTAAAATGATTGAACAGTTTTTGCCTGTTTTCAGCATTTGTTAAATCTATAAAATCTACTACTATAATACCACCCATATCGCGTAAACGCAATTGGCGTGCAATTTCTGTAGCAGCAATTAAATTTACTTCAAGTGCTGTTTCTTCTTGGTTATTGGCTTTGTTAGATCTGTTTCCGCTATTTACATCTACTACATGTAATGCTTCTGTGTGTTCAATAACTAAGTAAGCGCCTTTGGCCATAGAAACGGTTCTTCCAAAAGACGTTTTAATTTGTCTTTCAATTCCAAACTTTTCAAAAATTGGAATTTTAGACTGATACATTTTAACTATTGATTCTTTCTTTGGTGCAATCTCTTGCAAATAATCTTTTACTTGATAATAAAGCTCCTCATCATTAACATGAATACTAGTAAAGGTGTCATTGAAAATATCTCGTAAAATAGACGAGGCTTTATTCATTTCTCCTAACACTTTACTAGGGTGATGGGCTTTATGTAACTTTTTACTCATTGCTGTCCATCGACTAAGCAAATTTTGTAAATCTTTATCTAGTTCGGCTACTTTTTTGCCTTGTGCTACTGTACGAACTATAACTCCAAATCCTTGTGGTGTTATACTTTTAACCAAACGTTTTAATCTGTCTTTTTCAGCTCGATCTTCTATTTTTTGAGAAATAGAAATTCTACTAGAAAAAGGGACTAAAACAATATATCTACCGGCTATAGAAAGCTCTGAGCTTATTCTTGGGCCTTTTGTAGATATTGGTTCTTTAACGATTTGTACTAATAACGATTGATTAGATTTTAAGACGTCGACAATTTTGCCGTCTTTCTCAATCTCTTTTTCAAATGGGAAATTCCTTAAAGAAAAATCTTTTAGTTTACCTGTGCTTACACGTTTTGTGAATTTTAAAAGTGATAATAATTTTGGGCCTAAATCATGATAATGCAAAAAAGCATCTTTTTCATATCCTACATTAACAAATGCAGCATTTAAGCCTGGAACAGTTTTTCTTATTTTGGCTATAAACACATCACCAACAGAAAAATTGTTATCATCTTCATCTTTTTGTAATTCAATTAGTTTTCCATCTTTCAATAAGGCAAAATCAACAGTTTCAGAACTAGAACGAATAATCAATTCTTTATCCATTAAGTTAATTTTTATCCATACTCTCTAAATTCACAGTCTCACTTTGCAGTTTAATTAATAACTGATTAATGCGACTGATCACTAATTTTGTACAGATGGATTAAACAATATTTTTAGATTAACAAAACTAAGGTCTTGTTAGTCTGGAATCACAGGATTTTAACCCGTGGAGCTCAAATTGTATAGAACTCATTTCAAAGAACGTTTATTAACCAAAAAAGTAGTTAATCTAACTACTTTTTTGATTTATTTTTTCTTTTTGTGACGATTAGCGCGTCTACGTTTTTTACGCTTGTGCGTCGCTACCTTATGTCTTTTACGTTTTTTACCACTTGGCATAAATAGTGTTTTTTAAATTAATACTTTATTTTATAATACGTTTATTACTTTACTTCTACGTTAGATTTTACTCCTTCAACAAAAACTTTAGCAGGTTTGAATGCAGGAATGTTGTGCGCAGGAATTTTAATAGTAGTATTTTTTGAAATATTTCTACCAGTTTTTTCAGCTCTTGTCTTAATAATAAAGCTTCCAAAACCTCTTAAATAAACATTATCGCCGCTTTCTAATGAAGTTTTTACTTCTTCCATAAAAGATTCAACAGTTGCTTGTACGTCTCCTTTTTCAATTCCTAATTTTTCAGAGATTTTTGCTACTAAATCAGCCTTCGTCATTTTTAATTATTTTATTTTTAGATTACTATATAATTTTTTAAGGGATGCAAATATAGGGATTTAATATTCAATATTTCAAACCTAATTCATTAAAATTTAATATTATAAACGATTATTTTAGCGCCACATATAAATAGTTTTAATGCAATTTTCTGAAAGCGTAATTAATTGGTATTCAATAAATAAAAGAGACCTCCCATGGAGAGAAACTAAAGATCCTTATTGTATTTGGCTCTCAGAGATCATTTTACAGCAAACTCAAGTGAAACAAGGGCTGCCATATTACTATAAATTTTTAGAAGAATTCCCCACTGTTTTTCATTTAGCAAAAGAAGATGAGAGTAAAGTGCTTAAATTATGGCAAGGCTTAGGATATTATTCTAGAGCAAGAAATTTGCATGCTGCTTCAAAATATATTGTAGAAGAATTAAATGGGCAGTTTCCTAATACTTATAAAGAGATATTAAAGTTAAAAGGTGTTGGAGATTATACTGCTAGTGCTATTGCCTCTATTTGTTTTAATGAAGCAACAGCGGTAGTAGACGGTAACGTATACAGAGTATTATCTCGTTATTTTGGAATTGATACACCTATTAATACAACAAAAGGGATTAAAGAGTTCAAACAGCTTGCTCAAGAACTTATTGATAAAAAGCAACCAGCTGAGTTCAATCAGGCTATTATGGAGTTTGGTGCGATGCATTGCAAACCTCAAAATCCAAATTGTAATACCTGTCCGTTTAACAAATCTTGCATGGCTTTAGCTAAACATAGAATAAAAGAGTTGCCAGCTAAGCTCAAAAAAAATAAAGTAAAAAAGAGATACTTTAATTTTTTAGTTTTTATTTCTGAAGATGAACGCACTATCTTAGAACAAAGAGAAGGAAAGGGTATTTGGCAAAATCTGTATCAGTTTCCTTTGGTTGAAACCAAATCTGAAATAAGCTTTAAAGACTTCTCTAATGAAATTAAAAAACATGAACTTATAGGAGGTAAACCATTTAAATTATCACTTTATAACGAAGAAAGCATCATTCATAAATTATCTCATCAACATTTAAACACTAAATTTTGGATTGTTAATGTTGAGCACCTTTTAGTAAAAGGTATATCAATATCTAAAATAAATGAGTATGCAGTACCTATATTAATTGGCAATTTTATTGAAAACTTCAATTTTAAATAACGACCGTTTGTAGTATTTTTTTATTAATTTTAAAAATGAGTTACAATTAAGTAATTTTGTAATCTAATAATATAATTATGTCAGGAACATTAAATAAGGTAATGCTAATTGGGCATTTAGGTGATGAGGTAAAAATGCATTATTTTGAAGGAGGAGGATGTGTTGGTAGGTTTCCTTTGGCAACAAACGAAACATATACCAATAAACAAACAAATGAGCGTGTTACTAATACTGAATGGCATAATATAGTTGTTAGGAATAAAGGAGCAGAAATTTGCGAGAAGTATTTAGCTAAAGGCGATAAGGTATATATTGAAGGACGTCTAAAAACTCGCAAGTGGCAAGATGACAAAGGCAATGAGCGTTACAGTACAGAAATACAATGTGTAGATTTTACGTTTTTAACTACTAAAAAAGATAGTGAAAATAATACTGCTAATATGGCTTCGCAACAACCTCAAGTTGCTAAGCCACAGCAATCTGCTAATGAGTCAGTTCAAGATGAAAACGATGATCTTCCGTTCTAAAAATAAAAAAGTCTTGTTTAAAGGCTTTATGTTTAACTAATATCAAAATATTTGGACCCTGATCCCGCGAGTTTTATAAGTTTATTTATAGCAGTAGATATATCGATTATCTCTGTATTTGTTTTGCTGTTTTTACTTTTAATTTGTTCCGCTCTTATATCTGGTGCAGAAGTTGCGTTCTTCTCTCTTACTAAAAACGATTTTGAAGAAAGGTTAGAAGAAAACTCTAAACGAATGCAATTAGTTTCTAAGCTTTTGGAACGTCCTAAAAAACTATTAGCTACCATTTTGGTTGCTAATAATTTTATAAATATAGCCACAGTTATAGTATTTGCCTATTTAGGAGATTTTATGTTTGGTGATATTATTAATCCCAAAGTAAAGTTTGTTTTAGAAGTTATTGTAATCACCTTTCTTATTTTACTTTTTGGTGAAATTTTACCTAAAATCTATGCCAGTAGAAATAACATAAAGTTTGCTTCTTTTATGGTATTTCCTTTAAAAGTATTAGACGTACTGTTTTCGCCAATAAGTTTACCAATGCAAAGTGTAACCTTAGCAATTCATAATAAACTTGGTAAAAGAAAATCTAACTTAAGCGTTGATCAGCTTTCTCAAGCTTTAGAACTTACAAGTGAGGAGGATACCACTAAAGAGGAACAAAAAATATTGCAAGGTATTGTGTCTTTTGGTAATACAGATACAAAACAAGTAATGAGACCTCGTATCGATATTTTTGCTTTAAATGTAGAGCAGAAATATGCTGAAATAATGCCTGAAATTATTAATAATGGGTACTCTAGAATTCCTGTTTATGAAGATAATATAGATCAAATAAAAGGAGTGCTTTATGTTAAAGATTTACTACCGCATATCAACAAAAAACAATTTAACTGGGTAAAACTCATTAAAGAGCCATTTTTTGTGCCTGAGAATAAAAAGTTGGATGATTTAATGGCAGAGTTTCAGGAGAAAAAGGTACACTTAGCAGTAGTTGTAGATGAATATGGTGGAACATCGGGACTCATTTCTTTAGAAGATATAATTGAAGAAATTGTAGGAGATATTAGTGATGAATTTGATGATGAAGATTTGCAGTATTCAAAACTTGATGAAAACAATTATGTGTTTGAAGGTAAAACGGCTCTAAAAGATATTTACAGAATTATAAAGCTTGAAGACGATACTATTTTTGAAGAAAACAAAGGTGAAGCAGAAACCATTGCTGGTTTTGTGTTAGAAATATCAGGAAGTTTCCCGAAGCTGAATAGTAAAATAAATTTTGAAAACTACGTTTTTACTATTGAAGCTTTAAATAAAAAAAGAATTAAACTTGTAAAATTTACCATTAATTAATGAGCAGATATTTAATACTCTTTTTGGTTATTGCATTTATGTCTTGTGAAGAAGATTATAAACCTAAACCAAAAGCTTTTTTAAGGTTAGATTATCCTAACACCAAATATGTAAAAGCTAATCTTGATGTGCCGTTTAGTTTTGAAACTAATTTAGTAGCCTCTAAACTATCATCTAAAAAAATGGCGGCTACAACAGAAAGTTATGGTGTGAACATAGAATACAATGATTTAAAAGGGACTATTTTCTTAACATATAAAGCTATAAATGGCGATAAAAAGAACTTAAATGCGTTTTTAAGAGATGCTCAAAAGTTTACCTTAGAGCATACTAAAAAAGCAGACGAAATACCTGTGACTCCTTATCAAAATGCAGATCGTAAAGTTTACGGAGTTTTATCTGAAGTTAAGGGAAATGTTGCGTCTCCAGCACAATTTTACGTCACAGATAGCGTAAATCATTTTTTAACAGGTTCATTGTATTTTTATGTAAGACCTAATTATGATTCTATTTTACCCGCTGCTAACTATCTGCAAAAAGATATGATGCATTTAATGGAAACTATTAGGTGGAAATAAAAAAGCTTCTTTTTGTAAAGAAGCCTTTTGTTAATCTGAATTTATTTCAGAATCTGTATATATTGTCATTTCAATATTTTCAAACTCTTAAAAATATACTATTCTACAGTAGAAAAATCATTAACTGTTTTCATATCGCTCACTTTGTAAATATCGGCAACATTAGTAACAGTAGTTGTTAAAGAAGTAGTAGATACTTTTGCCTCATTATATTCAACCATAGCTAATTTTTTATCAAAATCTACTTTGGCAGATTTAACGCCTTCCATTTTAGCTATTTTCTTTTCAATAGTTCTAGCACAACCTATTTCACAGGTCATACCATCAATAGTAAATTCTGCTTTAGCATATGTAGCATTTGGGTCTAAAGTTTTTGAAGTTTCTGAAGCAACTTCAACAGTTTTTACTTCTGGTTTAGCTTCGTTTTTACAACTAACAGTAGCTAAAACCATTACAGCTAATACCATTAAATTTTTAAAAATGTTCATTTTAATATGTGGTTATTAAAAATTAAAAAATCGATTTAATTACAGATTAACACTTAATTAATATTTAAAGTAAAATTAAAATCTGTGATATTGCAAAATTACTAAATAATTAACGGTTTATTCTGTTAAATGTTGCAATTTTGTATTTCAATTTTACGGTATGAGTAATAGTATTAAATGGCTGTATTTAGTAATACTATCATTAATTTGGGGAAGCTCATTTATTCTAATAAAAAAAGCCTTGGTTGGGTTAGGCCCTATGCAATTGGGCGCGATTAGAATTATTTTTTCTGGAATCTTTCTATTTATCATTGGCTTCAATAAAATCAAAGAAATTAAAACCAAAGAATGGCTTTGGGTTGTTTTAACAGGGCTTACAGGTACTTTTTTTCCATCATTTCTATTTGCATTTGCCGAAACAGAAATTGATAGTTCTGTAGCATCAATACTAAATTCTCTGGTACCATTAAATACCATTATACTTGGTTTCTTGGTGTTTAAGATTAATTCAACAAAAAGGCAAGTATTAGGAGTTCTTATCGGTTTGATAGGAACAGTAATGCTCATTATGAATGGTGCGTCTGTAAACCCCAACCAAAATTACTTGTATTCAGCTTTTGTTATAATTGCTACTTTAATGTACGCTATAAATATTAATATTTTAAAGCGTTATTTACAGAATATGAATGCACTAACAATAACGGTAGGTAATTTTTTAGTCATCATTTTACCTGCATTTATTGTACTTATTTCAACAGGTTTTTTTAAAACAGAAGTTCTTGCCAATGAGACATTAAAACCAGCATTACTTTATATGGTAATTTTATCATTATTTGGAACTGCTATTGCAAAAGTGTTTTTCAATAAATTAATTCAAGCGTCATCACCTGTATTTGCTTCTTCAGTAACATACTTAATGCCAGTTGTTGCTGTCTTTTGGGGAGTTTTAGATGGAGAGAAGTTTAGTTTTTTACAAGGTATTTCAACAGTAATTATATTAATTGGGGTGTATTTGGCACACAAAAGAAAGAGCTAAATAATTAAATATCAGCGGTTAAATTTCTAAAACTCAGTTTTTTTCATTAAATTAAAAGGAATAAAAATCCTAAATAAGATGAAAAAAATATCACTTTCCGTAAGGTTTGGCCTCGTTACAAGTGCTGTTCTTGTAGCTTATTTTTTGATTCTATCATTGTTCAACAAACATATAAATCCTGCTTTTAGTTTTTTTAATGCTGTAATTACAGCATTTGGTGTGTATGAAGCTGTGAGGATAAGTAAATTGCAGTATTCAAATAATTTTTCTTACGCTCAAGGTTTTAAAATAGGAATAGTTACAGGTTTTGTAGCTACGTTGTTTTTTACCGTTTTCTTTTTGTTTTATGCTACAGAAATTAATCCTGGTTTCTTAATAGAGTTATTAGGAACATTTAGTGGCAAATACGTTGTAGATATTGGTATGGTTACTTTTATTGTTGCTGTTATGGGATTGGCTACTACCGTTGTAACAACGCTAGCAGTTATGCAACTTTTTAAGAATAGTAGAAATATTGTGCCGAATAGTTAGTTGTAGTATGTTATTAAAAGTATATGTTGGTTATTAATAATTAAAAGCATAATTAATAACCAACATAATATTTGTTATTTTTTTAATGCATAAGCGGCTCCTTCTGGCAAAGGTTTTAAAAAGTTATAAATATCTCTTGATATAGCTTTGATTAATACTCTATAAATTTTCATGAGTTCATCGATTTAATTTTTTAATTATAAAACAAGTAAAAAGCTATATTCCCTACCTTAGTTTTAATTTTTATGACTCATTTAATTATTTTAAAACACGCAAATATTGTATTTGTTATAATACACTAGAAAACGTTTGTAATTTAATTAATTAGCAGTATATTTGCATCCGCTTTTGAAGATTCAAAAGCGGATTTATAATATATTTAATTAATAAAAACGTTACGCTATGTACGCAATTGTAGAGATAGCAGGGCATCAATTTAAAGTTGAAAAAGACCAAAAAGTTTTTGTTAACCGTTTACAAACTGAAGAAGGAAAGAAAGTAGCTTTCGATAATGTTCTTTTAGTTGCAGATGGAGACAAAGTAACTGTTGGCGCCCCGGCTATAGACGGAGCTCAAGTTGGAGCAAAAGTCGTTAAGCACTTAAAAGGTGATAAAGTAATAGTATTTAAAAAGAAAAGACGTAAAGGATACCGTGTAAAGAATGGTCATCGTCAAGCTTTAACAGAAATTGTAATAGAAAGTATTGCTGCTTCTGGCGCTAAGAAAGCTGCACCAGCTAAAAAGGCTGCTCCAAAGAAGGAAGCTCCTAAAGCTGAGGCACCAAAAGCTCAAGCTAAACCAGCTGCACCTAAAAAAGCAGCTACAAAAGGTAAAGCAGACGATTTAAAGAAGATTGAAGGTATTGGTCCTAAAATAGCATCTACATTAACTGAAGCAGGTATTGCAACATTTGCAGATTTAGCAGCTTCTACTCCAGAAAAAATTTCTGAAGTTATTGCTAATGTAAGAGGTAATCATGTTACAGACACTTGGCCAGCTCAAGCTAAATTAGCTTCTGAAGGTAAGTGGGATGAACTTAAAAAATGGCAAGACGAATTAGATGGAGGTAAAGCTTAAGCTTTAGTTCTTATTGTTAAAAATAAAATCGAAATAAAATGGCACATAAAAAAGGAGTCGGAAGTTCGAAAAACGGTAGAGAATCAGAATCGAAACGCTTAGGTGTTAAGATTTTTGGTGGTCAAGCTGCAATAGCTGGTAACATTATCGTAAGACAAAGAGGTAATACGCATCACCCAGGTGAGAATGTATATTCTTCTAAAGATCATACATTACATGCCAAAGTAGATGGTGTTGTAAAGTTTACTAAAAAGAAAAATAATAAATCTTACGTATCTATAATCCCATTTGAGGCTTAAGATTAAGGTTTATAATAATATTGCAAAAACCCTTTCCAATTACGGAAAGGGTTTTTTGTGTTTTATAGTTTTTATAGCGTAAAAATTAAAAATCAAATACATGAAAATTTAAAGAGAATCTTACAAAAAACAGCTAGTGTTTACTAAAACCATTCTTAATGTTAACGCAACTTAAATTAGATATTTTTTCTTACTCCCATATAACGTTAACTTAAACCTTAATTAATAAGCTTGGTAAAGGGGTTTTGTTATTTCGTAATTATAACTAACAATTAAAACAATTATGAAAAAACATTACCTAATTTCACTTTTTGCCTTATTGTTTTCATTTATGGCATTCTCTCAAAATGGGAATATTCAAGGTAAAATTATTGACGAAAAAGGATTAACAGTTCCTTTTGCCAATGTATTAATAGAATCAGAAAACAAAGGTGTTATTTCTGATGCAGATGGAAAGTTTACTTTCGTTAATATTCCTTCAGGAACTAAAACTATCAAAGTTATGTATTTGGGCTATTCAGATACCGAAACTCAAGTTGAGGTTAATGAAGGCTTAACATCCAATGTTACCATCACAATTGAAGCTAAAGCATTAGAATTAGACAATGTGATAGTTAATGGTTACAACAGTGGGCAAGCAAAAGCCTTAAACGCACAAAAGAATAAACAGAATATTACTAATGTAGTATCTACAGACCAAATAGGTAAATTTCCAGATGCTAATATTGGTGATGCTGTAAAACGCATACCTGGTATTACAATGCAAGTAGATCAAGGTGAAGCTAGAAATATTATAGTAAGAGGTTTAGCGCCGCAATTAAATTCTGTTACTTTAAACGGAAGTAGAATTCCTTCTGCTGAAGGTGACAACAGAAATATACAAATGGATTTGATTCCATCTGATATGATTCAGCTTATTGAAGTTAATAAAGCTGTAACTCCAGATATGGATGCAGACGCCTTAGGTGGTTCTGTAAACTTAGTAACTAGAACATCTCCTAACGGATTTAGAGCAGCTGCTACATTAGGCTCTGGTATCAACTTTATTACAGACAAACGTATCATTAATGGCTCTTTTTTAGTGGGAGATAAGTCTAAGGATGGTAAATTTGGTTGGATGGCTTCAGCGTCTATAAACGATTCTGATTTTGGATCTGATAATATAGAATTTGAATGGGATGATAGCGAAGAAGATTTTATTAAAGAGCATGATATTAGAACGTATTTAGTACAGCGTATAAGACGTAGTTTTTCAGTTAATTTTGATTATGCTTTTGATGCTAATAATAAAGTATTTCTAAAAACAATGTATAACTGGAGAGACGATAGAGAAAATCGTTTCAGGTTACGTTATAGAAGCATTGAATTTATAGATGAAAACAATCCTGCATTAGGTTATCAAGGAGAAATTAGAAGGCAAACTAAAGGAGGAATTGATAACAACAGAAATAAAAATACGCGTTTAGAAGACCAGCGTATGCAAAACTACAGTTTAGGAGGTGAGCATCTATTTGGAAAGTTAGAATTTGATTGGATGACATCATTCGCTAAAGCTTCCGAAGAAAGATTAAATGAACGTTATATTTCTTATGAATTAGAAGAAACTTCAGGAGGTGTTCCAATTCCTTTCAATATAGATTTATCAGATACTGAGTTCCCAGTTATAACTCCAGTTAATGCTAGTGATGTTGCATTAAGTAATTACAGTTTAAAAGAAATTACTGAAGAAAATCAGTATACATATGAAGAAGATATTAATACGTTCATTAATTTTAAATTACCAGTAGATTTAGTTGGTAATGGTGGTTTTGTGAAGTTTGGAGGTAGAGTAAGACTTAAAGAAAAAGTAAGAGATAATAGCTTTTTTGAATACTCTCCAGAAACGGCAAATTTTGATGACTTTTCAGCATTACCAGTGGTAGATAAAACAAACCCAGACTATTTAGCGGGAAGCCAATATGTAGCGGGTAACTTTGTAGATCCAGAATTTTTAGGTCAGTTAGATTTTAAAAATACATCTTTATTTGAAGAAGAAGATTTACCAGAAGAGTATGAAAGTGGTAACTTTAATGTTAAAGAAGATGTTTTTGCGGCTTATGTTATGACTGAGCAAAATTTAACTGATAAGTTATCTGTTTTAACAGGTGTTCGTGTTGAGAATACATCTGTTGAAAGTGAAGGATTTGCATTAGAGTTTAACGAAGACGGAGATTATGTAGGATCTGAATTAGTTAAAGATAAAGAAGCATATGTTCATATTCTACCAAGTGCTCATTTTAAATATAATTTAAATGATAATACAGTATTGCGTTTTGCTTGGACAAATACTTTGGCAAGACCAAACTATCAAGATTTAGTGCCTTTTGAAATAACTGTTAACGAAGATGATGAGATTTTCCGTGGTAATACAGAGTTAAGTGCTACAGAATCTATGAATTTCGATGTAATGGGAGAACACTATTTTAAAAATGTTGGAATTATTTCAGCAGGTATTTTTCATAAAGAGATCAAAGATTTCATTTATACAAATGTAACAGAACAAGGTAATTTTGATGTTTTCCAGCCAAAAAATGGCGATGATGCTAGTATTTCTGGAGCGGAGTTTTCTTTTCAACGTAACTTAGACTTTTTACCAGGAGTGCTTAAAAATTTAAGTGTAATGCTTAACTACACATACTTAACTTCTGATGCAGACGGGATTAAAAATGGCGATGGCGAAGAAAGAACGGATGTAGATTTACCAGGTACTACACCAAATATGTTTAATGGATCTTTAGCGTATAGTGGTAAAAAATTAAACGTACGTTTATCAGCTAATTTTTCAGATGCTTATGTAGATGAAGTAGGAGGAAATAAATGGGAAGACAGGTATTATGATCAGCAGTTTTTATTAGATTTTAATGCATCTTATGCATTCAATGATAATTTACGTATGTATTTTGATTTAAATAATATAACAGATCAACCATTACGTTATTATCAAGGTGTTTCTAATAGAACTATGCAAGCTGAGTACTACGGAAGACGTATGACATTTGGTTTGAAATATGATTTATTTAAAAAGAAATAATACATCTATGATGAATAGAATTTTAATTATAGTTGGATTAGTATTAGTGTCATGTGGGAAGAAGTTGCCTGTAATTGCACCAGATGTTATTACAGAAAAGACGTTACATGATACTGATGATCCTGCTATATGGATAAGCAAAAACGATGCTTCTAAAAGTATCGTTTTTGGTACTGATAAAAATACTGAAGGTGCTATTTATGCCTTTGATTTAGACGGGAAAATTATTGAAGACAAAACTATTAGGGGTTTAATGCGTCCTAATAATGTAGATTTAGAATATGATTTTCAATTAAATGATTCCACCCAAGTTGATGTCATTGCTTTTACAGAAAGAGAGCGTCAACAAATACGTTTATTTTCTGTACCAGATATGAAACCATTAGATAATGGTGGTTTTAAGGTTTTTGAAGATGCTACAGAGCCAGAAGCTAATTTACCTATGGGGATTGCGCTATATAAATCTTCAGAATCAAATAAACTTTATGCTATTGTAGGCAGAAAAACAGGTCCTAAAAATGAGTATTTATATCAATATGAATTCTTATCAGATAGTTTAGGGGTAAATTCTAAACTAGTTAGGAAGTTTGGAGAGTTTAGCGGTAAAAAAGAAATTGAAGCAATTGCTGTAAACAATAAAGAAGGTATTGTGTATTATTCTGATGAAGGGCATTGTATTAGAAAATACCATGCAGAACCATCTAAAGGTAATAAAGAAATTTATTGTTTTGGTGGCGATTATTTTAAAGAAGATATTGAAGGGATAGCTATTGCAAATTATCCAGGAAAGTCATTTTTAATTGTATCTAATCAGCAAGCAGGAACGTTTAACATTTTTGACGTTAATACCAATGCATTTTTAAAGGAAATTAATTTAGGAACAATAGGAACAGATGGCTGTGAAGTCACTACTATGTCTTTGGGAGATAAATTTCCAAACGGCTTATTTGTAAGCATGAATGATGATAAATCTTTTTTCTTTCACGATTTAAAGAAACTCAATTTACTTGAGTAGTTTAATTTTTTTGACACATCTAAAAGCTCTTTTTAATTTTATAAGAGCTTTTTTTATTGATATTAATTAAAGAATTTATTAAATTAGGCTATTGCATTTGCAATTATTGTTGTGTTTCACTTAAAAATTAACAGGTATGCTTCCATTTAGATCAGAAATTAGGAACTCCCCAATGCAACCTACTATTAAAATTTTTTTAGGCGATGTGTCTTTAGACGAACGTATAAAAAAACATTTAGATCACTTTAATGAAATAGATTCTATTGAAATTAGAAAAAGCGTAGAACGTAACCGTGTTGGTGAAAACTTAACGGTTTTTCTAAAAGAAAATGTAGATATTAATAGAATGAAATCATCAATAGATTCTAGTCTTTGGTGGTATTTTGAAAAGGAATATTAGGATAAGTGGTTAAAGTTTAAATATTATATATTTTCTTTTAATTTTTTGCGTTATATAAAACGTGAAACAATTTTCTTGCGTCTTCTTTTTATTGGTTTTTTGGTTTGGTTTTTCTCAAAATGAGACCAAGCCTAAATTTATTCACGTATTTGTTGCGCTTTGTGATAATGAAAACCAAGGTATAGTACCTGTTTCTACAAAATTAGGAAATGGTCAAGACCCAATTAATAATTTATACTGGGGAGCACTTTATGGAGTTAAAACACATTTTAAAAGAAGTAAAGATTGGAGTTTAATTTCTACACAAAAGAATCCAAATAAGCATATTTTAGAAAGAGCATTATTTAAGCATAATAATACCGATACATATTTATTAGCAGATGCTTACGATGGTAAATTTATCAAACAAACTATTACAGACTTCTTAGAAGCATCTGCAGGAAGAAATCCTGAAACTGTAGAACAAAAACCTTTTGGAGGTGCTGCAGATTTGGTTGCTTATGTTGGGCACAACGGACTTATGGAATTCTCTGTTTCGGGAGATTTTAAACCCATTAATGATGACAAAAGAGATGCTATAATTTTAGCCTGCATTAGCAAAGATTATTTTAAACCTTATTTAGAAGAAACAAAAGCAAATCCAATAGTATGGTCAACAGGATTAATGTCTCCAGAAGTGTATACTTTAAATTGGGCTATTGATGGATGGATTAAAGATGAAACTGGTACTCAAATTAGAGAACGAGCTGCTCAAGCTTATAATAAGTATCAGAAATGTGGAATTAATGGATCAAGAAGATTATTGGTAACAGGATATTAATATGCATAGAGTTTTAATGGTTTGTTTATTATTTGAAATAGTTTCTTGTAAACCTCCAGAAACTAAAAAACAAATTGTAAGCATTCAATCTAATAATATTGAATTAAGTGAAATTAATGAAAATAAAGCTTATTCAATAGATAGTTTAAAACTTGGAATTAATTTTAAACCCAAAGGAAATTACAATAGTATTAAGAACGGTGTGACAATAGATAAAACATATTTTAAACGTTTATATGAATCAAACTCTAATAAATCAATTGATTCCGTTTCACAATATTTATATTCTAAATTATTGAATGACATTATGCCTCATTGGTATGGTACTCCTTGGGATTTTAATGGTCATACTAATATACCAAATGAAGGAGAAATTGCATGTGGTTACTTTGTGTCTACTACCTTAAAACATTTAGGCTTTAATTTGAATAGATATAGAATGGCACAACAAGCTGGACTTAATGAAGCTAAAACTTTGCAGAATAAGTCTGAGTTAAAAATCTTTTCTAACCTAATCTTTTCAAAATTAAAAAATAAGCTTAATGAAGTTTATGATGATGGCATTTACTTTGTGGGATTAGATAACCATGTTGGATATCTTCTTATAAAAGACGAAGAATTATATTTTTTACATTCAAGTTATTATGATAATAAAGTAATGATTGAATTAGCTGAAACCTCGCCTTGTTTTGGTTCAGGTATTTATGTATTTGCTGAAATCACATCAAATAAGGAATTAATTAGAAAATGGATTTTTAATGAAGAGTTAGTGGTTTCAACAAGCTAGAAATAATTTGACGTTCGTCACTTCGAGTGATTCCGAAGTATGAGGAATTGTACTTCGACTTTGCTCAGCAGAACTATCGAGAAGTATTAAAAAAATCCCAAACATTGCTGCTTGGGATTTGTAAATTTAGTTTTGTTTAAAGAGGGAGATTGCCACGTCGCAAGCTCCTCGCAATGACAATTAATATCTATAATGCTCAGGTTTGTAAGGACCTTCAACAGTTACACCAATATACTCAGCTTGATCTTCACGTAATTCTGTTAACTCTACACCAATTTTAGCTAAGTGTAATTTTGCAACTTTTTCATCTAAGTGTTTAGGTAACATGTATACATCATTTCCATAAGCTTCAGAGTTGTTCCAAAGTTCAATTTGTGCTAATGTTTGATTAGTAAATGAGTTACTCATTACAAAACTAGGGTGACCAGTAGCACAGCCTAAGTTTACTAAGCGTCCTTCAGCTAAAATAATAACATCTTTACCATTGATAGTATATTTATCTACTTGTGGCTTAATTTCAATTTTAGTATCACCATAGTTAGCGTTTAACCAAGCCATATCAATTTCATTATCAAAATGCCCAATGTTGCAAACAATAGCTTTGTCTTTTAAAGCTTCAAAATGTTTTCCTTGTACAATATCTTTATTTCCAGTTGTAGTGATAACTACATCAGCATTTCCAACAATAGTTTCTAAGCGTTTTACTTCAAAACCATCCATTGCAGCTTGTAAAGCGCAAATTGGGTCAATTTCAGTAACGGTTACAATACTACCTGCACCTCTAAATGAAGCAGCAGTACCTTTACCAACATCTCCATAACCACAAACAACTACACGTTTACCTGCTAACATTAAGTCTGTAGCTCTTCTAATAGCATCTACAGCACTTTCTTTACATCCGTATTTGTTGTCAAATTTTGATTTTGTAACAGAATCATTCACATTAATAGCAGGCATTGGTAGCGTGCCATTTTTAACGCGCTCATATAAACGGTGAACTCCTGTTGTAGTTTCTTCACTTAAACCTTTAATGTCTCCAACTAATTCTGGGTATTTATCTAAAACCATATTAGTTAAATCTCCACCATCATCAAGAATCATGTTTAATGGTTTTTTGTCTTCTCCAAAGAATAGAGTTTGTTCAATACACCAATCAAATTCTTCTTCGTTCATGTTTTTCCAAGCGTAAACTGCAGTTCCTGCATCTGCAATGGCAGCAGCAGCATGATCTTGCGTTGAAAAAATATTACAAGAACTCCAAGTCACTTCGGCACCTAAAGCTTGTAATGTTTCAATTAATACGGCAGTTTGAATGGTCATGTGTAAACAACCAGCAATACGCGCTCCTTTAAGAGGTTGAGAGTCTTTATACTCTTCACGTAAGCTCATTAAACCTGGCATTTCAGCTTCGGCTAATTCTATTTCTTTTCTTCCCCAAGCAGCTAATGAAATATCTTTAACCTTATTAGGAACGTAAGCAACTGTTTTTGTACTCATATTGTTATATTTGTGGGTCTAAATATTGGACTGCAAAGATAACCAATAACTTTCAGAAAATAAATGCCTCTTTATAAAACCATTATACCCAATTCACAAACTTGTGTTAAAATTTGGAAGATTACCGAATCTTATAACGAGCTCATAGAGCCTTTAAAATTAACAGGTTATAGTTTAAATCGTGTTAATGGTATGAAAAGTGAAATGCATCAACGAGGCTTTTTAAGTGTACGTCATTTACTAAAAGAATTTGGTTATGCAGATGCCGACTTAATTTATGATGATTGTGGTAAACCTTATTTAAAAGATGGAAAGCAAATTTCAATAACACATTCTTTCAACTTTTCAGCAATGATAGTAAGTGATGCTATTGTTGGGATAGACTTAGAAAAACAGCGCGATAAAATAACTTTAATAGCGCATAAGTTTATTGATTATGAAACTGACTATTTAAACGAAATTGAATCTGATTATATCAAAAAATTAACCTTGATCTGGTGTGTAAAAGAATCGCTATATAAACTTTTTTCAACACCTGGGTTGAGTTTTAAAAAGCATTGTTTAGCTATTCCTTTTAATGTAGAAGATCAAGAAACCATTGCTTGGATTGATTACGAAAATAAGAAATACCGTTACGATATTCATTTTTTAGAATTTGAAGGTTTTTCTTGTGCCTATGCTCTTGCTTAAATGAATTCAATTTATCAAAATATACAAACTTCCGTTTCAAAAGGAGAGCAATTACTTGCTGTTTTAATAGATCCTGATAAAATGGAAATAGATAATGTGCCATCTTTTATTTCTAAATTGAATGGATCTAAAACAACACACGTATTTGTTGGAGGCAGTACTGTTAATGAAAAAGTGACAGATATTTTAGTTGAAGAAATTAAAAAGCACACCAATACTCCTATTGTTTTATTTCCTGGAGATACTAACCAAATAACTGATAAGGCAGATGCTATTTTATTTTTATCTCTAATTTCCGGTAGAAATCCAGAATATCTTATTGGAAAACATGTAAAAGCCGTTTCTAAATTAAAAGATACAAGTTTAGAAATAATTTCAACAGGATATATATTAATTGAAAGTGGTAAAGAAACAGCAGTTGAGCGTGTTACAAGAACAAAACCTTTATGTCAAGATAATATTCAAAATATAGTTGATACCGCTAAGGCAGGAGAATTTTTAGGTATGAAACTAATCTATCTAGAGGCGGGAAGTGGTGCTTTAAATTCGGTTTCTCAAGATATAATAGCAAGTGTGAAAGCTCAGGTGAATATTCCTTTAATTGTAGGTGGTGGAATAAGAACTGAAAAACAATTAGAACAGGCTTATGCAGATGGCGCAAATATGGTTGTAATAGGTACTGCTTTTGAAGAAAATGAGTCTTTTTTTGAATATATTTAAGTAGCAAATTATAACGCTTTTTATTTAAAAAAACATAATGAAAATCCTTACGAGTTACATATTTTAACTATATTGATATCCTAATTTTATAAACGCGCTAAGTCTAAAAAAAGAAAGGGAATGTTTACTGAAAATGATATTCAACAAATACATAATAAAGGCATAACATTAGATCAAGTTAATAGTCAAATTGATAGATTAAAAAACGGAATGTCTTATTCTAAATTGTTGGCAGCAGCTACTATCGATAAAGGAATTGAGGGTTTTAATGAAAAAGAAACAAAAAAGTATATCAATTTTTATGAAAGTAAAAAAGAAGCGTTATCTATTTTAAAATTTGTACCTGCTTCTGGAGCTGCAACTAGAATGTTTAAGTTTTTATTTCAGTTTTTATCTACTTTTAACCCAGATAATGAAACTATTGAAGCTTTTATTGAAAGACAAGGTGACGATTTAATAAAAACATTTTTCTCGAATTTAGAAGCGTTTCCATTTTATGATGAGATAGTTGGAAAACTCAAAACGACTAATTCTAAATATGAAACACTATCTGAAAGCGAAAAAAGTTTAGCCTTTGTGAAAACTATGTTAGGCGAAGACGATTTAAACTATAGTTTTTTCCCTAAAGGATTGTTGCCGTTTCATAAATATGGACATGTATCGGTTACGGCTTTTAGAGAACATTTATTAGAATCTACAATTTATGCTTCATCAAATAAAACAGCCAATCTTCACTTCACAGTTTCAGAAAAACATCATGACTATTTTAAAACCGAATTTGAGAAAGCTAGTAAACAATTAACCAAAGAAACTGGAGTTGCTTTTAATGTGTCTTATTCCTATCAAAAAGAAGAAACCGAGACCGTAGCATTAACATCAGATAACAAAGTTTATAGAAACGCAGACGGCACTATACTGTTTAGACCAGCAGGACATGGAGCGCTTCTGGAAAATCTAGACGATTTAGATAATGATCTTATTTTTATTAAAAATATAGATAACATTACTGTAGCCGATAAGAATGTATCTATTTCAGAATATAAAAAACTTCTAGCAGGTGTGCTTTTAGACGTTCAAGAAAAAGTGTTTAACTATTTAAACAAGCTTAATGCAGACTGTGACGAGGAAGATTTTAAAATCATGGCGCTTTTTTTAATACATAGATTAAATGTGGCGCTTACAAGAGATTTTGATGATTATACTCCTGAAGAAAAGAAAAACTATTTAAGAGAGAAACTAAACCGACCAATTAGAGTGTGTGGAATGGTTAAAAACGAAGGGCAACCAGGAGGAGGTCCTTTTTGGGTAAAAGATAAAGATGGAAACTTTTCACTTCAAATTGTTGAGTTTGCTCAAATTAATTTCAGTAATAAAGATCAACAAGGCATTGTTTATAAAGCAACGCATTTCAATCCAACAGATTTAGTTTGTGCAGTAAGAAATTATAAAGGAGAAAAGTTTAATCTTAAAGACTATGTAGATTACGAAGCTGCTTTTATTACTATGAAAACACAGAATGGGGCAGATATAAAAGCTTTAGAGCTTCCTGGGTTATGGAATGGTAGTATGGCAGATTGGATTTCTATTTTTGTTGAGGTGCCTTTAGAAACTTTCAATCCTGTAAAAACAGTAAATGATTTATTAAAACCTGCACATCAAGTAGAATAATGTTTAATGAAGCAGCATTATTAAAGGAATTGTCTTTTAAAGCAGTTAGAAGTTCTGGTAGCGGTGGTCAGCATGTAAATAAAGTAGCAACAAAAGTAGAATTAAACTTTAATTTATCTAATTCTGTTGTGTTTTCCAATGAACAGAAACAGTTGCTTTTTTTAAAACTTCAAAATAGATTAACTAAAGAAGGCGTTCTCATGCTTCAATGTAATGAAACCAGAAGTCAATTTAAAAACAAAGAACTAGTAATAAAAAGATTCTTAATATTAATCAAGAATTCATTAGTTGTACACAAAAAACGTATTCCAACAAAAGTGCCTAAATCTATTGTTAAGAGGCGTTTGAATAATAAAAAAAAACAATCTGAAAAAAAAGTAAATAGAAAAAAGCCAAATATAGATTAGTAAAACGCTTATTGATTATGAAGAATAGGTCACGTTTTTATTTTTGGTTATATTTGCACAGATAAACTTTAGGGGTGTTAATTTGTATAATAACAAGATTAACTGAGATTTACCCTTTGAACCTGATTAAGTTAGCACTTACGTAGGGAAAAGTAAATTTATTAGAAATAATAATAGGTTTTCAAAAAACCATACTTCTTCAACAAGGTATTCCTAAAGTTATCATTTAAGAGACTAATTTAATGATAACAATTAAAGTTAATAATAAAGCGAAACAGATTTCTCAAGCCTTTTCAGTTGAGCAATTGTTACATGATTTAAAACAACCCAATCAAGGTATTGCGGTGGCGATAAACCAATCTATAATACCTAAAAATAATTGGTCTGAAGAAATTTTAAATGAAGGTGATGATGTGCTCATTATTAAAGCTACACAAGGAGGCTAAGAGCTTATAAATCAAAATTAAATTAAACGAACTGCGTACTAAACACAATAAAAGATGAAACAAAAGGATACTGCACCAAACCAGGGGATGATTACAAGAAAGCCTTTCCCTAATTCAAAGAAAATTTATGTAAAAGGAGACATTCATCCACATATAAGTGTGGCAATGCGTGAAATCGCCTTAAGTGACACAAAAGATTCAATGACAGGGAAGTTAACATCAAATGAACCTGTAACTGTTTATGATACATCTGGTCCTTACACAGACCCAAATAAAAACATAAATGTGCATAATGGTATTGAGCGCATTCGTGAACAATGGATTCAAGATAGAGGTGATGTTGAACAGTTAGACCAATTTTCATCTGAATACTGTAATGAGCGTTTAAATAATGATAGTTTAGATCACTTGCGTTTTGAGCATTTAAAAAAACCTTTATGTGCTAAAGAAGGGCAGAATGTAACACAATTGCATTATGCTAAACAGGGAATTATTACACCAGAAATGGAATATATTGCTATTCGTGAAAATCAGAAGATTGATGAAATGACGGAATTAGCAAAACAACATCCTGGTGAAGATTTTGGTGCATCCATTCCTAAAAAAATCACACCAGAGTTTGTACGTTCAGAAGTAGCCAGAGGTCGTGCAGTTATTCCAAATAATATCAACCACCCTGAAAGTGAACCTATGATTTTAGGTAGAAACTTCTTGGTGAAAATCAATGCCAATATCGGTAATTCAGCTACGACATCTTCAATAGAAGAAGAAGTAGAAAAAGCAGTTTGGGCATGTCGTTGGGGTGCAGATACCATCATGGATTTATCAACAGGTAAAAACATTCATGAAACTCGTGAGTGGATTATCCGTAACTCGCCGGTGCCAATTGGTACAGTGCCAATTTATCAAGCTTTAGAAAAAGTAAACGGAGTTGCTGAGGACTTAACTTGGGAAATTTTTAAAGACACTTTAATAGAACAAGCAGAACAAGGAGTTGATTACTTTACCATTCACGCAGGTGTATTATTGCGTTATGTACCAATGACAGCTAAGCGTGTTACAGGTATTGTATCTCGTGGTGGTTCAATTATGGCAAAATGGTGTTTGGCACACCACAAAGAAAATTTCTTGTACACGCATTTTGAAGATATATGTGAAATTCTTAAAAAGTATGATGTAGCATTCTCTCTTGGAGACGGTTTACGTCCAGGTTCTATTGCAGATGCTAATGATGAAGCCCAGTTTGCAGAATTAGAAACTTTAGGAGAATTAACAAAATTAGCTCGTAAGCATGATGTACAGTGTTTTATAGAAGGACCAGGTCACGTGCCAATGCACATGATTAAGGAGAATATGGACAAGCAGTTAGAAGTTTGTGATGAAGCACCTTTCTATACATTAGGGCCTTTAACAACAGATATTGCACCAGGTTATGACCACATTACATCAGGTATTGGAGCTGCTATGATTGCTTGGTATGGTTGTGCCGTATTATGTTATGTAACACCAAAAGAACATTTAGGCTTACCAAACAGAGATGACGTGCGTGAAGGCGTGGTGACTTATAAATTAGCTGCCCATGCTGCCGATTTAGCAAAAGGGCATCCGGGAGCACAGCACAGAGATAATGCATTGAGTAAAGCACGTTTTGAGTTCCGTTGGGAAGACCAGTTTAATTTAGGGTTAGATCCAGAAAAAGCACGTGAGTTCCATGATGAAACGTTACCAGCTGATGGTGCTAAAATTGCACATTTCTGTTCTATGTGTGGGCCAAAATTCTGTTCTATGAAAATTTCACAAGAAGTTAGAGACTTTGCAGCCGAAAATAAAGTTGAAGGCACTGAAGTTTTTGCAAAAGGAATGGAAGAGAAATCAGAAGAGTTTAAAGAAAAAGGATCTGAGATTTATCATTAATCAATATAATTTATGTCAGTTCGAGTGATTTTGAGGAATGAAAAATTGTATCGAGAACTTCTTGATAAAAATTTAAATCATTCCATTTATCAAATTCATTTGAACTGATAATAATAAAAATGATTGTTCTAATAGCACCAGAAAACGATGTTCAAAATGAACTTGAAATACTTAATCAGTTGTTTCAAGAAGGGTTACAGTACTATCATTTAAGAAAACCAAATAAGAATTACGAAGAATATTGTGATTATCTAAATCTAATCGATTCAAAATATCATAATCTAATTGTAACGCACTATTTTCATGAGTTAATTGATGAATATTCATTAAAAGGAATTCATTTTCAAGAACAAAAACGAAGAGATTGTTTAGATACCCCTTCCGATTATTTTGTTAAGCTGAATAACATGTATGGCAAAACTATCAGTAGTTCTTTTCATGAACCAGAAGAATTAGAAAATTGTGATTTTGAATTTGATTATCATTTATTAAGTCCTGTATTTTCATCTATTTCAAAACAAGGATATCAAGGTCGTGGATTTGATGTTAACCATATAAATAAAAGAATAGTGGGTATGGGAGGTGTAACAACTGAAAATTTAAGTGAATTTACAAAGTTAGGTTTTAAAGGTGTTGGTGTTTTAGGAGGTGTTTGGAATAGTAAAAACCCTATTTCTGATTTTAAGTTAATGAGGAATTATTTTACTCAAACAAGAAGTTATATATAAAATGGTCACTGAGGTTCTCGAAGTGACCGTGATTTCGAGAGCCTCAATCACCAAGCGATAGCATGAAAGAACATAAATACATACTAACCATAGCAGGTCATGACCCGTCAGGAGGAGCTGGCTTAACTTCGGATGTTAAAACATTTGAAGCGCATGGTTTCTATGGGCTTTCGGTATGTACCGCTATTACTGTTCAAAATGATATCGATTTTAAAAGTTGTTTTTGGACTGAAGTCAATGTAATCATTTCTCAAATGGAGACCTTATTTGAACGTTTTGAAATTTCAGTAGTTAAAATTGGTATTGTAGAAAGTTGGAGTGTGTTATTGAAAATTTTAAATAAGCTACACGCTCTAAATTCAGACATTAAAATTATTGTAGATCCTATAATAAAGGCAACAGCAGGTTTCGATTTTCATTCCACTGAAAACCAAGAATTATTTGACGTTATTTGGGATAAATGTTATCTCATTACACCTAATTATGAGGAGATTGAATTGCTGTATCCAGAAAAAGATATAGAGGAAACTATTGAGCATATTTCAGAAAAAACTAATATCTATTTAAAAGGCGGACATAGAACCGATAAAAAAGGTTGGGATGTATTATATCATAATAGAATTGTTCAAACTAACATAGAACCAAGAGCAAGACAAGTTTTTGATAAACATGGCAGTGGTTGTGTTTTATCTTCTGCGCTTGCAAGTAACATTGCGTTAGAAATAGAATTAGAAGATGCTGCGAGAGAAGCAAAATATTATACCGAGCAATTTTTAAATTCAAATGAAACCTTGTTAGGTGTTCATCAATCAAATTTAAAGGAAAGCGTCTAATGGCTGTTATAAACAAATTACATTATATATCACAAGGAGCCAATGCAAAAGAGCATTTGGAAAATATTCAGAAAGCATGTCAATATGGAGCTGAATTGGTACAATTGCGGTTAAAAAATCTTTCAGAAAAAAAGATGCTAAAAGCAGCTGAGGAAGCCAGAGACATTACAAGTCATTACCAAACCAGATTGATTATAAACGACCATTATAAAATTGCTAAAAAAGTGAATGTAGATGGCATTCATTTGGGTAAAACAGATACCTGTCCAACAATTGCTAGAAAAGAATTAAAAAGTTGGCAAATTATTGGAGGAACAGCAAACACTCTAGATGATTGTAATGCATTAATAGATAAAAATGTGAACTACATAGGTTTAGGACCCTATAGATTTACAACCACTAAAGATAATTTAAGTCCTGTTTTAGGAAAAAATGGATACTTAACTATTATTGAAGCTTTGAAATCTGAAATGCCAATTATAGCCATAGGAGGTATCACTACTACAGATGTTACGGAGTTATTAACTACAGGTATTCATGGTATAGCTATATCTGGAGAGATTACCAAAGATTTCAATAAAATCAAAGAGTTTCATCAATTATTAAATGCTGGAAGTGCTATGGAGCAACGTTACAGCTTTAAAAATTAATACAATGAACGATATATTAAAAATAGCTGATAAAGAATTTAATTCAAGATTATTCACAGGTACTGGGAAATTCAGCTCTAATGACTTGATGGCTAAAGCTATATTAGCTTCAGAAAGCGAGCTGGTAACCGTAGCATTAAAACGTGTTGATGTTGAAGATGAGCAAGATAAGATGCTGCAAAGTATCAATCAGCCGCATGTCAATTTATTGCCGAATACTTCTGGAGTTAGAGATGCTAAAGAAGCCATTTTTGCATCACAATTAGCAAGAGAAGCTTTAGAGACTAACTGGATTAAGTTAGAAATTCATCCAGATCCAAAATATTTGTTACCAGACCCTATAGAAACCTTAAAAGCTGCCGAAGAATTAGTGAAATTAGGTTTTGTAGTAATGCCATATATTCATGCAGACCCTGTATTGTGTAAAAGACTAGAAGAAGTAGGAACACAATGCGTGATGCCTTTAGGAGCGCCAATAGGGACTAATAAAGGTTTGAAAACTTTGGATTTTCTAGAAATTATCATTGAGCAGAGTAATGTACCAGTCATTGTAGATGCCGGTATTGGAGCTCCTTCTCATGCAGCTTACGCTATGGAATTAGGAGCCGATGCTGTTTTGGTAAATACAGCCATAGCAGTGTCTCAAAATCCTGTTGAAATGGCTATAGCTTTTAAAATGTCTGTTGAAGCAGGTAGAATGGCATACAACGCAAAATTAGCAAGTATAAAACAACACGCAGAGGCAAGTAGCCCGTTAACTAGTTTTTTAAACTAGCTCTTAGTGATTAGCTTTTAGCCTTTAGGATTATGAGAGACTATAACAAATACGAAATCTGGAAAAAATCACATAAACTTACTTTACAAGTTTATACGATAACTAAATCTTTTCCTAAAGAAGAAATGTATGGAATAGTTTCTCAGTTAAGAAGAGCGTCACTTTCAATTCCAACCAATATTGTAGAAGGTTCTGGTAGAAACTCTCAAAAAGAGTTTGCTTATTTTATAAATATTGCCTCTGGCTCTGCAGCTGAAACTGAATATCTAATTCGTTTTTCTTTTGATTTGGAGTATATTCCAGAGGATAAATTTAAAGAACTTAATGATGAAATTATTAGTATTAGAAAAATGTTAAACGCATTTCATCAAAAACTAAAATAAAATGGAAGACGTAAAACCAATAGCCAAAAACCAAAAGCCAAAGGCTAAAAAAAGCTTTCAGGATATATTTGATACTTACAATTGGGATGAAACCTTAGCAAACATAAATGCTAAAACATCTCAAGATGTGGAGTACGCTTTAAATAAAACCAAAAGAGATTTAGAAGATTTTAAGGCATTGTTATCTCCTGCGGCCCAACCTTATTTAGAGCAAATGGCCATTCAAAGTAAAGCCATCACAAAAAAGCGTTTTGGGAATACCATACAAATGTATATTCCAATGTATTTGTCTAATGAATGCCAAAATATATGTACTTACTGCGGATTTAGTATGACTAATAAGATTCCACGTAGAACCCTATCTGATATTGAAATCATCAAAGAAGTTGAGTTCATAAAAGAGAAAGGATACGATCATATTTTATTGGTAACAGGTGAAGCAAATAAAACAGTCGGTGTTCCATATATCAAACATGCTATTGAACTCATAAATGATAAGTTCTCTAATATTACTATTGAAGTTCAACCATTAAATCAAGAAGAATACGAAGCACTTATTGAAGCTGGTTTATATGCCGTTTTGGTATACCAAGAAACCTATCATAGAGCAGAGTATAAAAAACATCATCCTAAAGGAAAAAAGTCAAATTTCAATTACCGTTTAGATACCCCAGATAGATTAGGTAAAGCAGGAATTCATAAAATAGGTTTAGGAGCATTATTTGGTTTAGAAGATTGGAGAGCCGATAGTTTTTTTACAGCACTACATTTAAAATATTTACAAAAAACCTATTGGAAAACTAAATACTCTATTTCTTTTCCTAGACTACGTCCTCACAGTGGTGGGTTAGAGCCTAAGGTAGAAATGACCGATAAAGATTTGGTACAAACTATTTGTGCGTTTAGGTTGCTAGATGAAGACGTAGAATTATCATTATCAACCCGAGAAAGTGAAACGTTTAGAAATAATATTGTGCATTTAGGCATTACTTCCATAAGTGCAGAATCTAAGACTAATCCGGGAGGATATACAGTAGATCCGCAGACATTAGAACAATTTGAAATTTCTGATGAAAGGCCAACTGAAGATATTGCAGAAATGCTTCAAAAACAAGGATTAGAACCTGTTTGGAAAGATTGGGAAGCTTTTAAATAAAGAATATGTTAAGCAAAAGCGAGCAAAAAATATACAGTCGTCATTTATTGTTAGATGAAATAGGTGTAGAAGGTCAAGAAAAGTTAAAACAAGCCAAAGTATTGGTGGTTGGTGCTGGTGGATTAGGGTGCCCAATTCTCCAATATTTAACTGCTGCTGGAGTTGGAACCATTGGTATTGTAGATGGAGATACAGTAGATGTTACCAATCTACAACGTCAAATTTTATATACTATTGATGATGTTGGAAAATCTAAAGCGAAATGTGCAGCAAACAGATTGAAGCAACTAAACCCCTATGTGAAATTTAATTTATATGAAGAGTTTTTAACTACTGAAAATGCTTTAGATTTATTTTCAGAATACGATATTATTGTTGACGGATCTGATAATTTTCAAACGCGCTATTTATGTAATGATGCTGCGGTAATTACCAATAAACCATTGGTTTTTGGTTCTATTTTTAAATTTGAAGGTCAGGTTGCAGTATTCAATTACAATGAGGGACCAACATACAGATGTTTATATCCAACACCGCCAAGTCATGGCTCTGTACCTTCATGTTCAGAAATTGGTGTTTTAGGCGTTTTACCAGGGATTGTTGGGAGTTATCAAGCAAATGAAACTTTAAAAATCATTATTGATATTGGTGATATACTTTCGGGTAAATTACTTACGTTTAATGCGCTTACCATGAATCAAATGGTATTTGCTTTTAGTAAGAATGAAGCAATGAAAATTACTGCTTTAGAAACCAATTATGATGTGTTTTGTGGTGTTCCGCAGGTAGATGAAGAAATAACTATAGAAACACTTAATGAAAGTATAGCATCTTATAATTTATTAGATGTGAGAGAAGATTGGGAAAGAGAGCTAGATCATATTGGTGGCCAACATATTCCTTTAAATGATTTGACAACCAAGTATTCTGAAATCAATACAGACAAACCTATAGTGATTTATTGCAAGTCTGGAATTAGGAGCAAACGTGCTATTGAATTTCTAGAAGGAACTCTAAAAAATGTAAGGCTTATAAACTTAAAAAATGGTATAGGATAGACTTAATTAAAGATTAATAAATTATCCCCGCTTTGCTCTACTCTATAGAATTTTAAAGAACATCTTAAATCGCCATTATTTAGAGGCTCTCCCGTAACAAGACTATATGTGTTTTCATCATCGCATCCAGACGTAGCATTTAATCCTGAAGGAACCAGAATAGAACAATCACTTGGCACTTTATTAGGATCTGCAGCGTCCCATGCTAAAAAGTCAGAACCAATACTGGCAACTATAATGCCTCCATTTCCTGCATTTGGAAGATATACTGAATTACCTGCAAATGGTAATTGACTATATTGAGGTAAGCTAAGGTTTATGGTTTCTTGAACATTAACATCTAATAAAAAGCGGCAGTTTTCATCTTCTCTAGAGTTTCCACTACAACCACATAAAATGGTTAAGATAATAAGGCAATAAATCAGTCTCATATTTTATAAAAAATCATTGGCAATTTACAACAAAAACAAAATCAATTTAAATATTTTGTATATTTGTGTTACTATCTCGTGCAAACGGGATTTTTCTTTTAATCCCGAACTTGTTTCGGGATCTTTTTTAGATATAGCGCAAGAGATTGCAACTATTAAAACGATGAAGTTATGAGTAAAGTATCTTATTATACAGCCGAAGGACTAAAAAAATTAAGAGACGAATTAAATCACTTAAAAGATGTAGAACGTCCTAAAGCATCTCAAGCCATTGCAGAAGCCAGAGATAAAGGAGATTTAAGTGAGAATGCAGAATATGATGCTGCTAAAGAAGCACAAGGAATGTTAGAAATGAAAATTTCTAAAATGGAAGAAACTTTAGCAAATGCTAGAGTTATTGATGAATCTCAATTAGACACTTCTAAAGTTTTAGCCTTATCTATAGTAAAAATAAAAAACCAAACCAATGGTATGGAAATGACTTATACCTTGGTTGCGGAAAGTGAAGCCGATTTAAAAACTGGAAAAATTTCGGTTAACTCGCCAATTGGTAAAGGTTTGTTAGGTAAATCTGTTGGAGATGTAGCAGAAATTCAAGTGCCAAATGGTATCATGAAGTTTGATATTATTGAAATATCACGTTAATTCTTTATGGCTTCAATTTTCACCAAAATAGTTAATGGCGATATACCTTGTTATAAAGTTGCCGAAACCGACGACTTTTTAGCGTTTTTAGATATTAATCCCAATAGTAAAGGGCATACACTTTGTATTCCGAAGAAAGAAGTAGATAAAATCTTTGATTTAGATGAAGCTACATACAATGGGTTGATGAGTTTCTCCAGAAAAGTAGCTTTAGCTATTGAAAAAGTCATCCCTTGTGAACGTGTTGGTATCTCTGTAATTGGTCTAGAAGTGCCACATGCACATGTGCACTTAATTCCGCTACATTCCATGGATGATGCGCGTTTCACTAAAAAAGTAAAACTAACTACCGAGGAATTTCAGGAGATAGCTAAATCTATTCAAGATAACTTTTAGAAGTTAAGCACTTTTTAGGCTTATTTGGATAGTAGTGCCTTTATCTTTTTCAGAATGAAGTACTTTTATTTTTCCATTGTGGAAGTCTTCAATAATACGCCTTGTTAAAGATAAGCCTAGACCCCATCCGCGTTTTTTTGTTGTAAAACCAGGTTCAAAAATCTTTTTAAAATTCTTTTTGGGTATTCCTTTACCAGTATCAGAAACTTTGATTTTCACATTGTCTTCCAATTGAGCAATTTCAACAGTTAATTTACCACGACCTTTCATGGCATCAATGGCATTTTTAACCAGATTTTCAATGGTCCAACTGTACAATTGTTTGTTCAATGCAACTGGAATATAATCAGTAGGTTTAATAAGTTCAAATTCAATTAAATTTGAAGCTCTAGACTTTAAGTAATCATAAGAATCAATAGTTTCTTCTACAATATTTGCAGTTTCTATAGTTGGTAGAGAACCAATCTTGCTAAAACGTTCAGTAATGATTTTTAACCTATCAACATCTTTTTCAATTTCTAATATATAATCAGGATTTACGTTTTCACTTTTTAAAATTTCGGTCCACCCAATTAAAGAAGATAATGGCGTGCCTATTTGATGCGCAGTTTCCTTGGCCATACCAGACCAAAGTTTGTTTTGTGTTGCGTTTTTGTTACTGCTGTAAAAAAAGAAAATAACGGCACCAAATAGTACAACAATAAGTATCAACGCTAAAGGATAATACTTTAGTTTGTTAAGAAGAGGCGAATTTCCGTAGTAAATTGTACTAAACAGCTTTCCATCAAACTTTACTTCTATGGGGTTGTTTTCCTTTTCAAATTTTATAATTAACTTTTTTAGATAAGTAGTGTCTTTAGCTTTTATGGGGTTTATATTATTATGATCTATAGACCCATCTCTATTAACCATTATCATTGGGGTGGTTTTATTGCTAGTTATAACTTGCAAGGGTAAATGCCCCATGTCTGAATTTAGATTATCCGTTTTAATCAAATCTGATTGTGCAAACGACCAATTTTCCATTTTTACCCGTTCTTCATCTTTAAAATGTTGGAAAAACTCATAAGTTTTCCACATAATGCCTGAAACAATAATAAATGAAACAATAACAATGACCCAACGAAAGGTGTTTTGGCGGTTAGTAAAAATCATTAAAGTTGAATTTATATTGAAATATAATGTAAATCTGTTAATATTATTGTCTCAGTTGTTAGTAAATCGGTTTTTAGTTGCTTCAGATATTGGTTACATTTGTTAAAACTAAATTATGTAATGGCATCGTTTGAACCAAAAGACTTACCAGTCAGTAAACTACATAGTTATTTGTTGAGTGCGGTTGCGCCCAGACCCATAGCTTTTGCAAGTACGATTGATGAGAACGGAACACCAAACTTATCGCCTTTTAGTTTTTTTAATGTGTTCAGTGCTAATCCGCCTATCATGATTTTTTCGCCTGCGCGAAGAGTTAGAGATAATACTATTAAGCATACGTTACTTAATGTAGAAAACGTTAAAGAAGTAGTTGTAAATGTGGTGAATTATGATTTAGTACATCAAATGTCGTTAAGCAGTACAGAATACCCTAAAGGGATTAACGAATTTGAAAAAGCTGGTCTAACCATGGTGCCATCAGATTTAGTAAAACCATTTAGGGTTGCTGAATCACCAGTTCAATTTGAATGTAAAGTGAATGAAGTGGTTGCATTAGGTAATGAAGGAGGTGCAGGTAATTTAGTGATTTGTGAAGTTCTTAAATTACATATAGATAATGAGGTTTTAAATGAAGACAAAACATTGAATCAAACCAAATTAGATTTGGTTGCTAGAGCAGGAGGAAGTTTGTATAGTAGAGCTAAAAAAGGTTTTTTTGAAATCCCTAAGCCAATATCAACTCAAGGGATAGGCGTTGATAGTTTTCCTGAATATGTTAAAAACTCTATGATTTTAACGGGGAATGATCTAGGGATGTTAGGTAATATTGAAGCATTACCAAGTGATGATAAAGTTGAAGCTTTTGTAAATGACTTGAGTAATAGATACCCTAACATTAAAACAGCTTCTCATAGAGAGAAACATAAATTAGCACGCAATTATCTAAGTTTTGGAGATGTTGAAAGTGCATGGAAAATATTATTAAGTAAGAGTAAATAATAAATTATATAATTAACTAATGGAAGTTCAAGGAAGAATAAAAGTAATTGGTGAAACACAAACTTTTGGGGCTAACGGTTTTAGAAAAAGAGAAATTGTTGTAACTACAGAAGAACAGTATCCTCAACATATTATGGTAGAGTTTGTACAAGATAAAACAGACTTGTTAAATAGCTATCAAGTTGGTCAACAAGTAAAAGTAAATATCAATTTAAGAGGAAGAGAATGGGTAAACCCTCAAGGTGAAACTAAATATTTTAACTCAATTCAAGGTTGGAGAATAGAAGCTGTGCAAGCAGATGCAGCAGCAGGGAATGTACCTCCTGTACCACCTGCCGATGCTTTTGAACCAGCTGGAGAGTTAAATAAAGAGGATCATGACGATTTACCGTTCTAATACCATTTAATTTATCAGTATAAGATTATCAATGTGTCTCACACTGAGCTTGTTGAAGTGTGTAAATTTGATGTTCTAAATTAATTATACCTCAACATATTATGTTGAGGTTTTTTATTTTTACAATATGTATTACCTAAATCAAGAATTATGGTTTCCAGATGTGAATAAAGCATCCACTGAAGGTATATTAGCTATTGGAGGAGATTTGTCGGCAGAAAGACTATTGTTGGCATACAAGTCTGGAATTTTTCCTTGGTTTGAAACAGATGAACCTATTTTATGGTGGAGTCCAGATCCTAGATTTGTATTGTTTCCTGAAAAGTTAAAGGTTTCTAAAAGTATGCGACAAGTTTTACGCAATTCAGATTTTACTATTACTGTTAATAAAGCCTTTAGAGATGTAATGCTTAAGTGCTCTGAGATAAAACGAAACGGACAACAAGGTACATGGATAACCGAAAATATGATTAATGGGTACGTTAAATTAAATGAACTAGGGTTTGCTAAATCTGTTGAGGTATGGCAAAATGATGAATTGGTTGGAGGTCTTTACGGTGTTGATTTAAAAAATGGTATTTTTTGTGGTGAAAGCATGTTCGCTAAAGTAAGCAATGCAAGTAAAGCAGCATTTATAACCTTTTTGCAAAATACAAGCTATAAACTTATAGATTGCCAAGTTTACACGTCTCATCTTGAAAGTTTAGGTGCTGAAGAAATACCTAGAACAGAATTTTTAAAGTATTTATAGATATTTAAACTTCATTGTATCTAAAGCAGCTCACTTCATGATCATTAACCATGCCTGTTGCTTGCATATGTGCATAAACCACCGTAGTACCAACAAATTTAAACCCTCTCTTTTTTAAATCTTTACTTAAAGCATCACTTATACCTGTATTTGCAGGTGCTTTTTTATAATCTTCAAAAGCATTTTTAATGGGTTTTCCATCAACAAATTCCCAGACATATTTGCTGAAACTTCCAAATTCTTCTTGAATTTTAATAAAAGCTTGCGCGTTGGTAACTGTAGCGTTTACCTTCAATTTGTTTCTTATAATTCCAGAATCTTGTAATAAATCATCAATTTTGTCCTGTTGGTAATTGGCTATTTTTTTATAATCGAAATTATCAAAGGCTTTTTTGAAATTTTCGCGTTTGCGCAAAACTGTAATCCAACTTAAACCTGCCTGAAAAGTTTCTAAAATTAAAAACTCAAAAATAGTAGCGTCATCATAAACAGGAACTCCCCATTCTTCGTCATGGTAAGCTTCGTATAAAGGATCTCCTTCGCACCAACCACATCTATGTTTATTCTCCATATGTATTCTGTAAGTTTTTAAGTTTTATTATGACAAATGTCATCTAATTAGGTTTAACAAGATACTAATTTTGATGAATCTAACAATTAAAGATTTTACTATGAATGCAATTATAAAGGCAAGTTTAGAACGCAGTATTTCTTATGAAGAATACCGTGATTTAGTGAGACAGTTAGCGGTTGATAATGGAACTACAGGAACACAGCATACAGATGCTTTAGTTAATTATACGAAGTTAAATGACCGACGTATGAAACGTTGGGATAAAACGTTGAAAATTTCTGAAGAAGCACAACAGAAAATTTTAGATTTTGACCGAAAAATTACTTGGCTAATTATTACTGAAAGTTGGTGTGGAGATGCAGCTCATGTAATGCCTGTTCTAAATAAAGTAGCTCAGTTGAACCCAAACATTGATATTAGAGTGGTTCTTAGAGACGAAAACTTAGAACTAATAGATATGTTTCTAACCAATGGAGGTAGAGCAATTGCAAAAGTTATTATGTTGGATAATGAAACCGAAGAAGTAATTAATACTTACGGACCTAGACCAAGTGAAGCAACAACATTAGTAAATGATTATAAACTTAAACATGGAAAATTAACACCAGAGTTTAAGGAAGATTTACAACAATGGTACAACACCAATAAAGGTAAAAACATCACTGAAGATATTACCAATATACTTTGCGAATTAAGCCCAATGGCTATTTGCCAATAAAGTTAAATGTAATAGTACCTATTTGGTTAGGTTTTGCTGGAGCTGAATTAAATGTAGATTTTTTAGCGTATTCTAGTGCATGCTCAATTAAACAATCATTACTAGATGTTGATGATGATGCATTAATATAGGCATCCACAACACTTCCTTGGGAATTAACAGCTATGTTTACAACAATTTTACCATTTACTTCACATAGATACACAGGAATTGGGATATCACCAGTTCTTCCTGTTAACGAGTAGCCAGTGGTGCTTTTAGAATTATTAGCTTCTTGCTGTTTTTTCAATACATCGTCAGCTTTATTAAACTTATCAAGAGCGTCTTTGTCTAAGCTTTCTTTGTGTTCGTTTTTGTGTTTTTCACTCAGACTTTTAAATGCAGCATCGCTATCAATAGTACTATTTTTTGGGACATAATCTTCTGGAGGTGCTATGATTTTATATGCTTGAGCAAAATGGTTTGAACCTTTACTTTCATTAAAAGCCTTATTGGTTTCAGCTTTAGCATTATTTAATTTATCTAAAGCCTCTAAAACCTTTAGTTCTTCTTCAGTTAACTCTTTTTCAGGTTCAATTTCATAATAGCTTTCAGCCATGCCTTTATCATGCTTTTTTAGACTAAAACTAAATATAGAAAGCAGTACTGTACCAGTAACAAGTAGGGTTAATAATAGGGCTTTATGTTGATCTGTAAACTTCAAATAGTAGGTTTATTTAAAGCAATATACGGAAAAACCGTAAAATTAGTTGCTGAAGCTATTAATAAAGTCTTCAATAGATACAGCGTTTTCAACATGAAAATCGCCAATTTTGGTTCTTCTAAGTGCAGATAAATGAGCACCAGAGTTTAAAGTTTTACCAAAATCGTTAGCCAAAGAACGTATATAAGTACCTTTGCTGCAAACTACTCTAAAGTCAATATTAAGGCCATTAATATTAGTTATTTCAAACTCAGAAATAGATACGGTTCTAGATTTAATTTCAACTTCTTTTCCTTCGCGAGCAAACTCATATAAACGCTTGCCGTCTTTTTTTATGGCTGAAAATACCGGAGGGAACTGTTCAATATCCCCTATAAATTGCTTGGTGGTTTCTTGAATTAAATCTTTGGTAATATGTTCTGTTGGAAAGTGTTTGTCAATATCAGTTTCAAGATCATAAGAGGGAGTGGTACTCCCTAAAGTAAAAGTGCCTGTATATTCTTTTATTTGACCTTGATATATATTGATTTCTTTGGTCTTTTTGCCTGTGCAAATAACCAATAAACCTGTAGCAAGCGGATCTAAAGTTCCGGCATGTCCTACTTTTATTTTTTTTAAGTTGAAGGATTTTCTAATCTTCCAACGTAATTTATTAACTACTTGGAAAGACGTCCAGTTTAGTGGCTTATCTATTAATAATACTTGGCCAGAAAGGTAATCTTCAGCAGTCATAAATTAGTTTAAAAAAGATACAATAATGGCAATTATTCCAACAATAACACAGTAAATGGCAAAGTAAGATAGTTTACTCTTTTTTACTAAAGATATCATCCATGTACAAGCAAATAAACCAGCTATAAACGCCGCTATAAACCCAACAGATAATGCTGTAAAGTTTTGACTTTCCATAGAAATGTCACCACTTAAAATATCTTTTGCTATTTTTCCAAAAATAAGTGGTACCACCATTAAAAATGAAAAACGTGCGGCTTTGGTTTTATCATTCCCAAGTAATACTGATGTGGAAATAGTTGCACCAGATCTTGAAATGCCTGGTAACATTGCAATGGCTTGAGAAATACCAATTACAAAAGCATTGCTAAAACTTACTTTTTTATTGGTGTTTTTGGCTTTGTCTGCTAAAAATAATAGAGCAGCAGTAATGATTAGCATAGTACCTACAAGTAGAATGTTTCCACTAAACAAGGCTTCTAGTTGTTCTTCAAAAAATAAACCAACAATTACTGCAGGAATCATTGAAACGGCAATTTTACTTATGAATTGTAAATCTTCATTCCATTTAAGTTTTAAGGCGCCTTTTAAGATGCTTAAAATATCTTTTCTAAATACAACAATAGTACTTAAAGCTGTTGCAAAATGAAGTACTACTGTGAATAATAGGCTTTCTTCGGGAACAGAGTTGTTTCCTAAAATAGCTTTCCCTAACTCTAAATGCCCGCTTGATGAAACAGGTAAAAATTCTGTTAGACCTTGAATAATGCCTAAAATAATTGAATCTATTATATCCATGGCGCAAAAATATTAAAATAGAAATACAAATAACATTTAAATAGATTAATGATGTTTTAATTAATATTTTAGACAGATGAAAATTGTAATTGCACCAGATAAATTTAAAAATTCTCTAACAAGTATAGAGTTTTGTAATGCTGTTGAAGCTGAGGTGTTAAATGTATTACCTAATGCTGAAATTTTAAAATTACCATTAGCAGATGGCGGAGATGGGACTATTGAAGTGGTGAATTATTATTTAAATGCAATTGAAATTCAGGTTACAGTCAACAATCCTTTTTTTGAACCTGTAAAAGCTACCTATTTGTTTTCTAAAATTAGTAAAACAGCCTTTATTGAAATGGCTGAAGCATCTGGTGTTAAATTGCTAGAACCACAAGATTTAGATTGTAAAAACGCTACCACTTTTGGTACTGGTGAAATGATTTTGCATGCAATTGAAAAAGGTGCTAAAAATATCATATTAGGGATTGGAGGCAGTGCTACTAACGATTGTGGTATTGGTATGGCAAGAGCATTAGGGTATCGGTTTTTAGATCAAAATAACAAGGAAGTAAAGTCTATAGGCGCTAATTTATCTCAAATAGCTACTATTGATGCATCTCAGGTTCATCCTAAATTGAGTGCTGTAAATTTTGATATAGCCTGTGATGTTACCAATCCGTTGTACGGTGAAAATGGAGCAGCTTATGTGTATGCTGAACAAAAAGGCGCTTCAAAGGAAGATATTGAAATGTTGGATAAAGGACTAACTGATTTTTCAAAAGTTATTGGAAAAACCTTTGATATTAATCCGCAGACTATAAAAGGATCTGGTGCAGCAGGAGGTATGGGAATTGCGTCAAACGTATTTTTAAATGGAAATTTGAAACCAGGTATAGACATTATGAAAAGTTTGGTCGAGTTTGATGAAAAAATACAAGGTGCTGATTGGATTATAACTGGCGAGGGTAAATTAGATAATCAAACATTATCAGGAAAAACAATTCAAGGCGTTTTATCTTCCGCGAAAGCGAAAAACATAAAAGTTGCCGCGTTTTGTGGAGCAATAGAACTTTCAAAAGAAGCAATTAGAGATATGGGAATATCTTATTCAGATTCAGTTATTGAAAATGCTAAATCTTTAAATGATGCTATGGAACATACAAGTAATTATTTAAAGCTAATGACTGAGGGTTTTATTAAAAATTTAAAATAAATGATTGTTAATTTAAAAATCCTTGAGCAATCTTATCTACCGTATGATGGTGATTATTCCAAGTATTGTAAACATCTATAGACCATTTTTTTATGAAGCCTTTACATTCGGTCTCATTAGTTGCTTTATTAAGAATATCTGTTGTTGTGATATTTCCTCTTTTAAGTATTTTAGGTGGCGTTAAATATTCTTGAGGCTTATTTTTTTTGTATTTGTTTAGGTAATCACTAAGTTTTGGAGATAACTTATAAGTCCATTTAACATCATACTTAAAAATTAAATGTAATCTTGAAAGGTGAAAGTGATTACTCCATCTACCATGAATTTCAGGATGTTGTAATGCATGGGCATCAACAATTAGAAATCTATAAATGTGATTTTCTAAAAGAGAAAAATCAATTATTTTAAATCCAAGATTGGAAATTTCTAAACATTCGTTTACGCCTTTTTTTGTATTTGCTCCACAAAATTGACACTTTCCATTATTAGAAAGAGTGATGCCATTTTTATTAGCTATATCAATATAATTTTGCATGGTAGTTTTAGCTAAAAGCTTACTACTCCTTATCAGGATTCAATAAAATAGCATAAATCTGAATGCCAAAACCAATAAGAACTAATGCAGGTGCTAAGCGAATACGTCTCCAGCTAAAAATTTCAGGATTGAAAACATTAGGATCATCACTACCACCTCCGGCCATTAAAATAAAACCAAGAGCAATAATTCCTAAACCAATAAACATAAACTTATAGTTTTTCTTTCCAAATACAAACATTGGTTTAGCGTCTCCTTTTTGTTTTTTTTCTGCCATTATTATTTAAGTTCTGTAAAAATTATTTCATTATCAACCGATAATTGAGTGATATGTTCAGAAGTAGCCATTCCTCCTAAAACTTTAGCTAAATGCAAAGTAACAGATTTATTTAAAACTTTTGAATTTAGAGATTCTAAATTTAAGCCACGTTCTAAACCTCTATTTATATAGTAATGGTCACCTTGTATATCTGTAAATACAATATCGAAAGATGTCCCTTCTTTAATATTAGTTATTGTTTTAGTTTCTAAAGTGCAATCTTCTAGTTTAGGGTTAGAAATAACCATGGAACTGAATAAAAAAACAGCTAAAACTAAAAAAACAGGAAGACCGATTAAAAGAATATTTTTTTTCTTCATGACATAAAATGAGTTGGTTGTACTTCAATAAAACGATTGTGAATATAAATTATTGTAGTTAATAATACAACTCATCTGTTCTTAAATTTAGAAAGCGTTGTGTTGCGAAATGTGTGCTAATCCATGTAATAACAATGCCTAATCCAAAAATAACTATAAATAAAATGCCAACAAGTATGGCGTTGTTCATCAATTCAAGTTCAGGAAATGTTTTGTTTAAGTAATAAAACACGATGGCCATACCAATTAAAGCTAAAGTAGCTCCAATGATACCTAATCGGATACTTTTCCATATAAAAGGTCTACGTATAAATTGTTTGGTAGCGCCCACCATTTGCATGGTTTTAATAGTAAATCGTTTAGAGTAAACAGATAAACGCAAAGAACTGTTAATTAAAAGAACAGCTATAACAGTAAATAAGGCACTTATAATTAGTACCCAAAAACTTATTTTTTTTACGTTGTCATTCATTAGGTTCACAAGGTCATTGTCATAACTTACTTCATCTACAAACTTTTTATTTAGAGCTTCTTCAGATACCGTTTCTAAATGTTCAGAGGTTACGTAATCTGCTTTTAAATGTACATCAATAGAGTTTTGTAATGGATTGTAGCCTACAAAATCCATAAAATCTTCGCCAGTTTCAGCTTTCATAAATTCGGCAGCCTGTTCTTTAGAGACATATTCGGTAGATTTCACATAATCGCTCATCACCAAACTCTTTTCAAGTTGCTTTACTTCTACCTCTTTAGCATTCTCTTTTAAATAAATAGTTACAACAACTTGTTCTTTAAAATGGTCAGATACTTTTTTAGCATTTAAAAGAATAATACCTAACAACCCCAATAAAAACAACACTAAGGCAATACTTAAAACTACAGAGAAGTAAGAAGAAATAAGTCGGCGTTTTTGTTGTTTGTCGTAGTAAGAACTCATAACGTTGTTGGATTAATGCAGTAAAAATATAAAAGAAATATTACTTCCTTAAGTATTACAACGTTTAACTTTTAATAGTGTTATAATAAGTTTAAATTTGCCCATTCAAAATCCGTCATTCCGAGCGAAGCGTGGGAATCTGTTTAATTAAAAGATAGATGTTTAGAAAGATTGGCACAATCATCTCGATTACTATCGAGACTCATTCGCAATGACAAAAGGAATTTACAAAAAAATGAAATACAATTTCAACGAGATAGAAGCCAAATGGCAAAAATATTGGGCAGATAACCAAACGTTTAAAGCCGAAAACAATAGTGATAAACCTAAGTATTACGTGTTAGATATGTTCCCTTACCCAAGTGGGGCAGGATTACATGTTGGGCATCCGTTGGGATATATAGCTTCAGATATTTATGCGCGCTACAAACGTCATAAAGGGTTTAATGTATTACATCCGCAAGGGTATGATTCTTTTGGCTTGCCTGCTGAGCAGTATGCTATTCAAACTGGTCAACACCCTGCAATTACTACAAAAGAAAATATTGCAACCTATCGTCGTCAGTTAGATCAAATTGGTTTTTCGTTTGATTGGTCTCGTGAAGTACGCACATCAGATCCTAAATATTATAAATGGACGCAATGGGTATTTATTCAATTATTTGAATCTTGGTTTAACTACAATTCTAATAAAGCCGAAGACATTTCAGAATTAATAAAAATATTTGAAGCTGAAGGAAATATAAATGTGAATGCTGCTTGTGATGATGATATTGAGATATTTACTGCTGAAGACTGGAAAAGCTATTCTTCTGAAAGACAACAAGAAATTTTATTACAATATAGATTAACATATTTAGCCGAAACTGAAGTAAACTGGTGTCCAGCTTTAGGAACTGTGTTAGCTAATGATGAAATAATAAATGGCGTTTCTGAACGAGGAGGGCATCCTGTGGTTAGAAAGAAAATGACGCAGTGGAGTATGCGTATTTCGGCATATGCAGAACGTTTATTACAAGGATTAGATACGGTTGATTGGACAGATTCTTTGAAAGAAAGTCAACGTAATTGGATTGGAAAATCTGTTGGGGCATCAGTAACTTTCAATGTGATTCCTAATACGGTGGCTGAGGCTCTCGAAGACAAAACAGGCAAGAGCACTTCGAGTGCCTCAGTGCCCAATTATAGCATAGAAGTATTCACAACCCGACCTGATACTATTTTTGGGGTAAGTTTTATGACTTTAGCGCCAGAACACGATTTAGTGTCTAAAATTACAACATCAGAGCAAAAAGCAGAAGTTGAGGCCTATGTTGAAGCAACTTCTAAACGTAGTGAGCGTGATAGAATGGCAGATGTGAAAAGCATTTCGGGTGTGTTTACAGGGGCTTATGCAGAACATCCGTTTACCAAAGAGCCAGTTCAAATCTGGATTGGGGATTACGTATTAGCCAGCTACGGAACTGGAGCCGTTATGGCGGTACCATGTGGAGACCAACGTGATTGGGATTTTGCGAAGCATTTTAATATTCCTATTCCTAATATTTTTGAAGGGGTAGATATTTCTGAAGGCGCTTTTGCAGATAAAGACAAAACCGTTATTTCGAACAGTGATTTCTTAAACGGATTGAACTATAAAAAAGCAACCAAACGCGCTATTTACGAATTAGAGCAAATTGGTCAAGGCGAAGGAAAAACTAATTACCGTCTACGTGACGCAGTATTTAGTCGTCAGCGTTATTGGGGAGAGCCGTTTCCTGTGTATTATGTGAATGGGATGCCACAAATGATTGATGCTGAACACTTGCCAATAGAACTGCCTGAAGTTGAAAAATATTTACCAACCGAAACGGGTGAGCCGCCATTAGGAAATGCAACTGTTTGGGCTTGGGATACCGAATCTAATTCAGTAGTTGCAAATGAAAAAATTGATAATAAAACTGTTTTTCCTCTTGAGTTAAATACCATGCCAGGGTGGGCAGGAAGTTCGCAGTACTTTAATCGTTACATGGATCCTAATAATGAGGATGCTATTTTCTCTAAAGAAGCCATTGATTATTGGCAACAGGTAGATTTGTACATAGGTGGTTCAGAACATGCAACAGGACACTTATTATACTCTCGTTTTTGGCAAAAGTTTATGTTTGATAAGGGTTATGTGAACCATGATGAATTTGCTAAAAAGCTGATTAACCAAGGGATGATTTTGGGGACTAGTGCTTTTGTGTTTAGATTGACTTTAATGTGGCAGGATACCATACACCATAAAGGGAGTAGAGAGTATTTGGAAGATTTAAGCAGTTCCTTTCCAACTATTTTATGCTCCACTGATATTTATCAAAAATACTTTAGTGAAGAGTTATCTTTATTCGACCTAAATGAAAAATATGATTTACCAAAATTAGATTCTTTTATTAACAACGTTGACACTAATGAGGTTGACTTGTATAAATTGTCTTTTGGTGAGAATATGATTCATGCAGATGTAGCTCTTGTAAACTTATCCAATGAATTGGATATTGAAGCTTTCAAAAGTTGGAGGCCAGAATTTGCAGATGCAGATGTTATCTTAGAAGATAATGGAACATATAAGGTTTATCGAGACGTTGAAAAAATGTCCAAGTCTAAATACAACGTAGTAAACCCAGACAATATCTGTGAAGAATACGGAGCAGATAGTTTACGATTGTACGAAATGTTTTTAGGGCCATTAGAGCAATACAAACCTTGGAATACATCTGGTATTACAGGTGTTCATGGATTCTTAAAGAAACTTTGGAAATTGTATTTTGATGATAATGGGTTGAAAGTAACCGATGCAAAATCTACAAAAGACAACCTAAAAACACTTCATAAAACCATTAAAAAGGTACAAGAAGATATTGAGAATTTCTCATTTAATACGTCTGTGTCAACCTTTATGATTGCAGTGAATGAACTTACGGCTCAAAAGTGTACATCAAAAGAGATACTTGAACCACTATTAATCTTAATATCACCTTATGCACCTCATATTGCAGAGGAATTATGGAATGCTTTAGAAAATTCAGAATCAATTTCTACTGCAGCATTTCCGGAGTTTGATGAAAGTCATTTGGTAGAGAGTAGTAAAAACTATCCTATTTCATTTAATGGGAAAATGCGTTTTACTATGGAGTTACCATTAGACATGAGTAAAGATGATATTGAAGCTGCGGTTATGGCACACGAAAAAACGCAAGACCAATTAAAAGGGCGTACCCCTAAAAAGGTGATTGTAGTACCTGGTAAGATTGTGAATGTTGTAGGTTAGTATTATTAAAAAAATACGACCATTAGCCTATTAAAAGAAATATTATGATTGAAACGGGAATAATATCAAAAACAAGTACTTTAGATTTTGACTCAACATATAAAAAGTTAAAGAGTGTAATAGAAAATAATCCAAACTTAAAAATTATTGCAGAGCTAAACCACCAAGCTAATGCCGATTCAGTTGGTTTAGATTTGAACCCTACTCGTATTATTATGTTCGGTAACCCCAAATTAGGGACGCCTTTAATGCAAAATTCCCAAACTGCAGGTCTAGATTTACCCCAAAAAATATTGGTGAACCAAAATAATGAAGGTATAGTAACAATATCTTATAACAACCCTTTATATTTAAAGAGCAGACATAGTATTACCAATCAAGAAGCTGTTTTAGATAAAATATCAGGAGCGTTAGATAACATTACAAATGCAGCAATATCATAATAAACCAATATGTGTTTTGAAACAAAACCCTTTTTGGTATTGTAATATACTGTCTCAATAATTATCTAAATAGAATTACAATTATCTGTTATTAAACTTGTAGAAGTAAAGGCAGAAATTCATTTAAATTGTTTAATATGGAAGGGTTTAATATAGACTACATTGAAATTATAGGATTAATAGCTGCTGTATTAACAACAACAGCTTTTCTACCTCAAGCTTATAAAACCTGGAAAACAAAAGATGTATCTTCTTTATCGCTTACTATGTTACTCATCTTTTTTATAGGTATTTTGTTTTGGCTTGCTTATGGTATCTTAGAAAAAAGCTTGTCAATGATTTTGGCTAATTCTATCACTATTATTTCTTCTTTTTTATTAGTGTATTTCAAGATTAAATACGGTAAGCAGTCATAGTATTTATATAATTCTAATGTCTTTTTTTGTATTTGTTTAAATTGAATTATCTGTAATTAATTCCTATTAAATCTATATGATTTATATTATTCATAAATAAATGTTAATTCTAATAAATATTATTTAACAATAATAGTTTTTAAGTGTTTTTTTTCAATTGATTGTTTTAAATTTGTAGCCGTTTTAAAGAATGACTTAAAAATTATAGATGATTATGAAGATTGGAGTGCCTATTGAAATTAAAAATAATGAAAATCGTGTTGGTATGACACCTTCAGGGGTTTTCGATTTGACAAAAAGAAACCATACGGTTTATGTGCAGAAAGATGCTGGTTTTGGAAGTGGTTTTTTTGATGAGGATTATGTGAGTGCAGGAGCAACTATTCTTGATACTATTGAAGAGGTCTATGCAGCAGCAGATATGATTGTGAAAGTTAAAGAACCTATTGAAAAGGAATATACTTTAATTAAACCACACCATGTAGTATTTACCTATTTTCATTTTGCATCTAGCGAAGTTTTAACCAAAGCTATGATAGATAGCAAAGCAGTTTGTATTGCTTATGAAACGGTTGAGGCAGAGGATGGCTCTTTACCATTATTAGTGCCAATGTCTGAAGTAGCAGGTAGAATGTCTATTCAGCAAGGAGCAAAGTATTTAGAAAAACCAATTAAAGGACGAGGCATTCTATTAGGAGGCGTGCCTGGTGTGCCACCAGCTAAAGTTTTAGTATTAGGAGCAGGAATTGTAGGATATCAAGCAGCTAAAATGGCAGCAGGGTTAGGCGCTTATGTAATTATTATGGATATTAATATGAAAGCCTTGCGTTATGTAAGTGATTCAATGCCTAATAATGTGATAAGTGAATTTTCAAGTGAATATAATATAAGAAGACATATTAAAGATGCCGATTTAATTATTGGAGGTGTACTGATTAAAGGTGCAAAAGCACCTAAATTAATCACTAAAGATATGTTGAAAGATATGCGCCCAGGAACTGTGGTTGTAGATGTTGCTGTAGATCAAGGCGGGTGTTTTGAAACTACCAAACCAACAACGCATGAAGAGCCAACTTATATCATTGATGATGTAGTACATTATAGTGTTGCTAATATGCCTGGAGCAGTACCTTATACATCAACAATGGCACTTACAAATGTAACATTACCTTATGTTATTAAGCTAGCAGACCAAGGTTGGGAAAAAGCTTGTGCAAATAATGACTCATTAGCAAAAGGCTTAAATGTTGTTAATGGTAAAATTGTATATAAAGAAATAGCAGAAGCTTTCGATTTAGAATTTGAGATGGTTTAGTAAAATTCGAGTTGATTAATAGCGTGAAAGACCCTGATAAATCTAAATTAAGATTTTCAGGGTCTTTTTTTTCTGTCAAAATTTCAGAATTATAAATGTGGTGTAATTATTGCTATATTTATAAAAAAATAGAACTAAATATTATGATGACAGGATATACAGGTTATTATATACTTATAGGAGCAATTTCATTAGTAAGTTGGTTGGTAAGTAATCAATTAAAAAGAAAATTTAAAAAGTACTCACAAGTACATTTACGTAATGGCATGAGCGGAGCAGAAGTGGCTGAGAAAATGTTAGCGGATCATGGTATTACAGATGTTCAGGTAATTTCTACCAGAGGACAATTAACAGATCATTATAATCCAAAAAATAAAACAGTTAATTTAAGTGAAGCTGTTTATGCTCAAAGAAATGCTGCAGCAGCAGCAGTTGCAGCACATGAAGTTGGTCATGCAGTACAGCATGCTACAGCTTATCAATATTTAACTATGCGTTCTAAATTAGTACCTGTAGTGCAAATTACTTCTAGCATGTCTCAATGGGTAGTTTTTGGTGGCATAGCTTTAATGGCTTCAAATGCTATTGGAGGAATGGGATATTGGGTAGCAATTGCTGGTTTAGTAATGATGAGTTTTGCAACCTTGTTTAGTGTTATTACATTACCGGTAGAGTATGACGCTAGTAATAGAGCTTTAGCTTGGTTAAAAAATAAACACATTGTAACTCCAGAAGAGTATAAAGGTTCTGAGGATGCTTTAAAATGGGCAGCAAGAACTTATTTAGTGGCTGCAATTGGAGCTATTGCTTCATTGCTATATTGGGCATTGCAAGTTTTTGGTAATAGAAGATAACAGTTAAAAAGTATATAACATAATTATGAATGAATTTAACGAAAACCAAGTGCAAACAAGAGCACTAGTTAGCCATTTAACTAATGAAGAACAAGTAGCTTTTTATAAAAGAACGTATTCTCATGTAGCTGGTGGAGTATTAGTATTTATTATTTTTGAATACTTATTATTGCAAAGCGATGTTATAGTTAATTTTATGCTATCAATGATAGATGGGTGGCGATGGTTAATTATGTTAGGTGGCTTTATGTTCATTACAAACTATGCAGAAAGTATGGCGCTTAAAACTCCTGATAAGAACAAACAATATTTAGCTTATGGACTTTACATTTTAGCTGAGGCGTTTATCTTTTTACCATTAATTTATATAGCGATTGCTTATACTGAAAATTTTGATTTATTAAATCAAGCAGCTATAGTCACATTAGCGTTGTTTACGGGATTATCTGCTATTGTTTTTGTTACTAAAAAGGATTTTTCATTTTTAAAAGCTGGTTTAACCGTTGGTTTTTTTATTGCTTTAGGCTTAATCCTTGCGGGAACATTGTTTGGGTTTAACCTTGGTCTTTGGTTTTCTGTAGGTATGTGCATTTTAGCAGCAGGGTCAATTTTATATCAAACATCAAATTTAATTCATAAGTATTCAAGTGAGCAATATATTCCAGCAGCTCTTGGGTTGTTTGCAGCATTAATGTTGTTGTTCTGGTATGTCTTAAGAATATTTATGTCTAGAGACTAAATTTTAAATAATATTAATTTGAAAAGCTCTGGATTATCAGAGCTTTTTCTTTGTTTTCATATGAATACTCCAAATACTTATTATAAAGAACATCTAGCTAAATATAATACCGAAGCTAAGAGTTGCCAGAAAAAAATGGTTAGCTTGAGTTTAGTGCGTTTATTAGTATTTATTGTAACTGTTCTTGGAATATATTTTTCGTTTAATACTTGGCAATTAGCTACTGGTATAGGTATAGTTGGTATTGTAGTTTTTGTTAAGCTACTTTCAAAATATACAGATATTAAACAGAATAAGGCTTTTTATGAGGCGCTTGTAAAGATTAATGAAGATGAATTAAAAATAGCTTCGGGAGATTTTCATGATAGACAAAGTGGAACTCAATTTCAAGACCCTTCTCATTTTTATAGTTTAGATATAGATTTATTTGGACGTGGTTCTTTCTTTCAGTTTATAAATAGAACAACTATAAAAGAAGGAACAGAGTTACTTTCAGAATTGTTAAAAGTTAACAATATTGAAGGAATTCCAAAGAGACAAGAAGCAATAAAAGAATTAGGTAATCATCAGGAATGGCGTCAACATTACTCCGCTACTTCAAGTTTGGTATCGGTTGAAACCCCAGCAAAAGATATAATTAGTTGGCTTAAAACCTATAAAACGTTTTTGCCAAAAGGAATGAAGTGGTTACCAATAGCCTTTACAGTTACTACTGTTATGTTATTGGTACTTACTTTTTTCAATCTTATTGATGTATCTATAGTGGGTTATTGGTTATTTATTGGTTTAGCGGTTACGGGTAAATATGTCAAAAAAATCAATCTATTATCTCATAAAACCGATAAAGTTAAAGATACCTTCAGGCAATACAGCCTATTATTAAAATTGATTGAAGATGCGTCTTTTCAATCTGAACTTTTAAAAGAAAAACAAAATCAGATTAAGTCTAATGACAAGAAGGCGTCAGTTATTTTTAAAGAACTTTCAAAGGCATTAGATGCTTTAGATAATAGAAATAATATTATAGGTGCTATTTTTGGAAACGGTTACTTTTTAACAGACATAAAAAATAGTTACAACATTGAAAGATGGATAAGCAATTATGCTCATAAAGTAGAAGATTGGTTTGAAGTAGTGTCTTTTTTTGATGCTTATAACTCTTTAGGAAACTATGCCTATAATCACCCTGAGTTTAATTATCCTAAAATTACAGATGAACCAACAGTTATTAAAGCAGAAAAATTAGGACATCCATTACTAGATAAAAACAAACGAGTTGATAGTGATTTAGTAATAGATAATGAACAATTTTTTATTGTTACTGGAGCTAACATGGCAGGAAAAAGTACGTTTTTAAGAACAGTGTCTTTGCATATTGTTATGGCAAATATAGGTTTACCTTTATGTGCGGAATCTAGCAATTATAATCCTGTTAAACTAATTACTAGCATGCGAACTACAGATTCTTTAACAGATGATAGTTCGTATTTCTTTTCAGAATTAACTAGATTAAAATTTATTGTAGATACTATAGTAAAAGAATCTTATTTTATAATTTTAGATGAAATTTTAAAAGGAACTAATAGTACCGATAAAGCCATTGGATCTAAGAAATTTGTTGAAAAACTTGTTGCCTCAAATGCTACAGGTATCATAGCAACACATGATTTAAGTTTATGTGAGATTGAAGATGAATTACAAGATGTGAAAAACTATTATTTTGATGCCGAAATAATTAATGATGAACTTCATTTTGATTATAAACTAAAGCAAGGTGTTTGCCAGAATATGAACGCCTCATTCCTTCTTAAGAAAATGGAAATAGTCTAACCATTTTATTTTATATGTGACCAGTTTTAATTCTAGTTGTCTAAACAATATGACGAATAGAATTTTAAGAAATATGAAATTACTGGTAATAGTTTTAGTGTTTTTTGGGTGTAATATTTTGTTAGCTCAAGAAGTAAAAGTTAAAGATGTAGCCTATATCGTAAAAGAAGGTGTTATTACAAAAGAAGGTGTTGATATAACTTCAACTCTAAAACAAGAGCAAAAAGATGAAATTTTAGCACTAGCTAAAAGCAAAAAACTACAAGAATTGGCAAATGCTGAGAATGCTAAGCATTTAAAAGAAGCTGAAAAAAGAGAAAAAAAACTTCTTAAGGGAAGGAAGAAATCTGTAAAAGCACTAAAACAACAAGAAAAATTACAAGCTAATTTTAAGAGTGCAGATAAAAAATATACTAAGACTTTAGTTAAATATGAAAGACTTAAAGAAAAAGGGAAGCTTTCACCTGTAGATGATTCTAAAATGCTTGAGAAAATAGATAAGCTTAAAGAGAAATTAGAAAAAGCTAAAAAGAAACTTAAATAAGAAACTTAATCACTCATTAATTTTACTTTTTCAATCATTTTAATAGCATTTTCATCATCTGGATTGATGCTTAATACTTTGTAATAATTTTTTAAAGCTTCACTTTTATTTTTAGCTTTAAAATGTGCCTCTCCCAAACTATCGTAGACATTGTCTTTATAAGGAAATATTTTAGTGTTTAATTCAAATACAAAAAGTGCTTTTTTAATTTCATTAGAACGTAATAAACTGTATCCGTATGTGTTTAGTTCTCTAGAGCCTTTTACAAATTCAGATATTCTTGGAACTAAATTGGCAGTTTCTAACTTTAAGTTTTTAATAGGTTCTTTCTTAAACAATTGATCTAAATAGGTAACAACAAAATAATTAGGGGTGTACTTCTTATTAGATACAATTTTTGAAATATCTATCTCTAAGGTTTCTTTTGGATATTCTACTATTCTATTAATTTCTTTACCGTTTTTGTAAAAAATAAAGGTAGGAACTCTATGAATATTCAATCCTTTTTCTTCGTGATTAGGGCTTTGTTTGTAAGCATCTTCAGTTTTGTTTACAGCAACTACTTCTAATTGACTTTTAGGAAATTTAGCTTGATCCATAATCTTATAAAATCTGGGAACTTCACGTTTACTATCACCGCACCAAGTACCTAAAAACACCTTGATTTTAAAGTTTTTTATCGAATCTTTAAGATGTTTAATAACTTTTTCGTTTTCTAAATAGTCTCCATAGTTTTTAGAAAACCATGTGTTAAACGTGTTTTTTAGTAAATCTGCTTTAGAGATTTGCCCTAGTAACATTTCATTACCTATATCATCTAAAAACACATTGCTAACCGTTTGAGAATAAACAACTTGTAGGCTTATAAAAATAATGAAATAAAGAACTGTTCGTTTCATAAATATTGATTGTTTGCATTCAAAAATAGCATTGAAAAAAGCAGAAATTCTAGAAATGTGTACAATCAGTTTAGTATATTGTACAAAGACCCAATACCTATATACAAATGGTATTTTGTAGTTTGTAACTTCAAAACGTCATTTTATACCTTACTTTTTGATGATTAATGCTTTTCTAAGTACTTTCATCAAAGTATGCGTATAATCAATAAACACTTATCAAGAGCTTTAGTACATGTCCTTTTTTGGATGTTGTTTATTTTTGTGTCACTTTTTCTGTTTTCAGATTTCTATTGGAAAGAAAATCCGTTTCTTCAATACCTATCGCTTTTAGTGATTTTAGTATATGTAAATTACTTTTGGTTGCTACCTTTTTTTGTGAAAAAGAAACTATATGCAGTTTATATTCTAGTATTTTCAATTATTTCTTTTTTAGCAACACAATTATATTGTTACACATTTGCTAGATGTGGTTGTTCTGTGTTTAAATGTTTGAGTGATTACCTGTGGCAATCTTTGGTGCCATTAATTTTCTTCTCTTTTGTCTGGATGCTTTATAGGTTTTTAGACGAACAAGAGAAAGTAGTAGTTATTAAAAAACAACATACAGAAATGGAGTTAAAGTTTTTAAAATCTCAAATAGACCCGCATGTATTATTCAATAACTTAAACACTATTTATTCATATGCTATAGAAAAACCAAATGAGGTGCCAGATATGGTATTAATGCTGTCTGACAATTTAAAACATGTGTTATATGAGAGTAATTCTAAAACAGTATTTCTGGAAAAGGAAATTCAATTTATTGATAATTATATTAAATTTCAAAAGCTAAGAGTAGAAGGGGTGAAAAAGGTTGTCTATTCAAAAGAAATTGATGATGATGTTTATGAAATAGCACCGTTACTATTAATTACTATTATTGAAAATGCCTTCAAACATAGTACTTTAAATAGTGATATCTTAATTGATATTAAGGTTGAAAATGGCTTTTTAGAATGCATTTGTGAAAATGATTTTAAAACTGAAGAATCAATATCAAACAATAGAATAGGATTGCAAAATCTAGAAAAGCGATTACAACTTATTTATAAAGATAATTATGAATTTAAGGTTGAAAAAGGCAATACCTTTAAAGTGTTTTTAAAACTGAAACTAAAGTAAATGTATGACCTGTATTATCATTGAAGACGAAATACCTGCGCAAAGAATTTTACAAAACTTTATTGATAAAATTCCAAGTTTAGAGTTGTTAAAAACTTGCAAGGCTGCTATTGAAGCTAATTCATTTTTAAACGCCTGTAATGTTGATGTGGTATTTTTAGATATCAACTTACCAGATATTTCAGGAATTGATTTTATTAAAACACTTAAACACCCTCCTGCTGTTATTATGACAACAGCATATCCAGACTATGCAGTAAGTAGTTATGAATTGAGAACTATTGTAGATTATTTAGTGAAACCTTTCTCTTTTGATAGATTTTTGAAAGCTATTAATAAAGTTAAAGAACGTACAGAAACTTCAAAAAATATAGCAGAAAATAAAGCAGAAACTATTTTTTTGAATGTAGATAAAACCATGTACAAAATTGTGCTTGAAGACATTTTATATATAGAATCAGATAGAAATTATGTAACTGTAGTCACGAAAAAACAAAAACTATCTTTAATAGATTCGCTTAAAAATTGGGTTGAGAAACTTCAAACAGCCGAATTTGTACAGGTACATAAATCGTTTATTATTAATACAGATTATGTCGATAAAATCACAGGAAACATAGTGTATTTAGATACTTATAAAATACCCGTTGGAAGAACATACAAGGCTAACTTATTAAAAGTATTAGGAGTGTAAGATTTGCAGATTAATAGTATCTTTAGACTATGCAAGATGTATTAAAAGTAGCCTTAATTCAAACTGATTTGATTTGGGAAAACCCGGAGAAAAATCGAGAAAATTTTTCAAAGAAATTTAAAAATCTTTCTGAGGATGTAGATTTGACTATTTTACCTGAAATGTTTACTTCTGGTTTTACTATGAATGCAAAAGCAATAGCTGAAACTATGCAAGGAGATACAGTCACTTGGATGCAACAAATGGCTTCAAAACATAATACGGCTATTGTTGGGAGTATTGTTGTTACAGAAGACAATAAGTTTTATAACAGATTACTCTTTGTAACTCCAAACGGAACGCTTCAGTATTATGATAAAAGACATACGTTTACTTTGGCAGGAGAAGACAAAGTATATTCTACAGGAATAAAAAAACTAATTATAGATTATAAAGGTTGGAAAATTTGCCCTTTAATATGTTATGACTTACGTTTTCCAGTTTGGTCAAGAAATACAGAAGATTACGATGTGCTTCTGTATGTGGCTAATTGGCCCAAACCTAGAATAGCTGCTTGGGATGCTTTATTAAAAGCACGTGCCATTGAAAATATGAGTTATTGTATTGGTGTTAATAGAGTAGGTATAGATGGATTAAATATAGAATACTCGGGTAATTCTGCAGTATATGATTTGTTTGGAAATGAAATTTCAAATGTAGAAGTTCATAAAGAGCAAATAGAAATTATTACTTTACAGAAAGAACATATAACACGTTACCGAGAAAAGTTAAAGTTTCTAGATGATAGCGATGATTTTACTGTTTTGTGAAATTTAAGGTTGGAGAAAGCCCCCAGTTGGCTCTAACATCATCTTTCATTTCAAAATGACTAACGCGTTCTGGTTGTATCTTGTTTAAGTAATTTCCAGTGTCATATTTTTTATTACCATTGGTGTCATGGATAACTCTAATATCATACTTGCCAGGATTTAAATCTAAAAAATCTACTTGTTCTGGTTTTGAAGAATATTTTTCATATTTCACCTCACCTTTGTTATCTGTTAATTGAATAATTACAGGGTATTCTGCACCAATTAAAGTTAAACGTGCATAACCAAAATCAGATTCTTTTCTAGTACTTATATTAAAACTAAGTGTATCTGTAGTAATACCATCAAAAAAATCTTCAAAAGCTTCTGGCTCAACCATAAAAGCATATTGATTGTCATAGGTTTTTTTGAAGTCAAAAGTATAGATGTTATTAATAGTATCTAACATTGTTTTAAAATCTACATTAGCAGAATCTTTGTCTATTAAGGTAACTTTAGAAGCATCAAAATAGGTTAAAGGTGTGCTAGCAGTAATTTTAAAAGCTTCATTTAAACCAATAGAGCCAGAGGTAACTTCTTTAATTATTAGAGAGTCTCTCTCTTGCTCACTAATTCTAGCGGTATACTCTTTCTCATAGTCATTGTTTATAATTTTAAAGATAAGAGAATCAACTTCTAATTTAGGTCTATACCAATAATATAAAGTATCTGTTTCTTGGTCTTTTGTGATTTTATATTCAAAGTCATTAGGAACTTCAGATTGAATGTCTATTTTCATAGTTGTATAATCTCCTGCATATCCAAATAAAATCTTTTCACCAGAAATTAATTTAGGCTTTTCGGCTTTAAAATCTAGATTTTCTTTAAACAATTTTAAGGTATAAGACGTATCAGTTGGGACTTCAATAAATTCTTTATGAAAAGCAACCTGATCTGTTTTTTGCTGAAATTTATTATCTCCATTATTATCTTTTAAAGCCATAAGCATGTATTTCCCAGCTTTTACATTTTCAATAGAAAAAGTGGTTAAACTATCAAGCGTGTTAGTGATGTATTTAGGCACTTCTTTATAAATAATAGAATCTGTGAAGGTAGAGTCTACTTCATACAAAGCCACATTAACAAAGGTTTCAGGTTCTTTATAATAAGCATCAATAATAGTACCATTAACTTTTAAAGAATCTATATAATCTCCGGTTGAAAGTACGTATCTATAATATGGGTAGGGATTTCCTTCATTATTATCTTGTATACTATTTCCAAAATTAAACGCGTAAGTTGTATTTGGTTGAAGTGTATCAATTATTTTAATAGAAATGAATTTGCTGGCACCTCCTATTGGTTTAATTTCTGGCTGAATTTTCATAGGCGGAGAAATAATCAGTTGCTTTTGTAAGTCCTTAATTTTAATGAACTCATTAAAAGTTATTTTTATCTCGTTGCCTTCAAAATTAGTGGAATAATTTTCAGGGAACGTTTTTAGGATTTCAGGTGGTAGTTCATCTTTAGGGCCTCCTTCAGGGTTGCCACGATTGGCACAGTTTATAAAAAGAGCACTAAAAAAAACTAATAAGATAAAATTTGAAAGTGTTTTAGTCATCACCAGCTAAAATTTTGCACAAACCTACGTAATTTTAAAAAAATAACGCCTAAATCAAGACACTATTGCAATAGTTGCAACACTTATTTTTATGTTTTTAGCCTGTTGTAAAACAGAGGCGCAAGCCTCTAGAGTAGCACCAGTTGTAATAATATCGTCAACTAGTAAAATATGTTTGTTTTCAATGATGTTAGTATTATTTAAAGAGAAGAGCTCATCACTATGCTTCCACCTAGAAAATCTAGACTTTTTAGTCTGAGATTTAGTGTTGGTAATTTTAGTAAGCACATCTTCAAAATAGTCTGCATTTAAAGCAAGGGCAATTTGTTGTCCAAATTTAGTAACTTGGTTATAACCACGTTCACGTAGTTTCTTTTTATGTAGAGGAACAGGTATAACAATATCAATATTTTTATAAGCTTCAATGGTGTTTAGTTCATTACCAAGCCAGTTGCCTAAAGAAAACCCAATATCTTCATAGCCTCTATATTTTAAACTATGAATGAGTCTTTGTACATTGCTTTTCTTTTCAAATCTTAGAAGCGAAGTCCCGTTTTCAATGTTTACACGTCCGTAAAGCACCTTTTTTACACTGTCATCATTGTTAAAATGAAAATTAGTGATAGGCAAATCATGTCTGCAATCTACACAAATATTAGCTTCATTATCTTGCAATAGTTTAAGACAAGCATAACAAATTTTAGGGAAGAAAAGATTTAATAGTGATTTAAACATTGATTAGGATCTTCTAATGATTTTTTGTTTCGGCTATTATATTTCTAAATTCAATCTGTTTTTTAGTTCCATCTTGCCTTTAGAAGTGATAATTAACTCTCTAGAATTTTGTTTTTTACGAAACCAGTCTTTCTCAATCAGTTTTTCAAGAAGAGAAGCTCCTAATGCTCCAGCAATATGGTGTTTTCTTTCGCTCCAATCTAAGCATTGATAAGCAAAACAACGCTTCTTAGTTTTTATAGCATCAACATTTAAATCTATTTCTAAAAACCATTTCTTCCCATATTCAGTAACTTCATAGTCTTTTTTTTGAATTTTAATTATTTTATGCTCTACTAAAGAATTTGTGATTTTAACACCGGCTTTACCCGCAAGATGATCATAACAAGTTCTAGCAAAAGTGAAATTATTTAATTTAGGGGTTTTAATTTTTTTGAATTCTTTATGTGTTGAAATTAAACCAGCAAAAGACTCAACTATATTGGCAATATCAGGGCTTGCAAATGTATAATATCTGTGTCTGCCTTGTTTTTCAACAGATAGAATATTAGTGTCAATCATTTTTTTTAAATGGTTGCTGGCAGATTGTAAAGATATGTTTGCAACAGTTGCTAATTCTGTAACAGTATAAGCTCTTCCATCTAATAAATTCCATAAGATAATAGAACGAGATTTATCTCCAAAAATAGAGGCTATTTTACTGAATTGATTTTCTAATTCTTCGATAACGTTATTTTTACATTCTTAATCCCATACTAAAGGCCGTTCAATTCCTAATGTTCTTAAGTAACTTAACATTTGACCAGTATGAACAGACTCATGATAGACAATTCTATTTAAGTAATCCCCTAATTTTTTTATTTGCCCAACTTCACTTCTTTTAATTATTATATTGTCTAAATCAGATTCATTAAGGCTTTTTACCATGGAAATAAAATTTTCACGATGTTCTTTAGCTATATCAAACTCATTTTTTAAATCTGAATAATCTAAATTATTCCATGGAGATTTATAACCTCCTAAATCACCTTTATTTTGAATAATTACATGAAATAAATGTTCTGATTCAAGTGTGTGTCTTATCATTTCAATTATAGAAAAAGCATTTTTGTCTGGTCTCCAACTAAAAAAACTGCTTGGAATTTCATTCCATAGCTTTATGCTCCTTCGTCTTGTTTCTGAGAGATTTAATAAAATGATTTCAATTGAATTCATAATTTGCTTCTAAATTTAAAGGTAATTAACAGAGCATAAAAATAAAAACTAGTTTTATCAAAAACTTCAGTTGAAAATGTAGTGTGGAATTTTTTAGAAACTTTTTCTCATATTTAGCAGAATTAATATAATTTTTAAAGAACGACGCTTTTAGTTTCAGAGGGTTTTATATTTTTGCAGCTATGGCAAATCAAGACGATAAATTTAAGAAGGTTATTTCGCATGCGAAGGAATATGGATATGTATTTCAAAGTAGTGAAATTTATGATGGTTTAAGTGCAGTATATGACTATGCTCAAAACGGGGCAGAGTTAAAGAAAAACATACGTGATTACTGGTGGAAAGCTATGGTGCAAATGAACGAGAATATTGTTGGCATAGATGCAGCAATTTTTATGCACCCTACTACTTGGAAAGCTTCTGGTCATGTGGATGCATTTAACGATCCTTTAATTGATAATAAAGATTCTAAAAAACGCTATAGAGCAGATGTTTTAATAGAAGACTATTGTGCTAAGCTTGAAGCTAAAATTGATAAAGAAGTAAAAAAAGCGGCTAAACGTTTTGGTGATGCTTTTAATAAAGATGAGTTTGTTTCTACAAATGGTAGAGTTTTAGGTTATCAAGAAAAGATAAAAGCCATTTTATCTAGAATGGGTAAATCTCTAGAAAATGAAGATCTAGCCGATGTAAAAGCATTAATAGAGGAATTGGAAATTGCAGACCCATTAACTGGTTCTAAAAACTGGACAGATGTTAAGCAATTCAATTTAATGTTTGGTACTAAGTTAGGAGCTTCAGCCGAAAGTGCTATGGATTTATATCTACGCCCAGAAACAGCTCAAGGTATTTTTGTAAACTTCTTGAATGTTCAAAAAACTGGAAGAATGAAAATTCCTTTTGGTATTGCGCAAACAGGTAAAGCTTTTAGAAATGAAATTGTAGCAAGACAGTTTATTTTTAGAATGCGTGAGTTTGAGCAAATGGAAATGCAGTTTTTTATTAAACCAGGAACTCAAAAAGAATGGTATGAACATTGGAAAGAAACTCGTTTAAAATGGCATCATTCTTTAGGAATGGGTGAAGAATTATATCGTTTTCATGACCACGAAAAATTAGCGCATTATGCAGATGCTGCTGCCGATATTGAATTTAAATTCCCATTTGGATTTAAAGAGTTAGAAGGTATTCATTCTAGAACAGATTTTGATTTAAGTCAGCATGAAGAATTTTCAGGAAAGAAATTACAGTATTTTGATCCTGAAGAAAACAAAAGCTATGTGCCATATGTGTTGGAAACATCTATTGGTTTAGATCGCATGTTTTTAGCAGTATTCTCAAATTCTTTGCAAGAAGAGGAGCTAGAAAACGGAACAACAAGAACTGTTTTAAAATTACCAAGTGTATTAGCACCAGTAAAAGCTGCAATTTTACCTTTAGTTAAAAAGGATGGATTACCGGAAGTAGCCCGTAAAATTGTAGATGAATTAAAGTGGGATTTTAATGTGATTTATGATGAGAAAGATGCGGTAGGAAGACGTTATAGAAGACAAGATGCTAACGGAACTCCTTTTTGTATTACAGTAGATCATGATACCTTAGAAGATAATACAGTAACTATACGCCATAGAGATAGTATGGAACAAAAACGTGTAAAAATTGATGATTTAAGAGATATCATTAAAAAAGATGTAGATGTACGTTCTTGGTTAATGAAGATGAAATAAATAGATTCTTGTGAAAACAAAACCTACCTCATAATAGAAAACAAAACCCTAAAGAAATTTGCTTTAGGGTTTTACTTTTTTATACAAAGGTTAAAATCTATAACCAACTTTAATACCAGCTTTTATTACTATCTCATAGTTTAATCTATCATTATTAGCATTGAAAAGGTTTCTTCCTACACCTAGATTAAGTTCTCCAATAAAACCTCTTTTTGTTAGAAATTTTCCTCCTAGACCTACACCTAAAGCAAAATCAGTGATGTTTTCTTCTAATTCATTGCCATTTTGATAAGTAAAGTTTTTTGTTGAATTCAGCATTCCAAAACCTTCAATGAAAAAACCAGAAGCATAATTATTTCCTATGTATATACGATAAAAAGGTGAGACATAATAGTTGATTTCCTCTTGTATTTCATCATCAAAAGGTAAAAATACATCTACACCAACACCAGATTCTTCATTTAAGCTACGTTCATATGAAGCTTCAAATGCGCCAAGTATTAAATATAAACTGTTGATTTTAATGTCATTAAAATTTGTTTGATGGTTGTTTATGTTGTTGGGATTATTCTCTTCTTGAGAAAATGTAGCATTAAAAGTTGATAGTGTTAAAAGAGCTAAAAAACATAGTTTTTTCATATGGATTGTATTTTATATTAAAATTATACCATTAAAAAGATGGTATTTGCTTGATAAGGTTGCGTAACAACTTTAAATTTTCATTGGTATATGAATTTGAAGACCTAAAGGAATAAAAGTTTCAGTGCGAGAAAATCTAGAAATAGTTTGAATTTTAGTATTTAATAAATGTACTACTTGATGCATTGGTTTTTGTGTTTAAAACCTATAACCAATTCTTAAATGCAAATTAACAGCAGCATATCCTTCATCTTTTAAAAAACCTGCATTTTTAGCAAAATAATGAATATAGCCAATGCCTATTCCTGTTTCATAATTAAAATGTTTGCCTAAATTTCGTTTTATTCCCCAGGTAGGGATTGCTGAAATCTGACTAACAATTTCAACATTTTCATAATTAGATACGGTAAACCAATTAGGACGATAACTTGTTTGAATAGTAACAAAGTTCGCACTATTAGCGTTGGTGTTTTTTCCTTTAGTAATTCTTTTATCTAAGTTATAGTACCAGCGTGGTTCTATTCTAAATACTGGTGCAAATACATAACCAGTTTTTGGATAAAAATTGCCTCCCCAGATACTACCATCAAACCCAATTTCACCTCGTAGAGCTATTTTGTTAGATAGCCTAGATTCGTTATGAATCCACAATCCCAATGTTCCTGTTTGAATACCATATGTAGATTTTTCAACACTAGCAACTTGAGATAATGATAGCTTAGAAATTAATAAAGTGAAAATTAAAAGTAGATAACTATTTTTCATTGATATAGTTTTTTGTTTTCAGAAATTTCTCAAAAACTATACCAAGAAAATAAATACTTCTTAGATGTTTTATATCTTCATCTGCCTATCAATCTGCTGGTCTAATGAAATAAAGGTTTCTGTTCTGGAAACTCCAGAGATTGTTTGAATTTCATCATTTAACAAATGCATTAAATGCGCATTATTTTTACAAATAATTTTTATTAAAACATTCCAGTTGCCAGTTGTATAGTGGCACTCTAAAACTTCAGGAACTTTTTTAAGTTGTTTTATGGCTTCAGGGTTATGTATAGCTTTATCTAAGTATACACCAATAAAAGCAACAGTAGTATACCCTAAAACTCTTGGATTAATCACAAATTTAGACCCAGTAATTAAGCCAGATTTCTCTAATTTTCTTAAACGTTGATGAATGGCGGCTCCAGAAATTCCAACATTACGAGCTATTTCTAAAATAGGTGTTCTTGCATCTACCATTAAGGCGCGTAATATTTTTTTATCTATACCATCAATGGTTAACGTTTTTTCTTTTGATTTCATTTGGACTAGTTTCTCTTTATAAGACAAATATATTCATTTGATTTCAATTTAAAACTAAAACTTTGTTAATGATTGTTCAGATAAACAAAATAAGCATTTTGTTAAAAGTTGGGTAACTAAATTTGGTTGCCTAATTTTGTAAAAAAATAATCCAATTTAAAGAAAAGTGATGGATAGAAAAATATTAGTAACAGGATCAATATTAGGACTCATAGCTATAGTTTTAGGAGCCTTTGGAGCTCATGGTTTAAAGGAATTAATTTCGTTAGAAGCTCAGAGTACTTTTGAAACAGGTGTAAGATATCAAATGTATCACGCAATTTTATTGTTGTTCCTAGGAGGGACTTCTTTAATAGCTAGTAAATTAAAGAAGGTTATTTACTATTTAATTGTTTTTGGTGTTTTGTTTTTTTCAGGTTCAATATACGGGTTAGCTACTAATAGTTTATCTGCTTTTAATTTTAAAAATATTGGATTTATTACTCCATTAGGAGGACTGCTTTTTATAATAGCTTGGGGGCTTTTAATTTTTAATTTTTTTAAAAAAACATCAAAATCAAGTGCTTAATTAAAGATTTATCTAAATAATTCTTTTAATTTTGCTCACTAAATAATTTTTTGACAAATATATGGACAACTACGCGCAATTTACGAAAACGATTTCGTTGGAAAGTTATGGTATCAAAAATGCAAAGTTGAATTACCAATTATCTCCAGATGAACTTCATAATGTTTCTATTGAAAAAGGAGTAGGATTTGAAGCATCTTCTGGAGCGCTAGCGGTTAATACAGGTGAATTTACAGGACGCTCTCCTAAGGATAGGTTTATTGTAAAAGATGATATTACTAAAGACCGTATTTGGTGGGGAGACATTAATATTGCATTTGATGCCGATAAGTTTGATGAGTTATATGATAAAGTAGTAGACTATTTATCAAATAAGGAGCTATTTGTAAGAGACAGTTATGCATGTGCAGATGAAAATTACAAATTAAATATTAGGGTAATAAACGAATATCCATGGAGTAATCAATTTGCTTACAACATGTTTTTAAGGCCTACTGAGGAAGAACTAAATAATTTCACTCCAGAGTGGACTATTGTTAATGCACCTGGTTTTAAAGCAAATCCAGAAGTAGACGGTACCCGCCAGCATAATTTTGCAATTTTGAATTTTTCAAAAAAGATTGCTTTAATTGGAGGTACAGGTTATACAGGTGAAATTAAAAAAGGTATTTTTTCAGCATTAAATTTTATTTTACCTGTCTTTAAAAACACTTTACCAATGCACTGTAGTGCAAACGTTGGTAAAGATGGAGATACGGCTATTTTCTTTGGACTTTCAGGAACTGGTAAAACAACACTTTCTACAGACCCTAATAGAAGTTTAATAGGAGATGATGAACATGGTTGGACAAATGAAAATACCGTGTTTAATTTTGAAGGAGGCTGTTATGCAAAAGTAATTAACCTTTCAAAAGATAAAGAACCAGAAATTTATGATGCTATTAAAAAAGGAGCTATTCTTGAAAATGTCATTTTAGATTCAAATGGTGAGGTAGATTTTAGTGATACAAGTATTACTCAAAATACAAGAGTAAGCTACCCTATACATCATATTGAAAATATTAGAGTGCCTTCAATTGGCAAAAATCCAAAGAATATTTTCTTTTTAACGGCAGATGCCTTTGGCGTTATTCCTCCAATTTCAAAATTAACACCTAGTCAGGCTGCATATCATTTTATTTCAGGTTATACCGCCAAGGTTGCTGGTACCGAAGCAGGAGTAGTAGAACCACTACCTTCTTTTTCAGCTTGTTTTGGAGCGCCGTTTATGCCATTGCATCCAGCAAAATATGCCGAAATGTTAAGTGATAAAATGGTAGAATCTGGAGTTAATGTATGGTTGGTAAATACGGGTTGGACTGGTGGTCCTTATGGTGTTGGAAAACGTATGGAATTAAAATATACAAGAGCTATGATTAATGCTGTTTTAAATGGTGATTTAGGTTTGTATAATTATAATGATTATCATATTCATTCTGTTTTTGGTGTAGCACAACCAAGATCGTGCCCTGGAGTTCCAACAAGTGTTTTAAGCCCTAGACAGACTTGGAATGATGATGAAGCTTATTATACAATGGCATTTAAGTTAACCAATGCTTTTAGAGAAAATTTTAAAAAGTTTGAAGCACATTGTAATGAAGAGATTAGACGCGGTGGACCACAACGTTACGCGTTTTAATACTTTAATTAAATTTTTAGTAAATAAAGTAAAAAACACCTAGTTATAGGTGTTTTTTTTATATTCGGTAATTAAATAATAATAGTATTATGTTTTCAGGAATTTTATTAGCCTTTTTATCTGCCGTTTTACTGGGTGTTTATGCATTACCATCAAAATATACTAAAGGTTTTGCTTGGGAAAACACTTGGGCAGGATTTTTCTTTTTTGGAATGTTTGTAATTCCGTTAATACTCACTTTTACATTGGTAAATGATTTGTGGGGTATTTATGCTCAAATACCATCTTGGATATTCTTTACCATGTTTGGTCTCAGTTTTTGTTGGGGTATTGGTAATATGTTATGGGGTTATAGTATAAATTCCATTGGTATGGCTTTGGCATTTAGTTTATTTTTAGGAGTTATAACTTCTATTGATACTGTATTGCCATTAATATTAGTGCCTGAAGGTCAAGAAAGTGTTATAGGTACTAACATCGGAAATATTATGCTAATTGGTATTGCGGTAATTGTTTTTGGAATTGCTTTAAATGGGTATGCTGGAATTTTAAGAGATAAAAGTAAAGGGAAACAAGATGGTAAAAAGGATACCAAAACTATTAGGCAAGGAATTTTGTTTTGTGTTTTAGGTGCCATTTGTGCTGCAGGATTCAATTTATCTTATCATACTGGAAATAATTTAGGAGGCATTGGTGAAGTAGCAGAGATTCAATTTGGGAATGAGCCTTGGATTGCACGCTTAGCTGTATTATTGCCTATATTTATGGGAGCAACTATTTCTACAATGCTATTTTTTAGCTACAGATTAACCAAGAATAAAACCTGGGGCAATTTTACTAAAACAGGTGCTTTAACTTGTGTTATTTTGGTAATTGTAATGGCCATTTTTCACGATTCAGCTTTAGTAATTTATGGTTTGGCAGCGTATCATCTTGGTGAATTGGGAACTTCAGTAGGTTTTGCAATTCTTGAGACAGGAGCCATTATGGTAGCTACTCTTAATGGTATATTAACTAAAGAATGGCAAGGAGCTTCAAAAAAGAGTAAAACCATACTAGGAGTAAGTTTAGCTGTACTTATACTAGGAGTTCTTATTATAGCAAATGGTAACTACATGAAGATACAAGAGAATGAGCAGCTAGCTCTATTATACTTAATTAAGTGAAATAGCTAAGAAGAATATTAGTAAATAAAAAAGGCTGGTTTTCACCAGCCTTTTTCTATGAGAAATGATTAAAAATCATTTCTTTTTATTCACTTGTTCTATATATTTTTCTAAAGCCATTGTCATAGAAGGTGTTTCAGGAGTTGGAGCAGAAATATCTACTCTTAAGCCTTTTTCTTTTACAGCTTTTATTGTAGTGTTTCCAAAAACAGCTATACGTGTATCGTTTTGTTTAAAGTCTGGGAAATTCTGAAACAAAGATTCTATACCAGAAGGACTAAAAAACACTAAGACATCGTAATACACATCGGCAAGATCAGATAAATCGCTTACAACAGTTTTGTAAAAAGTAGCTTGTTTCCAGTCTACTCCTAAATTATCTAAAGTTTCAGGAACTAATGGTTTTACTTTATCTGTATTTGGTAATAAGAACTTTTCGTCTTTGTACTTTTTAATTAATGGTGATAGTTCAGCAAATGTACGTTTACCAACATATATTTTACGTTTTCTATACACAACATATTTTTGAAGATAATAAGCTACAGCCTCAGACTGGCAGAAATATTTCATAGCGTCTGGAACTTTAAAGCGCATTTCTTCAGCTACTCTAAAGAAGTGATCAACTGCATTTCTACTTGTTAAAATAATAGCAGTGTAATTATTTAAATCAATTTTTTGGTGTCTTATTTCTTTAGCAGGGACACCTTCAACATGAATAAAAGGTCTAAAATCAATTTTTACCTTTTGTTTTTCCTGTAAATCAAAGTATGGAGAGTTCTCTATTTTAGGTTCCGGTTGAGATACTAAAATCGTTTTCACTTTCATATATGCAAGCAGTTATTTCTTGTTCCTAGGTCAAAAACACCTTATATAAAATAACATAAGGCGATATTTCGAGAGCGCAAAGATACAAAATAAAATAAAAAAAGTGGTGCTTTAAGAAACTTTGGTGTGATTTAAAAGATGTTATAATCCCAATAATATTAACTATTAATAGAATGATAATCATAAAGTAAACTAAAGGTAATGATAGTTCAAGGTTATATAATGTAATGGCATTTATGGGTAAAAGCAATAACCCTAAGTAGTTTTTATAACTCATTTTTTGAAAAAGATACTCGTCAATAACTCTATCAAATTCAAATAAACTAGCCACCAATCTTTCTAATAAAACTTTGATTAAAATTAAACATCCTAGCCCAATAACAATTTTAAAAAGTAAGTTAACAGAAATAGTACTAGTTTGATTAAAATAACCCAATACAATATAAATAAATACAGAACCGCAAATTATTAAGTTACAGAATAATAAGGCATCAAATTTATCAAAGAACTTTTGGTCTTTAGAATAGATTTTTAGATACTTAGAGTTTCCAATAACGAAAACAAAATCGTTAAAACGTTTTGGATCTGTTAACTTAGCAATAGCTATAAATACCAACCCAATAACCAATAAAATGGTAAATATTTCGTTTGATACAATTTCTCTTAGCATGGGTTAAAATTATCACAAATTATTAATAAGGCCCTCAAATAATTAAGGAATATTTAAAAAAAATAAACACTTATTAGTGTACATTTGCTAAAAATAAAGGTTCAAAGTATTAGAATGGTAGGAGCAATAGTAATTATTCCAACTTATAATGAGATAGAGAACATAGAAGCTATTATCAAAGCTGTTTTTTCTCAATCTGATGATATAAACGTTCTTATTGTTGATGATAATTCTCCAGATTTAACTGCAAATAAGGTTAAAGAACTTCAAAAAGAATTTTCTAAGAGGTTATTTTTAGAAGTTAGACAAGAAAAATCTGGTTTAGGTACAGCATACATTCATGGATTTAAATGGAGTTTAAAAAATAACTACCAATACATTTTTGAAATGGATGCAGATTTTTCACATGACCCAAAAGATTTACGTAAGTTATATGACGCCTGTGCTATTGATGGTGCAGATGTATCAATAGGTTCTAGATATATTACTGGAGTAAATGTGGTTAATTGGCCAATGGGTAGAGTTTTAATGTCTTACTTTGCTTCTAAATATGTACGTTTTATTACTGGGATGAAAATAAATGATACTACTGCAGGATATGTATGTTATAAAAATGAAGTATTAGAGTCAATAGATTTAGATTCCGTAAAATTTATTGGGTATGCTTTTCAAATAGAAATGAAGTTTAAAGCATACTTAAAAAAGTTTAAAATAATTGAAGTACCAGTCATTTTCACAGATAGAACTAAAGGCGAATCTAAATTAAGTAAAACGATAATTACAGAAGCGGTTTTTGGGGTCATATCAATGAAACTTAAAAGTATTTTTAAAAAATAAGGTCTACCAACCAGACCAAGAAATTTGAAAAATGAAAACAAAAAAAACACTTATTAAAAATGCCAACATTGTTAATGAGGGAAAAATTTTTAATAGCGATTTATTAATAGAAGGTCAGTATATAAAGAAAATAGGAGAATCTCTAACACCTAATTCACCAGATGTTTTAGTACTAGACGCAGAAGGCAAATTTTTAATACCTGGAGCTATTGATGATCAGGTGCATTTTAGGGAGCCGGGGTTAACGCATAAAGGAAATATAGAGACAGAATCTAAAGCGGCAATAGCAGGTGGAATTACGTCTTTTATAGAGATGCCAAATACAAATCCGCAAACAACTACCATAGAAAAATTAGAAGAGAAATTTGATATGGCATCAAAAACATCATCAGCTAATTACTCTTTTATGTTTGGTGGTACTAATGATAATTTAGATGAAATTTTAAAGCTTGATGCGAATCAAGCTGCAGGTTTAAAGTTGTTTTTAGGATCTTCTACAGGTAACATGCTAGTTGATGATCCTGAGGTTTTAAAGAAGATTTTTAAGAATACAAAACTTAGAATCTCTGTACATTGTGAAGATGAGACTACCATTAAAAATAATCTTCAAGAACATATTGAAAAATATGGAGATGATATTCCAATTAAACAACATCCAATAATTAGAAGTGAGGAAGCGTGTTACTTGTCATCATCAAGAGCTATAGAATTGGCTAAAGAAACAGGTGCTAGACTACATGTTTTTCATTTATCTACTGGAAAGGAAACTAGCTTATTTGAAAACAAAACACCATTAAAAGATAAAAAAATAACTTCTGAAGTTTGTATTCACCATTTATGGTTTACAGATGAAGATTATGATAAAAAGGGGACACATATTAAGTGGAATCCAGCGGTAAAGACAGCTAAAGATAGAGACCAATTGTGGGAGGCTTTACTAGACGATAGGATTGATGTGATAGCAACAGATCATGCACCGCATACTATTGAGGAGAAAAGTAACGTTTATACAAAAGCACCATCTGGAGGTCCATTAGTACAACATGCATTGCCTGCTATGTTAGAAATGCATCATAGAGGTAAAATTTCTATTGAAAAAATAGTAGAAAAAATGTGTCATAACCCTGCTATTTTATTTGATGTTGAAAGAAGAGGGTACATCAAAGAAGGTTATTTTGCAGATTTAGTATTGGTAGATTTAAATAACCCATGGACGGTAACTAAAGAAAATACGTTGTACAAGTGTGGATGGTCTCCATTTGAAGGAACTACTTTTAAGTCTAGAATTACACATACTTTTGTAAATGGTAATGTGGCGTATCAAAATTCTAAATTTAGTGAAGTAAAATATGCTAAACGTTTAACCTTTAATAGATAATGTCAATTCGTGCTTTTATAGTTTTCATATTATTTTTTGGGTTTTTAGGATGCGAAAGTGTTAAAAAACCTGATAATTTAATTTCTAAGAAAAAAATGATTAATATATTAATTGATGCTAGACTCATAGCGTCAGCTAATGGTGCTAATAGAAAAACTATGGAGAAAAATGGTGTTTTTGTTAATGAATATATTTATAAGAAATACAACATTGATAGCCTTCAGTTTGCAGAAAGTAATGCCTATTATGTTAGGAAATTAAGTGATTATGAAGATATTTATTTAAAAGTAAAAGATAGTATTGATAGCTTAACTGTTAAATATGAAGGTATATTGCAAAAAGAAACACTTAAACTAGAAAAAATAAAAGCAGATTCAATAGAAGTTAATACAGGAAAAAGAAATTCTATGAAATTTTCTGCTATGCCAAGTGAAGATTTTGTAAAAAAGAAAGATAAAGATGCAAAAATTATTGAACCTGCTTCAAATAATTAGCTCCAATATATTCTATGGTTTTATCAATGGGTTGAAATTTATAATCTAAAGCGTCTTCAACTTTAGTGCTTAAATAATGAGTTTCTGAAGATAAAGCTTTAACTACATGCTTTGTTAAAACACGCCTTTTACCTGTTAATTTTGTTTTTAACCAATCTAACTTCCATCCCGTTTTTAATATGAAGTTGCTAGCCTGTTTTTTAGGAATGCTTGCTTTTACAGAAATTGCCAAAGCTGTTAGAAATTTTTTGTAAGTCCAATTTTCAGCAACTAGTACATAGCGTTCATTTTTAATATTACTTTTCATAAGCACCATCATGATATTGGTAACATCTTTAACAGAAACCAACCCCACTGTTCCTGAGGTGTAATATTTTAAGCCTTTACGAGCTTTTTTGAAAATACTACCTGATCCATATTTCCATATTCCAGCACCTAAAATTAGACCAGGGTTAACAATGACCGCATCAAGTCCTTCTTGTGTAGCACGCCAAACTTCCATTTCTGCGCCGTATTTAGTAATCGCGTAAATACCATTATCTGCTTCTGGATTCCATATGGTTTCTTCAGAAATAGGAGTATTGTTAATGCTGTTTCCTAAAGTGGCAATAGAACTAACATGGCATAGTTTTTTTATATTATTTGAAATACATAGGTTAACAATATTTGCTGTGCCTTCAATATTAGTTTTTCTAGAAGTAATGTATTTGTCTGGTTCAAAAGACACAAAAGCAGCACAGTGGTAAACGTATTCAACATTTGTAAAAGCATCTGTTAAAGCAGGGATATCTGTAATATCGGCTTTTACAAATTCAATTTTATCATATAAACCATGAAAATCTTTGGTGTAACAGCGAAAAACATTTTTTATATTCTCCAGTTTTTTTTCGTTTCTGTAAATGGCTCTTACCTTTTCATCATTGCTAATTAATTTATATAGCAAATGTGCTCCAACCAAACCTGTACCGCCTGTTACTAAAATCATGCAACGAATGTAAAGAATTATTCAGAATAGCTAAGTAATTATGCGCCGATTTTTATCTTTGCATAGTTTTTTAAAAAGCCTATAATAGGTGTTTTACAATTAAAAATAGGACTGAAATTTGCGTTAAGAGTTTAATTTTGGTTGGTTACTAAATCTAAACATTTAAAAATGATAAAGAATTTTGTTGAAGAATTAACTTGGAGAGGAATGATTCATACGGTTATGCCTGGTGCAGAAACGCATTTAATGGAAGGTATGAAAAGTGCTTATATAGGTTTTGATCCTACAGCAGATTCTTTGCATATAGGTAACTTAGTACCTATTATGATTTTAGCACATTACCAACGTTGTGGGCATAAACCAGTTGCTTTAGTAGGTGGAGCTACAGGGATGATTGGAGATCCATCGGGTAAATCTAATGAACGTAATTTGTTAGATGAAAAAACATTACGTCATAACCAAGAAGCTATAAAAGCACAGTTAGCCCACTTTTTAGATTTTGAAAGCGATGCTAATAATGCTGCAGTTTTAGTGAACAACTATGATTGGATGAAAGAATTCTCTTTTTTAGAATTTATTAGAGATATTGGTAAACATATAACTGTAAACTATATGATGGCTAAAGATTCTGTTAAAAATAGAATTTCTTCAGAAGCATCAGAAGGGATGAGTTTTACGGAGTTTACTTACCAATTAGTACAAGGGTATGATTTTCTTCATTTATACAAAGCAAACAACTGCACCTTACAAATGGGCGGTAGTGATCAATGGGGAAATATAACTACAGGTACAGAATTAATTAGACGTATTGCAGGAGGTAAAGGGTTTGCTATTACATGCCCTTTAATAACTAAATCTGATGGTTCTAAATTTGGGAAATCTGAAGGAGGAAATGTGTGGTTAGATGCTAAAAGAACGTCGCCTTATAAGTTCTACCAATATTGGTTAAACTCATCAGATGAAGATGCCGAAAAGTATATTAAGATTTTCACGTTTTTAAGTGAAGAAGAAATTAATTCATTAATTGATGAACATAAACAAGCACCACATATTAGAGTATTGCAAAAGCGTTTAGCTGAAGAAATAACAAAAATAGTGCATTCTGAAGCAGATTTAGATAATGCTATTAAAGCAAGTAATATACTCTTTGGAAAATCTACAGGTGAAGATTTAAAACAATTAGATGAGCAAACCTTTTTAGATGTATTTGAAGGTGTACCTCAAACTGAAGTTGCTGAATCTGATATTGATGATGGACTTGATATGATTGCAGCTTTAGCAGAAAAAGGAGGATTTTTAAAATCTAATGGAGAAGCTAGACGCGCACTTAAAGAGAATTCAATTTCTGTTAACAAGCAAAAAGTAAAAGAAGATTATTCTATTACTTCAAAGGACTTAATTAATGATAAGTTTGTGCTTTTACAGCGTGGTAAAAAGAATTATTTCTTACTTAAAGTTATATAAAAACTAAGCCTGATTTTTTTTAAAAATCAGGCTTAAAAACTAACCAACCAATTAAAAACTAATCTTTCTTTTTCTTAGCTGTCTTAATTGTCGAAGTAATTTTTAAAAACTTACAGTTTTTTTAAAAGGAATGGTTTTTAAAGTGCCATAAGGTTGCAACCGCGAATGTCTGAGTGGTCAAAACGCCCTATAACTTCAAAAGAATTATCAGATTTAATTCTTCCTAAGTCTTGAGTAGCTATAAATGAGCAAGAATTAATATTTGCCAAATCTATAATATTCAACCCACCAGTTTTTCCTGTTTTTTGAATAGTTAAGGGATCCTCGGTATCTCTGGTTATAATTTTCATCCAGTTTGGGCAATTAAATATGCCATTACCTTTAGAATAAGCCTGACTTAAAAGTTCTGTCATACCATATTCACTATGTATAACACTAACACCAAACCCCGTTTTTAGAATTTGATGCAATTCGTTACGAATCAATTCTTTTCTTCTCCCTTTCATACCTCCTGTTTCCATCACAATAGTGTTCTTTAGATTAAATTGATGTGTTTCAACCAAATCTAAAAGGGCAAATGAAACACCTATTAATAGAACTTTTTTGCCTTCAGAATCTATTTTTGTTAAGGTGTCTCTTAATTCTGTTAGGTTATTTAAATAAAAACCACTTTCGGGCTGTTTAGATTGTGTAATTAATGAATCAACCATGTGTATTAAAGAAGACCCTTTGCGCTCTAAATAAGAAGGTAATAAGGCGAGAACAACATAATCTTCAATGCTACCATAAAACTGTTTAAAAGCTCGTTTAAAACTTGCATTGTAAATGCTTAAATCTGTTATATGGTGTTTACTGGTAATGGTTCCTGTGGTTCCAGAACTAGAAAAAGTAGTTTCAATTGTTTCGTTAGAACTTAATATATTATGGGTTTTAAAGAATTGAATGGGTAAAAAAGGAATATCTTCAATAGACCTAATATCGCTAGGAGTTTTATTAAGTAAATCACAAAAAGATCTGTACACTCTGTTATTTTCAAACTGAAACTTAAAAACTTCAAGCGCTTTTTTATTAAACTCTTCTTCTGTTTTAATATTAAAAATACTGTTTAAATCTATCATTAAAAGTACTATCAGTTCAAATGAAAATTGTTTTACAATTTTTGTATAGAGAACAAAACACAAAAGTATGTAAAATAAAAAAGTGTTACCATAAGTAACACTTCTAAATATGTATATTAAGGTAAATACTTAATTTATTACCAATTTTCTTGTTTCACTTTGTGTTCCTTCTGTTACTTTTATAATATATACGCCTTTACTTAGGTTAGAAATATTTAGTTCCTTACCAACCAATTTAGTAGTGTGAATTTGCTTTCCCAAAACGTTGAAAAATTCAATTGTTTTAACAAAGTTTCTTTTAGAACTAATGTAAATAAAGGTTTTGCCACTACTAACAGGATTAGGATATATAGATAAGTCTTCTATACTATCTTGCATAGGGGTATCGTTTGCAAAATTCTGAGCTTCTCCACTTTGAGAAAACATTAGAAACGCAAACATAAAAAATAGCGTTAAAAGGTAGTTTTTTGCCATAAGTAAAATCTAGGTTATATAAAATTAAGAAAATAACACAAAAGTTATACCAAAATAATGTTAAAGATTTTGTTTTTCATCGAAAGGTTAACTTTGGGTAAGGGCTTTGTTACCTTAACGTTATTAATCTGGTAATTTTAAGTATATTGTACATTAAGTTTTATCTTTACTTTTTACAAACGTTAATTTAAAAATGAAGAAAAAGGACATTAAAATATTACTAGTTGATGATGAGCCAGATATCTTAGAAATTGTAAGCTATAATTTATCAAGTGAAGGCTATCAAGTAGTTACTGCGGAAAATGGATTTGAAGGTGTTAAGAAGGCAAAAAAAGAGCTTCCACAGTTAATTATATTAGATGTAATGATGCCGGAAATGGATGGTATTGAGGCGTGTGAGTTACTACGTAAAAATCCTGACTTAAAAAATACTATAATTACGTTTTTAACTGCTAGAGGAGAAGACTATTCTCAGGTTGCTGGCTTTGATGCAGGGGCAGATGATTATATAACAAAACCAATTAAACCAAAAGTATTGGTTAGTAAAGTTAAAGCACTTTTAAGACGCTATAAAGAAGAAGATATAGCAGATACTGTTAAAATAGGGAGCTTAGTAATTAACAGAGATGAGTATAAAGTAACTTCAAAAGGAAAAGAGATAATTTTACCAAGAAAAGAATTTGAATTATTATCTTTATTGGCATCAAAGCCAGGGAAGGTTTTTAAACGTGATGAAATTCTTGATACCGTTTGGGGTAATGAAGTTGTTGTTGGAGGTAGAACTATAGATGTTCACATACGTAAACTACGTGAAAAATTAGGGGACAACAGTTTTAAAACCATTAAAGGCGTTGGGTATAAGTTTGTAGATTAATACCACAAATGCAGGCAAAATTTAAAAAATCCTATAAGTTTGCGATTAATACATCGCTATACATAACTATATACATTACACTCTTAATGAGTGTTTTTTTATATTACTTCCATGAGCTAAAGTGGTATCATGTACCATTATTAGCGTTGAGTGTTTATGTGTTTTCATTTTTTATAATTCAGTTTAGAATTGAAAAATTCATTTATAAACGTGTCAAAAAAATATACGACGATTTAACGCTTTTAGAATCAGCAAATTTATCAAAAGGGGCTATTACTACAGATATGAAAACCCTAACTCAAGAAATAGATAAGTTTGCTAAAGACAAAAAAATAGAAATTGAAACGTTACGTGTACGTGAGCGCTACAGAAAAGAATTTTTAGGAAATGTTTCTCATGAGTTAAAAACACCCTTATTTACAGTTCAAGGTTATATTTTAACATTGCTTGATGGTGCCATGGACGATAAAAATATTAGAAAGAAGTATCTGGAAAGAGCCAGTAAAGGTATTGAGAGGTTAGGCTATATTATTAAAGATTTAGATATGATTACCAAACTAGAAGTAGGTGATTTGAGTCTAAATGATGAAGAGTTTAATATAGTAGAACTCGTAGAGAACGTATTTGAAATGTTCGAAATGAAGGCTAGTAAAAAGAAAATAACTCTAACATTTGATATGGATTATTCTGAGCCTATATTGGTAAAAGCAGATAAAGAACGTATTCAACAGGTGCTTGCTAATTTGGTTGTAAATTCCATAAAATATGGCAGACAAAAAGGAACGACTGAAATAAGTATAGAAAACTTAATTAAAAATAAAGTAATTATTCGTGTAACTGATAATGGTGAAGGAATAGAAAATGAGCACCTATCTAGACTATTTGAACGCTTTTTTAGAGTAGATAAAAGTGGCTCTAGAAAAGAAGGAGGTTCAGGACTTGGGTTATCAATAGTTAAACATATTATAGAAGCGCATAACGAAAAAATTTATGTGGAAAGTGAATATGGTGTTGGTAGTGAGTTTTCATTTACCTTAGAAAAGGCTGAATAGTTCGCTATAATCAACATTATAATCAAAAGCTTTTAAGCCTTCAAAGTGCTTTACTACCTCAATTTTATCAATAGAAAATTCATCTTGTGTGCAACTAGGAACAAGGCTTAAATCGTTTAAACGTTCTGCTAAATATTCTTGTTCAAATTGTCCTGGTGTTGGAATAAAAAATGCCTTTTTATTCAATTTAGCCAAATCCATAACCGTTGTATAACCAGACCTGGAAATAACAAGTTCACTTTCGTTAATGGTTTTTTCTAAAAGTTCAGAGGTCATAAAGTTATAAACCGTAATATTTCCCATTACTTGTATGGTCTGTTCTTCCTCCATTAGTCCTTTTACCATAACAACCTTTCCAGAATAGTCTTTTAATTCAGAAAGTAGTTTGTCAACAAGTAGACCACGCTGAGGTTCAGGTCCCGATATAAGAGCAAGAATTTTGTTTACAGGTTTTACAAGTTTTTTTTCAAACCTACTTAAAGGGCCAATATAGGTAGTAGGAATATCAAAACTATCCCTATGTCCTAGCTTACCACTTAAATTAATATCTCCTTCTGTATCAGGAACCCAACAAGCATTAAATTTCTTAATAATTTTTTGATGCATTTTTGTACTAAACCAAGTAGTTGTACCACTTAAAACATTTAGTTGATGCGTAATAAAAACAGAAGGCACTTTTTTACTGCGTGCCCCCAATCTATTATCAGAGATGATACCTGCAATATTTTGCAAATCAACAATGCTTTTAATAGCTTTTTTCTCTTCTTTAACGGCCTTTAAAACTTTAGGAGAATCTTTAAGAAGCTTCATTTTAAAGTTTTTACCCTTTTTGGCATAGGTTACGTTATAAGAAGGTAATTCAATAGAAGAAAGTGTAGGGAATTCTTTTCTTAAAAGTGTTAAAGCTACACCGTCACTAGCAATTATAGGTTCAAAATTTTGATCTAAAAGAGCTCTAATTATCGGAATACATCTCGTAGCATGTCCTAATCCCCAATTTAAGGGAGCTATTAAAATTCGTTTTTTTTGTTGATTCACAAAGTATTATTTGGGCGTATCTTTTGCTTAGGCAAAATTTGGATTTTAAACTATACCTTTCTCATACTGAAATATATTTAGTATGAGAAAGATTCTTTAGTAATCCCTAACGCAAATTTTATGCTAAAACAAATATAAGTATATCGCCACTCTTGTATATTTCCTTAATTTTACCAAATATTTTCAAATAATAAGAAATAGTTAAAATATAGTGGGAAGCAAAAACAAGCTAAAGCGGTTTAAAGAAAACGAAACTTTTGATAACGTATATCAACCTAGTAGAGAAGAATTGGTGAATAATGAGTTTCAATTAAAGGGAAATTGGAGAGAAACTGTATTTAAAAACAATAATCCAGTAGTATTAGAATTAGGGTGTGGTAAAGGTGAGTACTCTGTAGCTTTAGCTCAAAAATATCCAGAGAAAAATTTTGTAGGGATAGATATTAAAGGCGCACGTTTTTGGCGAGGTGCTAAAACGGCTATAGAAGAAAATATACCAAATGTAGCATTTTTAAGAGCTCAAATAGAACTCATAGAATATGCTTTTGCCGAAAATGAAGTAGATGAAATTTGGATTACATTTCCAGATCCACAAATAAAATACAAACGAACAAAACATAGACTTACAAACACAGATTTTCTCAATAAATATGAAGGCATACTTAAACCTGATGGTGTAATGAATCTAAAAACAGATAGTGAGTTCATGCATGGTTATACGCTTGGATTGTTACATGGAGCTGGTCATGAGGTATTGTATGCCAATCATGATGTATATCATCAAGAAGGAAGTCCAGAAGAGGTAACATCTATCCAAACATTTTACGAATCTCAATACCTGGAGCATAATAAACCAATTACGTATATTAGATTTAAAATTAATAAAGTTTGAGTATCACATTCATCTTCTTTTTAGGTTTAATAATAGCTTTGGTAGGCGTTATTCCTCCTGGACTTTTAAACATGACGGCCGCCAAAATTAGTTTAAAAGAAGGTCATGGAAGAGGTATAGTATTTTCTATTGGTGTTTGTGCTACTGTTGCTGCTCAAACTTACATAGCTTCTATTTTTGCCAGATATTTAAGCAATCATCCGGAAGTGGTAGATATTCTACAACGTGTAGCATTTGTAATTTTTGTGCTTATTACTATTTATTTTTTGTTTGTAGCAAAAGCAACCACAAAGCAACAAATAGAACCTAAGGTAAAAAGTAAACAGAGCAGATTTTTTCATGGTATGTTTTTGTCTGCTATAAATGTGTTTCCTATTCCTTATCAAGCGTATATGACTATTACATTAGCGTCATTTGGCTGGTTGAATTTTGAACAGATAAGCATACTATCTTATGTAGCTGGAGCCGCATCAGGTACTTTTGTTATGTTGTATATGTATATTTTCTTTTTTGATAAGATTAAAAGCAAAAATTTTACATCGCAAAAAAATATGAACTTTATTATTGGAGGTATTACGGGAATTATTTCTATTGTAACACTTTTCAATATCATTAAAGAGCTTTAGCTTATGAAACCAGAAACATTAAGTTTTTTTGATAAAGTTTACGAAGTAGCTAAGCTAATACCTCATGGGCGTGTTACCAGCTATGGAGCCATAGCGAAATATTTGGGTGCAGCCAGAAGTGCTAGAATGGTAGGGTATGCAATGAACGGATCTGGGGGCAAAGATGTGCCTGCACATAGAGTAGTTAATAGAAAAGGCCTACTCACAGGAAAACATCATTTTGACGGTACTAATCTTATGCAACAACTTTTAGAAAGTGAAGGGGTAAAAGTCGTAGATAATCAAATTCAGGATTTAAAAAAGGTGTTTTGGGATCCTTCAGAAGCACTATAAACGTTTAGCTAGATTTAAAATTATGCTTTATTATAATTGGTGTATGTTCCTTTTTTGTAAGAGACCGAACCTTATCAAGTAAGTTTACTTCGTTTTTTAAAAGTGTTTTTTTAAAGGTTTGTATTTCTTCCTCTAAAAACCTTTTAATACGCTTCTTAAGAGAATCTGTAAAAGATAAATTAAAGACCTTCTTGTATAGATAGGTATGATTTGCTAATATAATTTCTCCATCGCTTATATATACTGTTATCTGATTTTTATCGTCTATTAAAATACAATCATCAGAAATTGGAGAAATTAATTTCCTAACCTCTTTATTAGTAGCATAATTAATTGCAATATCTTGAATTAATTGCGCTTCTTCGCTCAAAGATTTTTTCTTAAAATTAAACATGATCTAATCTTTTATTCTTAATTGTTTAATAATCAAGATGTTTAGTTATTAGAAGCAAGTTTGATACCAAAGTCACGGCAACATAATGGCAGTATGGTATTTTAACGGTTCTATTGGATTTTTTAAGTCAAAAAGTGTAATTTTTCGTTTAAAAACAGAATTTTTGAAGTCTAAATACTATGTTTTTAGAGGTGTAGTTAGATAATTTTATCAAGTTTTTAAGTGCTTCCTAATTTTTTGAAAATTTACAAGTCAAAAAGAGATACCTAAGCCAATGCTGATAGTTGAAAACTTCTGATTTCCTATTTTAAGGCGTTCATAGCCTCCATTCAATTTGTATTGTTTAATATAATAGTTTATCAATGCATTAAACTTAGTAATAGAGTTACTATTTATTAGAGTATGATTAAAGTTAGATTCTAAACTTATTGGCTTTCCAATAAAAGCTTCAGCACCTATACCATAAGTAAAACCAAAATCATCTACGCTACCATCAACATAAGAAGCTCCAATACCCCACCAAGCATCAAGTCTCTTCGTTCTAATTCTGTGAAATTTTGCTAGAGCTGTGTAAATAGCTAATGCATCATACCCAAAGTTAGGGTTGTTTTCCCAGAGTTGTAGATAATCTACTTCAAGCCCTAATTTATTATAAAAACGCATATCAATATTTAAATGATGCCCATCGACTACAGAATTTTCAAAAATATATCGAGATGAAATGGTAGTTCTTCCAACCGCAGAATTATCATCCCATTCATAATTATAATTTCCATTATTAGAATCAAAATAGGGACGTTTAGTTAATATGGCGTTCCTTTTTTCAAAAGGCATTTCAATCAAAATACCATAAGTAGTATATGCAAAAAGACTTATTGCTAATTCTCCAAAAGTTTCTTTTACCAGTGTTTCTCCTAAGCTATCCTCATCATCGCTAAAACGTTTAGTATTTTGAGTTGACGTTGATGTAGCGTTTCTTTCTTTTTTCAAGCTTTCTTCAGCTTTTTTAATTTTACTTTGGGATACAGCCGAATATGTTATTAACAAAAAAAGAAATAAAAGTAATTTTCGTTTCATTGTTATGGTTTTAAATACCATTAAATTCAGCATAAATCATACCATTCTTACGGTAAATAATATAAATACTACTATAAGTAAAACTTCTAGCTTCTAACTTCCATCTTCTTATGGTATTAATTATCTTTGCATTTACAATTAATTTTAATTAGATGAAGCTTAACAAGCAAGATATATTAAAGGCTTTAGAAAGTATTACAGTACCGGGTGAAGGACAAAATATGGTAGAAAGTGGTGCTGTAAAAAACGTGATTACTTTTGGAGATGAGGTTATAGTGGATATAACTATTAATAACCCTAGCTTACAAGCTAAAAAGCGAACAGAGGTAGATATCTTAAAAACCATTCATGAGCAGGTTTATGAGAAAGCTAAAATAACAGTAAATGTAAAGGTTGAAGCTCCTGAAAAACCTAAAGCTAATGTTATAAAAGGAAAACCAATTGCGGGTATAAAAAATATAGTAGCGGTGGCATCTGGTAAAGGAGGCGTTGGTAAATCTACTGTAACCGCAAATTTAGCAGTGTCTTTAGCTAAAATGGGCTTTAAAGTAGGTGTTTTAGATGCTGATATTTATGGACCATCCATTCCAATTATGTTTGATGTTGCTGAAGAAAAACCTTTAGCAGTAAATGTAGATGGAAAATCTAAAATGAAACCTATTGAAAATTATGGTGTAAAAGTATTATCAATTGGGTTTTTTACACAACCTAACCAAGCTGTGGTTTGGCGTGGACCAATGGCTGCAAAAGCATTGAATCAAATGATTTTTGATGCGCATTGGGGAGAATTAGATTTCTTACTACTTGATTTGCCTCCAGGAACAGGAGATATTCATTTAAGTATCATGCAATCTTTACCAATTACAGGAGCTGTAGTGGTAAGTACACCTCAAAATATCGCATTAGCAGATGCTAAAAAAGGAGTAGCTATGTTCCAACAAGATAGTATACAAGTACCTGTTTTAGGAATTATAGAAAATATGGCGTATTTTACACCAGAAGAATTGCCTGACAATAAATATTATATATTTGGGAAAGAAGGCGCTAAAAACCTTGCAGAAGATTTAAAAGTGCCGTTTTTAGGAGAACTTCCGTTAATACAAAGTATAAGAGAAGCAGGAGATGTTGGGAGACCAGCTGCTTTACAAACAGCAACTGAGTTAGAGAAAGCATTTGAAGCGTTAACCAAGAATGTTGTTCAGGAAGTTGTAAGACGTAATGATAGTTTACCGCCAACAGAAGCCATTAAAATAACAACAATGGCAGGATGTTCGGCAGTTAAAAAATAAATTGTAATTTAGTAATAGAAGTTTATCAATTAAACGATAAAGAAATAATGGATAGTGAGCAATTAGAAGAAAACGTATTAAAAGCATTAGATGAAATTCGCCCGTTTTTACAAAGCGATGGTGGAGATATTTCATTGCTATCTATAGAAGATGGAAAGCTTGTAAAAGTACAATTACAGGGAGCTTGCGTTGGTTGTAGTGTAAACCAAATGACCTTAAGATCTGGTGTTGAAATGACTATAAAAAAACATGCGCCTCAAATAGAAGAGGTTATAAATATAGAGGCTTAATAAACTTCTAAATATAAAAGACTTAATAAAGAGCCCTTTTCAGTAGAAAAGGGCTTTTAAATACATTCTTTTTTTGTTAAATCTTTATTTTTTTTAATTCCTATTAAACTAGTAGAGAAAAGATTTAATATTTAAATATTCTTAGCTTAAATTTGCGGCACGAAATATGATATGCCTTTGGCAGTAAAACATTTATCATCATGCAAGACGTAAACATAAAAATAACAGATAGAGATGGTGTAACTCATGATATAGTTGCGCCTACAGATATGGCAATGAATTTAATGGAGGTAGTTCGTTCTTATGAACTTGCTCCAGAAGGTACCATTGGAGTTTGTGGCGGTATGGCTATGTGTGCTTCTTGCCAATGTTATGTAAAAAGTGATACTGAATTGCCAGAAATGAGTGATGACGAAGAAGCAATGCTTTCTGAGGCTTTTGATGTTCAAGATAACTCTCGTTTAGGTTGTCAAATTCAAATAACTCCAGAAATGGAAGGACTTGAGGTTGAACTAGCTCCCGAAAGTTAATTTTTATTTATTCTAAATAAAAGATTATATTTGTCGCGTGAATTACGAAAGTGATATAGAATACTGTTACCAAATTAAACAAGCTACGTTTTGTAAATATGTTTTAATAACACCTAGCAAAGAGGTGCAATTAACGTTTCCTCAAATGTTAGAATTAAGACGTAAAATTTACGATTTAACTACTTTTAATACTTTAAACGAAATTATAAACACTGATAATTTTGTTCTTCTTTTTGTAGCTGATAAACAGCATCTAATTTATTTAGATATCCCTCAATTATTAAAACTTAAAGAAGAAATAGAATTGTTTTTTCTTGACTTCAATCCTGTATTAGTCTAAGTTTTATCTTTATTTAGACTTTATTTAAATTTTATAGCGACTTAAAACCGGTTTCTTTTTATTGTAACTTTGATTAAAACAAAAAAGTTATGAATGCAGTGGTAAGAAAACAAATGTCAATCCATCCAGATGTAATGGATTTACTAAATAATCAAATTGCTATGGAGATGAAAGCATCTGCTTCATATCTAGCAATGGCTTCTTGGTGTGATCAACGTGAACTTTTAAATAGTAAAGACTTTTTTTATAAACAAGCCGAAGAAGAAAGAGAGCATGCCATGAAAATATTTACATTTATTAATGATAATGGCGGTGCAGCAGTGTCTCCAAATGTTACTAATGTAAATAATGATTTTGAAAGCTTAAGAGCCGTTTATGAAACAGGATTAGAACAAGAAATAGCGGTTACTGAATCTATTTTTAAAATCTTTAAAACAGCGAGAAAACAAGACGATTATATAACCGAAGTATTTTTACAGTGGTTTATTACAGAACAATCTGAAGAAGAAGATACCTTTAGAAGTATTCTAGATGTATTCGATTTAATGGAAGGTATGCCTTTAAAAATGATTGATGAAAGGTTTCCTAAAGAATAACTAAACTAACTAATCAATTAAACTTTGAAATGTTTCTAGCCTACCACCATACTAGAAACATTTTTTTTATGGCTCCGTTTTTAAACTTTATCCAACATAGAGCAGAAAACTTGCTGTCGAAATAATCTATAGCAATTGTTTTAAACGTATTGAAATTTTGCCACGTTATATTTGTATGAGGTTTTAGTAACCAATCTTTTTTATTAGGAATATAAAACTTGCAATCTTCAAAATTGTCTAATTCATTTTTAGTAACATAAAACCCTACAATACAGTCGTTATTTAAAGTTTTAAGTTGTGTGTTTTGATTGTTGTAGGGTAGAAATAATTGCGCTTTAAAATACACTTGTTGAGAAATATTTTTGGCATGTAAATTAAGTTTTTCTAAATAAGGTTTACAGGATTTAGAATATAAAAGAGGTAATTGTTTTTCTTTTAGCTTTACCAATTTTTCAATTAAAGAGTCTTTTCTATTCGGGCCAATAAAATGTTCAATTTCTGAAGTTCCAACGGTGGTATCATATAAATAGAATTTGTAGATAATCTCTAAATGAATGGGTTGTTTGTTTTTAAGAAGTAAACAATCTAATTCTCCTAAAGTGATTTTATTTTTTTGAATTTGAATGTTTTCAGCTAAAACAGACGTGTCAGTTTTTTGAGCTAATTCAAAAGAAACAAAACGTTCTATATACTTACCTAAACGTAAGTTGTCATCAACTTGAATATTAATTTTAGAAATAGTCGATTCAATTTCAAATTGCTTTAAATCGAAAACAGCTTCATTTTGCCATAAGCAAGGTGTTTTTAAAAAGCCTTCGTATCTTTTTTGGAGCATGTTTTAACTAATATACTTTGTAACTTTCGGTTGAATAATCCAAGCTCCAATCAGCAAAAAAAACATTAAAAAAAGATTTTTTGAGTAATCAGAAAACTCAACTTCTCTATTTAATTCAATTGCAGTAAGCGTTTTAATTGCAAAAAATGTAATATGAAAAAAAGAAAAGATGAAGTATAATGCGAAAGGTGTTACTATGAAAAATGTTGGAGTAAAACCAGATTCAGTTTTGCCATAAGTAATAAGAAGAACCAACAATATAGTTAGCGGACAAATAAATACGTTTATTTTGAATAGTCTAAGATTTTTGGATTCTAATTTCAAGATTTTTAATTTTTTTTGACCAAAAACTCCGATAGAATAAATCCACAATAAAAAAATGATGAAGCCTGTAAACCTCACTGTTTCTTGAAGAGGGCTTGGGCTAATAAAAGCAGAAGGTAGAGCAACCAAACAAAATAGTTGCCAATGCTTTAATTTAATCATTTGTTTCATAATCAATCAACTTCACAGGTCCTTCCAATAAGGTTCTAACGATTTGTAGCGTACCATCATCTTTGGTAGCAATATGCCATTTAATTAATGAGATTGCGCCATTTTCAATTTCTAAACCTGTAATGCTACGCGGGTGTACACAGCTTCCATCATTAAAAAAGGCAATGTCACCTGGCTCAGGAAATCGAGGTCTGTGTGTGTGACCAAAAATGGTCAATAAATTGTTGTTTTCTGCTATCCATTTTTTAGCGCGTCTTTCAATTTTAATGAGTTCTTTATAGTTTTTAGCAGGACTCGTGGGGTCTGCAATTCCCATTACATTTAAGGGTTTCCAAAGAATGCGTACCAAAAACCGACTCCATTTCCAGAATAAAAAATTCCACCAATCGGCTTGATGTCCATGGGTTAAAAAGAGTTCTTGCCCAGTTTTAGAATGTTTTAAAATAATAGCTTCATTATAAGTAATATTTCCAAAAAGAGGCATTTCTTCTCCAACCTTGGGATCAAAATAAGTAGATAAATGCTTTTTTACATAATTAGGGTTTCGGTATACCATATCATGATTTCCCCAAATCATATGCAACTTGTTTTCCTCATGAAATTGCTTCATGACCATGAACACATTTTTATGCGCATTTAAAATAGATTTGAAAGATATGTTTTCCCAAAGTTCGTCGCCATCCCCTAATTCGCAGTATTCAAACCCTTCATTGTAATAATGTTTTAAGGCGTGAAAGTAGATGTTTCTATTATTAGCAAAATCATCGGCAAAACTATTGTCACCACGGTGACAATCACTAAATAAAACAAATTTACTAGAGTCATTAAATGGAATGACTTTAGCATTTTTATAAGCGTGGTCTAAGCGTTTTTTAGATGAAAACATTTGCCTTGGTACTTTAGGCTAATATAGACATTATTAATTTGTGCTGTAGCCTATTTTTTCAAGAGCTTTAGGTAATATTCTATTCACAAATTTTGTGTAAGCCAGCGTAGATGGATGTAAACCATCACTAGCTACAAGTTCTGGTTTTTGTATACCCTCTCTAGTAATATCTGTTATGTATATGTAAGTGATAGTATTTTGCAAACAGTAATTTTCAATAAAGGTATTGTATTTATCTAAATCTTCTGAGATATCAGTATTTCCGTTACCAAATGGTGTAAATGCATAGTCTGGTATAGAAACTACAATTAGTTTTTCCTTTTTTAAATTTGTTAGTTTAATAGCTGTACTTACTAATTGAGGAAATTCTTCTTCGAATAAACTAAAAGGTTTTCGTTGAAACTGATTATTAACACCTATAAGTAATGTAGCTAAGTCATAGTCTTCAGTTAAATTTTCTTTTGCAATGGCGTCTTTTAAAAATGTGGTAGTCCAGCCTGTTTGGGCAATAACTTTTAAGTCTACATTAGTATTACCTATTTTGTTTATAATGCTATCTTTAAGTTGTTCAGGGAATTTGCAAGTGTCGCATACGCTTTCTCCAATAGTATAACTGTCACCCAGTGAAATGATTTTTAAAATAGTATCCTCTGGTGTAGGTTCTTCAGAATCGACTTCTTCATTAACTGGTTTTTCTATTTCAGAAGAAGAGCAACCATAACAAACTATAGCACAAATACTAATGTATAGTAAAATGGTTTTCAATGTCATTTTTCTTTTAAAGATACAACTTTAAAAAATGTATTTAAAAGCGAAAAGCCCCTTTTAAAAGGGGCTTTTTTAGTTATAGGCTGTGAATTAGCTCAAATTCACAAAGTGCATAAGTTTAGATTACGTTTATGGATTTGTAGACCATAAAGCAGCTCCTTTAAGCATTGCTCTCCTTGGAAGTTTTAAACCAGCTACTATTAACTCAGCAAAATCTTCTGGTTGTAACACATTATCTTGTGATCCTTTGTTTGTAATACCCAACTCAATAGTCATATCTGTTTCTATAGTACTTGGTGTAAGTGTATTTACTCTTATGTTATTTTTACGAACTTCCTTCATTAAGGATTCAGACATGCCTATAACTGCAAATTTTGATGCCGAATACGCCGAAATATTAGCATTTCCATTTAAGCCTGCAGTAGAAGATACATTAATTATGTCGCCTTCGTTTTTTTCTATTAAATGTGGTAATACTTCTTTGGTAACATAATACATGCCCATTACGTTGGTTTGAATCATTTCGCTCCATTGTTCTACTGGCATATCATTAAAAGAACCAACTGCAGCAATGCCAGCATTATTTACTAAAATATCTACACCACCTAAAGTATCAATAATGTTTTTAATATTACTTTTTACAGCTTCGTAATTCCCAACATCAAATACAGCGTAGGTAGCATTTACTCCAAACACCTCTAATTCTGCAACAGTTTCTTTTAAAACCGTTTCATTTCTACCTGTTATGGCAACATCAATTCCTTCTTTAGCAAACGCAATAGCTGTTGCTTTTCCTAAACCTCTACTACCTCCAGTAATAATGGCTTTTTTATGTTTTAAATTGCTCATTTATTCTTTTTCTTTAGAAATTCAAAATCACTTTTTTGTCCAATAATCCATTACTAAAACGCCACCAATAATGGGACCTACTTTACTAATAAGGTCTAAATGCGCTTTGTGAAATAAGTAAACTTCTCTGGCATGTTCGTCATTAAAGGTTAGGGTGAAACAATGAGTGAAACCATCACTATGTCCTTCAGTACTGTCATTTACGCCCCATTCTATGTTAGCTATTTCTGGGATTTCTTTTTTAAGATCTAAAAAGATATTAACGGCTTCATCTATTTGTTCTTGGGTAGCTTCTTCTTTATATTTTAGATTTACAATGTGTCTTAAAACTTTTCCATCTCTATTTACTTTAGGAGCTATTTTATAAGTTGCTACCTTTCCAAAATCAAACCTAAAAGAACCTGCAATTAAGAAATTTTCACCATCAATTTCATGAGACCTTAAACCATAATAAATAGAGAAACCAGTTTCTAAATAGTTTATAGGTGTTAAGATACCTTCTTTACTTAATTTACATAACTGTATGCTTTCATCATCTCTGGTTCCTACTGCTATTATTGCTTCGTTATCATTTACAGAGACTACTTCTATTCTAGTTTGTCCTTGAAGTTTTGTTGTTTCATCATCTTTTAAAACAGAATGAGGTATTAAAGCCCCTTTATTATTCACTTTAAAAACACTTACAGCATCACCGTGATACACAAAATCTGTCTTTTTAATAAAACCACCTCGTTTATAATATTTATGGTGTCTATGTCCTACAATTACATAATTGTTGTCTCCTATAGTAACACCGTTTACTGGATAAGCTCCTGTTAAGAACCTATCTTTGGTATTATCACTTATATTATTTACGTTTTTAAAGGTACCATTGTCGTAAATTCTAAAGCTGCTCACACCATTGTCTTGAAATCCGCTTGTATATAAAAACGTTTTACCTTTAATTTTATGTACATACATACCAATAATACCATCTGTATGAAGTTTATCGTCATCTTTCATAGATTGTACATGCGTCAGCTTCCCATCATCATGTATTTTAAAACAGCTTAATCCAGGTGTTTTTTCTAGACCACCAATAAATAAGTAAGATGCATTTTTCATGTGCACCACCTGAAGTGTAATAGCAACGGCAAGATGCGTGTCTTCTGTGTCTTCTACAAGAGCAACACGTTCTATAGATCCGTTATCTAAAATTTTAAAGGTTTCAATAACGTTTCCATATTTATTGGCTACAAATAAAAAATCTGTACCATTAATATTATCGGCTACCATACCTCTTGCAGGTCCTTTTTGCTTGTATAACTCGTGATTACTAATAGGCGTAAGAATACCTTTTTTGTCTAGACTATATACATCAATGTTTCCAAAGCCTCCAACGTACACATAATCAGAGTTTCCTTTTTTATAGCTTGTTACGGTTACTGTATTTTTTGCAGAAATGTTCTTGAAATCTTTGCGGTAAAGCATTAAATCATCTGATTTCTGAGCGAGACAAGCGTGAGATAAAAACAATGCTAAAATGAAAAGTACTTTTTTCATGAGTTTAAATATTTTATGTTTCAAATTTAGTTATTATAAGATAGATTTTGCACCAGCTGTGGCAATAGCTCTGTCTTGATCTATAGTACCACCGCTTACACCAATAGCACCAATAATTTTGCCTTCTTTATTTTTAATAGGTATTCCACCAGGGAACGTAATTAAGCCTCCATTAGAATGCTCAATGTTATAAATTATGCCCCCTGGTTGCGTTAGTTCCCCCAATTTTCCAGTGTCAATATTGAAATACCTTGCCGTTTTTGCTTTTTTAATTGCTACATCTATGCTACCAAGAAAAGATTCATCCATTCTAATAAACGCTTTTAAGTTAGCACCAGCATCTACTACTGCTATATTTACCAGCACGTTTGAGTCTTCAGCTTTTTTCTTGGCAGCTAAGAGCGCTTTAAAAGCTTCATCGTGAGTAATATCGTTTGTGATTTGAGCATTTACTGTGTTTGATATAAGAACGATAGTAAATGCGAAAACGTAAATTTTTAATAGTTTGAGTAAGTTCATTTTGTGTTTTTAAGTTAAAACACAAAAATTGCAAACCATTTAGAGAAAATAGTTGAACTTGTTCAATATCTTAAAATTAAGACTGCTTTTTAATTTTGCTTAAAAATTCATGTGAAATGCCTAAATAGCTAGCAATTTGCTTATCGGTAAGTTTTGAAGTTATACTAGGGTAGGTATTTGAAAAATGTAAATAGCGTTCTTTTGCTGTTTCGCAATGATTTCTAATTAAACGGCGTTGCCATGCTACTAATGCCTTTTGAGACATAACTCTAAATAGTTTTTCAACTATAGGAAGCGATTCATAAAGCCTCATTTTATCAGCTCTATCAATTAGTAACACCTTACTGTTTTCTAATGCTTGAATATTTAAATTGGAAGGTGTTTGATTCATAAAGCTGTCAATATCCATAAGCCACCAATCTTTTGCTGCAAAATAAAGTGTATTTTCATTGCCTTTTTCATCTATAGCAAAAATTCTAAAACAACCTTCTAAAACAAAACCTTCGTATTTATAAATATTTCCTTGTGTGAGTAGGAAATCTTTTTTCTTAATAGAATGAGGTTTAAAATAACTGCATATAAGTGCTAAATCTTCATTAGAGATTTCTATGTTAGATTTTATATGTTTTTTTAATGAATGGAAAGTCATTTTAACGAAATATGCACCTAAAGTAAAGGTTTGAATTGAGAAAGTAAAACTTAAAAGTTAGAAGGGTTTTTGGGTTGGAAAAAAGCAATAAAATAAATTTAATTCTTTTTCTTAATGTTTCCATAATTTTTGACTTTGATAACTATCTGTAATTTGTAATTACTGTTACAAAAGTTAGATTTAGGATGTCTGAAAGAAGCTGTCAAAAGGCATGTTGCCTAGATTTTTTACTCGAACGATGTAGTGTGACCTGTGTTAAATGGGTAGAATAAGATATTGTATAGTGCGAAGTTTTAAACTTCTCTGAGAGGAGGAGATAGGTAAAGAGATTTTTTAATCAAAATTTAGAGTTTTTTGTAACATATTATTTTTTTGCTTTTTCCCTTTAAGATAGTAAACAAAAGTTGTATCACATTTTTCAGTAATACAAAATTCTCTACCATGTCTCTTTCTACCATCAAATTCACAACTATATATTAGTTTGCCATCTTCAAAATTTTCCTCTAAAATCTTTCTACCATTATAATCATAATAAATAATTTCATATATGTCTCCTTCAAAATGATATTTTGAAACTTGCTTCAAAACGTATGGATTATCCTTATTGTAGATATATTTTGAATATGGTATTCTATTACCTTTTCTGTAAAACATTTGAGTATAGTGAATCACTCCTTTTTCAACATAATCCTCTTGCACTAGTTGTTCATTCTTTTTTGTTCTGTGTATTAGCCCTGTATATAATTTATCGTTATTAACCTCATATAACAACTCATTTTTCAAATAGGTGTCATCAAAATCAACAATTCTAGTGTTTTCTTGAGCAAAGGAAAAGAGGTTTATAAATATTAATAAAGAAGTTATTCTTAACATAGGTTGTAAATTGCATATAAATATACACTATCTAGGGTGTCAATTATATTTACAATTGAATAATTAAAAATTGAAATCTAGTCAAGACCATATAATTTTATAAGAGATATATGAAATGTTTAAGAGCAATTTACTTAAAAGCATTTAAACCCGTAACATCCAACCCAGTAATCAATAAATGAATATCATGAGTCCCTTCATAAGTAATCACACTTTCTAGGTTCATCATGTGTCGCATAATAGAGAATTCACCAGAAATACCCATACCGCCTAACATTTGGCGTGCTTCTCTAGCTATATTAAGTGCCATGTCTACATTATTACGTTTCGCCATAGAAATTTGCGCTGAGGTAGCGTTACCTTCATTTCTAAGAACACCTAGTCTCCAAGCGAGTAGTTGCGCTTTGGTAATTCCGGTAATCATTTCAGCTAGCTTTTTTTGTTGCAATTGAAACTGACCGATAGGCTTATCAAACTGTATGCGTTCTTTACTATAGCGAAGCGCAGTATCGTAACAATCCATAGCAGCTCCAATGGCTCCCCAGGCAATACCATAACGAGCAGAATCTAAACACCCCAATGGTGCTCCTAGTCCGGATTTATTAGGTAATAAATTCTCTTTTGGTACTTTTACGTTGTCAAAAATAAGTTCGCCTGTGGCACTGGCACGTAACGACCATTTATTATGTGTTTCTGGGGTTGAGAACCCTTCCATTCCACGCTCAACAATTAATCCGTGAATTCTGCCTTCCTCATTTTTAGCCCACACTACAGCAACTTGAGCAAAGGGCGCATTACTAATCCACATTTTAGCACCGTTTAAAAGATAATGATCGCCCATATCTTTAAAATTAGTGACCATTCCGCTAGGGTTACTACCGTGATCAGGTTCAGTTAAGCCAAAACAACCTATCCATTCACCAGAAGCCAGTTTTGGTAAATATTTGTTACGTTGTTCTTCATTACCATACTTAAAAATAGGATACATTACTAAAGACGATTGTACAGACGCTGTACTTCTTACTCCAGAATCACCACGTTCAATTTCTTGCATAATGAGTCCGTAGCTAATTTGATCTAAACCAGCTCCGCCATATTCCATTGGAATGTAAGGTCCAAAAGCACCTATTTCTGCTAAACCACTAATAATCTGTTTAGGGAATTCTGCCTTTTGAGCGTACTCTTCAATTATGGGAGTTACATCTCTTTTTACCCATTTGCGTGCTGCGTTGCGTACTAATTTGTGTTCATCTGATAGGAGCTCGTCTAGGTTATAATAATCTGGAGCTTCGAATAAATCTGGCTTCATATTTTGAATTTATTCAGGTTTAAGCCAAATTTATTGAAAATAATTAAAAATATAATGTGTTTTTTGGTGATTTTTTAAAGACAAAAGACAGAATAGATGGCTTTGTGTACTTATAAAAGTTCTCGATATTTAGACAGAACTAGCAGAAGTGCAATTTTTCATGCTTCAAAATCACTCGAACGAACTGAAGTTGAGGAAATATTGAAATTTTGAAGAATTACATTTTCAAATAAAAATCTTTAGTAAGCTCAATATATTCTTTGGTGTATTCGTGTCTGGCAGTTTCAATGATAAGTTCTTTAGTAATCACTTCATTTTGCAAAAAAGAAAGCTCAATTAAACTGCGTTTTATTTCTGAAGTTGGATTGCCCTTAACGTGCAAAATTTTATTAGGATAAAGTTCATAACCAACCGCAAAATTTTTAAAACGTTCCTCTTCTTTAAAAGGAATAATAACACACAAACTACCATTTTTAGAAAGCAATTTTGAAGCGTTTTTTAGTAAGTGATCAAAAGGAAGTGCGTCTTGAAATCTTGCTATATCTCGCGACTCATTTTTAGTCTTATAATCTTCAGAATAAAACGGTGGATTAGAGATAATTAAGTCGTAAGTATCATCAATTTCATCTGCAAATTCTTCTAAAGAAGCATGATAGCAAAAGAGTCTGTCACCCCAAGGAGATTGCTCAAAGTTATCAACACATTGCTCATAAGCATCGTCATCAATTTCAATAGCATCAATGATTTCAGAAGGACTTCTTTGTGCTAGCATAAGCGCAATGATACCAGTGCCTGCGCCAATGTCTAATATAGAAAAAGGTTGTTTTTTAATAGAAGCCCAAGCCCCCAATAAGACACCATCTGTACCAATTTTCATGGCGCATTTATCTTGATTTACGGCGAATTCTTTAAAAGAAAAAGGCTTTTGCGACATTGTGATATTTTATATTTTCGCAATAGTAATCAATAAATGTTAATTGTTAACAAATTATGTTAAAACTTTATACTTTAAAAATCTTTTAGGAGTTGTTATTACGTATATTGAGAAAGTTAAAAAATTAAATTTTGAAGAACACATCGCATATTGTAGAAAAGTTAAATGATTTACTAATTTTGTGTGAAGAGGTTGAAAATGCCTATGTTAATGTTAGTGAGAAACTTAAGTTTACAGACAACATAGCTTATGCTAAAAAAAGAGGTGAAGAACGCGGTGTATTTGTAAAATTATTAAAGAAAGAATTACTTAAAATAGATAAAGGAGAAGAAAACACTTTAGTCTTAAAAAGACGTAATCATTTAATGAGAACAAACTATAAAAAGTACTTCAAAATTGGAAATGATTTGGATTTTTTAGATAAAGTGTATGAAATGGAAATATTAACCGTAAATAAATATGATGATTTACTATCTCAGATAAATTTACCTTTAACACTTTGTAGAATGCTATTGAAGCAACGTGATAGTATTCAAGCAAGAATTCACGTAATTGAAAGAGGAGAGCCTTTAGTAGTTTCTTAAAATCCCCCGTTTTTTTCTAGAGATATAAATCTATTAAACCTTCTGGTGTTTCTACAGTAATAGTCTTATTCTCTCGATTTACCTCTAAAATAAATTCGTCATTCATAGGGATTAAGATATTTGTACCGTTTTTATCTATTTCAAAAAGTGCTTGTGAGGTAGAGTCATTTATACCAGTTACAACTCCAACGTCTCCATAGTTTTTATCGGTAATATTGAACCCAATTACTTCGTGATAATAGAATTTATTACCGTTTAGTTTAGGAAGCAACTCAAGAGGTAAATACAAGTCTGTTTTAATAAGACTATCGGCATCAGCTTCGGTATCAACATCTTCAAATTTTATTCTTAACAAATTAGATTTATGAAGTTGAGATTTTTCAATAAAAAAAGGCACTAAGTTATTTTTTAGGTCTAAAAAAATAGCATCTAACTTTTCATAAAGACCTGGTTGATCTGTATCTAGTTTAGCTAAAACTTCTCCTTTAAAACTATATTTCTTTACAATTTTACCTAAGTAAAAACAATCGTCTTTTTTCATGACAAATTATTTTAATGATTTGTCATCCTGAACTTGCTTGTGCCGAACATGTTTTCGGTATTTCAGGATCTAATTATTAGTACTCTTTAGATGCTGAAACAAGTTCAGCATGACACAAGAATGAATTAAATAAAAAATCCCGCCTATGGCGGGATTAAAAGTATAAAAAATTAATTTTTATTCTTCTTCGTTTGAAGCTTCAGCTTCAGTAGCAGCCTCTTCTGTTTCTTCAACAACAGGAGCTGCAGCAGCTACTCTAGCTTCATTTACTGCTTTTTCAGCAGCTAATGCTTCAGCCTTTGCTTTAGCTTCAGCTTCAGATAAACCATCAGCTTTTGCTTGAATTTTAGCAGCTTTTTCTTCTAACCAAGCATTGAACTTTGCTTCAGCTTGTTCTTCAGTTAAGGCTCCTTTTTTAACACCTCCTACTAAATGGTTTTTTAATAAAGCGCCTTTGTAAGATAATAATGTTTTAGCAGTATCACTTGGTTGAGCACCATTCTGTAACCATTTTACAGCACCGTCAACATCTAAATCAACAGTTGCAGGGTTGGTGTTTGGATTGTAAGCACCTAGTTTTTCTAAGTATTTACCATCTCTTTTTGCACGCGAATCTGCGGCAACAATCCAGTAAAAAGGTTTTCCTTTTTTACCGTGTCTTTGTAATCTAATTCTAACTGGCATAATAATTAATTAGCTGAGGTTCACGACCTCTGTTATTAATGAGGGTGCAAATGTACTGCAATATTTTTAATTATCAAGAATTTAGTTAAAATAATAAACATACTGGCGTAGGTGTTTTTTTGTCGTTTAAAAAGGTAAGCTTACCTGTATTTTTATCTATACTAAAAACAGAAATATTATTGCTTTTTTTGTTAGCTACTAACAGGAAATTTCCTGACGGGTCTAAAGTGAAATTTCTTGGCCAATTACCATGAACACTTATGCTTTGAATTTTATTAATAGTACCATTTTTTAAGTTTCTTTTAAAAACAGCAATAGAGTTTTCTCCTCGGTTAGAACCGTATAAGAAACGTTCGTCTTTGGATAAATGAATGTCAGCACAAGAATTTTTGCCTGTGTAACTTGTGTCAAGGGTCGAGTCTTCATCTATGGTTTTAAAAGTTCCATCATTATTTTTTTGTATGCTGGTTATAGAGCATCCGTATTCATTAATTACATATATGTATTTACCATCATTAGTAATAGAAAAATGACGAGGTCCAGGATTCCCTTTTATAGTTACTATAGCCTCACTTTTTAATTCATATTTGTTTTCTTTTAATTTATACTGATAGATAGCATTTCTCCCTAAATCTGCAACAAACAAGTCGTCTTTATAAAATTGAGCAGAATGTGCTTTTGCCTTTTCATCTAAGGTGTTATGGTCAAAAACTTGAGATGCTGGAGATAAACTTCCATCTTCGTTAATTGGAAATATAAGAGCCGTACCACCGCCATAAGTTGTTACTGCCGCTTTATTGCTGTCTTTGTTAATAGCAATGTGACATGCACTATAACCATGAGCGTTAACTCTTGTTAAAAGGGATAAAGACCCATCTGTATTGATTTTATATGAAGAAGCAAATCCATTTCTATGGGCAGAATACAAATGTTTTTTATCTGGAGAATAAGCTAAAAAGCCTGGACCGTCTATGTTTATAGCTAAATTGATAGATCCTAATTTTCCGGTTTTGGTATTGAAGGTTGTATGGTAAATGCCTTTACTATCTACATCTGTAAAGGTCCCAATGTAAAGAGGAACTTCTTGTGCTATATTTTTAAAATAGCTAAAAAGAATCGCTATGAGAAGAATTTTAAATTTCATAATGTCAAAGTTGAATGATTTCAAAAATAGAATTTTTATTGAATTAAAACACTTTAGATACTGGGAGATTTTGTTCAAAACTCATAATAACTTAATCAAGAAATATCAATATTGATTATGTATTTTTATATGCTTCGTTTTTATTAACGAATAAAATCACTAAATGTCTAAACAACAAACATCTAAACATTTTATATGTACTTAATCTTTGATACCGAAACTACCGGATTACCAAAACGTTGGGATGCTCCAATTACTGATACAGATAATTGGCCTAGGTGTATTCAAATTGCATGGCAATTGCACGATGCTATGGGTAATTGTATTGAGCATCAAGATTATTTAGTACAACCAGAAGGGTTTAATATACCTTACGATGCTGAAAAAATACATGGCATTTCTACAGAGCTTGCTGTAGAACAAGGAGTACCTTTAGCTGAAGTGTTAGAGAAATTCAATGCTGTTTTAGAAAAATCTAAATTTATAGTAGGACAAAATGTAAAGTTCGATTTAAATATCATGGGGGCAGAGTTTGTACGTGGTGATATTGCAAATCAATTGCAAGAACTCCCCGTTTTAGATACCTGTACTGAGCATACTGCTAACCTGTGTAAAATACCTGGCGGAAGAGGTGGGCGCTTTAAATTACCAACATTAACTGAATTACACCAGTATTTATTTAATGTGCCTTTTGCTGAAGCACATAATGCAACAGCCGATGTTGAGGCAACCACACGTTGTTTTTTAGAGTTAATGCGTTTAGGTGAATACACCAAGGAGCAATTAGATGTTGAAGATGATTATCAGGCAAAATTTAAAGAAGCCAACCCAGATACCATTCAACTTATAGGTTTAAAGCATGTAAACCTAAAACAAGAAAGTGATAAGATTCGTAAGCGTCTTGAAAAGCTAGAGTCTAATGTAACTATTGATCATGGTGCTGCAGATGTAGACATTTCAAATGTTGACTTTGTGCACTTACATAACCACTCTCAGTTTTCGGTATTACAATCAACCATGAGTATTTCAGATGTGGTTGGTGCGGCAGCTTCCCATAATATGCCTGCTGTAGCTTTAACAGATCATGGAAATATGATGGGGGCGTTTCATTTTATAAATGCGGTTAACAAACAAAATAGTGGTATTAAAGCTACTATTGAAGCAGCGGAGGCTAACGGAGAAACTTCAGATAAAAAATTAATAAAACCCATTATTGGTTGTGAATTCTTTGTTTGTGAAGACCATCAAGATAAATCTAGAAAAGATAACGGGTACCAAATTGTATTGATAGCTAAAAACAAAAATGGCTATCACAATTTAGCAAAATTATCATCTCATGCCTTTGTAGATGGATTTTACTATGTACCGCGTATTGATAAAAAGCTTATACAGCAATATAAAGAAGATATCATTGTTTTAACAGGGAATCTTTATGGGGAAGTACCAAGTAAGGTGTTGAATATTGGTGAAAACCAAGCTGAAGAAGCTTTAATATGGTGGAAAAATGAGTTTGGAGACGATTTGTATGTAGAGCTCATGCGCCATAATCAAGAAGATGAAAACCGTGTAAATACTACCTTAATAAAATTAGCTAGAAAGCATGATGTTAAGCTAATAGCTACCAATAATACCTATTATCAAAAACAAGATGATGCGAACGCACATGATATTTTATTGTGTGTGAAAGATGGTGAAAAGCAAGCTACTCCTATAGGCAGAGGGCGTGGGTATCGCTACGGGCTTCCAAATCAGGAGTACTATTTTAAGTCTTCAGAAGAAATGAAGTCGCTGTTTAAAGATTTGCCTGAAACCATCTATAACACTAAAGAACTTACCAATAAAATTGAAGCGTTTCAACTAGCTCGTGATGTATTATTACCAGCCTTTGATATTCCTGATAAATTTAAACATGAAGAAGATTTAGCAGATGGAGGCAAGCGTGGTGAGAATGCTTATTTAAAGCATTTAGTGTATGAAGGAGCTAAAAAACGTTATGGAGAACCGCTAACGGAAGAGGTTACAGAACGTTTAGACTTTGAGTTGAGTGTTATTGAAAATACAGGGTACCCAGGTTATTTCTTAATTGTAGAAGATTTTATTCGTGAAGCGCGAAATATGGATGTATCTGTAGGTCCAGGACGTGGTTCAGCAGCAGGATCTGTAGCTGCTTACTGTTTATGGATTACCAATATAGACCCTATGAAGTACGATCTACTTTTTGAGCGTTTCTTAAATCCAGATCGTATTAGTATGCCCGATATTGATATTGATTTTGATGATGAAGGTAGAGGTAGGGTAATGGATTATGTAATAGAAAAATATGGATCAAATCAGGTAGCGCAGATTATTACTTACGGTACTATGGCGGCAAAGTCATCTATACGTGATACAGCTCGTGTACTCGATTTGCCTTTATTTGATGCTGATAGAATAGCAAAGTTAATTCCTAATATGTCTAAGCTAAACAAGATTTTTGGTTTAGATGAAAAAGGACTTGCCAGCAAATTTAGAGCAGAAGAATTAGAAAAAGTGAATCAGCTTTTAAACATTTCCGAAGGAAGTGATTTAGAAGCCAAAACTGTAAACACAGCAAGAGCTTTAGAAGGCTCTGTTAGAAATACAGGAATACATGCTTGTGGTGTTATTATCACGCCAGATGATATTACTAAGTTTGTGCCTGTTTCGGTAGCAAAAGATTCCGATTTATATGTTACTCAATTTGATAACTCTGTAGTAGAAGATGCAGGGTTATTAAAAATGGATTTCTTAGGATTAAAAACCCTAACACTAATTAAGGATACGGTTAAAATTGTAAAAGCAAAACATGATATTCAATTAGATCCAGAAAGTTTTCCGTTAGATGATGAAGAAACATATGCACTGTTCCAAAGAGGAGAAACGGTTGGAGTGTTCCAATACGAATCTCCTGGAATGCAAAAACACTTGCGAGATCTAAAACCTACGGTATTTGAAGATCTTATTGCAATGAACGCATTGTACCGCCCTGGACCAATGGAATATATTCCTAGTTTCGTTAGGCGTAAACATGGCGATGAGGAAATCACCTATGATTTACCAGCTATGGAGGAGTATCTTAAGGAAACTTATGGTATTACAGTGTATCAAGAGCAGGTAATGCTATTATCTCAAAGTTTAGCAGATTTTACCAAAGGTGAAGCTGATGTACTTCGTAAAGCTATGGGTAAAAAACAGATTGCGGTACTTGATAAAATGAAGCCTAAGTTCATTGAACAAGCCAGTGCAAATGGTCATGATGCTAAGGTTTTAGAGAAAGTTTGGAAAGACTGGGAGGCTTTTGCAAGTTACGCATTTAACAAATCGCACTCTACGTGTTATGCATGGATAGCCTATCAAACAGCTTATTTAAAAGCGCATTACCCTGCGGAATATATGGCGGCAGTACTGTCTAATAACATGAACGACATTAAGCAAGTCACGTTCTTTATGGAAGAGTGTAAGCGTATGAAATTAAATGTACTTGGACCAGATATTAATGAAAGTTATTATAAGTTTTCGGTAAATAAAGATAATGCAGTACGTTTTGGAATGGGCGCTATAAAAGGTGTTGGACATGGAGCTGTAATGACCATTGTAGATCATAGAAAAGAAGATGGTCCGTATAAATCTATTTTCGACTTTGCAAAACGAATTGATTTAAGGGCAGCAAATAAAAAAGCATTTGAAAATTTAGCTTATGCAGGCGGATTTGATTGCTTTCCAGATACACATAGAGCACAGTATTTTCATAAAGAAAATGATGCTACTTTTTTAGAAATGGTTATTAAATATGCTCATAAGCATAAAGAAAATGAAAATTCTGCGCAAGTAAGTTTGTTTGGAGAATCTAGCGAAGTGCAAATAGCAGAACCTACCGTGCCACCCTGTGAAGATTGGGGTACTATGGAAAAACTCTCTAAAGAGCGAGAAGTAGTTGGTATCTACATTTCTGGGCATCCTTTAGATGATTTTAAAACCGAAATGAAAACCTTTTGCAATGCTACAGTAGGTGTATTTAATGATTTACACCCTTATGTAAACCGAGAATTGGTGTTTGGAGGTGTAGTAACCGATGTACAGCACCGTGTGAGCAAACAAGGAAAAGGCTGGGGGTTATTCACTGTTGAAGACTATACGGATAGCTATGAATTCAGGATTTTTGGTGAAGAATATTTAAAATTTAGGCACTTTTTAATGATCAATAACTTTGTTTTTGTAAAAGCATTTGTGCGCGATGGTTGGGTGAATAAAGATACTGGTAAAAAGAGTGACCCAAGGCTTCAGTTTAATAACTTTCAGTTACTGCAAGATGTTATGGAACAGTATGCCAAAAAACTATCGCTTCAATTAGATATTAATGATTTAAAGGAAAATAAAATTTTAGAAATACAAGATCTGTTAAGTATGCATCCAGGTAATCAAGCCCTTAATTTTGTGGTGTATGATGCCAAAGACAAGATAAAACTGAACATGTCTAGTAGGAAACAAAAAATAAAAGTTTCTCAAGAATTAATTAAAGAATTAGAAACGCAACATATTCATTATAAACTAAATTAATTTTAAATGATATTTGAGATTGCTTTCGATGAAGAAATTTATAGAGAACAAAATAAGCTGTATTTTGATTCAGAATGGGAAAACAATTTGAAAAAAAACAAGAAAGGTTTTTTTTATGGAATTCCTATGTCAGTTCTTGGTTTATTTATTTTAATAAAAGACAATGATCTTGGTTTAGTATTTTTGATGTGTGGTTTATTTTTAATTTACACATCATATAAATATTATATGTTTTATCGTAAAAGGTATAAGTTTTTCTTTAAATCAATAAATGAGGAAGTGATAAAAAATAATGTGAATAAATTAGTAAGTAGATGGGAATTTAATACCGATTTCTTTAAGTATGGTGATCATAGGTTTGAGATAAAGTACAATTGGGAATTTTTTCAAAGTTTTAAAATGATTGATGAAAACTTATTCATCTATTTTGATATTGAAAAGAGAGTTCCATTTATCTTGGGTAAAGCCGAAATTGATTTAAATCAATTTGATAAAGTAATTCAGTTTTTGAATCAAAAGAAAAATAATTTGAAAAAATAAATTTCATGGTAGGAACTATTAGAGTTCACTTGTTATATAAATGAATCTATTAATTAAACGAATTTACCATGAAAAAGATTTTTAGCTTAACATTTTTATTGGCATTATTTGTAGTTGCCTGTGATAAAGAAGGTACTACAGAAGGTAATTTGAATAACACCGAAGCATCTTCAATTGATGCTGAGGTAACTATTGAAGAAACCGAAGAAGTTTTAGACAACATTGCGTTGTATTCCGAAAGTACATTTAATATTTCTACCTCTAAAAATAGCACTATTGCAAAAGATGATGAACCAGATAGAAATGGGAGCTCAGGGTTTTTTAAAGATTGCGTAGATATTACTGTAGAAGCAACTGAAACAACCATTACAACCACCATTGTTTTTACTGGAGAATGTGAAGATAAAAATGGCAATGTAATTACGGGAACCATTACAAAAGTAAGAGAGCTTACAGATGTTACTAAAACTAAAACAGTAACATTTACAGATGTGACTATTAACGGTAGAGTTGTTAATGGGACTAAGCAATATACCTATACAAAAGAAAATGATAACGGTAATCCGCAAATGACAGGTTCTGTTGATATTACTATTGAAACTGAAGAAGGTACTGTGTCTAAAGTAGGGAATAGAACTGTTGAAATTACTGCAGGAGGCGATACTAATTTTTGGCTTGATGATGAAAAAACAATTACAGGAGCTTGTACGTATACCAATGCCTCAGGAAATACATTTAGCGTAGAAATTACTACAGCATTAGTAAAACCAGCTCAATGTAAATACATTGCTTCTGGAGTTAAAACGTATACTAGAGAAGAAGGTACTACAACTTTAGATTATGGAGATGGCACTTGTGACAATGTTGCTACTAAAACAGCTCCAGATGGAACGGTTACTGAAGTAACTTTAAGAAAAAAGAAAAAGTATTAAAAATAAATTGATTAAGCTTTCAATAGAGAAAGAGTCATCTATAATTGTTTAAATAGATGGCTCTTTTGTTTTTAAAAGATTTATATTTCTTGGAATTCAGGGCAGTCCAATCGTATGTCTGAGTTTGGTAATACACTTTCTAAAAGATTACAATAAGAAATATTGTTTTCATTTTTATAGAATTTACAAGAATAACAGGTACGTTGCACAGAAAGCACACCTATTTTATTGAGTCTATGAATAAGTTGGCTTAAAGTTGAAAATGTATCCTCTAATAATTTATCCTCAATTTGATTAAGCTGATTTTGTAATGGTACAGCGAAATTTTCAGTCTCTTTTACAATATTTTCACCTTCAGTAGATAATTGAATGGCATAACTTCTACTATCTGATGAAGACATTACTTTTTCAACCAAACTCTTTTTAAGTAATACTCTAACAGCATCACTAACAGTGGGTTTAGTTACATTAAATTCTTTGGCTAAATGGCTTACATTACATTGCTCTAATTTGTGATACGTGATAAATATTAAAATTTGAATTTGAATTGGGCTTAATCCAATTATTTTGGCTTTTTCCCAAAGTAATACTTTAAAAGCTTCGGAAATACGCTCTAGTCCCGCCACTATTTTAGCAGATAGGTTAATATTTTGATTATCCGGATTAAATATACTTTTACTCATAACACAAAAAGTCCCGCATTAGCGGGACAAAGTTAGTAATCCTAACTATAAATAGCAAAAATTAAGCTTTTACATCTTCAATAGAAGCACCAAAGTTAATATGAAGTACATTACCATTTGGTGTAACCAATGCGGGAACAGATTTAACACCCGCATTTTCAGCTTCAGTTATTTTAGAGGCTTCTTCACCAATGTGTACAACGTCAATATGGTCTAACCCAATAAGATTTAATAAGTCTTGTTCTGCACTAACACATACTGGGCAGCCTGCATGATAAAAAATTGATTTACTCATAATGTATGTTTTATTTATTAATAATGACGCAAATATAGTAAGGAATCCTAACTAAAAAAATAAATATAGAATTTTAACATTTTTTGAGGCAATAATAACATACAAAAAAAAGAGCAACCATGATTGGTTGCTCTTAGTTATTAGTATAGATATTAAATTATTCACAAGCTGCTAAAGCTTCACAAAATTTAAGTAAATCGCCTAAGTTATTTTTAAACGCTTTGCTTTCAACTTTTTCAATCAAAGTAGGGCAACCTTCAGCAAGTTTAGCTAGGTTTTTCTTGAAACCAAACACAAACTTGGTAGATAAAGTAGATTTACCTTTATCTGCTCCAGGTAATAATATAATTGGTTCTTCTTCATTGAAAAGGTATAAGTTAATCTTGTCTGATTCATATATAACTTTACATAGTTTTTCAGCAGCACCACTTAATAATGTTTCAGAGTTTACGGCATCACCTTTAATACTTGATTCTTTAAATAATACATTTTTGTAGTGTGTACCATCAACAAAAAGCACTTCTTTAAATTCTTTAGCACTTTTAACTTCTGATCCTATTGGAGAACCATTATTATCATACTTTAAAGTTTTAACTTCGTATCCAATTCTTTTAACGTTTTTTGTATCCATATCTGCAAGAGCTGTATCTCCAGCTTTAGTAATTAAATACGCTTTTATAAGCTCTAAATTACTTGTGTTATTTTGTGGTTGTTCAACTTCCTCTTCTGGTAGATTAGTTAAATCTTCTGTAATAACAGGAAAGTGTCTTGAGTCTGTCTGGTTTATTTTAAAACGCTCAATTAAGGCATCAGAAATACGATTTAAATATTTTCCATCAGATTTCCCATAACCATTATCAATAATTTTTTGAGCGTATTCTTTAACTTTTTCTGGCATATCTAAATAGTAATAAACTAAACCACTATTATAAAAACTTGCATATCTCATTTTAGCCATTTTTTTCTTAGGCCCCTCGTATTTAGGAACTATGCTTTTAAAGTATTCTATTACTGGCTCAACTTCAACTTTAAGTTCATTTACTGGTTGGTCATATTTCATTTTGGCAAAAGTTGCCTTTAAACTTTCATAAGCTTCCACGTGTTTAGCATATTCAGGGTGTTTTTTGTTTCCTAAAATCCAAAATTGAGCATTTTGGCTAGTGTAAGGAACATACCCATACATACTATTTAATGTACCATTAATCTTATTCAATATTGTTTTAGAGTGTTTTGTAGTATGTGTTCTTCTTAGATTATACCTATTATTATTATAATAAGATTGTGCTTTAGAATATGAAGTAAAACCTTCTTTTTTGAAATTGTCACTTTCAGAAAAGTCAGAGTGATAGTCGTTTTCTGCAACATCAGAATTACTAACAGAGACATTAGCTGATGAGCTATAACTTACACTTACACTATAAGAATAGCTAACAGAAGTAACATTGCCTTCTTTGTCTTTTTTCTCATGCGTATGTTTTTTAATATCTACTTCGCCTATATTAGTGCCATTAAATGTGTACTCAATATCTATGGTACCATTTTCTTTAACTCTAGAAAACCCAGATAATGAAATTGCTCTTTTGTTAGAAGAAAAAGTTCTTTTACTATTGTCTAGTGTGGGTTTTGATGGTAATTTTACGTAAGATACGTTAAAATATTCTCTATCTAAATTAGCATTTTGAGAGAAAGAAATGGCGGATATTACCAATGCCATTAGTAGGGAGTAAAGTGTTTTCATAAAATAGGAATTTTAGGTTAAATTGTAAATAACATCGGCGAATATATAAAAAAATACGATATACGAAATTTAACGTATGAAAAAAGCCACTTATTGAATGTCCTCCCTGAAATATTAATTTAGATGCGATACAAGTTTTTCCCTTAAAAACATGTTCCAAGTAGAAGAGCAAATTTGGTAACAATGTAATTGAGGTGTTAAACCTATTTGTTGAAACTCAATAACAGTTTTATAATCTTGCTCAATGATTTTCCAGTGCAACACATGACCTATCCATTCTTTATTAAATTCTGGTTCACCGTCAACACATTTCCAGATAATTTCTTCATTTGGATGATACTCCATGATTTTAAACGTCCACCAATAACCATTTTCAAAAGTGATGGTAAATTGTCCGTTAGTTTTAAAATTTGCGTTGCTAATACTGCCCCACCAAGTATTCATACCTTCATTTAGAGATTTAAAAACTTTTTCTGGAGTTGCTGCTATTTCAATTTGTATTGAATAATCAGTTAAAGTTTCCATTAGATACTTTTGTTTTTAATTATTATTTAAATGGCTGTCCTGTGCCAGTTTCGCAAAGTGATTTTAAACTAATTAAAAACTTAGCCCAATGGTAATTACATATCCCAAAATAATCGGTTTCTTCTTTCCATTTAAGGTGAGAAAATTTTAGAAAAGTATTTCCATCTTTTTCATCAAGCTGAAATACTATTTTGGTATCTAGCCATTCCTCATCTCCTTCAATAAGCTCCCATATTACTTTGTTTTTACCATTTAGTTCAGATACTTTAATTTTTTTATAGTGAGCAGGTCCAAATTTAAATTGATTTATGAAACCTACTTCTGGTTTTGCAATGGTATCATTTGTCCACCATTCAGATAATCCTTTTTCAGTTGTAATCGCATCGTAAACATTTTGAGTTGGAGATTCTATTAATAAGTTATGTTTTATGTTTGCCATTTTAGAATGAATTATAAATTATTTTTTGATTAAACATTATTGTTTAAGTAATCTTCTAAATTACTCAATTTAGTATCCCAGAATTTACTGTAGAACTGCAACCATTTGTTAACTTCTTTTAGAGGTTTTGCATTGGCATTACAATAACGTTCTCTTCCTTGAGATTGAATATTTACCAAGCCAGCTTCTTCAAGAGTTTTAATATGTTTTGTAACACCTTGTCTGGTCATTTCAAACTGATTTGATATTTGAGTAATAGACAAGGCTGAGGTTGCTATAACTAAGGCGTGAAAAATTTCACGCCTTGTTGGGTCTGCAATGGCTTTAAATAGCTTGGTTATTTTATCCTGCATTTATTAATTCTTTTAAATACTTGGTTAATCCACTAATACAATTATCCCAACCTCCATTAAAATTGTTGAACATTGCTACGGCAGTTTCGCCTTCATAATTTGAAATGCCTGAATGCTCTAAGTTTAATTTTGTTCCTTCTTTTGTAGATTCTAATTGCCAAGTAACAAGCGTCTCTATATTTGTGTTTGGCAAAACCCACGTATAAGCAAGTTTGTAAGGGTTGGCTTCTTTTACTTCGCCACTAATAACTGTACAACCTTTTTCATTAGGTTCAGCTGTAAATGTGTATTTGAATCCTTTTTCAGCTTTAAAGTCGGCTTTAATAAACCATGCAGAGATTTCTTCTGCTTTAGTAATAGCATTCCATACTTTGTCTATAGCATGGCTAAATACGTGTACTTTGGTGATAACATCATTCATAATTATTCGTTTTTTGATTAATACGCAACTTTATGGTTGCTAAATTACAATAAAAATTTTAATACGCAACAAATTAGTTGCTTATTTGAATTTAAAATAAATATTTGAGCTCCATAACTATTAAGATCGAAGCTCTTTAATATGAGGAGAGGTGTTAATGAATGGTTTGTAAAAGCTTTAAGTGGGTGTGCCTAAATAATATTGGAAATATAGCATGTACTTTGTTATTACTGGTATTAAGAAGTGTTAGCTTACTGATATTAATCAAACTAAAATTTGCTAAATAAACCGAAATAATGACGTTATAAGCAAAACAAATTGTTAGTTTGTAAGCTCTGGAGTTTTTTTTGACTAATTTTGTAATTAAAATAAATTAGGAACATTTAAAAAGATATATTATGGCATTAGAAATAACAGATGCAACGTTTGAAGAAACGGTTTTAAAAAGTGATAAACCAGTTTTAGTAGATTTTTGGGCAGCTTGGTGTGGACCTTGTAGAATGGTAGGACCAATTATTGAAGAAATTAGTGGTGATTACGAAGGAAAAGCTGTTGTTGGTAAGGTAGATGTGGATGCTAATCAAGAGTTTGCAGCTAAGTATGGTGTTAGAAACATACCTACAGTTTTAGTATTTAAAAATGGTGAGGTAGTTGATAGAAAAGTAGGAGTTGCTCCTAAAAACTCTTATACTGAAGCAATTGACGCTCTACTATAAAATATTTAGGAAAAGAAAATGAATAAGGTTTGCTGTAATGGCAAACCTTTTTTTATTTTAGATGAGATTTAAAAAAGATAAATTTTAATTAAAATGAGCAAAAAAGGAAAAGTTCAAGATGCTATAGATGCTAAACTTATTGAAGAACGTAAAGTGTTTTTATGGGGACAAGTAGATGATGATTCTGCTAAGCATGTTATAGACCGTTTAATGTATTTAGATGCTTTAGAAACAGCAGATATTCATTTATACATAAATAGCCCTGGGGGTTATGTTACTTCTGGTTTTGCTATTTATGATTGTATTAAATCCTTGAAAAGCGATGTGTCTACTATTTGTACTGGTTTAGCAGCTTCTATGGGATCTATTATATTATCTGTGGGTGCTAAAGGTAAACGTTTTATACAACCGCATGCAAGAGTCATGATTCACCAACCTAGTGGAGGTGCTCAAGGGCAAGCTTCTAATATAGAAATTCAGGCACAAGAAATTATAAAAACAAAAGAATTAGGGGCGCAAATTTTAGCAGATAATTGTGGTCAAACGTTTGAAAAGATAATGAAAGATTTCAATAGAGATTATTGGATGAGTGCTGAGGAGTCTGTAGAATATGGTATTGTTGATGCTGTGATATAGGCCCCCTAACCCCCAAAAGGGGGTACAACTCTTATATGAAAATTAAGTAAGAGTGATTATAAAAACAATTTAAAACTAAAAATAGGTCTCATAATTTCTTCCATTTTATAGATTATGAGTGGAATTCCTCCCTGAGCCTGTATTGAGCACAGTCGAAATAGAGAGGTTAGGAGGGGCTTCTAATTATGAATTTACGCCAGGAATTAAATAAAACTGAAGGGTTTAAAAACTTAGGATTACTTGCAAAACAAGTAGTTGAAGGTTTTATTGCTGGTATGCATAAGAGTCCGTTTCATGGGTTTTCATCAGAGTTTGCTGAGCATAAAATTTATAATAGAGGTGAGAGTACACGCCATATAGATTGGAAATTATATGCAAAAACAGATAAGCTGTATACTAAAAGGTATGATGATGAAACCAACTTACGTTGTCATATTATAGTAGATAATAGCAGTTCTATGCATTATCCTGAAATGACTAATTTTTCAATTAATAACTTGAATAAAATAGCATTTTCGGCTTTAGCTGCTGCTGCTTTAATGCAAATGCTTAAAAAGCAAAGAGATGCGGTTGGTTTAAGTGTGTATAGTGATGCGTATGATTTTTATGCGCAAGAAAAAGGGAGTGAACGCCATCATCAAATGTTGTTGAATGAGTTGAGTGAAACGGTTATTTCTAAACCGTTAAATAAGGAAACGGAGACTTATACGTATTTACATGAAATAGCAGAAAAAATTCATAGACGTTCTATGATTTTTTTGTTTACTGATATGTTTCAAACCACTGAAGATGAAGTGAAATTGTTTGAGGCTTTAAGGCATTTAAAATACAACAAGCATGAAGTTATTTTATTTCATGTATTTGATAGAGAAAAAGAGTATACATTTAATTTTGATAATACGCCTAAGCGTTTTGTTGATGTTGAAACTGGTGAGCACATAAATTTATATGCAGATACAGTAAAAGAAAATTACAGTAAAAAAGTAGATGCTTATTTTACAGCGTTAAAATTAAAATGTGCGCAGTATAAAATAAAATATGTTGAAGCTAATATAAACGAAGATTTCAATCATATACTTACTACATATATGGTAGAGCGACAAAAATTTGCTTAGAGCTTTAAATCCTTTAAATATCAGCGGTTGAAGTGGTTAAAATTATTGGATATATTTTTTTTGAAAAAAGGCGAAAAAAGATTTGTGATATTGAAAAAGCCTTGTATATTTGCATCCGCAATCATGCAACGGTCTGGTAGTTCAGTTGGTTAGAATATCTGCCTGTCACGCAGGGGGTCGCGGGTTCGAGTCCCGTCCAGACCGCTTAAAGGGTTAACAAAAACCCTCAAAACCTTGTAAATCTTATGATTTACAAGGTTTTATAATTTTAGGGCAATCATATAATTTCATATCATTTGCATCTAAAAGGTCACAAATCGTCAACATATTTTTTTATTGCTGATTATGTTGACAGAATTGCGTAACTTACTCATATTAGTATAGTTGATTTGACTTTCGTCTCAATAAATGTTTAACCATTAAAGACGACAACTATGCGAACTTCATCAACATTTTCAATACTGTTTTGGGTGTACGGAAAACGTGCTGTAAACAACAAAGCAAATATCTACATTCGTGTTACCTTAAACGGTAAACGTGTCAATATCAGTCTCAAAAAGAAAGTCAATGTTTCCACTTGGGATGAAAAATTACAAAGAGCAAATGGAACAGACAAGGATTCCCGTATTCTCAATCTTTACTTGAACGAAGTACAATCAAAAGTATATAGGATTTACGAAGATTTCAAGAGGGAAGAAGTGCCTTTTACTTCCCAAATGATTAAAGCTAAATTTTTAGGCGAAGACAAAACACGGTTTTCCTTTCAAACTCTTGTCGATTATTACAATGAAAAGATGCAACACAAGTTGCATAAGAATACGATGGGTCAATACAAGACCAGTCAAAGATATATGACTGAGTATATTTTAAAAGAGTATAGGTCTACGGATATCCTTTTGTCAAAACTTGATTATGGTTTTGTTGTAGGCTTTGAAGATTTTCTTCGCTCATATGCCCCAAAAAGTGGGCAATCCAAAATTGGTAATAATACGGCAATGAAACATATTAAGAGATTGCGAAGGATGGTTACTCTAGCCTATAGAATGAATTGGATTGATAGAGACCCATTTGTAAATTTCAAAATGAAGATTGAAAAATCGGAACGTGGGTTTCTTACCACTTCAGAATTACAGAATATCGAGGATTTGTCCTCTTCAATTGAACGCTTAGTAATTGTTAAAGATTTGTTCATTTTCAGCTGCTATACTGGTATCTCATATAGTGATATTGTAAAACTGACTAGCGATAATATTGTGGTTGGCGTTGACGGTAACCCTTGGATAATGTCTGAACGGGTAAAAACAGGCACGCCGTTTAAAATACCAATGTTGCCAAAAGCGGAAATCTTAATCGATAAATACAAGGACCATTACCGAACCTATGAAAAAATGAACCTTCTGCCTAAGTTGTCTAACCAAAAACTGAACAGCTATCTCAAAGAAATAGCGGACTTATGTGGTATAAAGAAGAACCTAACCTTTCATATGGCACGTCATACGTTCGCTACTACCGTAACTCTAAGTAACGGTGTTCCTATAGAAACCGTATCGAAGTTATTGGGTCATACTAAATTGGCCACGACCCAAATTTATGCTAGAGTGGTTGAAAGAAAAGTTAGCGACGATATGCACTTGTTAAAGATGAGATTAAGTTGAATAGTTTTAAGGAAATTGTTTACCATCTGTGAACATCTTGAAGTGGAATTTTAATATTTTCCATTCTCATTCTCATATCTTTACAAGCATAATTTTATGCGTATGGTATTAAAGGTTAAATGGGAAGAATTTAAAAGTAAAATCGAAGAGTTTCAGTCTGAGGGGAATGCTCTTTTTGAGAAATATAAAGTAACAAGAACTGAAGATTCTTTAGTTGAATTAAAGGAAGAGAAACAGTCTTGGGAAAAGTCTATCATTAGTTATGTTAGTAAATCTTTTGAACCTGAAAACAGAAATTTTGCTAACGAGTTCAAAGCACAAAGAGGTTATTCTACTGGCTTCAAACTAGGTGTTGACCAAAAGATTAAGAATGAAATTCAAGCACTAAAAGATGAGATAAACGGTTTTGATTACTATTTGAAAATGCTCTTCATTTCGGATACTATTGTTAGGCCAGATGAAATTGATTTAAGCGAACGCCAAAATCTTGACACCGAGGGCATCCTAGATTTAATTCTTGTTAAACTTTACAACCTTTATAAAGATAGAAAATACCATTCTATAAACTGGATTCTTGAAGGTAATGGTGTAAAATTGAATGGTCGTAGTGAAGATTGGGACTACGGTAGAATGTTAGAGAACAGAGGGTTTATTGAATGTTTGAATGGTCGGAATGTCAATGCTAAACTAACCTTAGAAGGAAAGTATATGATTGAACAGGCAAGAAAAGCCAAAGTAACGGACTATTCAAAAATCAGCAGTTCTAAAGAGGAATTAAAAAACCTCATAAAAGAAGTTCTTGTAAAGATAGAAGGATTAGGTTTTGGTCAGCAGATAATCTTTGACGAGTTCGACGAGTTGCGAAATGATATTCCAAATCTTAGCAAAAAATCATTCGGACAACTATTAAAATCCAAATTGTATGATTTGGTTACTGCCAAAGCTTTTGACAAAGCAGTTGCAAGTGAAATCTTCGAAGAATTTACTAATCAGATACTGCCTTTTTAATAAATGAAATTACTGGCAGCAATCAGCAAAAAGTTCAAGAACTTATTTCAGAAAGCAAAACGGCCTGAATATGAGGTAATGGAATATGTGTTTTCAGATAGACAGCGAATCGACGGTACATCCACCATTTCATTCTTCGTAAATAATCCTGAGCCAGATTTAAGTGTTACCAAAACTTTTGAGAGTGAAGACGAAGCTGTTAATTGGCTTATGTCAAACAACGACTTTCGACGAATGTTGTTCAGCAATCTATTCCCTAAATCCAATTCTGTAAAACATCATTGTGGCGTTAAGGAACCCATTACAGTACCCAATAAAATGCCTGGCGATATAGATATACTTATCTATGAAAAAGAAAGTTGGGATAGTGCAATTGGCATAGAATGTAAAATTGTAAAATCTGAATCAAGAGAAAATGAACCACCAAAAATAAACAAGGTTATAAGTGTGCAGAAAAAGGGAACTATTCAGGCAAATGGATACGCTGAACTTGGTTTTAGTAGGGTATATCTTTTGGTTATTTTATTAGACGATGGACGTCATTACAAAAATCCTAATGTTATGTTCAGAACTACACCTTCAGAATCATTGCAAGAATTGTATGGCTTTGACTGGCAAACCCGAATGAACGATGATATTGGTATTATTTATGTCAACGTAAATCAGTTTACCACAAATCATATCAATCAAACCAAAGGCTTAGGGTTACGTATTGAAAGGGAAGCAATATTTAGAAAACAAAATGAAAGTCTTACCAAGAAAATGCAAAGATTAAACACCTAAATTATTTGAAACTAGAGGGTATTTGCAGAATATGCGGGAATTTTAGAAAACTGACGTTTGAGCACGTCCCACCGCAAAGTGCATTCAACTCTAATCCTGTATTTTTTCAAAAATCGGTTCATCTTCACGATAAAGAAAGTTATTTATATGGCAAGCGTATTCTTAGTAATCAAGGTGCTGGGGGATATTATTTATGTGAAACCTGCAATAATCTAACTGGCAGTTATTATGGCGAAAGCTATAAGAAGTTTGCCTATATGGGTATGATGGCTTTAACCAATAGAATATGGGCATCAAAGACTATTGTTTTTGAATATGCCATACAACCATTAAATATTTTAAAACAGGCATTGTCAATGTTTATGTCTATTGACACGAGCGACCAGTTATTAAGTTTAGAAGGACTTTCCAGTTTTATCTTGGATAAAAATTCAAAAGCACTTCCGGAAGGTATGAGAGTATTTATTTACCACACCGCCACAAAGCAAGTTAGAAATGGCTGGGGAATGGCAAGAACTGAAAAAGGCACTCACTTTCTTGGCGAAATTACCTTTCCCCCTTTTGGTATTGTTTATGCCTTAAATTCTGAACCAACTCGCAACGATTTTTTCGAAATTACTGATTTCAAGAACTTTACTTTTAATCAAACTACTCAGACAAGGTTGTCTATTCCTTTTCTAACACCCAAGACTTATATTCCTGGTCTGTATAACTGAAAATTATAAATATGGCTAAAAACGAACCAATCAAACAGCATTATATTCCTCGTTCCTATCTAAAAAATTTTGGTGTAGCAGGAAAAAAGGGTAACTATTTTGTAGATGCGTATAGACTGGAAGACGATTTACTTATTGAGCAGATAAGCACAAAAAGTATTTGTTTTAAAAAGAATCTTTACACCATACCAAATGCCGAGATTGACAGAAAATATGATTTAGAACACCACTATGCCGAACACGTAGATTCTGAATTTCCTAAGATTTATAAACTGCTTGTTGATGAAACCGTGAAAGTACTAACTACTGACCAAAAAAAGCAAATACTATATGTCTGCCTTTCACTCTATTTTCGTACACCCAGGTTTCTTAATCATCAAAATGCTTTTACTGACCAGATTTTAGATAGGATGGTTTTGCACGCAGACAAAGATGGCGAAGTCAAATTCACTTTTGAAAATGTTCGCCACGAGTTCAATATAAAGGATATTGATAAGGTCAGAGAGGAATTTAAAGAGAGAAATAGAGTTGTATTTTTAGTACAGCATCTTGAAAAATGGAAAGAATTTGTTGACTATAAATATGATTGCACCATAAATGTTCATAGAATCAATGATGCTAACGCGCCTTTAATAACTTGTGATAATCCAGTATCAATACGTGGAATGAAAACGACACGTTTTGATGGACTATTTGACCCTAATGCGGTAATTACTCTTCCATTAGACACGAAATACTATTTGGAAATATTTCCTAATAATATTGCCGATGGTCAGACACGAATTCATAGAATGGTGCACGATAGAGATTATGTTTTCACAACAAACCAAATCATTCAGGGTAATGCCGAAAAATTAATAATTGGAAAACCTGGTACTATCGAAAGGCACTTTCGGATTCAATCAAGTTATGAGGATGCTGAAAATGCGGAACAATTTGTTGAGAAGGCAAAGTTCAAATTTGAAGAAATGCAAAAATTTGATAAGTTATGTAGGACTGTGGGATTTACTTCTAAAGAAACTGTATGTCAGTTGAAAAAAATGTTGAATAACGAATACTTCAAAAACGAAGAACAACTTATCCAATTGAAAAGGCTGTACATTGCAAGTGGTCATTGGCATTAAGAGGCTTAAAATCATTTTAGTCAAAATTAAAATATTGTTAATCCTAATAAAAACTGTTAAATTTTTTTAACTTTGCATTACCTATGAAGCAAATATTTCATAAAATATCATCCTTTTTAATGGCAATTGTAGTGCTTTTTTCTACGATGTCATTTACTATTGATATGCATTATTGTGGAGATACATTAATGGATTCAGCTATTTTCCATAAAGCAGAAACTTGTGGTATGGAAATGGAGAATTCTACCCCATCTTCAGACTGTAACATTACAATAAAAGATTGCTGTTCTGATGAACAATTAGTAATTGACGGTCAGGACGAATTAAAAATATCTTTTGATAAACTAACATTTGAACAACAAGTATTTGTTACATCATTTGTTTATACATATATCAACCTTTTTGAAGGGTTAGAAGAAAATGTAACTTCATATAGAGATTATGCTCCCCCTCTTGTCATAAGGCAAATCTACAAGCTTGACGAGACTTATTTAATTTGATTTTTAAACAATAGACTGTATTGTCCTGTGGATGTATTCCATTAGGACAAATTCTTGTATTCGGTGTTTTCTTAACACCATTGTCTAATTGTTTAATTATCAAGCTAATGCTAAATAAAAGCATAAAATTTCTTATAGAAAACAAACTTGTTGCAGTATTAATGCTCGTGCTATTTATAGGATGGGGAATAGTAAATGCACCTTTTAATTGGGATACTGGTTTTTTACCAAGTAATCCCGTAGCCGTAGATGCCATACCAGATATTGGGGAAAACCAACAAATAGTTTTTACCAAATGGGATGGTCGTTCTCCGCAGGATATTGAAGACCAAATCACTTATCCATTAACAACATCGCTTCTAGGTATTCCAGGAGTAAAAACCATTCGTAGTTCCTCTATGTTTGGGTTTTCGAGTATCTATATTATTTTTGAAGAAGATATAGAGTTTTATTGGAGTCGTAGCCGTATTCTCGAAAAACTAAACTCTTTACCTAGCGGTTTATTACCCGATGGTGTAAATCCAGCTTTGGGTCCTGATGCTACAGGCTTGGGACAAATATTTTGGTACACGCTGGAAGGTCGTGATGAAAAAGGCAACGTTACCGGTGGATGGGACTTACACGAATTACGAAGTATTCAGGATTATTATGTAAAATATGCTTTGTCTTCCGCTAGTGGTGTTTCAGAAGTAGCTTCTATTGGTGGCTATGTTCAGGAATATCAAGTAGATGTTAATCCAGAATTGATGCGTCAATATAATATTGGCTTGCATCACATTGTAAAAGCCGTAAAGGAAAGCAATAAAGATATAGGTGCTCAGACTTTGGAAATAAACAAAGCTGAATATTTGGTTCGTGGCTTGGGTTATGTGAAATCTATTACCGACATTGAAAATGCCGTAGTTACATCTGAAGATTATACAGCAATCAAAATTAAAGACATCGGTAAAGTGTCTTTAGGTCCAGCAACCCGTAGAGGACTATTGGACAAAGAAGGTGCTGAAGTTGTGGGAGCTGTTGTTGTCGCTCGATATGGTGCAAACCCTATGGAAGTCATCAACAATGTCAAGGAAAAAATAAATGAATTAAGTACGGGATTACCGTCAAAAGTATTGAGTGATGGAAGAACTTCGCAAGTAACCATTGTACCTTTTTATGACAGAACGGAACTTATTCAAGAAACTCTTGGAACACTCAACGAAGCTCTTACTTTAGAAATACTAATTACCATTTTGGTCATCATCATTATGGTATTTAATCTTCGAGCTTCGGTACTCATATCTGGACTTCTGCCGGTTGCAGTTTTAATGGTTTTTATTGCAATGAAACTTTTCGGTGTTGATGCGAACATAGTTGCATTGTCAGGTATCGCTATTGCTATTGGTACAATGGTAGATGTAGGCGTCATTCTTTCCGAAAACATCATCAGACATTTAGATGAAGACGATGGGAGATTACCCATAAATACTGTAGTTTATAATGCTACTGCGGAAGTGTCTGGAGCTATTGTAACCGCAGTAATGACGACTATTATTAGTTTCATTCCTGTATTTACAATGATTGGTGCAGAAGGCAAATTGTTCAGACCGTTAGCATTTACAAAAACATTTGCTTTAACGGCTTCCATAATTGTTGCCTTATTCTTAATCCCACCATTTGCAGCATTCTTATTCAGAAAGAAGAGCATAAAAAAGATGTCTGGTTATATCATCAATGGTGTTTTAATCGCACTTGGTATCGCGGCATTAGTATTTGGTTATTGGTTGGGTTTAATTCTAATTGCATTTGGCGTTACTACCCTATTAAAATTGGAAGATAGAGTAACAGAAAAACGTGCAAATCTTTTAAATATAGGCATTTCTTCTTTCGCCATTGTATTACTATTAGCAGAATATTGGCGACCACTAGGTGTAGATAGAAGCATCTTTTGGAATCTCATTTTTGTTGGACTTATTTGCTTTGGACTATTAGGAGCATTTACGGTCTTTAGAAGATACTATACTCGTATTTTAAGATGGGCTTTAGCCAACAAATTAATATTCCTATCAATTCCAACCCTTATTGTCATCGCTGGTTTTTTCATTATGAAAAATACCGGAAAGGAATTTATGCCATCATTAAACGAGGGTTCGTTTCTACTTATGCCAACTTCTATGCCACACGCAGGAGTTGAAGAAAACAAACGGATTTTGCAACAATTGGATATGGCAGTAGCCAGTATTCCCGAAATCAAAACCGTTGTTGGTAAGTCAGGTAGAACAGAATCTGCTTTAGACCCAGCGCCTTTATCAATGTATGAAAATGTCATTCAATATAAATCTGAATATATGTTGAATGAAAGCGGAGAACGCCAACACTACAGAGTGAATGATGAAGGTTTTTTTGTTCGGACAGATGGCGGTTTGGTTGAAAATCCAAATATGGCAGTAGGTTCTAATGAGGTTGAGAACGCTCGAAAAGCTGGCAAAAAAGTTTTGATAACCGTTAATGAATCATCCAATAATCTGATTCCTGATGATGATGGCGAATTTTTCAGAAACTGGCGGCCTGAAATAAGCTCTCCAGATGATATATGGAAACAGATAGTAAAAGTAACCAAGCTGCCAGGGGTAACTTCAGCACCTAAATTGCAACCCATTGAAACCCGGTTGGTAATGCTCCAAACTGGTATGCGTGCACCAATGGGTATTAAAGTAAAAGGGCAAGATTTAGGGCAAATTGAAGCTTTTGGTATTCAATTAGAGGATATATTGAAACAAGCGGAAGGCGTTAAGACCGAAGCTGTTTTTGCAGATAGAATAGTTGGAAAACCTTATCTATTAATTGATATAGATAGGGAGAAACTAGCCCGTTATGGCATATCCATAGATGATGTTCAAAATGTGCTTAAAGTAGCCGTAGGCGGAATGATACTAACACAAACCGTTGAAGGTCGTGAACGTTATGGTGTTCGTGTTCGCTATCCAAGAGAATTACGAGAAAATCCAAACGATTTAAAGCAGATTTATGTGCCTGTTGAGAAAGGGAGTCCTGTTCCGTTGAGTGAATTGGCATCTATCCGATACGAACAAGGTCCGCAGGTTATTAAAAGTGAAGACACATTTTTAGTGGGCTATGTACTGTTCGATAAATTAGATGGTTTTGCAGAAGTTAATGTGGTAGAAAATGCCCAGACTCTAATTCAACAAAAGATAGATTCAGGAGAATTGATTGTGCCTAAAGGCATCAACTATCAATTCACAGGAACGTATGAAAATCAATTGCGAGCAGAGGAAACATTATCGGTGGTAGTGCCATTAGCCTTACTCATTATTTTCTTGATTTTGTATTTCCAGTTCCGTTCAGTAGCAACTTCATTAATGGTTTTTACAGGAATTGCCGTAGCATTCGCAGGAGGTTTTGTAATGATTTGGTTGTATGGACAAGATTGGTTTTTAAACTTCAATTTTTTCGGAGAAAATTTACGAGACTTATTTCAAATGCACACCATTAATTTAAGTGTTGCTGTTTGGGTTGGTTTCATCGCTTTATTTGGTATAGCCACAGATGATGGTGTAGTGATGGCAACCTATTTAACCCAAACCTTTGATAGAAATACACCTGAAACAAAACAGGAAATAAGAGCATCTGTAGTTGAGGCTGGAGAAAAACGTATTCGTCCTTGCCTGATGACTACGGCAACCACCATATTGGCATTATTGCCAGTTTTAACGTCAACAGGTCGAGGAAGTGATATTATGATTCCTATGGCAATACCGAGTTTTGGAGGTATGGTCATCGCTTTAATCACATTATTTGTTGTTCCTGTTCTATATAGTTGGAAACAAGAAGTACAACTTAAAAAAGTAGCGAAATGAAGAAAATAATTTTAATAGCGATTGGACTTTTAACTTTTGGTTTTTCAAATGCACAACAATTGGAAACTCTCATTGAGGAGGCATTGAAAAACAGTCCTGAAATTCAAAAATTTGAATTGCAACATAGTATTGTTTCTGAAAAAGTGAATGAAGTAAACACGATTCCAAATACTGAGTTTGGGGTTGGGTACTTTGTTAGTGAACCAGAAACAAGAACAGGAGCACAACGGTTCAAAGTATCAGCAAAACAAATGTTACCCTGGTTTGGTTCTATCACAGCTAGAGAGAATTATGTAAACTCTTTAGCCGATGCTAAATACGAGGATATTGTTATTGCAAAAAGAAAATTACTCGCAGCCGTATCACAGTCCTATTACAATTTGTATGCGAACAAAGCAAAGCAAAAGGTGTTGGTGCAAAATATTGAATTGCTCGAAACCTATGAGACTTTGGCATTGACTTCTGTTGAAGTTGGTATAGCTTCAGCAGTGGATGTATTGCGATTACAAATGCGTCAAAATGAGTTGGAACAATTAAAGGAAGTATTAGCTCAACAATATTTGGCAGAACAAACAGCACACAATAAACTTTTGAACCGTGATAAGGATATTGTTGTGAATGTAGTTCAGGAATTGACGATTCCTTCTGAAACTACTTTAGTTAATTCAGAAAACTTATCCCTGCATCCAGAATTGATAAAATATGACAAGCTCTACCAATCTGTTGAGCAGTCAGAATTATTAAATCAAAAAGAAAGCCTTCCTATGATTGGTTTTGGTTTGGATTATGTCAACGTTGACAAGCGACCAAATATGAATTTTAGCGATAATGGAAAAGACATTGTAATGCCAATGGTATCAGTATCAATTCCAATTTTCAATAAAAAATACAAATCAAAGACCAAACAAAACGAGTTACAACAGCAGGAAATAACTTCACAGAAACAAGAACGATTGAACAAATTGGAAACTGTTCTGGACAAAGCCGTGAACGATAGAATTTCAGCAAGAATTAGCTATAAAACACAGGTTAAGAATTTGAAACAAGCGAATGATGCAGAACAAATATTAATCAAGAGCTATGAAACCGGAACGATAGATTTTAATGATGTTCTGGACATTCAGGAATTGCAGTTGAAGTTTCAAATAAACCAAATAGAATCTATTAAAACCTACTATGTAAAAACCACAGTAATCAATTATTTAAGTAATTAAAAACAAGTATAATTTAAAATTAATAACAATGAAAAAAGTAAGATTAACAACAACAATTATGATGATGGCATTTTTAAGCTTAACAGCGATGTCTTGCAAAGACGCAAAAAAGGAAAATGCACACGATAGTACAATGCATTCTGAAATGAATCACGATAAGATGGATAAATCCAATGATATGATGGATTCCAATACGCAAAATTCCGATGCACAAAAAGTATTGGCAGATTATATGGCTCTTAAAGATGCTTTAGTAAACGACGATAATGCAAAGGCAAAAAACTTGGGCAATGTATTAGCTAAATCTTTAAAATCATTTGACGAATCTAGCTTTTCAAGCAACGAGAAATCAGAATTAAAGGACATTATGGAAGATGCTATCGAGCACGCAGAACATATCAGTGAAAGCGATATTAAACACCAACGTGAGCATTTTAAAGTTTTGAGCAAGGATGTTACAGATATGTTAGCTATCACTGGAACACAAGTGAAATTATACGAGCAATTTTGCCCAATGTATGATGGCGGTACAGCTTGGCTGAGTACTAAAGAAGAAGTACGTAATCCATACTATGGAAGCAAGATGCTGAAATGCGGTAAAGTACAGCGAGAAATAAACTAAATGAAAATTGTAAAAATCATAGCATTGATTTTATTGGTTGGATTTGTGGGCATACAATTTGTGCCCACAGACCTTAATCAAAGTAATACTGTGCCAAAGACTGACTTCGTGTTAGTAAACAATACCCCAGAAAATATAAGCGCATTATTACAAGAATCCTGTTACGATTGTCATAGTAATAACACACAATACCCTTGGTATAACAAAGTGCAACCTGTTGCTTGGTTTTTAGAAGACCACATTGATGAAGGAAAGGCAGAATTGAATTTCAATGAATGGGATGCGTATTCTAACCGAAGGAAAAAGAGTAAACTAAAATCGATTACAAGTCAGATAAATGACAATGAAATGCCCCTAGCATCTTACACCTTAATTCATAAGGATGTTAAGTTGTCCAAATCTGAAAAAGCCTTGATTGTTGATTATATGAAAAATTTAAAGGAAAAATTAAAATGAAGCCCTGATATGGGAAGGAAATACTGGTTGATTGGTTAATAGCCCTTCCCTTGTCAGGCACAATAAAAATAAATATGAAACAAGCCCTCAACATAAAGAATATGGTATGTGACAGATGCAAATCAACTGTATTGCGTGAGTTGGAAGAATTGGGTTGTGACATAAAATCGGTCGAGCTTGGGCAAATTATTCTAAACGAAAAGACAGGCATCCAAACATTAGAATTGGAAAAAGTGTTGAACAAACACGGCTTTGAAATCATAAAGGATGAAGCAGAAATTTTGATAGAGGAAATAAAGATTGCACTCATAAAAAAAATCGAAAATCAAGACAATGCAAACCTTTCATCTTTTTTGACCAAAAGATTTAATAAATCCTATTCGGCTTTAAGCAAGCTGTTCAGTAAAACTGAAGGTGTAACGATTGAAAAATATGAAATCAATTTAAAGGTTGAAAAGGTAAAAGAACTGATACAGCTGGGGCCATTGAATTTTTCTGAAATAGCCTACAACTTGAATTACAATAATAGTAGCCATTTGGCGAGACAATTCAAAAATGAAACAGGAATGTCAATGACAGTATTTAAAAACCTGCAAAAATGGAACAGAAAATCCATAGACCAAATTGTGTAAGGATTATCCAGAATTGTACAAATGAACGAGGGTTACAGAAATTAATTTTGTGTAATAATCATTAAAAAAATGAACAATGACACATACATATAACATTACAGGAATGACCTGCGGAGGCTGTAAAGCATCGGTAGAAAAATATTTGGGTAATGTGGACAGCGTTACCAATGTTGCTGTAAACCTTGAAAAAGCTGAAGCGAAAGTTACAATGAGTAGCCACGTTGACACGGAGACCCTAAAAAAAGCATTGCCGGAAAAGTATATTCTTTCGGAAAAGGAAAACAAAAATGTTTTCCAGATGACTTCCCAATCTATGGATACCTCAGAGCAAAAATCAAAACTGCAACAATTGCAGCCCTTATTGCTCATACTCTTTTACATAGCAACTGCAAGCCTTTTGCTGCATTATAAGAATTGGGATGGTAATGCCATAATGCTAGATTTTATGGGCTTATTTTTCATTGTGTTCAGCTTCTTCAAGATGCTGGATTTAAAAAACTTTCCAGATTCTTTTAGAATGTATGACCTATTGGCAAAACGAGTTTCAATATATGGTTGGATATACCCATTCATAGAAACTGCTCTTGGGTTGATGTTCTTAATGCGTTTTGAAATTGAAATTGCCCTTATAGCCACACTTGTAATATTGAGTATCACAACGATTGGTGTTACCAAAACGCTTTTGGATAAAAAGTCCATTCGCTGTGCCTGTTTGGGAACGGCATTAAAACTGCCGATGACCGAAGCTACATTTATTGAAAATGCCATTATGATAGTGATGGCGATTGTAATGTTAACCCAAATTATTTAATAGATGAAATCACATACACTTTGGATGATATTAGGCTGTGTACTTCCGTTGCTACTCATTTTTGTAGCACCAAGTATAGGATTAGGAGAAAACGTGTCTTTGTTCATTTTTATAATTCTAATGTTTGGATGCCATCTATTGATGCCACATCACAAGCATAATCACGATAAAGAAAACAATAATAAAACATAGAAACTATGAAAACAATTAACATCAAAAAATTAGGGTTTGCCACAGGCCTTACTGGAGCATTGCTTTATTTGGGTTGTATGGTGGTAATGTTTACAGTTGGTCACGAAGGGTCAGTAAAATTCTTCAATAGCTTGTTGCACGGACTGGATGTTTCAACAATAATGAGAATGGATATGCCACTTTGGGAAGCTTGTCTGGGTATTGTCCAAACGTTCATTTTGGGTTGGCTCATTGGCGCTTGTATCGCATCATTATATAACTGGCAAATTAAAAAATAAGATGAAAAATATTTTAGTACCCACGGATTTTTCAGACAACTGTAATAAAGCAGCAAATTTAGCTATTGAAGTAGCCGTACTTTTTAATGCGGAAATCCATTTTTTTCATCAAATAAGTACAGTAGTAAACTGGACAAAATTGACTAAAATCCAAGAACAAAATTACCCTGATACGTTAGCAGAGATTGGTACAGCTAAAAGTAATTTGAGGTCTTTGGACAAACAAGCTGAAAGTAAAGGCTTGAAATCAAGAACATTCCTGGAATTTGTTTCAGATGAAAATGCAATTGTTGCACACTCCCACAATTTTAATCACGATTTTATTATTACTGGAAGTAAAGGCATACAAAACGGATTTCTAAAGCAATTATTAGGAAGCAATGCCCAAAAAATCATTCGTAAAGCACGAGTACCAATTTTGGTTGTAAAGGAAGATACAGTAACATTTCCTTTTAAGAATATTGTATTCGTATCTGATTTTAAGGAAGACATATCCAATGCATTTATTGAAGTCGAGAAAATAGCCAAAAAATGCAATGCAAAAATCCATTTGTTGAACATAAACACAACGTCGGATTTTAATAGTGTTGAAAATGGATTACAACCAATTAGAGCATTTTTAAACCATTTTCCAAAATTGGAAAATTATGCGATGCACGTCTATAACGAGTCTACCGTACTAGGAGGTATTGAAAAATTTGAAGACTCAAATGATGTGGACTTAGTAGTAATGTACACCCATAGTAGAAAAGGACTATCAAGCATATTCTCAAAGAGTATTGCTGAAAATATAACGAATCATTCAAAAAAACCTGTAATGACAGTTCATCTTTAAAATGGAAAAAGCAATCAATATCATAAAGTATTCGGGAGAGATTGAAGCTTTCAATATAGAAAAGCTAAAACGCTCTTTGAGACATTCCAAAGCGAGTGAGCAACTTGTGACGGAAATTGCTGAAGAAATCCAAACGCAATTAACAGAAGGGATGACTACAAAACGTATTTATGAACTGGCTTATAAGATGTTGAAAAGCAAATCAAAATCAGGCTCTGCTAGATACAAACTCAAAAAAGCCATAATGGAATTTGGTCCTACTGGTTATCCCTTTGAAAAATTCGTTGGAAAAATACTTGAATACGAAGGATTCAAAACAGATGTAGGTGTTGTAATGCAAGGGCATTGTGTAACCCACGAAGTAGATGTAACCGCCTTGAAAGCGAAAAAACACTATCTGATAGAGTGCAAGTTCCATAGTGACCAAGGTAGGAAGTGCAATGTGAAGATTCCACTTTACATACAATCACGATTTAAGGATTTGGAAACCCAATGGTTAAAACAAAAAGACCATTCTCTTAAATTTCATAAAGGTTGGGTGTATACCAATACAAAATTTTCAATCGATGCCATACGATTTGGCGAATGCGCAGGGCTTGGATTAGTAAGCTGGGATTATCCTAAGCAAGATAGTCTTAAAAGCAAAATTGACATATCAAGATTGTACCCAATTACAGCATTACCATCATTGAGTAAACAGGATAAACAAAAGATTCTAAATAATGGCATTGTGCTGTGCAGGGAGATTTGTGATAACCCAAAACTATTGAATGCTTTGGAAATATCAACATCTAAAAAGGAAAGAATTTTAGAAGAGGCAGATGAATTATGTAAACATTAGAATAAAATGAAAAGCAACAAAATCATAGAAACCAATTGGTGTGTTATTACTGGTGGTCCAAGTACTGGCAAAACGACCTGTATCGATATGCTAACGGAGCGAGGGTATAAAACTACCATTGAGCACGCAAGACATTACATAGATACGATGCGGGTTAAGGGGCAAACAGTTGAAGAGCTACGAAGTAATAAACGTGAATTTCAACTTGGTGTACTTGATATGCAAATCGAGCAGGAAGCCTCAATAAATCCAAATGATTTGGTTTTTCTTGATAGAGCAATTCCTGATGCATTAGCATATTATCGGTTTTTAAAATTAGAGATTGATGAAATTTTAAAAGAGGTAATGCGAAACGTGAATTACCGAAAGATTTTCATTTTAGACAAACTGCCTCTGATTAATGATTACGCACGATTGGAAAGTACAAACGACCAGAACCAAATACACAACTTAATTACAGAAGTATATGAATCGTTATCGTTTCCAGTAGTACACGTACCCGTACTACCGCCAACGGAACGAGTGGATTTTATATTGAACAGCATTAAAGACAATTAAAATGGAAAATCACGAACACCACAAACATCATAACCACGAAAACCATCACAAGCAGAAGGAAGAAGTGGACCATAGTAAAATGGACCATTCGGGTCATAACCCTTCTCACGGAGAAATGGGACACGACCATCATAAAATGATGATAGAAGATTTTAAGCGAAGGTTTTGGGTGTCCACAATTTTGACTATACCTATTCTTCTATTATCGCCAATGATACAGAAATGGTTGGGAGTGGACTGGCGTTTTACAGGCGGTAATTATGTACTATTTGTCTTGTCGAGCATTGTTTACTTCTATGGCGGATGGCCATTTTTAAAAGGTTTGGTAAATGAGCTAAAGAAGAAATCGGCAGGAATGATGACACTTATTGCCGTGGCTATTTCGGCAGCATATTTTTATAGTGTAGCGGTCATTTTTGGATTTGAGGGTAAAACTTTCTTTTGGGAATTAGCAACGCTTATCGATGTAATGCTAATTGGTCATTGGCTAGAAATGCGTTCTATTTTGGGTGCTAGTAAAGCCTTAGAAGCATTGGCAGCATTAATGCCTAATGAAGCCAATTTGGTAGATGGTAACCAAACTCGAAAAGTAAAAATAAGTGAACTAAACGAAGGAGATATCATCCTTATCAAACCGGGAGAAAAAGTACCAGCCGATGGAATAATTGTGGATGGAAAAAGTGACCTCAATGAAAGTATGCTTACAGGCGAAAGTAAACCTGTAAGTAAAACAATAGATGAAGAAGTGATTGGTGGTGCTATAAATGGTAATGGTGTTATCAAAGTAAAAGTAAAAGGTCTTGGCGAAGAGACCTATTTATCCAAAGTGATAAATATGGTGCAGACTGCTCAAAAACAAAAATCTAAAACGCAACGTCTAGCAGATGTAGCAGCCAAATGGCTTACCGTAATAGCATTAGTATTAGGTTTTGGCACATTCTTTACTTGGTTAGCATTGGGAGAAGATGTATCGTTTGCTCTAGAGCGAATGGTTACAGTTATGGTTATTTGTTGCCCTCACGCTCTAGGATTGGCAGTGCCATTAGTTGCCGCAATTTCCACAAGCATTTCCGCCAAAAATGGGCTGTTGATTCGTAATAGAACAGCTTTTGAAGCTTCCCGAAAAATATCTACCATAGTATTCGATAAAACAGGAACACTTACTAAAGGTTCGCACGAAGTTGTGCGCATTGTACCGTTATCCTCAAAATACAATAAAACAGAACTTTTAAAGTACGCTACTGCGGTTGAAAGTCCTTCCAAGCATCATATTTCTAAAGGATTAAGAAGAAAAGCAAAAGAGGAAAATATTGAGATTCCTTCTGTAACCGATTTCAAGTACAACGCAGGCGTTGGTGTTAGTGGAACAGTCAATGGAAAGAAAGTACAAGCAGGTGGTTATGTACTAATGGAACAATTGAGCAAAGATGTTGCTGAAGATAAAGACGAAGGCATTGAAACCAAAATCTTTACCATAGTAGATGGTGAAGTTATAGGCTTTGTAACCTTTGCAGATGAAATCAGGGAAAGTTCTTATGAGGCTATTAAAGTCCTTCAAAAAAACAATATAAAAGTATCGTTGCTTACAGGCGATAACGAAAGAGTAGCTAAAGATGTGGCTGATAAATTACGGCTTGACGATTATATGGCAGAAGTATTGCCCGACCAGAAGCAGGAAAAAATAAAAGAATTGCAAGCCAAAGGCGAATTTGTGGCAATGACAGGCGATGGTGTAAATGACGCACCTGCCTTGGCACAAGCAGATGTAGGTATTGCCATTGGTTCAGGAACAGACGTAGCTGCTGAAACAGCAGATATTGTTTTAGTAGATAGTAACCCAAAAGACATCGCCAACTTGATATTATTTGGTAAGGCTACGTATCGCAAAATGGTTCAAAACTTGGTTTGGGCAACAGGCTATAATGTAGTTGCATTACCATTAGCAACAGGTTTTGTACCAGGTCTTATGATAAGTCCAGCATTTGGTGCAGCTTTAATGAGTATTAGTACAATAATCTGTGCGATAAATGCACAATTATTGAAAGGAAGTTTAAAATCTAAAATAGGAAAATAAAATGAAAAAATACGCAATTTATATCGGGATATTGGTCATAGGGCTACTATTGGGATGGGTTATTTTTGGTAATTCGTCCAATAAGGAAACGGAACACAATCATAACGAAGTAGCAGAAGCCAATCAAATGTGGACGTGTTCTATGCATCCACAAATTATGAAACAAGAATCAGGCGATTGCCCAATTTGTGGAATGGAACTGATTCCTGCGGAAAGTAGTGCAGATGGTTTGATGGCAGACCAATTCAAGTTAACTGACAACGCAATGGCTTTGGCTAATATTCAAACATCCTTAGTTGGTAATGGAAAAATGAGTGATAATACTATAAAGCTATCCGGAAAGATTGTGGAAAATGAAGAATCTAACGCAGTACAAGTCAGTTATTTTTCTGGAAGGATTGAACGATTGAATGTGAGTTTTACTGGAGAAGAAATCCGCAAAGGACAATTATTGGCTACTATTTATTCGCCTGAATTATATGCTGCTCAACAAGAGTTGATTACAGCAGCTTCTTTAAAAGAATCACAACCTGCTTTGTACAAAGCTGTAAGGAACAAATTGAAACTGTGGAAGTTATCAGAAAGCCAAATAAATAAAATTGAAACATCAGGAAAAGTTTTGGAAAACTTCCCTGTATATGCTACGGTTTCAGGCACAGTTTCTGAAAAATTAGTAGAACAAGGCGATTATATAAAACAAGGGCAACCACTTTTAAAAATCGCAAAACTAAATACAGTCTGGGCAAATTTTGATGTCTATGAAAATCAGATTGATTTATTCAAAAAAGGACAAGAAGTGGCAATCACAACCAATACTTATCCTAATAAGGAATTCAAAGGTAAAGTTTCGTTTATCGACCCTGTATTAGATGCACGAACAAGAACCGTAAAATTAAGGGTTGTATTAAATAATACAGACGATACCTTTAAGCCAGGAATGTTTGTTGAAGGCAAAATTAAGGGTGTTTCTTCAACTAAAGAACAAGTATTAAATATTCCATCCACAGCGATTTTATGGACAGGAGAACGCTCTGTTGTTTATGTAAAATCAAATCCCGACGAACCAGTTTTTGAAATGCGAGAAGTAAAATTGGGCAATACCATAGGCGAAAATTACGAAGTGCTAAATGGCTTGGAAAATGGAGATGAAATAGTGACTAATGGAACTTTCACAATTGATGCAGCGGCACAATTGCAGGGTAAAAAATCAATGATGAACAAGCAAGGTGGAAAAACTATGACGGGTCACGAAGGACATCTTGGAATGCAGACAACAAACGCCAACGAAAAAACAGACCATTCTAAAATGAATGAACGCATTAAAGTGTCTGCAAAATTCCAAAAACAACTAAAAGATGTTTTTGAAAAATATACAAATCTAAAAGATGCGTTGGTAGATGATGACCCTAAAAAGGCAAAAGAAGCAGCTACTACTGTTATTAGTAGTTTAGGCAAAATCGACATGAAATTGTTATCGGATAAAAATACTCATAACCATTGGATGAAGTTAGAAAACGAAATCAAAGTTTCAGCAAATTCTGTTGCCTCTGAAACAGAAATAGCAGCCCAAAGAAATCATTTTAAGCACTTGTCATCACACTTAATAAGTGCTGTTGAAATATTTGGTATAAACCAAAAGGTGTATAGGCAATTCTGTCCTATGGCAGATGATAACAAGGGAGCTTATTGGTTAAGCAAAGAAGAAATAGTACAGAATCCATACTTCGGAATGGCAATGCATAATTGCGGTAGCGTAACAAATATTATAGAATAATGTGTTCGGTAATCTTTGCAACAGAGTTGCACAAAAATTATTTTATCTTTGTAATCTAATATGAAAGTATTTATTTCCATATCAATGTCCATTCTATTCTTTTTTCAAGGAATAAGTGTAGATATGGATTTATGTGGACCTATTCAGGAAATTTCAAAATTTATTGCCCATTATCAAGACCATAAAGTTTATGGCGATTCCTTTTTTGAATATATAATTGAAGATTACATAGATGATGATGCAAAAAATAAAGGGCATCATAATAATCCTGATAAGGAGAATTTACCTGCCCATTCCCATCATCAATGTTGTCATCCCTTAGTATTTATTGTAAACAGCAATATAGCTTTAATCAATCGATTAAAGTTTGAAGAAGAAAAACAGTTTAATCTGCACACAATCAACTTCAATTCCAGATATCTGGAATCTCTTTTCCAACCCCCTCAAGTATAATGAATACCTGTGTAAACAGGTAAATTATAAATTCAAGTAGCAAACAATAAGTGTTGGTTACTATTCTCTATTTATAAATTCATTATAACCATAATTCTATGATTAATAAAATCATTGATTTTTCAATCAATAATAAATTCATTATTGGTTTGCTTACGCTTACCATTATTGGAGCAGGTATTTGGAGTATGACCAAAGTGCCTATAGATGCTGTTCCAGATATTACCAACAACCAAGTACAAGTAATTACACAAGCACCAAATTTAGGAACCGAAGACATTGAGCAATTTGTAACCTATCCTGTGGAAGTCGCAATGAGTAACTTACCAGATGTTCAAGAAATCCGTTCCATTTCCCGTTTTGGTTTATCTGTAGTTACTATAGTTTTTGATGATGATATGGGAACATATCTACCACGTCAATTAGTAGCTGAAAAACTAAACGAGGTTAAAGAACAAATACCAGACGGTTTTGGAGAGCCATCAATGGGTCCTATTTCTTCTGGTTTGGGAGAAATCTACCAATACACACTTAAAGTCAAACCAGAATATAAAGATAAATATTCGGTCACAGATTTGCGTACGATGCAAGACTGGATTGTACAACGTCAAATGGCTATGGTCGATGGCGTTGTAGAAGTAAACGCCATAGGTGGAAAAATCAAGCAGTATGAAGTTGCTGTTGACCCAAATGAATTAAAAGCTATCGGATTAACAATTACCGATGTTTTTGAAGCACTCGAAGCCAACAATCAAAATACAGGTGGTGCATATATCGAAAAAAACCATCAAGCCAATTTTATTCGTGGAGAAGGCTTGGTGCGTAGTTTGGATGATATTAAAAAGATTGCCATAAAAAACATAAATAATATTCCTATTACAATTGGAGATATTGCCAAAGTACAATACGGTGCTGCCATCCGTTACGGTGCGTTAACCCAAGATGGTGAAGGCGAAGTTGTAGGTGGTTTGGTTATGATGCTTAAAGGTGCAAATTCAAACAACGTAATAGATAATGTAAAGCAGAGAATGGCACAAATTGAAAAGTCATTGCCTGAAGGTGTCATTATCGAATCTTTATTAGACCGAAGTAAACTCATAGGAGAAACAACATCAACCGTTGCAACCAATTTAATTGAAGGTGCTTTAATAGTAATTTTCGTCCTTATTTTCTTATTAGGAAATTGGCGAGGTGGTTTAATAGTGGCTTCAACAATACCATTATCCCTTTTATTTGCATTTATACTAATGAATGTTTTTGACGTTTGGGCGAACTTAATGAGTTTGGGTGCAATAGATTTCGGAATTATTGTCGATGGTGCTGTAATTATTGTAGAAAGCACCGTTTTTCTTATCGCTTCGCAACTCTACAAGAAGAAAAAATTGACTTCTAAAGAACGTGATGACATCGCTTCAAACGCTTCAAAAAAGATGATGAATGCAGCCTTTTTTGGTCAGCTTATAATCTTAATTGTTTTCCTTCCTATTTTAGCTTTGGAAGGGATTGAAGGCAAAATGTTCAAACCAATGGCATTGACTTTTATCTTTGCTATGATTGGTGCAATGGTACTTTGTTTAACGTATGTACCAATGATGTCTGCATTAATCCTGCGAGCACCAAAGTCAGATAAAAAATCTTATGGCGATAAATTCGTTCATTGGGTAGAGCGTAAATACCAACCTTTATTAGAAAAAGCTTTGCAAAAAGGAAAACTCATAGTTGGTATTGCAGTTGTTTTATTCGGAATTACAGTTTTTATGTTTAGCCGAATGGGTGGCGAATTTATTCCACAGCTCGATGAAGGCGATATTGCGTTTCACGCTATTTTAAAGCCTGGTAGTTCACTATCCGAAACTATAGAAACCACCACAAAGATTGAGCAGATTGTAAAGGCAAAGTTCCCAGAGGTTGAGAAAATCGTCAGTCGTATTGGTGTAGCCGAAATACCAACCGACCCAATGCCAATGGATTTAGCTGATGTTTTTGTGATTCTGAAACCAAAAAGCGAATGGACAACCGTAGAAACAAAAGATGAACTCATTGAAGAAATGAAAGAAGCGGTTGAAATAATTCCTGGTGTAAATTATGAATTTACCCAACCCATAGAAATGCGTTTCAATGAGCTGCTCGAAGGTGTTCGAGAAGATATTGCCATTAAACTTTACGGAGAAGATATTAATATACTTTCTCAAAAGGCAGAAGAAATATCCAATATAATTGCAGGTACAGAAGGGATCGGCGATATGAAAGCCGAAGCCACTACAGGTTTACCACAAATGACTATTTCGTATAACAGAAATAAACTAGCACAATATGGTCTTCAAGTAAGTACATTAAATCAAATTGTTCAATCGGCATTTGCAGGTGGTACAGCAGGAGTCATTTTTGAAGGCGAAAAACGATTCGATTTGGTTGTACGCTTGGACTCTGAAAACCGAAAGGACATTTCAGACGTTCAAAATTTGTTTATCAATTTACCTTCAGGCGCTCAAATTCCGCTTCGTGAAGTTGCAGACATAAGCTACAAAGCTGGCCCAATGCAAATAAGCAGGGATAATACCAATAGGAGAACCTATGTAGGTATTAATGTGAGAGGTCGTGATGTGAAGTCTTTGGTAACAGAAATCAAATCGAAATTAGATGACAATTTAACATTGCCTTCTGGTTATTTTATTCGCTATGGTGGTGCTTTCGAGAATTTGGAACGTGCCAGTAATCGTTTACAGACTGTTGTACCTATTGCATTGCTACTCATTTTCGTTCTTATCTATTTTGCATTAAAGTCACTACCACAAACCTTAATGATTTACATCGCAATCCCAATGGCAACCATTGGTGGTGTTGTAGCGTTGTGGTTACGAGATATGCCATTTAGTATTTCGGCAGGTGTTGGTTTTATTGTCTTGTTTGGTGTTGCAGTACTAAATGGATTGGTAATGATTAGCGGATTGAATGAATTAAAGCAAGAAGGTGTAACCAACCTAAAAGATAGAATTATTGAAGGCACAAAGCGACGTATTAGACCAATTATGCTAACTGCTTTTACAGATGTATTAGGTTTTTTACCAATGGCAATCTCAGCATCAGCTGGTGCAGAAGTACAACGACCTTTAGCAACAGTTGTTATAGGTGGCTTATTGACCTCTACATTATTAACCTTGTTTGTTTTGCCTATTTTATACCATTGGGTAGAAAATAAGTCTTTTAAATTTAAGACTAATAAAAAAGTAATAACAGCTACAGCAATACTAACTTTTATGTTTTTATTGCCAATAACAGGAAATGCGCAACAAATAAATGATACGTTGCCCGTTATTTCAATGCAGGAAGCTGTAAAACTGGCTAAAGAAAATTACCCAAGTTTAAAACAAAGACGGTTAGAAATCGATAAGCAACAACAGTTAAAGGGAACTGCCTTCGATTTTGGTACCACTCAAATTTTCACAGGTGGCGAAGAGGTTAATAATGGCTCGGGCATTTATACAACCATCGGTATTGGGCAATCCAATATTAATGTGTTCGGCATTGCAACAAAACGAAAATTACAGGAGCAGCGTATTCAATTAGCGCAAAAAGCATTTCAACTTTCAGAAATAGCGTTGGAATTGGAAGTTAAGAAAGCGTGGTCAAATGCTTTTCAAAATAAAAGGAATTACACCCTATATAAAGAATTGGATTCTATTTATAACAATTTTGAAAAAGCGGTAGAATTGAATTATGAAGTCGAAGCCATTTCAAAATTGGAATATTCAGCAGCAAAAAACCAAGCCTTACAATTTCAGAATAAAAAAAGACTTGCTTATAGCGAATATGTTATTGCCTTACAACAGTTGAATTTGTGGCTGGTTTCAGAAGAAAACTATACAGTTTCAGATGATTTAGATATCATCAACGAATTTGAAATGGAAGACTTCAATGTAGAATCACATCCTTTATATAGCATTTCACAACTACAAGTGGCAGAAGCAGAAGCAAATTATAAAACTGCCAAAGCTGAAAACTTACCCAAGTTCAATCTTCAAGGCGGATTGCAAAAAGTAAACGGAAATTCTGGCTTTTATACTTATCAAGCTGGCATTTCAATTCCGTTTTTATCTGGTACAACCAAGGCACAGATTAGAACAGCAAAAATTGACAAACAAATTGCCGAAGCAAATGTCCAATTCAAACGAAAGGAAGTACAATCTAAATTTATGCAGGCCAAAGAAAATTATCAAAAATGGAAAAGCTCTTGGCTATTTTATAAAAATGAAGTTTTACCGCTTACCAAAGAACAAAAAACAGGAGCATTATTCGCTTATAAGGAAGGTGAAGTAGATTATACAACATTTACGCAGCTTATAAAACAAGCCATTCAGTCGGAATTGGAAGCGCAAAACGCCTTAATAAATTATTTAAAAAGCACTTTTGAATTACAATATTTTAAACAATAGACAATGAAAAATATATCATATAATATCCTAACTATAGTATTGCTATCCATTTTAGTAACAGCTTGTGGCAATAAAGAAAACCACAATAAGGAAGATGGACACTCTCACAATGAAGAAGTCAATAATAAATCTAAAGAGGAACACGATGAGAGTGAAGAAGTGATGCTATCAGCACAACAATTTGACGCATTAAAAATGAAAATTGATACCATTGCATCGCGAAATATGAGTGGTTATGTTGAAGCCAATGGAACGTTGGAAGTCCCACCGCAGAGTGAAGCTGCCATCACTTCGGTAGTTGGCGCTAATGTTGTTTCTATTGAAGTGATTGAAGGAGATAAAGTCAATAAAGGTCAAGTTGTTGCCTATTTGTCGCATCCAAATATTATACAAAAGCAAACTGATTATTTGAATGCGTATAGCAATAGTAATTTTTTGAAGAAAAATTTTGAACGTCAACAAAAATTATATGATGCTGGTGTAGGTTCTGGAGCAAATTTCCAAAAGGCTGAAGCTGAATATGAAGCCTCAAAAGCAATGGTAAATGGAATGGCGGCACAATTACAGCTCTTAACTATTAGTACAGCATCAGTTCGTAATGGTACAATTGCACAACGCATCTCGTTACGCAGTCCAATTGAAGGTTTTGTTCAAAAAGTGGAGGTAAAGACAGGTCAATTTGTAGAACCACAAACAGAATTGTTTGAAATAGTAAATACACATCACGTTCACGCAGATTTAATGGTTTTTGAAAAAGATGTTTATAAAGTTAAGAAAGGTCAAAAAGTTACCTTTAGTATACAGTCTATTACAGAGGACGAACTTACCGCAGAAATTTATTCAGTAAGCAAAACCTTTGAGGATAATCCTAAAGCTGTACACGTTCACGCAGAAATTGAAAACAAAAAGGGTAGTTTAATTCCTGGGATGTATATTCAAGGAAGAATACAAGTTAAGAATACTGCAACCGAAGCATTACCAGAAAGTGCCATTGTAAAGGAAGGTGATAGGTTTTATGTGTTTTCAGTAGAAAAAGAAAATGACGATTGGAGTTTTAAACCAATCGAAGTCATTTTAGGAGCAAAAGATGGCAATTGGTTGGCTGTAACGTTTTCTGAAGATATAGAACCAAATACAAAATTCGCCTATAACAATGCTTACTATCTTATTGCAGAAATGAAAAAAGGAGAAGCAGAACACGAACATTAAATTATGCAAACAATAGAACAACTTTTAGAGTCAAAAAACATACGTGTTACGGCAATGCGATTACTTATTTATAAATTTCTTGCACAAAAGCAAGTAGCTGTAACATTAAGTGATGTAGAAAATGCTTTTGAAAAGGCGGATAGAACAACCTTATACAGAACAGTTAAAACATTTGAAGAAAAAAGTATTGTACATCAAATAGATGATGGGACAGGCATTACTAAATATGCGCTTTGCGAAAATGGCTGTAATTGCGAAATTGAAACCGATTTACACTTGCATTTCCATTGTAATAATTGTAATGAGACTATTTGTTTAACAGACCATAAAATACCACAGATTAAAGTGCCAAATGGTTTTATTTCTGAAGATGTAAACTTGGTAGTAAAAGGTGTTTGTGATAAGTGTAGTGGTCAATAATTGCACTTCCGTTGCATACAATTTTACAGCATCTTTGAATTTAAGATTAGTAAATAATGAAAAAAAAGAAACTCAATTTAAGAGATATAAAACCAAATTCTAAAAAAGAATATAGCCACGATGATGGTCATAATCATAATGGTTCAAAAAGTACTTCAAGTTTTGGAACCTACTTACCTGCAATTTTCAGTTTTGTAATGCTGATTGCAGGTATCGCTTTCGATTATTTTGATACGTTCCCCTTTTTCAAAGGTTGGATAAGGATAGTTTGGTATACAGTTGCATACATTCCTGTTGGACTTCCCGTGATTGAGGATGGATGGAAAAGCATTAAAAATGGTGACTTCTTTACCGAGTTTTTCCTAATGTCCATCGCAACCTTGGGCGCTTTTGCCATAGGCGAATATCCTGAAGGCGTGGCAGTAATGTTGTTCTATGCAGTAGGGGAACTGTTCCAGGCCGCAGCTGTAAAAAGTTCTAAAGATAGTATCAAAGCTTTATTAGATGTACGTCCAAATGAAGCCTTGGTTTATCGAGATAATGACTTTGCTTTGGTCAACCCAGAAACTGTCAAGATAGGTGAAAAAATTCAAGTTCGGGTAGGCGAAAAAATCCCTTTGGACGGTAAATTATTATCTGATAAAGCGTCGGTCAATACAGCTGCCATTACAGGTGAAAGCAAACCGGACACTATTGCCAAAGGCGATAAAGTATTTGCTGGAAGTATCAATCTTAATGGCGTAATCGAAATCGAGACCACCAAGGAATTTAAGGATAGTTCTATTGCCCGAATCTTAGATATGGTGCAAAATGCAACCGCCAGAAAGTCAAAAACAGAGTTGTTCATTAGAAAATTTGCAAGGGTTTATACACCTATCGTAGTTTTTCTTGCTATCGGGCTGACGTTTCTACCATACTTTTTTGTGGATGATTATACATTTCGTGATTGGTTATACAGAGCTTTGATTTTTCTTGTGATTTCTTGTCCTTGTGCATTGGTAATCTCTATCCCTTTGGGCTATTTCGGTGGATTGGGTGCTGCATCCCGCAATGGCATTCTGTTTAAAGGTGCATCCTTTTTGGATGCAATGACCAAAGTGAATACCGTAGTAATGGATAAAACCGGAACAGTTACGAAAGGGGTTTTCAAAATAAAGGAAGTTGTAAATACTTCAGCTTTGGCAGAAACGGAATTTATGCAATATCTGATGGCAATGGAAGAACAATCCACCCATCCAATTGCAAAAGCAATTTTAGAATATAAAGCCGATGGTGCCGATTTTGAAGCTACCGAAGTATCTGAAGTTGCTGGAAAAGGATTGAAAGGAACGGTCAACGGAAAAACCGTTCTGGTCGGCAATAAAGCCTTAATGACTTCTAACGGTATTGAAGTTCAATCTGAAACCGATGGTATTGTAGAATCTATTGTAATGGTAGCTATTGACGAAAAATTTGCTGGCTATGTTACCATTGCCGATGAATTGAAAGTGGATGCCCACCAAGCCATAAAACAAATCAGGGATTCGGGAATTTCCAAAGTCATTATGCTTTCTGGCGATAAGGATTCCATTACGCAGCAAATAGCTACAGAATTGAACATCGATTGGGCAAAAGGTGGAATGTTACCAGAAGATAAACTCAACGAAGTTGAAGAACTTAAAAAGCAGCCAGATACCAAGGTAGCCTTTATAGGTGACGGTATCAACGATGCACCTGTACTTGCCGCAAGTGATGTAGGTATTGCTATGGGCGGTTTGGGTAGTGATGTTGCCATCGAAACTGCGGATGTTATCATCCAAACAGACCAACCAAGTAAGATTGCTAGAGCAATTAAAATTGGTCGCTCTACCCGAAGAATCGTATGGCAGAATATAGGTCTAGCATTTGGTGTGAAAGCAATAGTGCTTATTCTTGGCGCAGGCGGATTAGCGACAATGTGGGAAGCAGTATTTGCAGATGTAGGCGTTGCTTTGCTGGCTATTTTAAATGCTGTACGGTTGCAAAAAATGAAGTGGCAGGAAAGTTAGATACTGCTTGATGCAGTAGCTTGAATGAAAATTTAGTGCAAAAAATAACCATTATATTTATAGGTCACAACAAGTCCTATTTTATGATACATATAATCACAACAGGCGGTACTATTGAAGGGCTGGATTACGAAGCGGAAAAGAACATTAACCAAGAAAATAAAATCTCAATCGAAGATTTTTTTAGGTCGGCAAATGTTTCATTTTTCTATTCCGTTGAAAGTGTTTTGAATAAAGACAGCCGCTCTATAACAGATGAAGACCGCAAGCTTTTGGTTGAAAAAATCAAGGCTTCAAGCGCAGAAAAAATAGTATTAACCCACGGTACTTTCACTATGGAAGATACCGCAAAATATATCGGAAAACTTAACCTAAAGAAAACGATAGTCTTAGTCGGCTCATTCGTTCTAGGCACGTCGATTGACACAGATGCACCTTTTAATTTAGGTTACGCAATATGCTCAGTACAGTTTCTAAAGCCAGATGTATATGTGGCGATGAATGGTACAATATTTCATTGGAAGAATGTTACAAAAAATTTAGAAACCAACAAATTTGAGCAGCGATGAAAAAGATAAATGTTTGGAACATCAATACATTGGACTACTTTCTTTTATCTATTATTAGATACGGTCATTGTATTGTTTACATTCTACTATTCAACCCGAAAAGAATCAAGTGGCTATAAAAGGTTTTTGTTATTGGGTTTTCTTTTTATAAACTACAATCTAACTGGTGGGTTTCTACCCATTGAAAATTTTCCTGGGCCATTAATTCTTCAGTATATAATAACGTATGGGGTGGCTATTGCTTTATGTGTTTATATTGTTTATTATCTCTATAAGGAATATGATATTGTAGTTTTAAAATATCACGCTTCAATCAGGAATCTAGCTGTTTTGACATCGGGAAGTTTTATTGTCCTGTTCTTAATTCCTTACTTCTTTACCTATTCCTTGGATTCTTCGAGGTTGCTTTTTACCATACCCATTTCGATTCTTGCCTTTGTATTCTTAGGAATGTTTTACGAGAGGATTTCCAATCCAAGCAATCCAAATGAATACATCTTACGTCGTAATAGATTATCTATGATAAGCGTTACGAGTATTGCCCTGTTACCGATATTGACCGTAATAGGTGATTTTCAATGGTTGACTTTTACGGTTATGAATTTAGCTTTCTATGCCATAACTATTATTGAGATAGATAGACACCTTTACTTTTTAGAAAATAAGACTAAAATGTACGAGGTATTTGCTATGAGCAAGGAACAGGCAATCAACTTAGCTGACACTAGAATTATTTATGAGAATTTAACCAGAAGAGAAATAGAGATTACATTGTCAATTCTAAGCAATCGTAGCTACAAGCAAATCGCCAAAGAAATGTTTATTGCAGAAAGCACGGTTTCAAAACACGCCTCAAATATCTACAAAAAAACAGGTGTGAAAAATAGAAGGCAATTTATCAGTCGTTACCGAAAAAAAACGAAGTAGCATTATTCCAAGTATTAGAACGATTACCGTAGGAAAATACGGTTCATTCCGTACATATCTACGGTGTAAAATGCAGGTCTTTAATAAATATGTTAGTATTTTTCAATTGTTCTTTAGTTTCTCCTTGTCATAAAAACTTTTTTTTTAAAAGTACCTGTCCTAAACATCAGCAATCTAAAGAACTCTAGAGACAACTAACTACCCAATCTAAAATTACCATCATAATGATGGGGCTTAACCGTATTTATGGATGCAAATGGATTTAGAAACATTAGGCAAAAACCTTCTCGTTGAATTAGATGGGATAAGGCTCGAAAATCTACCGATTTTAGAACAATCCTATCGTTCTATTGAGTTAAGCAGAAATTTACTTAGTACGTTTAAAAGAAACATTTTGGTCAATAATTTTGAAAGTATCAATGAAGAAATAATTTTCTTTAAAAAAATCAAACAAATCCCGTTAGTTAAACTTATATACTTCTCCGAGATACATTCTTTTGAAGTTCAATTCCCTAAAGTTGACAAAACGGCTCAATTAAAATTTGTTAAAAAGAAGATAAATAAGCTCAATCGTTTTTTTCTGTATAACCTTGATTTTGGACAATATGTGAATTCTGGAGCAACTCACTTTGATAAAGCGTACTACACGCGTGACCATATGGAAACCTACCGTATCACTACATCAAAATTTTATTTCCAAGACCCAGATTTTTGCACTCCAAGAGATATGCTTTTAGGTAAATTCAAAGCCTTTGTTGCCCTTGTGAATTATATGGACTTAAAACAAGAAGGAATCAAAAACGGTCTGAATGGGAAAAAAATTATGAAAAATTCAACTGAAAAAATCGATTGGCCATTTACTAATACAGATTGGGTAGAAATGCTATATGCGTTATGCTCTGCTGGAATGGCTAAACAAAATGGTCTAAGCATCATCAAAATATCAAAAATTCTACAAGAAGTATTTGACTTTACTCCTAAGGAAATCTACAAAACCTTTCAAGACATCAAAAATCGCAAAAATAGCCGGACATTGTTCCTTGACCAGCTGACTGCTTCTCTACTTTCAGAAATGGATAAAAGTGAGGAATAGTCGATAATTCGTTTTGTTCAATCCCTTTTTTAATATTTAAAAAATGACCGTACTACGGTTGACCTACGATAATTACATTCTGCACCTGTTTCCCATGAAATTTAGTATTATTTGCGGGTATATTATTAAAAGAATAGCCTCAAACATCACTAAAACATATCAAATTTCAAAATGTTAAATTTTGACCGTAGTACGGTTGTACTGGGGAATAAAATCCATTAAAGCTATTCAAATTTGTAGAACGAAAGTCAAATCAGGTTAAGGGCTATCAATTAAAAGTTTAAAATCATTGATAGTCCTTTTCTTTAAAATCGTTCTATTATGCCGACAAGTATTATTACAACAGACGACCTTCGGGAATTCAAACTAGAATTGCTCGATGACATTAAAAAACTACTATCAAAGGAAGCAACAGGTAAACTCAAAAAATACCTCAAATCTTCTGAGGTTATGGATTTACTTCAGGTAAGTCCAGGCACTTTGCAAAACCTTCGTATCAATGGTACATTGCCATATACTAAAGTAGGTGGTATTATCTATTACGATGCCGAAGAAATACAAAGTATAATGACTGCCAACCGTGTACAGCACGGTTTAAAATCTTAGATGATGAACTATATAAAGCTACTTAATGCGGCTTTTGAAAAGTTCTATTTTGATGACCGCCTGAATCCTACCCATATCAGTTTGTATATGGCCTTGTTCCAAGAATGGAACAGTAGTCGCTTTGCAGACGAATTTTATGTTAACCGTAGAGACTTGATGCGTTGTGCTAAAATAGGCTCAAAATCCACTTACCATCGCTGCGTTACAGATTTAGACTCGTGGCTTTACCTGTGTTATTTCCCATCTAACAATCCATATAAGGGCAGCAAAATTAAGATGTCCATTATTGGGACAAGTGATGACCCAGTTACGGGACAGTACAATCCCATATTAGAACAACTTGCGGAACAGTACTGTCCCAGAGGTGTACTGCTTGAAGAACACCACCATCCCAAAAATGGACAAGTTGTGGACTCACACCGTCCCATAGATGGACAAGCATTGGTATCTAATACAAACAATACCAAACAAGAAAACCATATCAAACAGCCAAAGGACAGGCAGGCGGTTATTAATTTTTTTGAAGAAAATGGTTTTGATGCTGATGAAGGAAAAAAGTTTTTTGAGCATTACGAAAATCGAAACTGGCAAACAAGCGATGGCAAGCCAATTCGAGATTGGCGCGCTTTAGCAACACATTGGATGGACAGAACAGAATTATTCGACGAGAAAAACGAAACAAATAAAAAACAAGCGTCCCAAATCAAGGACAACTTGCGAACCACTAAAAACAAAGATTATGGACAACCCCTCTAAAATTACTGAAGGTGGTGTGGAATATTCGTTAGGAAACTTTGACGGCAAAAGCATACTGTACGATTTTCCAAAAATTCTGATTTATTTGAACGCAAAAGGCAAACTACTTTTTGGCGAAAAGTTCAAGATTTACGATGAAGATAGAGATATACTTTTGAAGCTCTGTTCTTATTTCATAAAGGATAAAGAAAATTGTGCAACCTATGATATAGATATGGATAAAGGCATCCTACTTTCTGGACCAATTGGTTGCGGAAAGACGAGTTTAATGAGGCTCTTGCGACACATTGTACCAATGCAAAGACCATACGAAATGATTCCGTGCAGAAATGTCGCCTTCAGTTTTAACCATCTTGGTTTTAAAACCATTGAGGAATATGGCAACACTAAATTTTTCTGTTTTGATGATTTGGGTATTGAACCTGCTGGACGATTTTATGGTAAAGATTTGAATGTGATGGGCGAAGTTTTGCTTTCTCGATACGAACTATACCTCGATACCAAACACAAAATCAAAACACACGCAACCACCAACCTCAATGCTGAAGAATTGGAAGAACGCTATGGCAATCGAGTTCGAAGCAGAATGCGAGAACTGTTTAATTTGATTGCTTTTGATAAAGGAGCTGGTGATAAGCGGAAGTGACTTAAAATGACTTTTGATGAATGTGTTACTTGGAATATTACCATTTACTATCTAATCCTTATTGATGACTAGGGGAACTTTTAACAGCAACTTTTATTTTCCTGAATTGGCGGGCAAGCCACAGTTCCATATGAACAATAAACACAACAATCTCCTTCATTCGGTTTCAAAACTGTTTTACAATTCTCACACTCGTAAAAGAACTGACAAGCGTTTGTTGGCATATCTTCTACTTTTTTATGTCCGCATTTTGGACAAGTAATTTCTGATTTTAATAGAACTTCCATCAGTTTTCTTTTTTGTTGGTCACTTTATAACCTGTTGAGTTAATTGCTTTCTCGATTTCCGTTTCATTGGTTTTGGTTTTATCAAATTCAATTATAGCGTTACCATTTTCATATGAAGCTTTTAAGTTTACGATTCCGTTGAGTTTGTTCACTTCGTGGTTTACGTGTTCTTCACAACTCGCACAGGTCATTCCGCTGATTTTGAATTCAGTTGTTTTAATGTCCGATTTGTTAACTACGATTATTTGTTTTTCTGTGTTAGGGTAAAAAATTCCTGAATAGTATGGAAAAGCCAACATTACAATTGCAAATACAGTCACAATTCCCAAAAAGGTTTTTGACTGAATAAATTTTGGTTTCTGGTCCGTCTCACATTCACAGTCAATTTCCTTCTTCACTTTTAATTTTTGATACCAGGCAAAACCAAGAACCAAAATTGTCAGTCCAATTAAATAAGGTCTAAATGGCTCAATCCAAGAGAATGTTGAGGCTATTCCACTCGCTCCGGCAATTAGAGCTAAAACAGGTGTAATGCAACATAATGAAGCTGTAATAGCAGCAAGCAAACCAGCACCGATTAACTTATTTTCACTTTTCATATCGATTCTAAAATTTTCTTTTTATCAAGTATTTCAAAAAATGGCCTAAGCAATTCTTCATATTCAGCCGTTAGTGAATAAAAAATCGTTTGAGCATCTCTTTCGGTTTCTAAAAGCTTCCTGTCTTTCATTTTTCTCAAGTGTTGAGAAATAGCAGAAATGTTCATTCCAAGAATATCACTTAAATCACAAACGCAAAGTCTTTTTTCCTCAAAGAGCAAGTAAAGTATTTTCAGTCTTACGCTGTTACCTACTAATGAAAGTCCATTGGCTAGATAATCAAACGATTCATTCAATTCCGAAACCGTGTTTTTGCAGCGATTTATTTGTTTAATATCAGCTTGTTGCCTTATACAAGAATTGTTTTCCATAACACAAATTTACAATATTTTATTATTTAAGCAAATGCTTAAATACAAAACATAAACATATAGTAATCTTTTGAACTTAGTTGATTACGAAAAATGGAAGCAATCTAACTTCTGAAGGATTTATATAACAAAATCACTTCTGAAATAAATTGCAATACAATTGCTTTTAAACTTTTGGTTAACTCTAAAAAGATATCTTTCATAATGCTATTACTTTTGTATTGATAGTAAAATGGCCAATGCCATAAATTTTATACTTGCGGAATTTGACAAATAACCGCCTTCATCCTTATTAGATAAGAAACCTAGTTCCAAGAGAAGGGAAACACAATGGCTAACTGTTTCTCGAAGTACCTGAAAATTTGCAAACTTGATACCTCTATTCTCATATCCTATTTCTTTACAAAGTGTTCTTTCTATTCGATAGCTTACAAAAACAGATTCCTCAGAATACTTCGATTGCTTTTTTGAAACATAAACTTCAATTCCTCTAGCATTTGGATTATCCGAATGATTGCAATGCAATGACACAAATAAATCAGCTTTTAAAATTTTGGCAAGTTTGGTTCTATCAGATAATGAAATAAGTGTGTCCTTATACCTGGTCAAATAAATATTCAAAGGTTTTTCTAAATCATTATTTAACTCTAAAATGGCATTTGCAATTTCCATTACAACATCTTTTTCTTGAGTATTATTTATACCAATTGCACCAGTATCTTTTCCACCGTGTCCAACGTCTATAATTATTCTTTTTTGAGCACTCGTTTCTTGTCCAAAAATGATGCACATTTTTAGAAGCAAAAAGACAAAACTGACGTTTTTGAGTACTTTTTTCATTTTCAATTTTCAGGTTATTAACAACTTCCCTTCAAAAAATCATAGAATTTGATGCTAAATAATAGCAATTAAATTCAATTGATTTCAAATAATATTTTATTCACAAATTACTGATTTACAGTATTTTATGTTCAAATATATGTAAATTTCTACTAACGAAAACAACATAAAAATCTAAACAATTTTATTATGAAAAAATCACTCTATTTAGCATCATTTCTTTCGCTCTTATCCACTTCGCTTTTTGCTCAAATTGGTGGTATTGAAGATTCAGTTAATGATGTTGGCGACACTATCAGAACTATTTTTCCAATTTTATTAGGTGTCATTTTCCTAGTTGGCTTCCTATTTAACGCAGGTCATTTCTTTGGGGAAAACGCAGACCTTAAAAAAGGAATTACTAGAGTACTTGTGTTTGTTTTGATTGCTGGCGCAGTTGTCGGTATCTTCACATACCTAATAGGAATCGTAGTATAAATGAAACGCTTCGAGGTCTATAAAAACATTAGGAAAAGGGCGGTCATTTTTGGACTGCCCATTTCCCTATTTGCGCTAATGATGGTTTCCATTTTGGCTTCGCTTCTCATTATCATCTTCTCTTTCAGCTTCGGGATAATAATTGGAATACTCGTTTTTAATGCTGCCTTGTATGTAGCCCTCACGAGAATAACGCATAACCCACAACTATTTCAGATGGCTAAAGCCTTCCCGAGAATAATAAGTAACAAAAGAAATTCTGGCTTCGATTATGAACAAGATTAATCTTTCGGCATATCAACCTATTACAGATATTCAAGACAATATCATATTTGCCAATAATGGCAATGTCGTCTTGTGTTATGAAGGAACGCTACCAGAAATCTATTCACTTTCCGAAAAAGACTTTGAAGATATACACGGTGCTTGGTTTCAGGCTTTGAAATCATTACCAATCGGTACGGTGGTACAAAAACAGGATATCTACCTTAAAAAGACATACACTTCAGAAGCACTTCCAAATACAACGTTTTTAGAAAAAGCAACCCACGACCATTTTAAAGGACGTGATTATATGGAACATCGTTGCTTTCTTTTCTTTACACTCACTAAGAACAAGGCTCTAAACAACTCAAAATACGTCAACCCTTTCCGTAAAGTTTCAAAAGGAATTGTCCAACAATTGGATGACAATATTAAGAGCTTCATTGGCTCGGTTGGCGATTCCGTTTCCTTCATAAACAATAGTCGAAAAATGAAATTCATTTCGCTTAAAGCGAAAGAAATACAACAATTAACCAATGGCTATTTCAATGGCTTTAATGAAGGGTTTGACACCGATATCATATTAGATAAAAAAAGCGTCAATATTGGCGAAAACCATTTTGATGCCCTGGCTATCAATAGCGAACTGTGCTTTGGCGAAAGTGTACAGAGTAGCAAAACCAATGAGAAATTCACTTCTGACGATTTCGTATTTCATCAAGGGTTTATTGATGGCTTAGGGCTTACGCTTAACGAAAACCATATTGTTAATCAAATCTTGTATTTGGATGACAAACAGAAGTGGCGCAAGCTGCTCGATAAGAAAGTTGAGGAACTTAACAAAAGTTCAAACTTCGGTTCACAGAACAAAGTTGTACTTGGCAAAATTCAGCACATTCTAGACCAAATTAATGCCGATGATAACGCACGAATTATTCGTGGTCATCTAAACATTGTGTATTGGGATAAGAACCTTGAAAATTTGAGCCGAATCGGTTCAAAAATCAAAACTGAATTCAAGGAACTGGACATCATTCCATACTATCCTAGAGGTGAAGAACGCAAAAACTATATCCTAAATAGTTACTGCTGTTTTTCATCCAACTTCTCAAATAACGATTTATATGTAACCGATTTAAAGCACGCTTTATGTCTATTCATCAATAATACTAATTACAACTCAGATACTACCGGAATCATCTTTAATGATAGAGAACATAACGTTCCTGTTCTAAAGGATGTTTGGGACGAACGCAAGAAACGAATAAAGGCACGAAACTTTGCCATTTTCGCACCAACAGGCGAAGGCAAGTCCTTTTTAGCTAATAATATTCTGCGCCAATATTTTGAAAGTGGTGTCCGTCTGGTCATAATTGATTTGGGTGGTTCTTATACAAAATTTGCCAAACTCTATCCCGAAAAATATACGGTGCTTCGTTATGAAAGTGGAAAGAACTTAGGTATCAATCCTTTCTATATAAGTGATACCAATGACCTTACGCCAGAACGATTAGAAGATTTATCTGTGTTCTTATTTGAGCTATTTGCTTCAGATTTAAAAGTGACTAAAGCGCAATCAGTTTCCATTAAAAAGATTTTACGACACTATTACGATAGTACTTCAGAAAATCATTCGCTGGACGGTTTCTATCAATTTATTGAAATAAACCAAAAAGACCTTCTAAACACACTAAAAATCCATCCCGACTACTTCAACGTAACGAGCTTTTTGCACGTAATGTCTGAATATGTTGGCGATGGTCTATATAGCTTCCTTTTTGAAGTAAGCGAAGACCAAACCTATAAAATTGAGGATAAACGATTGATTGTTTTTGAACTGGATGAAGTAAAAGACAATAAGGAAATCTTATCTGTAATGTTGAAGCTGATTAAGTCAGCCATCCAAAGAACTATTTGGAAAAACAGGGCTGAAAAAGGTATCATACTTTTCGATGAGTTTGCAAAACAACTGAAGTTTGAAAATGTACTGGAAAGTGTAGAATTCTACTACCAGGCAATTCGTAAACAGAATGGTGCGATTGGCATTATTCTACAATCTATTAATCAGCTTCCTAACAATTCGACTTCGGCAAGCATACTAGAAAACACACAGGTCATCTACAGCCTGAATAACGAAAAAGGCTATGACGAATTAGTCAAAAGACTTAACCTTTCTAGCCACGACTTGAACCAATTAAAATCAATAAAAAACAACCTTTCTGGCCCACGGAAATACACCGAAATGTTTATCAAAATAGGAAAGGAAAGTAACATCTTCCGTCTGGAAGTTCCAAAGCAAGTTTATGCAGCTTATTTGACGGACGGACAAGAAAACGAGGAAATAATGAAGTTCTACAATGAGCATCACGATATGGAAAAAGCAATAATTCAATTCACATCTAAAACATAATAATATGAAAACAAAAATCTTAGTACTCGCAATGGCATTACTGTTTAGCTTAAATATGAAAGCTCAGGGAATGCCCACTTATGACAACACCAATTTTATCAGTTTGGTAAAGCAACTTGTAGAATCAGGTAAACAGACAGCTCAAATGATTAAGTCTGTAAAATTCTTAAAAGATGCTAAGGAAAGCATCGAGAAAGTATCAAGTGTGGTACAACAACTTAGGGCAGTTCAGGAAATTGCACAAAACAATCAGCGCCTTATCAATGTAATGCAAAATGATTTACAGGATATTTTGAACTCGCCTTATATCAAACCTGAGGAAGTTACACGGGTTGCAGAATCATTTGATGCGATAGTTCAAAACTCATTGGACACCGTTGACTTTATGAGTGAAATCTTATCTAGCGATAATCTAAAAATGAGCGATGCCGAACGTGCGGAAGTCTTAAAAGAAAAAGAACTGGAATCAAAAGAAATGGTTTCCAATATCCAGACAAAAACAAAACGCTACAAGGATATTATTTCCTTCAGAAAAATGCAGGATAAAGTAAATAACAGAGAAACGGAATACTAAAAATGACCGCTACCATACTTTTAGGAATTGGACTGGAATACATCGATGCGGTGTTTCAAACCATACAGAATAGCAGCTTCTCGCAATACACTATTGCTGGAATGAAAACGCTTGCTGTTCTGTTCTTTCTGGTGAATATCCTTAAAAAATATAATGAAGGTGTTGCAGATAAGGACGGTTACACTTGGGGATTGAGTCCTGGTGACTTGATGAAAAATTTTGCAATTGTTATCCTAGTCATTTTCTCGACGCAAGTACTTGGTTTCTTCGATAGTATCTTGGTTTCCATAGAAGCGCAATATCGTGGTACAGCACCTGCCTTACTGCCTTTACAGATGCAAGAGATTCCTATTGAAGAAGATGTGAGTATCATTGAAGTGGCACAAGCTGCTATGACGCTATTATACGAAGCTTTAGTCACACCTCTCTATGGATTTAAAATATTCGCATTTATCATTAGCCTTTTTCTTTGGATTCTTGACTTGTTTATCTACCCGCTATTCCTTGCAGAACGTTATTTTCTATTGGGCATAATGCAAGCCTTCTTTCCTTTGGTTATAAGTTTAGCGGTCTTTGAAAAATTCCGCTCACTTGCCTATACATTTTTCAAATTGTATGCTGCGGTTTATATGCTAGTCCCTGCCTTTTTTCTGGTCAATGTATTTGTGAACGCTCTTTATACTGAAATCAATACTAACTTCTGGACTAATCTTTTCGGTACAGATGTTGGCCAGGGATTCTTTGCGCCAGTAGTTCAACTCGGTTCGGTAGGTTTCATCGTCTTCCTAAAATTTAAACTTTATAAACGCGCCACATCTTTTACCCTCAGATTATTTACCAGTTAATTCTAATAAAAATGAAAACACCTTATAAAAATATCTATGCAGTCTTAAAGTTGAACAGGTTTATAGTATTGGCAGTTATCATTTTTGCAATGTTATCCAGCACATTTTCACTTTGGATGGCTTTTACGACCAATAAAAATGCCCTCAATAGTGCTTTTGCCATTAATACCGATGGTAGTATTATTCCGCTAAAGCTTGTTACCCAAAAAGAGAATTTTAGGGTCGAAGCTTTGGCACATTTAGACCTGTTTCACAACTATTTCTATAACATTGATGCCAGTAATTATGAACGGAATTTGGAAAAAGCACTATGGTTGGGTAATAGTTCTGTGGACAATTTATATCGCCAGAAAAAGGCGGATGGTGTCTATAATAGATTACTACAATATTCGCTCGTTCAGAAAGTACTAAGCATAGATTCACAAATCGAAGAACAAAACGGAACGTATGTCTTTAGAACCGTTACCATTTTTGAAATCAACCGTGGTTCAATAATAGATACCTACGAACTTGTTTCAAGTGGAAACTTAATTCCAGTTGATAGAAATTTTCCAAACAATCCACACGGATTGTTGATTACAAACTATTTCGAGAACACTTTAAAAAAAATAAATGATGAAAGTTGAAAAGAATAAAATTGTCTTTGCAGCTGTATTGGCTGTGATTTTCATATTCCTTATTTCCTATTCTGTAATGGTTATGGGAGATGATGAAAATGAGAATGAAAACCTTGAACAGACCTTGATACCCGATTTGGAAGAAAACCAGAAAGAGTATGATTCTAAACTAGATGCCATCAATGATTTAAAGCAAGTGCGCGAAAATAATGCACCCAGCATCTATGACGAAAAACTGATTGATTCCTTGGGCTTTTATGACCAAGACCTTCCCGAACGTGAAAAAGAACGCATTGTAGATAGTATTTACGAGGCAGGTAAAATTCAATATTCCGAAAAACGATATCAAAACTTTGGACAAAAGGAAGTCGTTCAAAAGAAAATACAAGAAATTGATTCAGCCGATATCAAGCGAGAACAAAAAATTGAAGCTAAAGAATTGGGTCTGGAACATCAATTGTTCTTTGCAGCTTCTCCCAAACCTAATGCCATTTCGATTATTGGGAATACAGATAAAACTATTTATGTGGTTGTGGATGGCGAGCAAATTGTAAAAGCAAATACTAGATTAAGAATGCGCTTAACCAAAGCTGCAACAATCAACAATAAGTTAATGCCAAAGAACACAATAGTTTTCGGATTCATAAGCTTTCAACCCAATCGTGCCTTAATAGAGATTGAAAATATAAAGCATCATCCTACCAAATTAAAAGCATTTGATTTGCTGGATGGTAGTGAAGGCATCTATGTACAAAATAATTTTCGGGCAGAAGTTACTACCGAAGTTATAGATGATATTATTGGTGACATCAACATTCCTACTGTTCCGCAAGTAGGCGGAATTACAAAGGTGCTTAGACGTAGCAATCGAAACGTAAAAGTAACCGTACTTAATAATTACAGATTAATTCTAAAACCAAAATTATGAAAACAATAATCTTCATATTGATTGTGTCAATTTCTGCTTTCGTAAAAGCACAAACAAACACAGTCTTCGATACTATTTATGCAAATGACACCAAAAATGTAGCTCTGTTTTTTCCAGAACCTATTCGACAAGGCATAACCGGTTCAGATAATTTTGTCTTTACCTACAATCGTGAAAAAGAACAGTATTTCGGATTACTTCAGGCAAAGCCTGGGAACGAAAGTAATCTGCTAGTAGTCAATAGAAATGGTTCAATTTTTTCGTATATTGTAAGGTATAAAAAGCAGCTGTCAAAGCTCAATTATTTTATCCCATTATCAAATAGTATTGGGAATGAAAAGCCAATCGTAATCGACTCGATTCAGGCTGAAACTTCTGAAAAAAGTATTAATAACAGAACGTATTATTATCAAAAATTCTGTTCTTATCTTCTTAATAGAAATCAGCGTATAGGTCGAATTAAAAAGCGAAACGAAGGCATTGTTTTGAGTGTTGAGAATATTGTTTTTGATAAAGAAGAACTCTACTTCGTTATTCAGATTGAGAATAACTCTACGTTGGATTACGATTTGAATTTCTTGAACCTTTCCATTGAGACAAGACAAAAAGGGAAAAAGAAATCTTTACAGAGTTTGTATCAAGAACCTATTTACAAGCACCGTCTGCCTTCAAAGATTGCAGAGGGTAAGATGATACGATTCGTTTATGTGCTGCCCAAATTTTCTTTGTCGAATGACCGTAGGGCAATTTTGGAATTGAATGAGAAAGATGGCGAACGCAATATTGAACTTAGAATATCACATAGATATGTCAATAACCCAAATTAATAATATTATGAAAAACTTAGTCATTTGCTCACTCGTACTTCTATTTATTTCCTGTGCTGGGAAAAACAATATGTCTCACACCGAAACAGCACAAATTGTTGCTGAAAGTTTTTTCTCAAAGGATGAATCTGCTCTAAAAAAGCACACAACATCAGAAGGATATGCCAGTTTGGTTACCGTTCAAAATATGATACCAGATTCCGATAAACAAATCAAAGTAGAAATTTTGGATGAGGCTGTTGAAGGTGAAATTGCTTGGGTAAAATATAAAACTTCCTTTGATGGAAAGTCGGGTATCTTTAAACTCGTCAAAGAAAATGACCAATGGAAAGTAACTAGCAAAGGTCCGAAGGAAAAAGGGCCTTTTTAATAAATTTTATTATTTTTTTTCAAGGTTGATTTCCCAATAGCCTTGAGTACTACCTTGACGTATTAAAAACCCTTTGTTTTTAATAGTTGAAATATGTTTTCCAACGGCAGATTCATTAATACTTAATGCTTCAGCTATTTCAATATATGTTATTGAAGGTTTTATAGCAATAAGTTTAAGAACTTCTTTTTGTCTATTAGTTAGTGTTTCAGTAGTATCAATTGCATTACTTGTTACACCACCTCTTACACTACCTGTTGCACTACCTATTACACCACCTTCTTTATCATCAACTTTAACAGAAGTTTCATTAGTTTCTTCTTGAACAGCAAAAGTCATCCTTAGGAAATTATCAGAAAAACTAAAACTTTCTTTTCCATAATGTCCCAGAATACGAGGAATACCAGAACCTAATTGTTCTACCAGTTCCAAATCCTTAAAAATTCGCATCAGTTCCTTATTTCGTGGAACTGAAAAGCCTTCGAAAAATTCTTGTTTACTCAACCCTTCAGGTAAACCACCTGCCGAAGTGATTTCAATTCTATCGGTAAAGATTTCAAACTTTGGGGTAATCTCATTTGTATAGTCGTTATGCACAAAGGCATTAATGATAGCCTCTCTTAATGCAATGGGATTCCAAAGATTAGCCTGTTCCCTTTCTTTCGATGTGATTTTTGTTGTAGTTCTGTTCTCAACAGCAATTTTATCAATTACTTGTTTAGTAGCTTTTACCAAACATTCGTGACCGTATTCGTTGCTTTCTATTAAGTCTGTTCGGGTTGTGCCGGAATATTTGGCAACCTTAATAGAGGTGTTGTTTTTATCTGCCAAAAGATAGGCGGCATAATTGAATGTACCATCTTCGGTTAATAATTCTAAATTCCTTGAAAATGTTTTGCCGAGCGAATATCCCGATTCCTCGTAGTAAATTTTTAACTGGCTAAAGCTCAAATCCTGCCGCCCAGCTTTAATTTTACTAATGGAATTTCGGGTACGTTTAGCAAAGAGTTCGTCAATCATTTTTTGTGGCATCGGTTCAGCTGCTGAACCTAAACGAATGAAACAACCTTTTTCACTCATCCCATATTTTCTAAGGTGATATGGTTTTTCAGGACCGCTGGCCACAATGATTTTTAGAATGTTCTTGCTGTCCCTTTCCTCACTCACAATATCAAACAAACCTAGTGCAGAAGGACGGATATTATTTTTGAGTCTATCCTTGATTTTTAATTGGTCGCCATCAGCATCTGCCAAACCATAAGTGTTCCCTTCCTTGTCAATACCTATGTATAGAATGCCACCTTCACGGTAATTCAGAAAAGCGATGACCTCTTTTTCAAGTCCATCGGTAAGCTCTTGTTTATATTCTATACGGTTTGTTTCAGTCATTAATTCAAATAAAATCAGACCGTAAAGATAATAATATTAAGTTGTGAAAATAGATTTTGCTATCTGAGATAAAGTACCTAGCATTATTAAATTTGGATATCATATTTTATTCTTTCTTTGTAAAAATTAATTTAATATCTACATTTTTTTAATGACGCCATCTGAACAGTACGTTACTGACCTATGCCAAAAATCGTTTCTTCCTTTTTGGAATTTCCCCAACCCCATAGGTAAAAAGAATAAAGAGCTGTGTGATGTTTTAGTTGTGTGTGGCAATTATATATTAATTATTTCGGTAAAGGATATTAGGGTGTCTAGCCATATTGATAAAAAAGTTCAATACGAGCGTTGGGTAAAAAAAGCTGTTGAAGATTCAGCAAAGCAAATTTATGGTGCGGAACGCTTTCTTAAAACTACCAATAACCTATTTACAAAAAACAGGAAGAACAAAATCCCCTTACCGCCTAATAATGACAGAGTAATATTAAGGATTGCAATTGCCTTTGGAAGTAAGAATACATTCCCGTTACCTTATGGGGATTTTGGTCAAGGTTTTGTTCACGTATTAGATGAAGAAGCAACGTCTATACTTTTGAGTGAATTAGACACTATAACTGATTTTACAAAGTACCTTAAAGATAAAGAGCAATTCATAAAAGGAAAGTATTTTGCAATGCCAAAGGAATCGGACTTTCTTGCTTTTTATATTCAAACTGCTCTTGATATTGATGATAAGGTTGATGCAATCGTATCAACAGATGGTCTATGGGAAGAATATTTATTATCCGAAGAATATACAAGATGGCGCAATCTTATACCTCAAAGTCTTATATGGGATTATATGATAACTCAATTACATTGTTATCATATTTCTTCTGAAACATCTGATGAGCGTAGAAATGATTTAGAAGAAGCGATAAGAGTTATTAATCAAGAATCTCGTATAAACAGAATAGAATTAGGGGGTATTTTGGATAATGCTATTCAAAGAAAATCGAGTGCCAGAATGCTAAGACCTTTAAAAAATGCTAAACATTGTTACGTTTTTATGCCGTTGACATCTAAAAATTGGGAAGGCAAAGAAAAAGAATTAGAACTTCGATGTGTTGTAGCTAGAATGGAAAACCCAAGTGTTAAAAGAGTTATCGGGATTGGTTTTGGAAATAATGGTGATGGACAAGATGTTTATGATATTTGCTCTCACTATATTCCTGAAATGAGTGAAGAATTTATTACACACGCCAAGGAAGTACAAGATGAATTAGGGTATTTCAAAAAGCCAACTATCTCACACAGCAAAGAATACAGGAAGGAAGATTTTAAGGGATTCGGACTTTAGTAGTCCTGCAATCATAAAAGCAGGAAAAACATTGTTAATACTAAACTGTCCTAAAATGTTAAAATCCTTAAAATGTTAATTACCTTTAGCGGTTTTAAGAACCAAATACTTTATGGACAAAGGTGCAAAATTTTATAGATGTGATTTTCAAGTACACAGCCCAAGGGATATAAGTTGGACAGGTGCTCGTTTTGGTGTAAATCCAGAGCAAGTAGCAGGTCTAACTCAAACTGAAAAACAAAAAATTGATGATGACCGAGAGCAATTTTGCAGGGAATACTTGGATAAAATTAGCAATGCAGGAATCGATGCCATTGCTATTACTGACCATCACGATGTCGTGTTTGTCCAACATCTAAGAAAGGTCGCCAAAGAACAGAATGATATACACGATATCATGGGCGAACCGGAAAAAAAGGTAACGGTTTTTCCTGGTATAGAACTTAGTCTTTCTAATCCTGCAAGTCAAGCCATAATTGTTTTTGATGCAGATTTCGAAGATTTACATCTTAATTCTGTTTTAAATTTTATTGGGATACAACCTACGGACAAGTACGATAAACAGACTGTTCAAACTCAAAGGATTTCCCAAGAGGTAATCAACAATCTTGCTCAGCTTCATAAAATTTTAGACGAAGTAAACTATTGTAAAGGCAGATACATCGTTCTTCCCAATGTTGGTAAAGGTGGGCAACATTCTATAATACGGCAAGGTTTCCAAGAGCACTATATAAAGATGCCCTGTGTTGGCGGTTATGTCGATAAAGAAATATCGCAAGAATCTGGTTATCAAAATAAAATCAACGGCGGGGATGTTAACTACGGGAACAAAAGTATAGGTCTTATATCCACATCAGACAATAGGTTCGAGGATGGTCGTGAATTTGGAAAACATTCTACTTGGGTAAAATGGGCAGAGCCAACAGCAGAAGCCATAAGGCAAGCTTGTTTAGCCAAAGAATCCAGAATATCGCAGGACGAACCAGAGATGCCCCAAATCTTTATTGAGTCGTTAGATGTTACAAATTCAAAGTTTTTAGGAAGTTTCAATATAAACTTCAACCAACAGTATAACGCTTTAATAGGCGGAAGAGGAACTGGTAAATCGACTATTTTAGAATATATAAGATGGGGACTTTGTGACCAAACCGTTAAAATAGGAAACTATCAAGAGTTAGATATAATTCAAAATCGCAGAGATACACTAATAAGAAAAACTTTGACTGCCGTAGCCGGTGAGGTGCGAATAACAATGCTCAAAAATGATGTGCGCCATATCGTTAAAAGAAATTCTGAAAGCAGAGAAATTCTTCTAAAAATTGGTGACTCTGAATTTCAAAAAGTTAGTGAAGAGGATATCCGTAAGGTTTTGCCTATTCAATCTTATAGTCAAAAACAGCTAAGTGATGTTGGTGTTAAAACAGAAGAACTAAAACGATTTATTGAACAACCTATTAAAAGCAGCTTAGAGCGCATTTCATACAATTTAGATGAAACGAACCTTAAATTGAAAAATGCTTACAGCCAACTGGTGCGTAAGAAAAAAGTACAGAATGAAATAACCAATTTTAATATAGAAGGTAGGTCCATAAGTGGACAAGTTAAGGGTATTCGCGAATCGTTAAAAGGTATTTCTGAAGCGGACCAAAAAACGATTGATAAGAAATCAAAATTTGAGTTGGAAAAGACGATTATCGAAAATACAGATTCCGAACTGACTCTTTTTGATACTAAAACTGATGAACTTCTTGAGCTTTTAAAATTATATCCAGAGCCCATTGAACCTAATATAGATAATGTTGAAAATAAGGAATTGATTAGAAAACTCGACACCGAGATGAAAACAAAATTCCAAAATATCAACGATGCGGTTCAAAAGCTAAAAGAGATTTTTAGCGAAAATGGATTGAAAGCCTACAATGAAATTGTGGAAGAATGGGAAAAAAAGCAAACCTTATTTAATTCTCAATATGAAGCAGCCAAAGGAAAATCGTTATCCAGTCAAGAGCAGTTGGCGAACATTAAACGACTTGAAGACCGCCTCGCCGAAATTAATAGTCTAGTTGCTGATAGGAAATCCGTAATTAAAGGGCTTGGGAATCCTGAGCTAGATTATAATGCCCAGAAGGAAGAATGGAAAAACTTTCATATTGAAAAAGTACAAGTTCTTAACGAACAAGCTACAAATTTTTCAGATTTATCAAATAACCTGATTAAAGCAATAGTTACCAAGAATATCAATCTCACTAATTTTAAGGAAAAATTACGTTCAATACTTGAAGGTACCAGAATTAGAGAAGAACGAATCGATGCTTTAATGGAAGCCATTCGTAGTAAACCAGACCCTATTTCAGAATTCATATCGGTTTCCGAAGAATTAAGATTACTGGCTGAGTTTAAATTAGACGAGGATAATCCTCAAGATTTACCTTCTACGCCAATATTGGATAATACAGGCTTTACGGAAGACCATAAATTCAAAATTCAATCTAAAATCACTACCGATGACTGGCTACAATTAACAGCAACCGAATTAGAATTTGACCCAGAATTCTTCTATACAACAAACAATGAACTCGGTGATGAAATTCCTTTTCGAGATGCTTCTGCTGGTCAACAAGCAACAGCACTTCTTACGGTTCTACTAAATCAACCAGGAATACCATTGTTAATTGACCAACCAGAGGACGACATCGATAACCGTGCAATTGATGCAATAATTCAAAATATTTGGAATGCCAAGAAGAAAAGGCAGCTAGTATTCACAAGTCATAATGCAAACCTTGTTGTTAACGGTGATGCCGAATTAGTGATTTGCTGTGATTATAAGGATGCCAGTTCGCAAACAAGAGGTGTCATTAAGGCTGAAGGCGCTATTGATGCAAAAGAAATAAAAAACGAAATTACGTCAGTTATGGAAGGTGGTGAAAAAGCATTTAGACTTAGAAAGGATAAGTATGGTTTTTAGCTGAATATCGACCGAGCCTCCTCATAAACCCTCTCAAAATTCGCTGCCAAATCAGCCTTGGAAAATTGCTTCGATTCCTTTGTCAACTCTCTTTGAATATTAGCCAATTTAAACTGAACCTTTTCGTCTTTACCATCAGCATAGGTAATAAACTCGCCCTGTTTCAACCTAAAGAAAACATCTGCCCTAATTTTTGGAATTTCTTTTTCTCCAGTTGTGATTCGAGTGTCAAAATCTAAGTTATGCCCACGACTTATACTCTTTGTCGGGTTTTTAATAATTTCAAAAAAGCGTTCATAGTATTTGGCGGTGTCTGGGTCATTTACCTTTCCGAAAAACTGGTAGGATAGATTGCTTAAAATAGCTTTGCTTGCCTTATCTCCATACATCATATCATTTTGTATTTTGTCCTGCATCACGTAAATGGTAGCAATATCATAACTACGCAAGGTTGCTGGAATACGGTGCATATTCAATAATCGAATGGTAGGTGCTTCTTCCATTAGTAAGAATGAAGGCTTGGAATTTCGGACACTCATTTGTTTGGTAATGGTGTGAATAATGGTAGCGATAACAGGCGAATAAGATGTCTCAAATTTTGGATTGTTTACTACAGAAATTATGGCAGGATTATCTTCGTTATTAATGTTCAATGGAACTTCATCTGCGGATAAAGTCATAAAAATACGTTGTGTGCTAATTCGTTTCAGGGCATTTGCCAAGGTGCTTTTAACACCTGCGGTTTGCCTATCGGAATCTTTTCCACTAATAAAAGCATCAGCCATTGCTCTCGATGTGGTATTGGTTTCTAAAAATTGAATAAGGCTGTCCGTATCAAGGTGCTGGTATATCGCAATTAAATGTGGTAGTGTACAATATTTAGGATAGTCCGTCTTCAGTTTCCAAATCAAACCACCAATCAAACCTTCTGCTGCATCATTAAAGAATTTTGTCGTGCCAGTAGTTCCCGATTCCCGTTGTTCCAAAAGGTTTTCAATCAGCACCCTTGACACCTCATTTACACTTTCCTCGTTCTCTAAATAGCGTGGTGCAATAGGATTTACCCGATGGATGATTTTATCAAAGGAAATGACCTTAAACGGAATATCACTATCCTTGAAAAGTGGGTACGCCATTTCGGTCAGTTCAAAATCTTTATAGTCGTGAATGATTCCGCAAAAGCTCTCTTTCCGGAAATGTTTTAAAAATCCATAAACGACACTTTCGGTTTTTCCGCTTCCGGCGGATCCGATGACGGATGCGCCACGTTTTATATTATCCAGTTTGAAGTTTCCTTTATTCGTAGAAAAACTGACTTGGTATTTAGTATTTTCATTTTGTGTATTTTCAGCTTTATGCAGAAAAACATACAGTCCTGTATTAATTAGCATTAGAGGACAAACTAAGTAAAGTAATATTGTTGCTAATTCATTCCCTTCAGACATATAGAATACAAGAGTTGAAAGCAGTAGGATATTTAAAACAAAAGCATACTTGCTTACTCGAAACATCGCATAAAAAACAGTACTGGTCAGACCAATAATTGAAAGTATCGTTATGACATTATGTATTTGCATACTCATTAGATTCCTATTGAACTTGATTTTATGGCTACTTCTGCACCTCGTCTTAATCTTTTGAAAACTCGAAGTGCAATTTGTGCCTGACTTAATGGAATACTTGGAACGACTGGTAATCCTGTTTTTGTAATCATTTTAAATGCTAATGCTTTTTCGTTGGCTGGTAATTTCATCAAAGCGGCAAAATATAGATTTGGGTTTTTTACAAAATCCTTTCGGGCTTTATAGGTTTCTGCAAAGTTGCGTTTGTACCCAAAAGTTTTGTCAAAAGTCTTTTCTGCTTTATCAAAGAATTTGTCTCTGTCAAAACCACGTTTTACATTTTTTCCGTGCATTTCAACTTCTGAAGCTTTGTGCTTGCTTCCTGGGGAAAGACTTATCGAATTTGAAGCATCTTTTCTGCTCACGATGATATGAATGTGACTTTGGTTTCCGTCTTTTTGCATTCCTTGTACTATCCGTTTTCCGTTTTGTTGGTGTGGTGCTTGTCGTTCCAATTTGGCAATTTCCTTTTCCATCTTTTTTATATTTCCCTCAGCTCGTCCTTCCTGAATATTTCGGATATCCGTTTTGAGCTGAAGTATTTTTGTTGCATACGGTTGGTTTTCTTTTATCTGAATATCTGTTCCTTTAAAGGTTCGTTGATGTTCAATTTTGGCATAATATTTAATGTCATCGATTGTTATTGGTCGTCCGTTTATTTCCCGATTGAATGATGCGACATAATCCTTCATTATCTCTCTGGTGTATATTTTTAAATCTTCACGACTATTCTGTAATTGTTTTAATTCATACTTGGATGGACTGACCGTAATCGAATAAAATTTAGGTTCTTTCTTTTTCAGTTTTGCGGTGTTTCCATCAATTTCTTTTACCACTTCTTCAGCGGAAATCTCATCGCCAAATTGATTAAAAAAATGTTCCATATCCTGTTGTTCCAAACCTTGATTTTCTTTCTCTAAATACCCCACAAAATCAGCCGAACTTTGTGAATAATTGTTACCCAATTTTTGAGGTGTTATTGTAATGTACATAGCTCAAAAAATTATAGTTGATTACTTGGGTTTTGCTTTTCACGAAAGCGTACTTCTTTTTTTTCGGCATATTTCTTTTCAACAATTAGCGGTTTTTTAGTTGGTTCTTCTGTTTCAAAAAGGGATTGAATCATAGCCGCCGTAGGTTTGGTTTGCGTCTTTTCGACATCCCTCATTATGGCAATAACAGCATTGATTCTTTTTAAAAGTTTAGCTTCGATAGTTCGCCCTGTCGGACCTAATTTTTCCTTTGGCGAAATTTCGTTGTAGAAGAAGAAATCTAGCATAGTAGCCATTGCCTCGGTATGCGATTTGAAGTAAGTGCGTGAGAAAGTTTGGAAACGTTTTGCAGTTTTCTTTTTAAATCTAATTCCAATAAATGAGTCCATATTTCGCCGATTTGTCGCAAAATCTTCCCTGAAAATGGGCGTTTCAAGCCCGTTTGTCGCAAATCGTTGATTGTCAGGAAATTAAAATATACTCAAATCACTGGTAATCAGCTATTTGAAAACGAAAAGGAATCCGAAACATCGCGCAGCGTGTTACCCTCTTGCTATTCCTTTTCGTCCCGCTCGCGGGACAAAAATCCATACAATCCAGCTAAAAAGCCGATTGCCATTTTCAAGAAAAATGATTTTCCGATATGTTGTTTTTCGATGTGTAAGGGTATCGGCGAAAGTCGAAAAGTGGATAACCTTACTTTAATCTGTGTGCTAAATTTTAGCAATGTAAAGATACATTTTTTTCTTGAATTGGATATGAATTGCATACAAAAACACCTCTAAAAATTCAGAGGTGTTGGATTTAAAAATTGACAAAATTATATATTGAAAACGTATGTGTAGGAATATAAATTCCGAAGTGCTTCTTCCTCAATTATCGTTTCAAAACAGATATAATTTTCCTTTACGTATTTGCGGATAGCATCCCCAAATTTTCGTTCCACATCTTTTTTAGAATTTTCTAAAAGTCGGTTTTGAGCCTCTTCGCTCAAGTCTGTAAAATTGAGATATACCATAGCCTTTTATTTTACAAAATTCCGTTATCAGAAAAACTATAATAATCCCCATCGGGCGCAAATATCAAATGGTCAAGAATTTTAATATCAAATAATTTTGACGCTTTTTTAATCCTGTTCGTTAGTCTTTTGTCTGCATCGCTTGGCTCTAATTTTCCACTAGGATGATTATGCGTTAAGATGATGGCTACCGATAAAGATTTCAGAATGACTGCAAATAAAATTCTAAGGTCAACTAAAGTGCCTGTAATACCACCTTGTGAAATTTGATATACTCCTTTTACTTTGTTACTATTGTTCAATAACACTAGCTTAAAAGTCTCTTGTAATGCAATTGTATTTTTATCCCAATCTTCATATAACAATTCAGCTGCATCTTGCGAATTGCTAATTTTTTGCCACATAGAAGACTTCAAACCTCCTTTGTAACTGATGCTAATTTCATTAACTTTGTTGCTCATTGTTTCTATGATTTATATTAATAATGAAAAAGAGGGCGCATCTTTCGACGGTTACGCCCTCTTTAATTTTATTTATCGCCTTTACTTCCAAGTAAAAGGATTTCATCGGCTACAACTTCTGTAACATAGCGTTGTTCGTTATCGTCAGTTGTATAACTTCGAGTTTTTAGTTTTCCCGATATTCCAACTTCTTTTCCTTTAGCAACATACTTTTCTACTATTTCAGCGGTCTTGCCCCAGGCTACAATTGTATGCCAATTAGTATCTGTTTGCTTTTCGCCTTTGTTGTCTTTGTAATACTCATTTGTTGCCAATGAAAAACGGGCTACTTTCTTTCCGCTTTCAAGGTTCGTAATTGTTGGTTCTTGTCCAACGTTTCCAATTAACTGTACGTGATTTTTAATAGTACTCATAATAAAATATTTAAGTGATTTATATTTCCCCTATTGATTTAAAACAGATTAAATTTTAAGGGGTGTTTGTTCTTTTCTTCTGTGCACCGCACAATGGATAGAGTGGGTTTTGTCAAGACTTTTTGGGTAAAATCAGGTGTGTTTGCGACGTAGTAAAATCCTTGGATTTTCAAGGAAGTAGAAACCTTATTTTTCGCTAAAACTCGTATAGTCTTGACAAGTTCCATAAGGGCATTAGCAATTCTTTTAAACGCAGGTGCGTTTGAGCGTACCGACAGTTAAGCGAAATAAGTAGCTGTGGTTAAATTAGAATTGGTTATGTCGTGCCTGTTTTTCGACGACCCGAAAAACAACAAAGGCTTTATCCATTATAAACCCCTTAAAATGTGTAAGGCAGCGGTTCGGTTTTTAAGAATTTTCGAGGAAGCACTCAAGAAGGGCTTACCGCAAATTCTGTTAAGAAAATCGAGGCGATGTCTTTCCGATGAGAAAGCGGACTTGATTCACGATTTTGGCTCGGGAATGTAGTGTTCCTTCCCAGAGCATCGGGAAGGGTTAACGGAATGGAAAGTTGAAATTGGGGATTGTGTCCAAGACCTGTTAAGAGAAGCTCTTTTCTCAAAATGCAGCTTTTCGCGAAATGTAGGGAAATGTGCTGAATGGATTATGAAGCTCTAACTCAATAAAAAGTTCATATTACTTTTATGAGTAGCTAATTCACTTTTCAAAAAGTTGTTTCTGATTTTTATAAAGTATCTTAGTCTCTGATTTTTCAGCAATTTTCAATTTATCTTTTAGAGCCTTTCTTCTTTTGTCATAAATCCATCTTCTCAAATTATTCAAAAGCCTCATTTCATATTCTGAAAGTTCACTTGGTGCAATTTCAGTCATTGCATTCAACTGGTCACTATTCTGAAATTGAGTTGCATATTTAAGACCCAACCAGGTATAAATATTTACCCATTCTGTAGGCATTGGTGCTTCATAAGTTCTTGGCATTATATAAGCTAAAGTTTCCGTTAGCGATGCCATTTCTTCTTGTTGCATTGAACATAGTAATCGTGACAATTTGATGTTTTTAAGTATATCTTTTGGTATGGTATCTTGCCAAGCAGATTTAAAAACAATAATAGGACTGGTAAGACAATCCATAAAATTGAAAACAAAATCGTCAGTTTGCTTTTTATTCGACTTTACCGTTTTCTTCTGTTTTTGTAAAGGTTCGCAGTCGAACCCAAAATCAAGTTGTACTAAATTAAAATTTTCCATAATATGAAATTTTAGACCTATCTGCTGACAGGTACGGTTAAATAATATTTTAAGTATGAGAGAAAAATCCAGTTTAGGTAGGTACTGGATAAACCTTAAAATGCTACTAAGCCATTTCGTAGACTTCATCGAATAATTTCTTATCCAACCGCTCTTGTTGACCAAAACTCTTCTTCAATGTATTGTGCAATACTGAATTAAAGGCATTGTAGCCTAACCATAGATTCGGTTCTTCATTGAGTAATAAGGCTTCGTAGTTTAAAATCTCAATGACTTCACGAGACTTTTTTGAAGGGTCACTATTCTTGTCGCTACACTCGTATCTAAACAATTTAGTTTTGTCAAGAATGGCCTTGACGAACTCTTGTGTATCGATGATTTTAAATTCCTTCATCTTATCGAACTTCTTGATAATGGTATAAAACTCATTATCCAAAAACTTGTCAAACAAGCTGTTCAACCTTGGCATAATAAGATGTGTATTGTTCTTATTGTGCTTTATGGAAAATTCGATTTCTGCCTGGGAAACGTGCAAACCGTTAGAGCATACTTTGCGGTAAAATCCGAAGTGGCCAGAAGTCTTTTCGCTACCGTCATAAGAGTTTTTAAAGCGAAGCATCGGCAGTATCAAGTCCTCTTTATTTTTTACAGAGAATTGACTCTTATCGTCAATGATGAAGTCTGTTATGAAAGACCTATCATTCTTATTGATGGTGCGTTTGTGAAAGTTCAGTTGCGCTTCAGACAGCATTTCCTCTGCTTTCTTAAAGAACAATTGATTCGGAATATGTCCGTAGCTGTTCGATACTACATTGACAATTTTGCCATTGGAAATTATGACGTTTTCAAGTCCACGTCGAGATTCCATCTGCGTCAAAGTTTTTAAGGATTTCATTTCTGATGGAACAAAGATTTCATCCTGCTGTAAATTTTGTAAATACATAGCTTTTGAATTTAGATTAAACAATATTTGAGCGGTAACCCAAACGGAAGCTAAAATCTCAGCTCAAAAGGAAACGGAATAAATAAGCTAGGGAAGAAGAGTGGGCTTTATGCCGTAGTCTTTTGATGGGTGTATTTTACGAGTTTATCTTTGCGCTACTATTGATTGATTATTTCTTTCTTAGAGATAAAACGATTCTTATAATTCGTCGTACTCATGAATAATTTGAGAAAGTACTTTGGTAGGAAAGTACGGTTCATTTTTCCAATTTTTCCTTCCTGTTTCTGAAATTAAATGAAGATTTTTTCTAGCTCTCGAACCAACTACATAGAGTAATCTATTGGCAGTTTCGTCTCCATTTGCATCTCTTGAATGTGGCACGTAACCTTCAAGAAGACCGAAAGCAATTACCGTGTCGAACTCTGCACCTTTTACACCGTGTATGGTTGAAATAGTAGTACCATCTTTTTGTTGAAATACCTTCTTAAAACTGTCAATATGTTCAATAAAGCTATTACCTTCTTTCTTAATCCTATCTATGCGTTTTCTAGAACTATCAAAAAATGAAGTGAAACTTTCTGTTAGGGATATATTAGTGGTAAGGTCAATATTTAGTTCATCAAGGAATGTTTCAAAAAATGACTGTAAATAGTCTAATCCATTCGTTTCATCAATCGTAATACCATTACAGGTTCTTAAAATTGATTTGTGGGTAATATCGTCAACATTATAGCCGGAATCTACAAGGTCTTTTAGAATTTCATTCGCCCAACGCAAACGCCTCAGATACATCCTTGGTGAAGCTTCAGTAAGAACAATGCGAGAAAGTTTATACCAAAAATTTTCTATATCTCTTGAAAATGGTGCCATTCCAGGACCATTAAAATTATACTCAGGCATTTCAATCATAAGACTACGTGATATCGGTGCCAAATGAATCCATTGAGGTCCGAGGATGCAGATTTCATTTGGGTCTATACCTAGTACTTCTACGTTATGTTTGAGCAACCTGCTCATTTCTTTTACCAAATTATCTACGTGAACTTGATTGTTGAATGATACGATACTGACATAATCCCTTTCTTTTCCTGATGCTAAAACTACATTTTCAAAGGTTTTGTATTTATCAAAATAATCTACTATTGATGAAGAACTTCGATAATTCTGTTCAAGCTCTAACTTTTTAAACTCTAAACCAGAAAGCTTTTCTAATTCAGTCTTTTCAATAGGATAGCCACCTAAACCACCATATATGGTTTGATTTGGGTCGCCAACTATTAGTGCTCGGGTAGCTCCTTGACCAGAATGCCAGATTTTTGAAATTATATGATATTGAATTTCTTTGGTGTCTTGATATTCATCCACTAAGATGATTTCAAACAATTTTGAAAGCGTTTTGGCAATAACTGGATTTTCATCAAGTAATTGGTGAGAATACAATAACATAAGTTCATAGCTTATAAAATTGTTCTCATCTAAAAAGGTAAAGTAATCTTGTAATACTGCACTCACATTATTGTACTTACCGCCATATTGAACACCCTGAACTATCCCATTAATACTTGCATAGTGACCACAATCCCAATGAGTAATTCTAGGATAGTTATATGCTGAACACAAATCACTTAACAAGTTATCAGACTCATTACCATCCATTATTCGATAACCAAATTTAAGCACTTCTAGAAGTGCCGAATATGGTTTTAGAATCCATTCGTTACAAAATGAATGAATTGTTCCTATCCACAGTTGATTTGTCGAAACCCCTAGTAATTCTATACGTTCTTTAATTTCATTTGCAGCTCGATTTGTGTAAGTAATAGCTATCACAAATTTCTTATGAGAATCTAATTTGGATAGTTCGTTCGCAACCTTATATGTGAGGGTTCTTGTTTTTCCACTACCAGGGCAAGCTACAAGAAGTATATTGGCATCGTCTTTTACAACAGCACTTTGTTCTTCATTTAATTCTTTATCGGTCCAGACAAACATATTAAAGCAGTCTTAAAAAATCCAAGCCTCTATCAGCTAAAACAATCGTTTCAAATTCATCAATGATTTCAGGCAACTCTATCTCTGATTTACGATATCGATTAAGATTGTTCTTGAATACATCAAAATCTAATTCTTCTTCATTAGAAAGCAATACTTTCATTCTATAATTGAAAATACCGGCTATTATTTCCCTACTCATTTTAGGTGTTGCAAATTGGACTGCCTGTAAAATATAATTAGGAATGGCAGTATTGAAATCTATGTTGTTTCCTAATAAAATTGCAAACCATCCTTTGCCTTCCTGTTTAGCCATTGTCAATATCCTTTTACCAGCAATGGAAACATCGTCAGATGCTAGTTCTACCTTTGCCAAAGCAATAGTTGGTGGGTCAGTATAAACTTGTTCTATAATTTCAGTAAACATTTCTGAATCATTTGCCATCAAGAAATCTACTTCAAATGTATGGTGTGCGTAGAAAGCTTCTAACCAACGGTTACTATCAATATAGGTCGTTATGCTTTCTTGTCTTTCGCGACCCTTTCTTTCGGAATTATGACATTTAGTTTTGTATTTTATAATCGCATCTGAATCTCCCTCTTGTATGGCAACATCAGTAATTGAATAATCTAAATCTGTAAGTATTGCACAGTTTCGTTGAATCCTGTTATCGTGAAAAATATCTGCTACATTTTCAAAACCTGTACTTCTAATGTTTATTATACTCACACCTATTTCATCAAGACTAAAGCCTAACACTTTTTTTATTAATGAAGGAATCAATATTTCTTCGGCGTCTCCTTCAACTAGAATTACACCTTTTGCAAAAAGTAGATTAGTCCTTATTGCATCTAAATATCGTTCTAACTTTACAACTCTTTGTTCATCCAAACCAGTAGCGGGTTGATATGCAACTGCATAGTTACTTTTTTTGTTTAAAACATTTATATTCGACAGATTACTTACTTCTGAAATCTGCGTAGAATGCGTTGAATATATAATCTGTGTATCTCCGTAATCTAGCTTATCGAATAAGGTTTTTTGGATATGCGTATGTATGTGTGCTTCAGGTTCTTCAATCAATAAGAAGTTAGCAAATGTCTCGTTGGCCTTTTGGTATTTGAATTCTAATAGTTTTAAGGTTAGATAGATTAGGTTTGCTCCTCCAAGACTCAATTCGTGAATTCCACCTTCGTGGTCTTCTCCTGGTTCTCCAATAAACAGTTTCAAAGATTGTAATAGCTTATTGGCCTCATCAGACAAACTTGATTTGATACTTAGTGACGATGGCGAATAGGTTTCGCCTACTGTTTCCTTTATAGTTTGCGAAATATTTTTTGTGATATCTAAAACATCTGGTAATTGTTCGATAGATTCATTTAAAGCTAAAACCTGTTCTGAAATGTTGGCATAATCCTCTTCATCTATATCTTCACTTTTTGCTTTCAGCAATGTCAATAGCGGATTGGTTCTATTGTTATGAAAATCAGATACAACATCCCTAAGCGCTTGAATAAATGTAAACGATATTTCCCTAGAAATAGAAAGTTGGTGAGGGATTATAACACCTATCCTAGAAGCATCATCTGGAAAGCGAAATTTCACATTTTCAAAATCTCCAACAATATCTTTATATACATTTTCATCATTAAAATCTACTGTGCTTTTTCCTGTAAATTTAGTTTCATAATCATCTATTGATAAGTCATCAAGTATAGCATTCATTCCTACTGTATCGCCTTCTGCTAAATCAGATAATCTTAGGCGGACGTCTGGCTTTGGTCTAAACAATAGCGTATAGGTAGCTTGCGTCAAAGTTTCTTGTGCTGCATCTCCAGTTCCGTGAACAAACAAGGCCTGTATTTCTTCATCTGGTGAGAGGTCGCTGAACTCAATACTTATGATTATCCAATGTCCTTGAAATGGTCCTAAGTGTCTATTAAAATCATTCTCATTTAATTTATAAGACATCCTTAAAAGATTATCGTCTAGAAGTAGACGAATGGCTCTAAATAGGTTTGTTTTTCCCGACCCATTTTCTCCTATAATTGTGTTGATTCCCTCTTTAAATGAGAATTTGGTATTTCTGAAACTTTTATAGTTAACTATGGATACATTAGATATAAACATTGGCTTTTAAGTTGTTTTAGTTAGTTTTTTAAGTTGAGATAAGGTGTAATCCATAGGGATTTTCTCTTGCTCCAAGCGCCACTTATTTTTGAAAAGTAATTGGTGCATATTGCGTTCTTCTTCGTTGAGATTAACAAGGGCTTCTATTTTTGATTTTGACTCCAAATCATTTTCATAAAACATATCAAAAGTGGTCTTATCCATCATCAAGCTTTCGGTTTGATGATAATGACCTCTGAAGCCAGAAAGAATCTCAAACCCCTGTGCATCTAAATCGCCCCAATAATATATTTGGCATTCTTTTAGCCAATTAATATTCTTTAGTGATAATACCTTAAACCCTTGACCGAAAATTGCCATAGTATCTGACATATGCGGTAGCGTTAAAAGATTCATTAGGTTTTCCACTATTAGAACCTTTTTTACAGGTAAATCCAACTTGGAAAAATCACTAATCTTTATTGTGATGTCTTCCAAACCTGAAAAGTAATCTTGGGCAATTCTAGTCTCTAATAACCTAAACCGTACCAAGGGTTCGCTATACTTGAGATTAAATCTTGACTCAAAGTGCTTTTTTTCATCTTTGTTTAAACTCTCAGCAACAACTATATTTAATAATTCCCAGATTATGGATTTATTCTTCTCGATGAATTTAGTATGAACCTTTACTGGTAGCTCCCTTATGTAAAGGTTGGGATTGGGACTAGAATCGAAATAGCTTACCACTTTTAAAACATCGTCCCATTTCTCTATGTTGGTAATCACTTTCAAAGGATTATTAGCTAACCAGTCTTTGATTTGTGGAAAATTTAATAGTGTTATACGCTGTGCTTCTTTAAACTTTTTAACCTCATTAATTTTATTTAAGTAGCCTACATAATCCTGTTCACTCGCAAAATAGATGCGTTTGGGTAGGCTTTGTGACCCTATAAACCTTGTTTTGGTTTTAACGCAATCTATGGTGTAAGCGTGTTTTTTCTTTGCTTTTGAGGATGACAATAAATCATCCATTTCTTTCCTGTACGTTTCAAGTGTTTTTCCAGGGGATTTATTACCTCTAATTTCTAAAGGAAATATATTCTCGTTGGTTATCAGCGATGATAAAAACGAAGCATAATTGCTCGTAGCTTTCTTTTTTATTTGAGCTGATGATATCATTCTACACTTAAATATTTTTCACTTTCCTGCTGAAACTGTTCTATCGGCATATCGTAGAGCGAGCTCTTTTTGCCCTTTTCAATTTCTGTGAAGTGTACGAATGATATGTAAGGTTCTACAATTTCAATATTATCACTAGGTGTTACCACTAACACTTGAAGGTGCAACTGCTCACACAATTTTAAAAGATATTCTGATTTATCCTGGTCTTGCGCCTTGAAAGCCTCATCAATAGCTACAAACCTGAAGGAGTTTGCTTCTAGACCATCTGGTGATGTAAGTCCAAATTGATATGCTATTGCAGCACCCAATATCGTATAGGTGAGTTGCGCTTTTTGTCCGCCAGACCTATGGCTCATACTTTCGTAAGTAGCGAGTTTATGGTCATCTTCTCGTGCAAATTCTTCAGCTCTGTACTTGTACCAAAAACGAACATCTAGAGCTTGTTTCCGCCATTTCTCATCTTCCAATTGCTCAATTAGTGGCTCGATAAAATTTTCAAAATGATTACGTTTTGCTTCCGTAGTTGTAATTTGTGAAACGTCTGGCAATGCTTCGTGCAGTAATTTCCTGAAATCATCTGCTTGTTCAGATAATGCCATTCTTTCAGATAATTGAATGTAGGTCTTTGCAGGTGCGACTTCAAAATCAATAGCATAAAGCGAAGCATTAAGTGTTTTTATTGTTTTCTTAATTTCCTCAATCCATTTCTCAAAAAAGAAATTAAATGCGCCTACTTTATCAATGATAGTGTCTTCTAGGTAAGTGTCGAATTTAGTTTGAAAACTGGGTAAATCCTCTTCGTTCAGTCTTTGATACAGGTTTTGATATTGATACAAATGGTCAAGATTACTGGACAGTTCATTTACATCGGAACCCCAATCTGGATATTGGTCTAAAATTTTTCTGTCAGGACTTTTAAACGCTGCTATTTTAGGGCTTAGTTTTTCTCTGGTTTTAGAGATTGATATGTTAATTTCATTTATGTTTTTTAGATTTTCTTCTTGATATGTTGACCTAACCTTTTTGAAATTACCAAAATGTAATTCATTTAAAGCAAGGTCTGATATATCAAAATTTGATAAGTCAACATCTGTCTCCGATAGTAATTTAATTTGAGTGCCAAAATCATCAAGTTCCTTATCTATGTCTTTAAGTTCTCTATTGGTATTAAATATTACTTCATTCTTGGGTTTCTTCTCAGCTACTTTCTTTTTAATGTCTTTGTCTAACTTTTCCTTTCTTTCTCTTAGTGCTTTAGCTTTGTCATTACCATCTTCAAGTTGTTTAATTGTATCTTTAATATCTTGAATTTCCAATGCATACTTTTTCCAGTCTATATCATCAAATGCTGGGTAAGAATCTAGAAGTCTATTATATTTTTTATTTGATACTCCTAATTCTTTAATTGATGAATCTAAAGATTTTCGTTTCTCAACAGCTTTGTCACTCTTTTCTTGAAGCTGGTTATATGCGGTCTGTAAAGATTCTATTTTAGTTTTATTATCCCAACCTAGCACAAAATTATTTCTGGAATTTATGTGCGGTCGGTCATCTTTTTCGTGATTGCCTCTTCCTCTTTTTATGAGTCCGTTAAGGGTAATCGCTTTTTCAGCTTTCGCAAAAGCGTTCATATCTTCTGCGCAGTAGTAATTGAACCGAGACTGTATATTATATTCAACGAAGTCCGCATATGGTGAATCGATTTTAAAATTCAGTTTACTTATGAGTTCATTTTCATCTGGCATATATGTATTCAAGGCATTGAGCGAAAATGACTCTTTATAGCGGATGTAAGTGATTTTACCCATTAGGTCTGTATCATTGACATAATTGTTCACGGCTTTATAATACTTTTCGGGAACAATAAGCCTTAGTGCAAATGAGTGAAGTACTTTCTCAATGGAAGGATGCCATTTCGCCTGCTCATCAGCAACTTTAATGAGTTCTCCAATGAACGGAATTTCCTTTTTGGTTGCTCCTGTCTTTGCTAAGATTTCATTACGTATAGAAACCACACGACCAGATATATTGTTACCATTTTCTCTAAGTGTTTTTATTGTCTCAACAATAGTTTCTGAATCCGTACTTAGGTTAGTAATCTCTGTTTCAAGTGATGTTTTTTCTTGAATATACTTAGTTCTTTGCTTATCAGTTTCTGTAGCTTTTTGATTCGCATTGTTTTGATTGTCTTGAAAAGAAATTTCAGTTGGGTTTTCTTCTAAGGCTAATTCTCGGGATAATAAATTGTATGCATCGAGTTTGGTTTGTCGTTGCGACCTCTTTGCGTCAATAATTTTAATATCCTTGGTTAACTTATCTATTTGAGCACTTACTTCGTCATTTTGAATTTGTTGTATCAGAATACTTAAATCTTCCCTAAGCGTATTCTCTTCATCTTCTAGAATAGTCAATTCATCTTCAACTTTACTTTTAAGCGTTTCAAGTCGTTCTTTCTCAACGAGAAAAAGTTCGTTCCCTTTTTCTGAAAACCAGAGTACCGCCAAATCTCTTGAATCTACTAACTTATCTTTACTTGTATTCTTTTCAGCCAACTTAGTTGCAAGATTACTTATAGGTTCTAGTTGCCTAAGTTGTTCTTTAGTTTTATCAATTTTGTTTTTTGCGCTACGTAAGGTTATGAAACTGTTATACAATTCAATATATCTAGCTTCCGGTTCCTTATTGTCCAGCATATTTATTCTGATAAAACCATCTAAATCTTCCAGTACCTTGATACCAACGGTTTGATTGAAGAGTTTTAGTGCCTTTAATGATTTCATTCCAAAAATGCTTACTAGGCGTTTTGCATATCTAGAAGGGTAGTTGTCAAAGAATTCAATTTTATTTTTTGAACTATTTGAGTTGAATTCTTGCTCCAGCCTATGCTTCCAAAGGTTTTTATCATCAAATTTCGGAAAATGTGTTTCAATGGATAGAGGTACGTGAGCAATACCAAAACTGCGTCGCATATCATTTCCTGAAAACCATCTTAATTGAAAAAGTGTAACTGTCCGATGGTCTGAATTGCTAAATGAAGCCAACAAAATTGAGTAGGTATCTTTAGTTCTCAAGCGTTGTGCGGTTGCACTACTAGCGCCATCTTTTAGTATTGTTCCGTAGTTTCCTAAAACATAACTCTCTTCAGTACGGTCTCCTTTTTTCTCCGCACCAGAAGATTGATTGTAAAATCTGTCTTTTTTTTGCGGCACAAGTAATGTTAGTAGCGCATCAATAAACGTTGTTTTTCCTGAGCCATTAGCTCCTGTAAGCAATGAATTATTCCCTTTTGGTGCAATTTTTATAATTTCATCATCGAAAGTTCCCCAATTAAATACTTCTAAATAATTGAGTCTAAATCCAGATGTGTCTGACCTCGTGCTAAATAGACTCAACATATTCATTCAATTTGGTTTTAAATTCTTCTAAGGCATCGATATTTACCTTCTCCTTAATGATTTTGTGGATTTTGTATCGAACATTGCGGTCATCTTCATCTACCTTTTTGATGTAACCTAGTTTTTCGATTCTTTTAATGTAGTTTTCTAAATCTTTTAGATATCCTATTTTATCGTATTTATCTGGCAGGAAAAGCTCAATCTGGTCAATTAATTCATCTCTATCTATAAACTTTTCAGAGCCACTAAAATCTGTAGGATTGTTTTCAAAATCTTCTAATATCTGCCTTAAAACTACTAGCAATACTGAGGTTTCAAACCCAACTTGTTTTCTAGAAACAAGACCAATAGTATTATCATCATCGTCAATATTAAATTGCTTCAAAAATGCATAGCCGTCATTTTCTTTGATGATAAGTTCCAAACCAATAACGTTTACATACTTTTGGATAGCTATTCTATAAAGCAATACATCGTCCCAAACGGTATCGCTACTATTAATAGTTCCTTTGAGCAATCGAACTACTGCCAAAGAATATTCTTCTAAATTTGATTTTAATCCGTTCATTTTGTAATTATAATTTCTGGGATTTTTATGGTTTTATTTTTAGCTTCATCAAATAGAATTTGAGTCTCTTTCTTGTCATTGAATGTGTGTTTAAAATTCTTCAAGACACTAAAATATCCGAAGACTTCTGGAAGGCCTTGATTTATTCCACCGTGTTCCTGTATGATTTCTGCTAAGGATGCTTGACCTTTTTCTTTAATGACACTAACAATGTTATCGTTTAGTATTTTTTTATTGACTGGGCGTTTACTAGCTATTTTTTTAAACTGATTTGATTGCTCTATGTTTTTGGTATTGACTTTAGGACGCTGGTCATAGGTTCTGCTCTTCTTCTTTTCTAGTGTCAACCGTTTGTCAAAATTCAATTCTATGTCAGGTTCTCCTTCTAATAATATTGATATATCTGGGACTTTCGGTAGCTTACTCGACTGGATTAAAAGGTTTTTTATTTCAGCAAGTAGTTTCTTCAAACTTTCTTTATTGATTGAGTCACTTTCTCTAATAATGTTACTCACTTTTTCGGCCATCTTATCATTGGACCTATAGACTTGAAGACCAGTTTCAAAAAGATTATTTTTTATACCAAGTAGAAAGTCATCATCTATCTCAATACTCTTTTCTTGTAAATTGACTAATAGTTCTTCTATCAGTTTATTCCATTCTGTTTTTAATCCCCTATCAATAAGAAATTGCCAAAACGCATAAAAGCTTTTGCCTTGATGGCTTCTCTTCAACTTATCAATAGCATCAAAAGTGAACGAGAGTACGTCCTTTTTTGACAGTTCTGTATTAGTGTGTTTTAAATAAATCTCTTTTGAGATTTCTTTGAAATTCAGTTCGACCTCTTTAAAGTCAGATAGAAGTTCTTTCGCAGTATCGTTGATGTTTTGAAACCTCGGTATTATTTCATATTCCTGGTAAGTATCTACCGTACCACTTATCTTTAAATCATCAATCTCTTTCTCAATGTCACGCTTTCTGTCTTCTAGGATTTCAATACGTTTTTCAACATCATCATTAGTCCATTCTACGAGCTCTTTTAATTGATTGAATACTTCTTTGAATTTGGATTCAGTACCAACAAATTCTTTTTTCTTCAGACTCTCTAACCAAATAAGTGTTTTAGTAGTATGGTTGGTAAGTTGGTAGTAATCTGCTCCGTTTTCATTTCTAAAACTTGTTAGAAAACCCATCCGCGTCCAACGCTTCAGTAGCTTATTTGCCTTTATTTCATAGCTGTCCTCAAATTGTAAATCACTTTCATCATCTTCTTCCAACTGAATGCTTTCCAGATGGTCTGTAAGTTTAGAATGAAGAAAATCGTAGGGATGACTTTTGCTTGTATCAGGAAAAGTAGATATAAGGAAAAGCAATATGAGTTCCCGGTTACGGGATTTCAAAATCTTAACACTTGGTGCGTGTTCAAGAATTAATTTTATTTCTTCTAGTTCAAAAGTTCTCAAATTATAGCAAGCACTTTCAAATTATCAGAATGACATTAATTGTGCCGAATAGTTTTTAGTTAAAATTGACCTTAAATATAGTCGAAATTTACCGAAAGTTATGCTTGATTCGTCAGAATATTTCTATTTATTTAACAATCCTTTTTAAGCGTGAAAATCATTAAAAAAAAGAAGAGCCAACACGAATGCTGACTCCTCTTTAAACAACAAAAGCTAATCGTTCAATTCCTGAATTTGCTTTTCAAGAATCCCTATTCGCTCTTTTAAGCGTTCTTCACGCTTGTTTCTTTTTTCTACATAATCTTTTTCAATGTTGGCAATCTTGGTATTATAATATCCTTGTATTGCATTGTAGAATGAAATATTCGTCAAATTATTGACGTGATTGCTTTCGCCAAAATGAACTTGTTTTGTGAGTATATAGCGTATCAACTTATGAATGGTCTCTTTTTTGAACTTCTTCTTGAAATTTTCCACGATTTCAATTCTGGTCATTTTGGAAGTATCGCCTAAGAGTCCAGAAAAGTATTTTTGTTGACTCGAATAACTTACATTATTTTCATAGAGCGATAATGAGAAAGCTACCATTTCATCTACCGAAAGTGTTTTCTTTGTCTCGATATATTTGGTCTCTCTTATCATTTCAACAACTTCTTCAAACTGTTTATTGTTCTCAATTTGCTTCTTACGAATTTCCCTTTCGTTGATTTTAACGATTTGTTCTTCAGGGGAACAGTCAGCCATTTTTCTTTCAGCCAATGGTGCTGAGTAAGTTGTCGATTCGTTTTTAGATGCTGTGACAATTTTTACAAAGACTTCTTTGTGTCTGTATGTTTCAGGATGGAAAACGATACCATTTGCAAATCCATTTTCTTTTGCAGAATTATACGTTTCCAATTCCTCTGTGTAGTTTTCAAAGGCATCGTTATATTCCTCCTTTAGTTCTGCTTCAGAGTAATCGTAATGTTGGTACTCTTTTTTGATTGCCTCTATTGTTGGTTCAATTGGACATTCAATTATTTCCACATCATCAAGAAGATAGACTTTCAATCCGCTATTTTCTAGCTGGGCAATGATAAGTTGATTTCGTTCTTCGTCTGCCCAATATTTCTGTATCTCCGGAATAAGAATGATTTGTTCTTTTTTGGATTTCTCAATCAAGTTCAAGAACGACTTGCTTTTCTTAGATTCATAACAAGCTGATTTTGTACATACCATTTTACCATCTCCGAATAAATTACCCTGATTTGCTGCATTGAATGGACATTCATTACAAGCTCCAGCTTTAACAATCAATTTCTTGTCAGTTACATCAAAAGGTGCTTTCTCTAAATCAAAGGTCTGTTCTTTAATCATTCTGTTGATTTGATGGGCATTAAAATCTTTGCCCATAGTTTCCAGCATCATCTGTTGTTCTTCAGGCTCAAAGAGTGCGACACCAACACCCAATGATATGGTCATTTCTCCATTGCGAACAAACTTTTTGAAACCCTCAATAAGTCCAGCTAATTTTAAACGCTGTCTTATAAAATTATCACTTCGCCCCAATCGTTTTGCAATTTCAGATGATACATATTTCTCACTCAGAAAGGCAATCGCTTCTGCTTCTTCGGTAGGCTCTATATCTTGTCTTTGCAAATTTTCAATAATTTGAACTTCTAGGACATCATTGTTCTTGTATTCTCGGACGATGCACGGTATAGTTTTCTTGTTTGCCAACTTACTTGCACGATAGCGACGTTCTCCCATAACGATAACAAATTCACTTCCAGATTCCCGAACCGTAATAGGCTGAAGCACGCCGTGTTTTTTGATGCTTTCTGAAAGTCCGTTTAAAAGTGATTCATTAAATGTTTTCCTAGGTTGCATTGGGTCTGTGATGACCTTTTCAACACTCAGATTCTGAATTTGAAGCCCAATGGCTTTTTGAGTCAATCTCGTTTTGACTTCCTTTTTAACGGCTACATTTGATTTACCGTTTTTCCTTGTAGTACTTGCTTTTGTTGTCATAATACTTAAATTTTAGATTAAACAATATTTAAGCAGGAACTAAACGGAAGATAAAATCTTGGCTCAAAAGGAAACGGAATAAATAAGCAGAGGAAATAGCGTGGGCTTTATGCCGTAGTCTTTTGATGGAAGTATTTTACGAATTTAAATTGCGGTGATATTGTATGATAATAATCTCTCCTTACTAAAATACTTAAATGGATAAGTTCTTGTAACTCAATTGAGTTTTTCTCTGAATAACAAGGTGTTGAATTTTGTTACTATTTTTTAGGTCAAATGGATATCAACTTTATCCATTTTAAATGTTATTAATTGAAAAGAATTACTATTTTTGCGTCAGACGAATCAAATTGAACTACTGCCCACGGGAATTAGGTCACAAATCGTCAACATAAAAAAAATATTTGGCTGAAGTGCCAGAGCGACAGGGCTCGCAAAGCAAGGTTCGAGTCCCGTCCAGACCGCTAAAGGAAATAGCAAATTTCCACAAAACCTTGTAAATCCTACGATTTACAAGGTTTTATTTTTTAAAGCAATCATATAATTTGAGGCCAATCCCGGATCAATGCTAAATGTTGTGTTTAAGCAAAAATTTGCGTTAGTCTAAAGAGAAAGAACTCTGTGTTTTTGACACCTCTAAACTGCCTTCTAAAAGCTTTTATTTTGGCATTGAAGGATTCAGCAGAAGCATTAGT
>CANKYF010000008.1 GCA_947487895.1 uncultured Flavobacteriaceae bacterium
AAAAGCCCCTTAAAAAGAAGCTTTTGAGTTATATTTTATGGTTTTTGAAGCCTTGTGCAACGATTACCATTGTTGTAAGCAGTTTTTATTTATAAAATTCGTATTCGTATTTAAAAGTCAATTTATTGTCTCCGTTAACTTTATCTATTTTATTTAAGAATGAGTTTTCATAGAAAAAATTCAGTTTTGTTATGCCGTTTCTGTCTTCTATGGTTTTAGTTTTTACCATTCCATTTTTATCGTATTCATAATATTCCGTTTTGGCGTAATATTTAGTTTCGATAACTTGATTCTGCTCATTGTATTTACGAGTAGAAATTGTTTCTAAATTTCTAGGATTAAAATTCTCAATTCTATTTCCTTTGGAATCTGTCTTATATGCAGAATAATCCTCTTCACTTATTTTAATACCGTTGAAATAAGTGATTTTTTTTGTTCCGCCAATTTTTTCTTTTGGGTTGAAGAAATACTTGAACTCTGAATAAAGTCCATTTTCATTATATCTTAATTCTCTATCGTATGATTTATCTCCGTTTTTAAATATGACGCTATTTAATTCCCATTCCTTATTTTCATTGAAGTCTGAATATATTGTAATATTTTCTTCTTTTAATTCGATTGTTCTTTTTGTAGGAATAGAATCTCCAATTTTGTACTCTGTCCTGTATGACCCATCAAATCTGTATTTATAACCATATTTGAAATCTCCATTTGGTGTGAAAAATGAAATTTCAGTTAATCTATTTTGTTTATCAAACTCAAATTTGGTTTTGCTAATAACTTTGTTTGACTTATCTGTTGCCTCAATAACATTTCCATTTTTGTCAAAAAGTAAATCCGTAACAATTTCTTTTCCCTCGTAAAACTTAATTCTCTTGATGTTTTTTTCAGCAGCTATCTTTTTGAAAGACTCATTACTGTTTCTTTCATTATCAGGGACATTTAATGAAATGGCAAAATTTTGTCTGGATTCAGATTGTCCGAAACAAAAATTTGAAATTAAAATAAGTAAGATTAAATACTTTTTCATTGATTTGGTCAAATTGCTTACAACGTTAAGTATAAGAAATCGTAGGGCAGGTGATAAGCACTATCGTTTCGGTTTATTACTTAGCTAAATATAAATATTTTGCTTTTATCTTCAATATTGAAACACCAAATTTTATATTTAGCGGACTTTATTAAAACTCACAGACCTTTCGATTTAGCACAAACGCCCTATGTTTTTTATACAGTGTTACCACATGTTTTATGCACTCAGTTTATTCAAACATTGTTTTAAATCCGCTATCCACTCTTCTTTTATTTCGCTGTCATTTTTAGCAGATTTCAAATTATTTTCTAAATATGGAATAAAATCCTTGTCCTTAAGCGTTTCGATTGCGTCAAACAATAACGTTCCATATTCGCCACTTTTCAATTCTTCAATAATTTGTTCTTTAATTGCAACTTGATTTCTGTTCGCTAATCCAACGATTGCCTCAAGTTTTGTTTCTTGATGTTTATCTTTTATTCTATTCCACAATGCTTTTATAATTCGGTCATTATTTTGCTCACATAAAGTTCCGATTCCGAAAGTAGCCCAATTTCTAATTGAAGAAAAATTGTCCTCTGAAAGTTCAATTAATGTCTCAATAGCTTTTGGATTATCAACTCCAGAAATTGCCGAAACTAAACTGTAACGAACATCATTATTTTTTGAGTCTTTGAACTTTATTAATTGTAAAACTTGATTGTTAGTTAGCTTTTCATTGTTATGGCTAATGCCGAAAAACAAAGAAAATAAAACATCATCATTTTGATTTTCTTCTAATAATTCGAAATATAACTTTATTGTCTCTTCTTGTCTGAATCTTGGGTCAAAACCTAATTGAGCTAAAACGTCTATTCCGATAATCTTCTTTTTGTCAATTTGAGATTTAGCAAGTTTATAGGCTTGATTAAAAACATCATCGTTCGCTCGTTTTCGTAATTCCGATATATTATTCCAATAGGTTTTCTCAGATTTGTTATTCACTAATCTGTCAAAAATCTTTTCACTTGTCCAATTTTTTCTTCCCATTTTAATTCAGCGGAATGTTTTTTTCAAATATGTGGTAACGTATTTGTATAACTGTTGTTACGGGATTAAAGTTACATATTTTGTTTAGAAACTAGAGTTAGTAATTACCGAGTGGATTCGGACGAAGTCGAATCCGCCGTAATTGCGGTTATGCATTGTTGCCAGTAGTTTTTATTATTTTACTTTCAATATCATTAACTCTTTCAGTCCAATATTCAACTGCTTTTTTTAAATCAGTATTTCTTTTCTTTTTAGTCCCTGTTTTTAATTCACTCGGAAGATTGAATAAAAAATGACTATTGTTATTCCAATCTTTACTTTTTTCACTTTCTGTTTTAGGTTCTACTCTTGTCATCCAAAATCGTAAATTCTCCACATATATTTCTTTTTTTTCATTTAGAAATTCAATCAGTGCGTTTTTGTCTTTTGGAATGTAACCTGGTCCAGAACATCCACAAGAGTGAAATGTAATTCCAGTTTCATAAAGGTCTTTCATATGATTCCACGTTTTCAAGTCAGACTTTTTAGGCGATTCAAAGTCAAGTCCCATATTTGCTGTCAATCCTCCACATTCAGGACATTTGTGAGATTGCTTTTCCCAATCTTTAAAGTCTCTGTCAATATCAACCATTAGTTTCCTTTTAAATGTTTTTCTACATTCAAAGCAAGCGTAATGTGGTTTATATGTATTAATTCCGTATCGGCACATTTTTGTTCAAATTACTGGCAACGTTAAGTATAAGAAACGTAGGGCAGGTGATAAGCACTTTCGTTTCGGTTTATTACTTAGCTAAATATAAATATTTTGCTTTTATCTTTTTTACTATAAACGCCAAATTTTATATTTGGCGGACTTTGTTAATATTCACAGACCTTTCGGTTTAGCACAAACGCTCTATGTTTTTTATACAGTGTTATGCACTTTTTATTTGCAACACCATCCAATTATTCCAACAAAAATATCTAATACATCATCTTCATTTTTCAATATCTTGTTTCCAAATTCATTCCCTCTTTCTCGCTCAAAAAATTCAAACCCATTATCTAATTTTCTTAGCCAATGTCCATCATAAGTTTTGGAATATGATTTTAATTGGCTTTCAATATATTTAATCGATTTTAAATGGTCTTTTAATTCCTCTTTTGTAACTGAAATATATTCATTCAATATACCAAGAGGAAATCCACTTTCTTTATATTCAGGAGTTATGTTTTTTATTGGCTCATAATAATCTTCAATTAAAATTCTGAATTGAGTCAAATCGTCAATTTTTGGGAATCCAATAGCCTTATGAGCTTTGTATATTTCAGATGTTTTATAACTCATTTACTCTGTGTATTTTTCCATTGCTCTAAAGCTATTTTTGAAAGAGAAGTTTCTATTTCAAAAGCTTTATGTTGATTTATAAATTCCTTTTCATTCTGTTTATACTTGTCCAAGTAAGCATATATTTCTTTTTCGGTTAAATCTTTATTAGAAATATCAGTCAAATCAGGTTTAAAGGTATAGTTATATACACCAAACCCTTTTTCATATGTTAACATTAGATATAAACCATTCATTCCATTTTTATACAAGATATATTCATAATTGGATAGATAAAGAATAACTAATTTTTCAGTAGAATTCATTTTTTATAATTGTGCATAACTTGTTATAACCTAATATTTATTTTGTTTATACGGTATAAAAATACGGGATAAACAAAGTTTTGGGTTGTTTTTATAATTCTATATTTAAAGTTAAACGAAGTTAGCTGAAAATTTTTACAAAACAAAAACGATTTAGCAATACACTAAACCGTTTTTTAATTTACTTTCTAAGAGGAATTATATTAGAGATATGCTTCTATTCTCTAAAGCTTTAATGTTAATTGAAAGAGATTTAACAATAACATCTTGTACTACGTCTTTAACATCTTCAAATGGATCTAAAATATTATAGGCATAAGGGAATAGTTTGTTTTGGGAGTTTTCCAATATTTATAATTTATACTTGTAAAGTATAACAAACAAAATATGAAAAACGTAACAAGGTTTTTGAAATTAATGCCCTTCTTTTAATAGTTCTTTTGGAAATTTAGCTTGAAATCGTTTCAACCTTGGTATAGAAATACGTTGTATATAAGGATGATTTGGATGTAAACGCTCATAGTTTTGATGATAGTCTTCAGCAATCCAAAATTTTTGAAACGGGTATACTTCTGCTGCTAATTTAGCATTCAGTTTTTTAGCTAAGGCTTCTTTTTTCTTTAAAATAATTTGCTTTTGCGCCTCGTTTTGATAAAAAACAATAGAACGGTATTGAGAGCCCTTGTCTGGTCCTTGGCCATTTACTTGTAAAGGGTTTTGAGATGCAAAATAAACATCAACCAGTGTTTCAAAACTAACTACTTTTGGATCATAAATAATTTCTACTGCTTCAGCATGACCAGTTCTTCCAGTATTACTTGAGGCATATGTTGGCGACTCTGTATGTCCGCCAGAATAACCAGAAATAGATTCTTCAACCCCTTTTACACTTTCATAAACAGCTTCTACACACCAAAAACAACCACTTGCAAAATAGGCTTTAGCTTTACCATTTTCTAAAGGTACTTCAACAGGTTTAGCATTGACAACATTTTCTAGTTCTTGTTTAGTTTGAGCTGAGTTTTGGCAACTGAAAAATAAAGCTATTGATAAAAGTGCAAATACGTTTTTCATGGAATGTTTTTTCTTTAAGACGTATAAAAATACAAAACCTTAATAGATACAAATAAAAAAGCCTTCACAATTGTGAAGGCTTTCAATATATTTTTGAGATGGATTAAAGTTTAGAAAACATTTTTTCCATTTTTGCTTTTTGTTCTTCTGCTAACATAGCATCAACCAAAATTCTACCACTGTGCTCATCTGTAATTACCTTTTTTCTAGAAGCAATTTCAACTTGAATTTGTGGAGGAATAGTGAAGAAAGATCCACCAGAAGCACCTCTTTCAATTGGTACAACAGCTAATCCGTTTTTAACGCTACCTCTAATTCTTTCGTAAGCAGATACTAAACGGTCTTCTATTTGACCTTTATAAGTTTCAGACTTTTCAATTAAAGCTTGCTCTTCTTTTTCAGTTTCAGCTAAAATATCATTTAACTCACCTTTTTTGTGCTTTAAATGTGTTTCGCGTTCTTTTAAACGTTCTTTAGTTTCAGAAATAACTTCTTTTTTCTGCTCTATTTGAACTTTAAATTCTTTAATATGCTTTTCTGCTAATTGAATTTCTAATTCTTGAAATTCAATTTCTTTAGATAATGAGTTGTATTCTCTGTTATTTCTAACATTTTTTTGTTGCTCATTATACTTTTTAATTAAAGACTTAGATTCTTCAATTAAGTTTTTCTTAGAACTGATGTCATTATCAATTACTTCTAAACTAGCGACAAGTTTTTCTAATCTAATGTTTAGTCCAGCTACTTCATCTTCTAAATCACGAACTTCTAAAGGAAGTTCACCACGTACATTTCTAATTTCGTCAATACGAGAATCTATAAGTTGTAAATCGTATAAAGCTCTTAAACGCTCTTCTACAGTAACTTCTTTCTTTTTAGCCATACTTTAAAAATACTTAACAGGATTGGTGTTGGTGTTTGATAAAACGACTGCAAAATTAGTGATTTTTTTTGTAAGATACGTTACTAAAAGGTTTTTTGTGAACTGTTCGCTTTCGTAATGTCCTACATCTGCTAATAAAATTGAATTTTCAGCCGTAAAAAAATCGTGATATTTTAAATCTGCCGTTACAAAGGCATCTGCACCAGCAGCTTTGGCTGCATTTATTGCAAAACTACCAGAACCACCCAAAACAGCTATCTTTTTTATAGACTTATTTAAAAATCTAGAATGTCTAACACATTCTGTTTGCATGGTTGTTTTTAAATGAGATAGGAAGTCTTCTTCAGTCATTTCATTTTCAAACTCTCCAATCATTCCCATACCAATATTTTGGTTTTTGTTCTCAATGGTTACAACTTCATAAGCTACTTCTTCATAGCTGTGAGTATTAATAAGAGCTTTAATAACTTTAGACTCCAAATGTTTTGCAAAAATGACTGATATCTGAGTTTCTTCTTCTTGATGTGTTTTACCTTTTTCTCCAAGACTAGGGTTAGAAGCTTCATTACCTTGATAAGTGCCCATACCGTCTGTATTAAAACTACAATTGCTATAGTTGCCTATGTTTCCTGCGCCAGCATTGAACAAAGCAGTCCTCAATACCTCGGCTTCACTTTTAGGTACATAAGTGGTTAGTTTTTTTATGGTCGCAGATTGCGGAATGAGTATTTGTTTGTTTATCAACCCTATGGTATTACAAATCATATCATTTACACCCTGCAGTGCATTATCAAGCGCTGTATGAATGGCATAAATAGCAATATTATGTTTTATGGCTTTTAATACTACTCGCTCCACATAGGTTTTACCCGTAATTTTTTTGAGACCTTTAAAAATGATAGGGTGGAAGCTTACTATTAGGTTGCAGTTCTTTTCAATAGCTTCATCTACTACCTTTTCTAAGGTGTCTAAAGTAACTAGAACTCCAGTTAGTTTTTCATTTTTATCACCAACTAGAAGACCGACGTTATCAAAATCTTCAGCATAAGTTAAGGGAGCTAGAGTTTCTAAATGATTAATTACATCTTGAATAATCATATTATTTTCATCATTTGATTATTAAACAAATATAAAATATTTACTTTGCCTTAATGAAACATCCATAATTAAAGTTAACTACACAGTTTTTGCAATTATTAGAATGTTACATTTCTGTACTGAGCGCAGTAGAAGTAAGACCATAGAAATCAAATAAAAATGAACACGTGAAATTAATTAGATACATCGCTTTTCCTTTTGTTCCTGTCTATTATTTAGCGACTTGGTTTCGTAACAAGTTATATGATATTGGTGTAAAAACATCTAAAGAATATGAATTTCCTATAGTATGTGTCGGGAATTTAAGTGTAGGGGGTACTGGAAAAACACCAATGATTGAGTATTTGGTTCATCTATTAAAAGATGAATTTAAAGTGGCTACTTTGAGTAGGGGGTATAAGCGAAAAACTGAAGGGTTTCAGTTGGCAAATGAAGAATCAAATGCAGAATCTATAGGAGATGAGCCTTTTCAGTTCTACAATAAATTTAAAGAAAAGATATTAGTGGCGGTTGATGCCAATAGAGTTAATGGCATTCAAAATTTAAAATCTTTAGATGTATCTCCTGAAGTTATTTTGCTCGATGATGCCTTTCAGCATAGAAAAGTAAAAGCAGGTTTTTATATTCTACTGACTACTTATTACAATCCTTATTTTAAAGATATTGTGCTACCAACTGGAGATTTAAGAGAACCTAGAAGTGGAGCAAAAAGAGCCAATATTATTGTGATCACTAAATGCCCAAATAATTTAAGTGAAGTAGAAAAAAGTAAGTTTATAAACCATATAAAACCAGAACCACACCAAAAAGTATTTTTTAGTGCTATAAATTATGCAGAAAAGGTGTATTCTGAATCTTCTTCTCTAAAGATTGATAGTTTAAAAAATGTAACCCTAGTTACAGGCATAGCAAATGCAACTCCATTAGTAGAATTTTTAAATTCGAAAGAATTAAATTTCAAACATTTGAATTTTAAAGATCATCACGATTTCACTACAAACGATATTGAGAGTTTAAATAAGGAGCCCTTAATTATTACAACTGAAAAGGATTTTATGCGTTTAAAGCAGTATCCATCTTTAAAAGACAAATTGTATTATTTACCTATAAAAGTGGGGGTAGATAATGAGAACGAGTTTAATAAACTAATTAAAAACTTTGTTACTAAGCAGTAGCAGGTTTGTCTTTAGAAGCTAAAGCATTATAAAGTTTTTTCTCAAACTCTTCTTGTTTAAATGGCTTCGGAATGATATCTGTAAAACCAGCCTCTTCAAATTCATGCATTTTATCTTCTATAGTTACGGCTGTTAAAGCAAAAATAGTAAGTTCTTTATCAAAGGCTCTTACGCGTTTGGTTGCTTCAATACCGCTAATACCTGGCATGTGTATATCCATTAGAATAATATTGTATTCGTTGGTTTTAATCATTTCAACAGCATCAGTTCCGTTGTCAATGATATCACATTTAAGTCCCATTTTAGTAAGGATCTTTTTGGTAATCATTTGGTTGATTTTGTTGTCTTCAACCACAAGAATCTTAACATTAGTAAGATCTAAAGTCATGTTTTCTTTATCGAAGTAAGATGTTTTACTTTCCTTAACTTCTTTTGAAACTGTAAATTCTAAAGGAATATCAAAGAAGAAGGTAGTCCCTTTACCTAATTCACTTTTAACATGAATTTCTCCTTTTAAGATATCAATTAAACCTTTTACAATAGAAAGGCCTAAACCAGTACCACCATATTTTCTGTTTATCTGTATAGAACCTTGATTGAAACTTTCAAACATGTTATCTTGTTTCTCTTGGCTTATACCAATACCGTTATCTTCAATCTCAAATCTTAAGGTATAAATTTTGTCTTTAATCTCCATTTGATAAATTCTAATCCAGATATCGCCATCTTTCGTGAATTTTATCGAGTTACCAACAAGATTTATTAAGATCTGTGAAATTTTAATCTGATCAGCAATAAAGTTTTCAGGTAGATTTTTATCGTACTCAAAATGTATTTTAACATTATTATCATCAGCAGAATTATTAAGTGCTAGAATAATGTTATTTATTTTTTTCCTTAAGTTGAAAGGCTCTAGTTCTAGCTCAACTTTATTGGCTTCAATTTTATTTATTTGAAGAATATCATTAATAAACGTTAATAGATAGTCTCCAGAGAATTTTAATGATTTTAAATGCTGAATCTGCTCAGGTTTTGGATTTTCTTCCAAAAGCATATTACTTAAACCTGTAACAGCATATAGTGGCGTTCGTAACTCATGCGTAACTGTCGATAAGAAGTTTGCTTTAGTTTTTGAAGCCAATTCAGCTTTCTCTTTTGCAATAATAAGCTCACCGTTTTTTTTGTGAAGCATATTATTGGTTTTTAAGCGTATGTTATTGTTTTTATATAACGATAATGTTAGCAATGATAAAATTGTGATTAATGCTACACTTAATATTGAAATAAGCGTTCTTACACCATCATCTTCTTGCTCTTCAATTGCTTGTGCTTCTAATTCTTTAATTCTATCGTTTTTTTCTTCTATTAAATATTTTGTTTCCTGCTCTCTTGTAGAGCTCATTCTTGTTAAATTTTTAATAGAATCTGCGAGTTTTAAATGTCTATTTAAATAATCTCTAGATAACTGATAGTTGCCAATGCTATTATGAATATCACTAGCTGTTAAATAAGCTTCATTTAAAACTGCTACAAAATTATTTCGTTTAGCAATCTGTAAACTTTCATTAGAAAGATTCACAGCTTTTAAACTATCACCTAATTTGTTGTAAACCAAAGCATGGTTTATAAGACCTTCGCTTTGCGTTTTTAATAATCCTGTTTTTTTAGATACAGCGGTAGATTGTTCAAGAACAGATCTTGCTTTTCTATAGTCTTTTAAAAGAATGTATGTCTTTCCTTCTAATAAAAGAACTTCTGCAATACCCTTATCTATATCTTCTTGCTCGTAAAGGTTTTTAGACGATTTTAAATAGTCTAGAGCTTGGTAATAATCTCCCTTACTAATTAATACTTCACCTAAAATTTTATAAGAACTGGCTAAGTTTGCATAGTCTTTAATTTCTAACTGAACTGTTTTTGCTTCGTTTAAAGAATTAATGGCATTTTCTTCTTCTTCAATAATTAATTGAAGTTTACCTTGAATGGCGTAAATAATACCAATACTTTTTTTATTATCTGCTTCAATAGCGAGGCTTAAAGCATCATCTATGTTTTTTTGAGCTTCGTGATAATTGAATTTTTCCAGGTAGTCTGTAGCCTGTTCAATCCTATGATTAATATTACTTTGAATTATCTCAGGATCATCATTAACAGTGTTTTGCGACTGCGCTAAAAAGCAAAGTAGCAAGGCAAAAGCAAGAATATATTGTTTAATTTGGGACATTTTAACTCAATATTATCGACAAATATAATTATTTAATCGATAAAATACATAATTTTTCCGACAAATTACACTATTAAATCGATAATTCTTTGGGAGTAACCAGTTTCATTATCATACCAGCCAATTATTTTAACCATATTACCGATTACAGAAGTCATTTGAGAGTCAAATACGCAAGAGTGCGTATTCCCAATAATATCAATAGATACAATAGGATCTTCGGTATATTCTAAGATGCCTTTATACTGGTTTTTAGAGGCTTCTTTAAAAGCATTATTTATGTCTTGAATAGATACCGTTTTTTTAACGTTAAAAGTAATATCTGTTAAAGAGCCATTAATAACTGGAACTCTAATACCACAACCACCAATTACGTCTGATAATTCAGGAAATATTTTAGTCAAAGCTTTGGCAGCTCCTGTGGTAGTTGGCACAATAGATTGCCCTGCAGCTCTGGAGCGTCTTAGATCTCTGTGCGGTTGATCGTGTAAGCTTTGATCTGTAGTGTAGGAGTGAACCGTAGTTATATATGCTTGATCAATACCACAAAGTTTGTTAACAATGTCAATCATTGGAGCAGCATTGTTGGTGGTACATGATGCATTAGAAATTATGGTTTCAGTGCCATTTATGGTATTCTCATTAACACCTAGAACGATAGTTTTTATATCATCTTCAATAGGAGGCACACTTAATATCACTTTTTTAGCACCGTTTTTAATATGATATTCTAACTCTGAAGATAATTTAAATTTCCCTGTAGATTCAATAACATAATCCACATTAAAAGAAGGCCAATTAATGTGTTTAGGGTGATTTTCTCTTAAAAGCGGAATTTCTTCATTATTGACAATAATATGATCATCGTTTGAAGAAATAGTACCATTAAAAAGACCGTGAATGCTATCGTACTTAAGAAGATGACTTAAAGTTCTTGTATCTGCCAAATCATTGATAGCAACAACCTTTATGTTTTCATGATTTTGAAGCAATCTAAAAACACGTCTGCCAATTCTACCAAAACCATTTATGGCAACAGTAATCATGCTTTAATTAATATGTTTTTGAGCTCTGTATGATGAACGTACTAAAGCACTACTTTCTACATGACGGAACCCAAGACCTAAACCAATCTCTTCCAACTCTTTAAATTCATCTGGATTGATGAATCTTTTTACAGGCAAATGTTTTTTAGTTGGTTGTAAGTACTGGCCAATAGTTACAACATCTACATCATTCTCTTTAAGATCGTGAAGGGTTTCAATTACTTCTTCTTTGGTTTCTCCAAGCCCAAGCATAATTCCAGATTTAGTACGTCTTTGTCCAGCCTGTTTTAAATATTTTAGAACTCCCATACTTCTGTCGTATTGAGCTTGTATTCTAACTTCTCTAGTTAAACGTCTTACAGTTTCTATATTATGTGATACCACTTCTGGAGCAACATCAACAATTCTATCTATATGCTGTTCTAAACCTTGAAAGTCAGGTATTAATGTTTCTAAAGTAGTTTCTGGGTTCATTCTTCTAACAGCTTTTACTGTTTCAGCCCACATAATACTTCCCATATCTTTTAAATCATCTCTATCAACACTAGTTAGTACCGCGTGTTTAATTTTCATGATTTTTATAGAACGCGCTACTTTTTCTGGTTCATCCCAATCTACAGTTTCTGGTCTTCCGGTTTTAACCCCACAAAAACCACAAGAACGTGTACAAATGTTTCCTAAAATCATAAAAGTAGCAGTACCTTCTCCCCAACATTCACCCATATTTGGGCAGCTTCCAGAAGTACATATGGTATTAAGTTTATACTTATCTACTAAACCTCTTAATTCTGTATATTTTTTTCCCGTTGGAAGTTTAACACGAAGCCACTTTGGTTTAGGAATTCTTTCTGGTAAGATATTGGATGTTGTTTCTTTCTGCATAATCAAAAAATGAATTACAAAGATACAAAGTATTCTTTATAAAGTAGTGAGGTACCAGATACTGAATCCTATTAAAAATAAGATGCCCAACCAACTTAAAAAATGCATTGGCTTACTGGGGTGCCATTGTTTTGGAGTGTGTTTTCCAGAAATTAATTTGTAGTTAATAATGGCGTAAAAGGGAGCTGTTATAAATGATAATACAGTGGCTATTTGTATCAATAAGCCCATTTCTGAAGCAAAAAAGAAAAATATGAATATGGTTCCAATGGCTAAAAGGAAGATCCATATTAAATAACCGTATTTGTAATCTTTACTGAATAGTAGTTCCTGAGTTCTGTCCATGGCTCTTGGAGAAGCATCTAGACAGGTAAGAGTAGTGCTAAACATAGTTGTAAATGCTGCAATACCTATTAAAATATAAGCCCAATTTCCTAGACTTGATGTGTACATATTAATAAGCTGACTTGAAAACGTTCCAGCTGCATTACTAAATGTTTCACCACTTCCAAACATTACTAAACAACCTAATAAAACAAAACAGATACCTAAAATAACTGTACCAAAATAACCAACGTTAAAATCGAACAGTGCAGATTTTGGCTTATAATTTTCATCGCTTTTTCGTTTTTCTTCAGCCCATAAAGAATGCCATACAGAGACATCTAAAGGGGCGGGCATCCAGCCCATAAAAGCGATTAAAAAAGCAACTTTAGATACTTCCTTTGGCAAAACCTGAGTAAGTGAAACACTCGAATCATTACCGTATACAGCCATAACAACTGCTAAAATGGTACTTATGGATAATACAATAATAATTACCTTAATTAAATTGTCAAGGAGTTTGTATTTACCTAAAATTAAAAGTCCTAAACAAATTATAAGAACAACAACAGTCCATATTTTTACGGCAAGTTCAGGGTTGAAACCTAAGTTACCAAACAAAGAAGATGCTAAACCAGCCGTTACTATGGTTACAGCTGTTTGTATCGTAAACATGGTAGCAAATGTTAAAATATAATAAGCGACCAGCACACCTTTTCCTAGTTTTTTATAGCCTTCTAAAAGACTTTCTCCTGTAGCAGCAACATACCTTGGACCAAATTGAAAAAACGGATATTTAAATAAATTAGCTAATAAAAGTGCCCAAAGTAAACTCAAACCAAAATCGGCACCAGCTCTAGTAGACTGTACTAAATGTGATACGCCAATTGCTGCTCCTGCAAATAATAAACCTGGACCTAAGTTTTTAAGTTTAGTAATCATTTAGATTTTTGAATAATTTCAGCAAGTAACTTCTTAGCTCTTAAAAGCTTTACCTTTATATTATTTATAGGTTCATTTAGTTCTTTAGAAATGTCTTTATAACTCAATTCCTGAAAATATCTAAGGTTTATAACTTTTTGGTAGTGAGGCTTTAGCTTTTTTATATCTCTGAGAAGCTTAGCTAAATGCTGTTCTGTAATTAGTTTATCTTCTGCAGAAGGTGACTCGTCTAAAATTTGATATACAGATTTATCATCATTTGAAATTACTTGAGAAATAGATTTCTTTTCTTTTCGTAATAAATCTATATGAATATTTTTAGAAATGGTAATTAACCAGGTTTTAAAAGTATACTTTTCGTTGAACGTTTCTATTTTATCAAAAGCTCTTGAAAATGTCTGAATGGCGATATCTTCTGCATCATTTTCATTTTCAATTCGTTTCAATTGGAAACCAAAAACATCATCCCAAAATTTGTCCAATAAGAAGTTAAACGCCTTTTGATCGTTAGCTTTAGCACGCTTGATAGCTTCGGTTATTTCCAATGGTTAGGTTTTGAAATAAGATTATTTATAAAGATAGTTAATTGAATGATAATTAGAAAAACTTCTAAGAAAGGTAATAGATATATAAGGTCTTTTTCATCTAGTTTTTTTGCAGAAGCGTTATAAATTATAGTTTGAATTATAAGTCTGAGCAAAAATATAGCCAAAACAATAGGCCAATTATATGTTAAAGAAAATAAGACAATAGCTAGTACCCAAAACAAAAAATTACAACTGTAAATTAAAGTAAGTAGAAATTTATGTTTAAACTTATAGTGTTTAGCCGTAGAAACATGTCTTCTTTTTTGTTTATACCAAGCTCTGAAACTTTTTTTAGGAATAGATTTTGTAAAACTTTCTTTAACGTAATTAATGGCTGTATTTTTTTTTGAAGCTATTTGATTTACAAATAAGTCATCATCACCAGACCTAACTTTCATATGGTCTACAAAACCATTATTATCAAAGAATTCTTTTTTAGTATACGCCAGATTTCTACCTACTCCCATATATGGAATACCTAATTTAGCAAACGAAAAATATTGAATGGCTGTAATTAAGGTTTCAAATCGTATGAGTTTATTTAGAAAAGACTTTTTAACTTTAATATAGGCGCCATACCCTAAAACAACTTGGATATCATCACTAAAGTGAGCAGTCATTTTTTTTATCCATTTGTTAGAGACAGGTTTACAATCTGCATCAGTAAACAAAAGGTGGTCATATTTAGAAGCTTTAATACCTAACGTTAAGGCGTATTTTTTATTACCCCAAAACGCTTCAACATTTTTAACATCTATAACCTGAATATTGTTATGTTGCTTTTCAAAATGTTCCATAACCTCTAATGTATCATCTTGAGAGGCATCATTTATGAGAACAATTTCAAAATCTGAGTAATCCTGATTGATAATAGAAGGCAGAAAATTTTTAAGGTTTCTAGCTTCATTTTTAGCACAAATGATGATAGAAATTGGTAGCTTTTTTGCGTATTTTCTTTTTGGTTTAGAAAACGAAAATTTACCAAAAAGAATGGTGTAATATAATACTTGAATACCAACTATAACAATAAATGCATAGTAAACAATGTCAAGTAATATCATATAACGTTAGGAGTGTTGAGGTTCGTTACAATCTGCGTATTGTTCTGGAGTTCTCCCACAAAAACCACAATTTTCTCCCTCTTTATTCAATATAGGGTTTTGGCTGGCACAAGTTCCTGCAAATTTACCATCTTTTTTTGCCCAAATTTTAATGGCAATTCCAGCAATAGCAATGGCTAATATAGCAACGGTTATAAAAAAAAGTTTCATTGTAAAATTTTGTACAAAGGTAACATTTTTATCAATTCTTTTAGATGAAATGTAAAATACAATAAAATGTGACGTATGTTGTATATTGGTGTCACATTTGTAATTGAAAATCAGAATACTAACTAATTAAATTTGAAATTATGAAAAAATTATTTGCAGAATTTTTTGGAACATTTTGGCTTGTTTTTGGCGGATGTGGTAGTGCTGTTTTTGCAGCAGGTTATCCAGAGTTGGGTATAGGGTTTGTTGGAGTTTCTTTAGCATTTGGTCTTACAGTTTTAACAATGGCTTATGCTGTTGGGCATATTTCTGGAGGACATTTTAACCCTGCTGTATCTTTTGGTTTATGGGCAGGAGGAAAATTTAGTGCTAAAGACTTATTAGGTTACATAATTGCTCAATTAATAGGAGCAATTGTTGCTGCGGGAGCATTATACTTAATTGTCTCAAATAAAGCAGATTTTACATCTATAGGTGGTTTTGCATCTAATGGCTACGATAGTTTGTCTCCAGATGGATATTCTATGACTGCAGCTCTAATTGCAGAATTTTTGTTAACCGCATTTTTCTTATTAATTATTTTAGGGAGTACAAACCATAGAGCACCTAAAGGTTTTGCGCCAATAGCCATAGGTTTAGGATTAACATTAATTCATTTAATAAGTATTCCTATTACAAATACATCTGTTAATCCAGCACGCTCAACAAGTCAAGCTTTATTTGCAGGAGGAGAATATATGGGACAACTCTGGTTATTTTGGGTAGCTCCTATTGCTGGTGCTATAGTTGCAGGTTTTATACATAAAGCATTATTTGATAAAGAATAAATACAATTCACATAGGGTTGTATCATTAAAAAAGCCTCTTTTCAATATTAGAAAAGAGGCTTTTTTTAATTTTTATGCTATTTGTCTATTGAAGACTAATTTCTGCTACTTTATTTTCTAAAGAAGCAATGTTGTTTCCTCCTTTAGGTTCAATAGTAATATTTAGTGCTAGAGCATTTTCAGCATAAGGAATAGACATTAGCTTTCTATCTGCTTCATTTAAAATACCCAAACTTACCATTTTTCCTTGCAATTCAGCCCAAATTTGGTAGCATTGTTCTTCTGGTAATTTTGGTAAAGACACCACATCAATCATAGATGTTTTTTCTTTAGGGTTTATGTAAGCTACTGTTTTTAACTCTTTAGCTCTTTCATTACCGTTAATGATATATTTTTCTGTTTCAGGGTTATTAAGTTTTATTAACTGGCGCATTACTTCGTTTAAAGCTTTTCTGTTTTCAGCAATATCATCACGTAGGTCAAAAATTTCTTCATCTACAACAGCTGTTTCGTTTTGAAGCTTTTGATTTTGACTATAAAAATAGACCGAAGAGACTGCAAAACAGAGCGCAGCTATACTTGCCGCAATACTAAATTTATACCATTTCTTTTGTGTATTAGAACGAGTCATTTTTATAACTGGTACATCATCTATTTCATCTAAAATATTATCTAAAACATGTTTAGGTACTTCAATGGCATTACTTTTAGCAACAATTTCTAAGTTATGTTGCAATGTGCTATACGTATTCTGTACTTCCTGATATTTGGCAATATAAGTTTCAACCAGTTCTGTTTCACCAGAAGAAGTTTTACCTATTAGATATCTTTCTAAAAGGCCAGAATTTAAGAATGTAGTTATCTTATCATTCATGACTTTGTTTTTTACGGATTGTAAATCTTTTTCAATTCACGTAATCCAATTTTTAATCTCGATTTAATAGTACCTAGTGGAATATCTAATTCATCACTAGCTTCTTGTTGCGTCATACCTTCAAAAAATAAGGCATTAATAACAATCTGATATTTTTCATCAAGTGTTTTTAAATGCTTTTTTATATCTAAAACATCTTGATTTATACTATCAGCTGTAAAAGTATATACGACAGAACTCTCAATTTGGACTTCTTTACCGCTTTTGTTTTTTAAAGATCTTACTTTATCAATAGCAGTGTTGTAGGCAATTCTATATAGCCAAGTGAATAGTTTTGCCTTAGATGCATCGTATTTTTTTGCGTATCTCCAAATTTTTACAAAACTTTCTTGAAGTACATCTTGAGCAGTTTCTTCGTCTGAAATAACTTTTCTAACTACACCATATAAAGCATCTGCATAATTTTCATAAAGTAAAGAAATAGCTTTTTTATCTCCTTGTTGTAAAAGGCTTACTATTTCTTTTTCTATAGATGTTATCAAGATTAATTAAGTTTTAAGAGATGTATTAATTATCCAAATTTAGAAATTTCTTTGAGATTACAATATGTTTACTTCAGCTTCTATAGAAATATTAAAAAGTCTCAGTACTGTTTTTTGTATTAATTGTGAAAGTTTTAAAATATTTTCTCCTTTTGCATTGTTGTAATTAACCAATACCAAAGCTTGATTTTTATGTACACCATAATCACCAAATCGCTTGCCTTTAAAACCAGCTTTTTCAATAAGCCATCCCGCAGGTACTTTTACTTCTATATCTGAAATTGGGTAGCATGGTATATCTTCAAAATTGTCTTTAAGTTGATTGTATAATTGAACTGAAATGACTGGATTTTTAAAGAAACTACCACTATTACCTATGTCTTTAGGATTTGGTAATTTACTTTCGCGAATAGCAATTACAGCTTTTGAAACATCTTGAATAGTAGGCGTTTTAATCCCCATTTTTTCTAATTGAGAAGTAATAGCGCCATAATTGGTATGAAGGGTGTGATTTTGTTTTGTTAGTTTAAACGTAACACTAGTTATAATGAATTTTCCTTTTTCAGTTTGTTTGAAAATAGAATTACGATATCCAAAATTACATGCTTCTTTTGTAAACGTTTTTAGGGTTCGATTTTCTACAGACATAGCTTCACAGGATACAAATGTATCTTTTAGCTCTACACCATATGCGCCAATATTTTGAATAGGGGCTGTACCCACATTTCCTGGTATTAGAGACATGTTTTCAACGCCTCCAAAGTCATTATTAATACACCAAAGTACAAACTCATGCCAGTTTTCACCTGCATTGGCTTTAACTAAGACATAATTATCATCTTCAGAAAATATGTCAATACCTTTAATATTAAGGTGAATTACCAATCCATCAAAATCTTTGGTGAGTAACATATTACTACCGCCACCAAGTATCAATTTATTTGGGTAATTTGAAAGATTTAAAATTTCCTTTAAATCTGAAATATTAGAAACAGAAACAAAATGTTTAGCTTTTACATCAATACCAAAAGTATTGTATGGTTTTAAAGATATGTTCTGTTCAATATGCACTAGTCTTTATAAACTTTTAATGCTTCTTTTATAATGTTAGCAGCTTTCACTAAGCTTTCGGTATTAAGTACGTAAGCAATTCTTATTTGGTTCTTTCCTATGCCCTCAGAAGAATAAAACCCACTTGCAGGAGCTACCATAACCGTTTCATTATCAATATGAAAAGATTCCAAAAGCCATTGTGCAAAATTATCAGCATCATTAATAGGTAACTCAGCAATGCAATAAAAAGCACCTTTTGGAGTTGCTACTTTAACACCGTTAATTTTATGTAGTTCTGCAATTAAGGTATTTCTACGCTCAATATATTCATTTTTTACATCTTCAAAATAACTTTGAGGTGTACTTAAAGCAGCTTCACTAGCTATTTGTGCATATGTTGGAGGACTTAACCTTGCTTGTGCAAATTTTAAAACTGTTTTTATAATGTTTTGATTTCTTGATACCAAACACCCAACTCTTGCTCCACACATACTGTAACGTTTAGAAACAGAATCTATCATTATAGTATGCTCATCAAGCCCTTTTAATTCTAAAATTGAGTAATGAGAACTTCCATCATAGGTGAATTCACGATATACTTCATCTGAAATTAAGAATAAATCATGACGTTTTACAATAGCTGCCAATTGTTTTATTTCATCTTCAGAATATAAACATCCAGTAGGGTTACCAGGGTTACATATCATGATAGCCTTTGTTCTTGTCGTAATGAGTTTTTCAAACTCTTCAATAGCTGGTAATGCAAAATTATCTTCAATTTTAGAGATAATAGGAACAACCTTTACGCTGGCCGCAGTAGCAAAAGCAATATAATTAGCATAAAAAGGCTCGCAAATTATTACTTCATCATCAACATCCATAATGCTACCAAAGATAAAAGCAATAGCTTCGCTAGCTCCTGTAGTAACAACAATATCTTTATTAGATACATCTATGTTATGGTTACTATAGTAATTGGCTAATTTGTTTCTATAAGTTTCAGAACCTTCAGAGCGAGAATAAGAAAGTATTTCAACATTATTTTCTTTAACCGCCTGTAATGCCACCTCAGGAGTTTTAATATCGGGCTGACCAATATTAAGATGAAAGATATGCTTACCGTTTTTTACTGCCTGTTCAGCATACGGAACCAATTTCCTTATAGGTGATTCTGGCATTAATTGCCCTTTTTTAGATATTACTGGCATCTAATTTTAATTTAGTGTGCAAAAATGAGAAAATTATCTTAAAGTTTTTTTAAAAAACATGCTTAAAAACTAGGTGTAATCAAAAGATTTGTATTATTGATATTACCGATATGTGCCTTTTAATGAAAAAATATATATTTTTCTTTCTTTTGTTTTTTTGTTCTTTCAGTTTTTTATCTGCACAAAACAAGTTTATAATTCAAAATAAAAAACATTCAAATAAGATTAAGTTTAGACTCTTGAACAACTTGATAATTGTACCTGTTGAAGTTAATGGTGTTGAGCTATCTTTTATTTTGGATACTGGCGTAAGTAAGCCTATAATTTTCAATTTTGTAAGTGCTTCTGATACTTTAAAGATAAAGCATTCTAAAAAACTTTTTATTAGAGGTTTAGGAGCAGGTGAGCCTATCGAAGCTTCTAGATCTAGAAATAATATTTTTAGAATAGGTGATGCGGTTAAACAAAATCAAGATTTATATGCGGTTTACGGGTTAGATTTAAATTTAGGGCAAAGGTTAGGGATACCAATTCATGGGCTAATTGGATTAGACTTGTTTAGAGATTTTGTAGTTGAAATTAATTATGGTTCACAAAATCTCATTCTATATGAAAATGATACTTATAGATATAAGAAATGTAGAAATTGTGAACGATTTGTACTAGAATTTCACAACAACAAACCTTATATAAATGCACAGATAAATATAACAAACAAAGAAATACCAGTTAAATTATTGATTGATAGTGGGGGGAGTGATAGCTTATGGTTATTTGAAGAAGATTCTTTGGGTATAAATTCTGGAGACAAGTATTTTAGAGACTTTTTAGGTCATGGCTTAAGTGGTAGTGTTTATGGAAAACGAGGAAAAGCAAAGTCTTTCTTTTTAAATACTATTGAAATTAAAAACCCTAATGTAGCATACCCAGATTCTATGTCAATAGTTTATGCAAAAAAAATAAGAGGTAGAAACGGTAGTTTAGCAGGCAATATTTTAAAGCGTTTTAATGTAGTCATGGATTATAGAAACTCGTTCATTACACTTAAAAAGAATTCAAATTTTAAAGAACCATTTAGATATAACAAGAGTGGTATTGAGTTGGCGCATAGTGGTTCTAGATTGATAAAAATGTACGAACCCGTTAGCTATTCTATGTATGGTTCTGAACACAAAGATTTTAAGGAAGGAGCAAGAGTTGAGTTTAATAGAAATTATAAGTTAGTTTTAAAGCCAGCCTACCAAATTGTAGAGTTAAGAAAAGGTTCTCCCGCTGAGGAGGCAGGTTTAAAGAAAGGAGATATTGTTTTAACTGTAAATGGTAAACCTTCGCATGAGTTTACTCTACAGGATATCACTATAATGTTTTATGGTAATGAGAATAAATCTATAAGAATGAAAGTAGAACGAAAGGGTGAAGAAGAGATATTAGAGTATTCTTTTAGATTGAAAGATATATTGAAATAAAAAAGGCTTAAACATGTGTTCAAGCCTTTTTCTATTATGATTTCAAGTATTTCTACTGTTGTACTACGCTTTTAGTTTTTTTCTCTAAAACATTTTCTTTTGAAGAATCAACTACTAATCCTTTTATTTTAAGAGCAATAGTTGGTGTTTCAGCATTAGAAATAACTGTAATCGTTTTTCTAATCGGGTTAACTCTATTCGTGTCATATTTTACTTTTATTTCACCAGTTTTTCCAGGTAAAATAGGATCTTTGGGTTTAGAAGGAATCGTACATCCACAAGATGATTTAACACTACTTATAATAAGAGGAGCATCTCCCGTATTTGTGAATTCAAAAACGCGTACGCCATCAGACCCTTTTTCAATAGTTCCGTAATCTATAGTTTCAGCTTTAAACTTGATTTTTGCTTTTTTTTCTTGAGCATTAATAGAAAAACTGATTAATCCGATAAATAAAATTGTAATTAACTGTTTCATTACTTAATTTTTTAATTCTTTGTAAACATAGGTACTTTTCCTATAATCTGCAAAAATAACAGATGAAATGCACTTATGTAAATATGTTTGACTTAGTTAAAGGTACGTATAACTTTTACTGCTTTACTTTAAAAAATCGTTAAAATATTAATCTTTCAAAAGAACATAATAGTTTCACAGAAAAAGAAATATAAGTACTTTTGCAATTTAATAGACAAAAACTATTCCAAAGTATGGAAATCCCTTCAAAATATAATGCTAAAACCGTAGAAGATAAATGGTATGATTACTGGATGAAACACAATTATTTTCATTCAGAACCAGATGAAAGAGAGCCTTATACCATAGTGATTCCGCCACCAAACGTTACAGGTGTTTTGCATATGGGACACATGCTTAATAATACCATACAAGATGTGTTAATAAGAAGAGCACGTTTACAAGGTAAAAATGCATGTTGGGTACCAGGTACAGACCATGCCTCTATTGCTACAGAGGCAAAGGTAGTTGCTAAGTTAAAAGAGCAGGGGATTGATAAAAACGATCTAACCAGAGACGAGTTTTTAAAACATGCTTGGGATTGGACACATGAATATGGAGGTGTTATACTAGAACAATTAAAGAAATTAGGTTGTTCATGTGATTGGGAACGTACTAAGTTCACTATGGATGACGATATGAGTGAAGCGGTTATTAAAGTGTTTGTTGATTTATACAACAAAGGTTTAATTTACCGTGGATATAGAATGGTGAACTGGGATCCTGAAGCAAAAACCACCTTATCTGACGAGGAAGTAGAATATATTGACAAGCAAGGAAAGTTATACCATATTAATTATCAAATTGAAGGATCTGATGAGGTATTAACCATTGCAACTACACGTCCTGAAACTATTTTAGGTGATAGTGCTATATGTATCAACCCTACAGATGACCGTCATTTTAATTTAAAAGGGAAAAAAGCTATTGTGCCAATTGCTAATAGGGTTGTTCCAATTATTGAAGACGAATATGTAGATGTTGAATTTGGTACAGGTTGTTTAAAAGTAACACCTGCGCATGATGAAAATGATAAAGTTTTAGGAGATAAGCATAATCTTGAAGTTATAGACATCTTTAATGAAGATGCCACATTAAATAGTTATGGTTTACATTATGAAGGCAAAGACCGTTTTGAAGTTAGAAAAGCCATAGTTAAGGAACTTGAAGAGCAAGGTTTAATATCTAAAATTGAAGATCATAATAACCGTGTAGGTATTTCTGAAAGAACCAAAGCCATTATTGAACCAAGGTTATCAGACCAGTGGTTTTTAAAAATGGAAGATTTGGTAAAACCTGCCATAAAGGCGGTTTTAGGTGAAGATAATGACATTCAATTATTCCCTAAGAAGTTTGAAAATACCTATCGACATTGGATGGAAAACATCCGAGATTGGAATATTTCACGTCAGTTATTATGGGGGCAACAAATCCCAGCTTATTACTATGGTGATGGAAAAGAAGACTTTGTTGTAGCCGAAAGTATTGAAGAAGCTGTTGAACTGGCGAATAAAAAACTAAGTGTCACGCTGAGCGCAGTCGAAGCGCCTTTAACAGCAAACGATTTACGTCAGGAATCTGACGCGCTAGATACGTGGTTCTCATCTTGGTTATGGCCAATGAGTGTGTTTGATGGTATTAGAAATCCTGAAAACGACAATATAAAATATTATTATCCAACCAACGATTTAGTAACGGGACCAGATATTCTGTTTTTCTGGGTAGCACGTATGATTATTGCAGGGTATGAGTATAAAGATGAAAAACCATTTAAAAATGTATACTTAACAGGCTTGGTACGTGATAAGCAACGTCGTAAAATGAGCAAATCATTAGGGAATTCTCCTGATGCTTTAAAACTCATTGAAGAATACGGTGCTGGAGGCGTACGTGTTGGTTTATTATTGAGTGCTGCTGCAGGTAATGATTTGTTATTTGATGAAGCACTTTGTCAACAAGGAAAAGGTTTAGGTAACAAAATATGGAGTGCGTTTTATTTAACAACACTTTGGGACGTATCTGAAACTATAGAACAACCGCAATCTAGTAAAATAGCTTTAGAATGGTATGAAGCTAAATTTCAAAAAACATTAGTAGAAATTGAAGATCATTTTAGCAAATACCGTTTAAGTGATGCTATAATGACTATTTACAAATTAATTTTTGATGACTATTGTGGTTGGTTATTAGAAATTGTTAAACCACCTTATCAGCAACCAATAGATATTACTACGTACAATGCTGTTATAAGTTTATTAGAAAATAACTTAAAGATTCTGCATCCATTTATGCCTTTCTTAACGGAAGAAATTTGGCAATCTATAGCAGAAAGAACATCAGAAGAAGCTTTAATTGTTTCTAAATGGCCAGAGTTAAAACCTGTAAATGAAACTTTAATTACTGAGTTTGATTTTGCTGCAGACGTTATTTCTGGAATTAGAACCATTAGAAAAGAGAAAAATATTGCCTTTAAAGATGCTATTGCGTTTTCAGTCATTAATAATGAAAACGTTGCAAATACTTTTGATGAGGTAATTAAAAAACTAGGTAACCTTGAAAATATTGAATATGTTAAAGAAACTATTGATGGGGCTCTAACATACCGTGTAAAATCTAACGAATATTTTATACCAATGGTAGGAGCTATTGATGTTGAAGCTGAAATTAAAAAACTAACAGATGAGTTAAATTATACTGAAGGTTTCTTAAAATCAGTACAAAAGAAGCTCTCTAATGAACGTTTTGTAAACAACGCTCCAGAGCAAGTTGTGACGAGCGAAAAGAAAAAAGAAGCAGATGCTTTGGCTAAAATTGAAACACTAAAGACTAGTTTAGCGAGTTTGGGGTAGGTTTTTTGTTTTGTTTGATGGTATCGACTATCAGTAGTTGCGTGGATAAGAAATTAAATTTAGCCAAAGAAAACGAACCAGAGGAAATTCCGAAGGAATTTCCAAGTAGCCTAGAATCAAGCAATTAATTATATACTGCTTAAGTTTGCAAACGTTTTGCTTACCATTACTTGAGTCGTACTTTATAGTATCTAGAGTTACCATTGATTTTTTCAATATATCCCTCATTTTTTTTGTTTAACCTCAATCTATAGTATTTAGTAAAGGACTTAGAAGAAGTTGTTATCATACAATATTTGTTGATACTGTTTTCTATGCAAATTTCTGACTGACTTTTGCTCGGGATTATTATATCTAATTTTGAGTGCTTTTCTAGATTATGCACTTTACCGTTAATAGTAACTAGTATTGCATTCTTGGTTTCATTTTTTGACTCTCTAAACAAAACAATTTTAGCAGAATCTTTATCGGTATTATTTGGTTGTAGCGAATTTTTTTTAAATTTTCTGGAATTAGAACTGTTAATTAATTTTAAAATTATTGGCAACTCACCTTTTCTTTTAATGTTTTCTAAATTTTTAAGAGCTATTTTATCATCAGACAATACTCTTTTTAGAATATCTCGGTTAGAGATAGAATAATGTACTGGACGCAGACCAAAATTACTATTTGAAACGCCAGATCTAAAAACTTCTTCAAATAAAGTGTCTTTTTCGACATACCATTCAGCAAAAAGGTGGTCAACTGCATACATTTCACTCCCTGCACCAATAAAGGAAGTACTATTATTAATTAATAACCCTCTGTACAATTTAATATCCCCTTCTATAATAAGTTCTGCAAATTCTTTTTTGTTTTCATAAAACGCATTGTTTTTATAACTGTAAACACCCTTAATTTTATCAAGGTCGATTTCAATATTTTTTTTGAATTAATTAGGTTATATTCAAATTTCCCTTTTAAAATAGAAAAAGTTTCAATTAATATAGTGTCATTTTTTTTAGTGACAAAAAAGGACTGTCCATAAATATTTAAGGACATAAAGATAAATGACCATATTGAAAATTTTAATCTCATTTTTTTAATGTTTGCTAACAATTCGAAAACGAATTGTTTGAATGATTTATATTCAGAGTTAAACGAAGGTAGCCGAAAGTTTTTATAAAATCAAGTTGGATATATCTAAAATTTAATGCCTTTTAATTCAATAAAAAGTAGTTTTTTACTAACGCTATTTAAGTTTAGAAAAGTATCATTAAAATGATATACACGTTGCCAATGCGAATCAGTTTCCCCCGATTTTAATTCTTTTAAAGGTGCATTAGATTCTAGCTCGTAGAAATCTGAGCTATTATTATAAATAGGAATAGCTTCTCCTTTATACGGATTCTCTTGAATACTGACATAAGAATTAGAATATAAGGAGTCTCGTTCCTTTTTGTATTGTACAATGGTAAGCTTGTTCTTAGCTTTAGAATAACAACCGTAAATACTTGGTGCAAATTCTGGAGGAATGCCTATTTTACTTCTGTATTGTCCGTCGACTTTAAATAAAACCGTATTGTTTTTTACAGTAAAACGTGTACTATCTATAGTTGCTAAATAGGTTAAAATATCTTCTTTTTTACCATTATTTTTTAGGGGAATTATCACTACAGAGTCATCACCAGGGTACATACCTGCACTCCACAAACCAACTAGCCCTGTTTCTTTGACCCAAGGTATAGTATCTAAGTTAGTGAGTTTGTGTTTGGTTTCAAAAGCTACATATTTAGTTGAATTAAGAATTTCAATACCTAAATTAGTTTGAATGTGTTCTTTTGAAAGGATGGAGATGTTTCGATTGACTTCAAAGTTGAATTCAGTACCAATAAAGTTGGTTAAATGCATTCTTTTAGACAACTCAACATGTTTTTTGTCTTTATGAATCAAATCATAAGGTTCAGTATCAAAAGTTGCAGGAACTTTCCAATTGTCATCATGAATAGGTTTTATTTGTTGAAAATAAAATGAAAACTGACTTCCCAAAGGCCCTATCCAAAGACGTTCTTCTCCTCCAATGCTTTGCGTAGTATCGTTTAGAGCAGTTTCATTAATCCAGCCATTACTATAGCCTTCAAGATTGTTGTAAGTACTGGTTAAAATTCTTCCTTGATGGTAAGGTGAAATAAGAATTCTTGAATTTCCATGGTTTTCTGTTAACTCAATAACATCATGATGCTCCTTAACAAGATTTAAATAATAATTGTAATTTTTGTTATTTGAATTTGAGCAACCTAAAATTATAAAACAGTAGAAGAAGATGCATAACAATTGTTTCATAAATAGGATTGAGGTAGCTGTTATTCTCTATATAGAAAGTATTTTTTTACCAAATCAATATATTGTTCTTTAGCTTCATCTTCCGATAGGTTTTCAGCTTGAAAAAGAGCATTGGTTTTAAAGGCATTAATTAATGCTTCTCTACTTCTAGGTCTTCCATAGTCATTAGTAGCCTTTTTGTAATAAGCATATAATTTAAGTAGCGTATCCGCAGGAAACGGTTCTGTATGTGCATTTACCCGTGCAACCGCATCTTTAAATTCTTTATCTAATTCTTCACTAGTCATTCTTCGCTTCTGCTATTACAGTTTCGCCTCCTTTTACTTTTTGGTTTAATTGAACTTTTATATCTGTATCAAGCGGTAAAAATAAATCTACTCTAGATCCAAATTTTATAAAGCCAGCATCTGTACCTTGAACTGCTCTATCGTTTAGTTTTGCATAATTTACAATGCGTTTAGCCAAAGCACCAGCAATTTGTCTGTAAAGTACTTTACCATAAGTTTCATTTTCAACAACAATAGTGGTACGTTCATTTTCTTCACTGGCCTTAGGATGCCATGCCACTAAATATTTCCCTGGATGGTATTTGCTAAAAAGAACGTTTCCACTAATAGGGTAACGTGTTACATGCACATTTATTGGAGACATAAATACGCTAACTTGCAAGCGCTTTTCTTTGAAATATTCTTTTTCAAAAACTTCTTCAATAACAACTACTTTGCCATCTACAGGAGAGATAACCTGTGCATCATTTAAAGAGGTATTTCTCTTGGGGTTTCTAAAAAATTGAAGAATAAGAATCAAAAATACCAATAGAACAGCCATAATAAGGGTGCGTAACCAATCTATGGAAATGAAGCTATCTACCAATAGGAAACCAGCAATAACTACAATTAACGTTACTAATATAATTTTATGACCTTCTTTATGAAACATAATTCAATAAACTTAAAAATAAATAAATAAATGGTGCTGCAAATATGATACTATCTAATCTATCTAGCAAACCACCATGCCCAGGCATAATGGTGCCACTGTCTTTAACGCCTGCTTGTCTCTTAAATTTAGATTCTATTAAATCTCCAAATGTACCAAAAACACTTACTATTATACTAATAAAAAGCCAATTGGTAAAATCTAAGGTTTGCACAAATTTAGCAATAAAATAACTTGCAATACAGGCAAAAAATAAACCGCCCAAAAAGCCTTCTACTGTTTTTTTGGGTGAAATCCTTTCAAAAAGCTTCTGCTTACCAAAGTTTTTACCAACTAAATAAGCAAAGGAATCATTCACCCAGATAAGAATAAATGCCCCTAAAAGAATATTTGAATTAAAAGTGTTTTGATAATTGGCTATTAAAGCAATAAATATAAAAGCACTGGTTAAGTAAAAAGTGGTAAGTATAAATCTTTTACTTGCAAAAAGTGGAATTTCTTTTTTTGAAAACAAATCTTTTATTAAAAATAGCATAACGAATATGGTGATTACCATAAGTATCTGAATAGCCTCATTTAAGCCTAAAATAGTATTAAAAACCATTTTCCCATATACAAAAACACCATAAAGAATTACAAATAATATATTTGGAATGATACTTTTTAACCCAATAAGTTTTTTAAATTCTATTAATGAGATATAACCGAAAACAAAAAATAGAATGATTAAGGCATACTTATTTTGAAAACAACCTATTAGTAAGGCGATATATAGTAAGCCTGAAAGACCTCTAGTAAGCATTTCTTTCATTTACAAATCTTCTAAAAGTAGTAAGTATAAATTTTTAGCGCTACTTCCATAACTCAAAAAGTCTTTTTCTTCGCTAGATTTAAAATGCTTTATGGTTGTAATATTTGTTGGGATTTTTTGTTTATTTTTTGATTTTATACCGCGTAAACCTTCACCTATATTTTCAACAATCTGACTTGTTGTAGCAAAAACAATGAAATTAAATGGAAGCTCAGGAAGTTTTTTCTCAAAAATTTGTTTGGATGAAATGAGTAAAGATCCGTCGTCTGCAATTAAATTTTCACAAGTAGTAAGAAAAAATGTAGATTCACTTATCTTATTTGTTGGGTTTATCTCTGAGTTTTCAAACCGATCTTTAAGGTTGTCATCAAGAAGCAGCACCTTATCTTTATGCCATTTGTTCTCTTCAATAATATACTCTAAGTTGGTGTAGACTTCGTTTAAATCTTCGCAATACAAGAACTTACCACCATTAGCCTTAAAGTTTATTGTAAACCTTTCGTCAATTGGTAGTTTAATTTCTGGCATGTATTTGCCTCTTTCTTCAGATTTTAGTTCTTCCATCTGTTTATCAGATTTAGAACCAAAAAGTTTTCTAAAAAGACTCATGTAGTAGAAGCTATTAATCTTTTCTTGTTGTCGAATACCAAATATAAAAAATCTTAAATTAACCTTAAGGTTAATTTAAGATTTTTACTAAAAGTGTAACAAAATAGGTGTTTTTTAGCCTATTTTTCTGAATCTTCTATGGTTTCAGTACTTTCAGTTTTTTGTTCTTCGTTATTTTCTGTAGATGCTTCGTTTCCGAAATTACGTTTGCCAAAAACTTTTTCTAAGTTATCTTTAAAGATTACTTCTTTGTCTAAAAGCTCTTCAGCAAGTTCAGTTAGTTTGTCTTTATTTTCTTCAAGAAGCTTAATTGCTCTTTGATATTGGTTTTCTATAATAGATGAAATTTCTTTATCTATTAATTCTGCAGTTTGCTCACTATATGGTTTTGAAAAACCGTATTCACTTTGCCCTGAAGAATCGTAATAGGTTAGATTACCAATTTTATCGCTTAAACCGTAAATAGTAACCATAGCACGAGCTTGTTTAGTCACTTTTTCTAAGTCACTTAATGCGCCAGTAGATATTTTATTAAAAATTACTTGTTCAGCAGCTCTACCACCTAATGCGGCACACATTTCATCTAGCATTTGTTCTGGACGAACAATTAAACGTTCTTCTGGTAAGTACCAAGCGGCACCTAAAGAACGTCCTCTAGGAACAATAGTAACTTTTACAAGTGGAGCGGCATGTTCTAACATCCAACTTACTGTTGCATGACCCGCTTCATGATATGCTACAGCTTTCTTTTCGCTAGGCGTAATTATTTTATTTTTCTTTTCTAAACCACCAATAATTCTATCTACAGCATCAAGAAAATCTTGTTTACCAACTTCTTTATTACCATTTCTAGCAGCAATTAATGCAGCTTCATTACAAACATTAGCAATATCAGCTCCAGAGAAACCAGGTGTTTGTTTAGAAAGAAAGTCTGTATCTAGATTTTTAGCCTTTTTAAGAGGTCTTAAGTGTACTTCAAAAATTTCTTTACGCTCACGTAAGTCTGGTAAATCCACATAAATCTGTCTATCAAATCTACCAGCACGCATTAAGGCTTTATCCAAAATATCTGCTCTGTTTGTTGCAGCTAATACTATGACGTTTGTGTTAGTACCAAAACCATCCATTTCTGTTAAAAGCTGGTTTAACGTATTTTCACGTTCATCATTGCTACCTGACATGGCATTTTTACCTCTAGCTCTACCAATAGCATCAATTTCATCAATAAATATAATTGAAGGTGATTTTTCTTTGGCTTGTTTGAATAAATCTCTAACACGAGAAGCACCAACACCCACAAACATTTCAACGAAATCTGATCCTGATAAGGAAAAGAAAGGTACTTTAGCTTCACCTGCAACAGCTTTAGCTAAAAGTGTTTTACCTGTACCAGGAGGCCCTACCAATAAAGCACCTTTTGGTATTTTTCCACCTAATGTGGTATATTTTTCAGGGAATTTTAAGAAGTCTACAATTTCTTGAACTTCTTCTTTAGCACCTTCTAAACCAGCAACATCTTTAAATGACGTTTTTACTTCTGTATTTTGATCAAAAAGTTTGGCTCTAGATTTTCCAATGTTAAATATCTGTCCACCAGCACCGCCTCCAGCGCCACCAGACATTCTTCTCATAATAAAAATCCAAACGGCTATTAAAATGATAAAAGGAAGAATTCCTATTAATATATTACCTAAAGTATCAGTTTCTGTATCAAACTCAATAATTGGCTTAGTTTCTAAATCCTCGGTTATTTCGTTTAATTTATTTTCAAAATTTTGAAGATCACCAAATTCAAATCTATAATTAGGCAGCGCATTAACAGAAGGTATAAATGGCTGCTGTTTAGAATTCTTATGAATTTCTTTTGCTTCGGCATCTTTTGTTAAGTAAACTTTAGCAACTCTAGTATTTTTAACAATGTCTATTTTAGCAACATCTCCATTGGTTAAGTATTTAAAAAAGTCTGAAGTTGTTGTTTTAGTACCTCCACCACTTGAACTATCTCCAAATAGTTGAAACCCTAAAAATAGAGCAATTAAAATACCGTATATCCAGTACGGGCTAAACTTTGGTTTCTTGTCTTTAATATTTTTCTTATCGTTTGCCATCTATTTTTTAATAACTTGTTTCTATTACTGTTGTTTTTGCGTCTCCCCAAAGACTTTCAATATCATAATATTCTCTAACATGTTTTTGAAAGACATGCACAACAATATTAACATAGTCTATTAAAACCCATTCGGCATTATCTTCACCTTCAATATGCCAAGGTTTGTCTTTAAGTTCTTTACTTACTTTCTTTTGTATGGAATTAACAATGGCGTTTACTTGTGTATTAGAAGTACCTTCACAAATTATAAAGTAGTCACAAACAGTATTATCAATTTCTCTTAAATCTAGAATATTTATTTCTTGACCTTTAACATCTTCAATACCACTTATAATTACAGATATTAATTGGTCAGCGCTTATTTTTTCTTTCGCCATTAAATTTATTTAATTTGTACAAAGTTATTATTTTTTAGTTCTTAATGCTTTAAAAAAGTCATAAGATTTTTTAGCTAAACAATAACCCATTTCATGAATATAATCAAACTTAATGCCACCGACTCTACAAATAGCTATTTACGTAGCCTAATTATTAAAGAAAAGATCGAGGATTTTACTATTGTTGTAGCTAAAGAGCAGACTAAAGGAAGAGGGCAAATGGGAACTGTTTGGGACTCAGAAACGTCTAAAAACCTTACTTTTAGTATGTTTAAAGACTTAAGTATTCATATTGTTGAATTTCCTTTTTACATAAGTATGGCTATTTCTTTGGCTATTTTAAAGGCTTTAAAATCTTTTAATATCCCTGATTTATATATTAAATGGCCTAACGACATTTTGTCAGCAGACAAAAAAATTTGTGGAATTTTAATAGAGAATGTCATAAAAAATAAAATAGATTCAACTATTATAGGTATAGGTGTTAATGTAAATCAAACTAATTTTATACAGTTGCCCAAGGCGTCTTCTTTAAAAAATATTACAGGTGTGCATTATAATTTAGATGAAGTTCTGAATAGAATAGTGTCTCATACCAAAGTATATTCCTCGCTTTTAGAGGATGGAAAATATGAAGAAGTGAAAAGTGAGTATGAAGCTAATTTATTTAGAAAAAATAAACCATCAACATTTAAAGATGTTGATGGTGTTTTATTTTCTGGATTCATAAAAGGCGTGACCAAATATGGTAAACTAATGATAACTCTAGAAGACGAAATTGTTAAAAAATATGATCTAAAAGAGGTAGAATTACTTTACTAGATAGCTTTTGGAATACTAGTAGCCAAAGTTTCTATGAACTTGCTAATAGGGCCTTTAATCATCATAGCCATCATAGGATTGAAATCGCCCGAAAATTGTAATTGAACTTCGCTTGAAGCATCACCTGTTTTAGAGATATTTCCAGTTAGAGAAAAATCTATTTTTCCACCTGCAGCACCCAAAACAATTTTGTTAGGAGCTTCCACTTCTTTCTTTTTCAATATAATTTCAGGCATGCCTTTTAGAGCAAATAAAAATTTATCATCTTCTAAAACTTCAAATTTACTTATGTTTTCAGGCATTAAGGATTCAAAGTTTTTAACATCAGATAAAAATTCAAAAACATCTTCAGGAGATTTTTCTACGTTTATTTTTGGAGATTCTAAATTCATTCAAATAATTTTATTGTTACACCTTTTATTATATCAAATAGCATTCCATTCACTAGGATTGGTATTCCATTCAGATAAAGTTTGTAATTGATCTTTTGTAATATAATTGGTGTCTAAAGCCTGTTCAAGTAAACTTTCGTAATTACTTAAGGTTTGAAGACTAATATTTTCTTCTTCAAAGTTTTTAGTAGCAATATCAAAACCGTAAGTAAAAATGGCAATCATTCCCTTTACATTAATATCTGCTTCTTTTAGGGCTTTAACAGCATTTAAACTACTTTTTCCTGTACTAATTAAGTCTTCAACTACTACAACATTTTGGCCTCTATCAATAAAACCTTCAATTTGGTTTTTACGTCCGTGACCTTTTGCTTCAGGTCTCACATATATAAAAGGGAGACCTAAATACTCGGCTACTAACATGCCTATTCCTATAGCTCCAGTTGCAACTCCAGCTATAGCATCAAGTTTGCCATATTGTTGCTCAATTTGTTTAGCCATAGTCTCTCTCACATAATTTCTTATGGGAGGAAATGACAGTATAATTCGGTTATCACAATAAATTGGAGATTTCCATCCAGAAGCCCAAGTAAAAGGTTCATTAGGACTAAGTTTTATAGCATTAACTTGTAATAAAACTTCTGCAGTTTTTTTGGCTGTTTGTTTATTAAAAATCATATGCCAAAAATACGGATTAATGTTAGAGGTGAATTATTTATGAAAATATTTTTTTAACAATTGTTGGTTTGTGGGTAAAATGATATTTTTACTTACACGAAATGTTAATCACAATTTATGTATAAAGTTTTTGTTGGAGATAAGCCTATAATTTTAACCACTGTAGTTGAACAAGAATCAGACTTTAAAAACTACAAGCTTAAAGGTGTCGATATAGAGAAAGTAATAGAAGAACTTAATAATACTGACTTAAAAGAAGTTAGGCTGATACATAAAAAAGAAAAAAAGTTACTACGTAAGTTTTTAAAAAAATTACCAAACGTAGTAGCAGGTGGTGGTAAAGTATACAATAAGAAAGGAGAGATTTTATTCATTTTTAGAAATGATAAATGGGATTTACCTAAAGGGAAGGCAGAGAGAAAAGAGTCTATTGAAGAAACATCTATTAGAGAAGTAGAAGAAGAGACAGGAGTAAAAGGATTAGAAATAACAAAACCATTAGAAACTACCTACCATATTTTTAAGAGAAACGGCAAGTATAAAATTAAAGTAACTTATTGGTTTGAAATGAAAACATCATTTAATGGTGAATTATACCCTCAAGAAAACGAAGGCATAACAAAAGTAAAGTGGTTAAATAAAAAGCAGTGTAAAAAAGCTCTTAAAAACTCTTATGCAAATATTAGGGCTCTAGTTTAATTGATTTTATTTTTTCTGTATTTCTCCTTTTTTAATTTCAAATTCAAATCATTTTTTTATAAACTCATAATTTTAATTTTAAAAGCAAATTAAAATAAGTAAATTAGAAGATAGGAGTAAGGAGGTACAGTACCATAAAAATGTTATATCCTTTATGACAATTGTAATTTTTAATTGATAAAACTGAGTTTATTTGAAAAATCATAATATAACTTTTGGAAACATAATAAAATTAAATAATAACCTTGCTGAGATTATAGTGAATGAAGGAGTTGAAATGTGTGAATTTAAGGTTAAAGAATTACACGATTATCTACTACAAAATTTATCTGCTCCATTTTCACTTCTAATAAACAAGAAAAATCCATACAGTTATACTTTTAAAGCTCAAAAACTTATTGGTAAATTAAAAGAAATTAAAACTATAGCAGTCGTAATAGGCACAGGAGGTGCTTTAATGTCTACTGAAACACTTATAAATCTTAATAAAGATGTAGATTGGAATATCTATGTTTTTCAAGAAAGGACTAAAGCTTTAGAGTGGATACAAAAACGAGAAATATGTACTTAAACTCAAACGTTTTAGTATTCATGAATCTTTAAATGTGGTAAATAGCTTGTAACGTGTTGTTTTAACCTTAAATTTGCATTCTCTAAAGAATAGGTAATGACAGAGTTTATCCGAAAGCGAGCAAAGAATGCTAAAAATGATATTTTAAGTGGAGCAACAGTTGCACTGGCATTAGTACCAGAAGCTGTAGCCTTTGCATTTGTTGCAGGTGTGGACCCTTTGGTTGGGCTTTATGCCGCTTTTATGATAGGTTTAATTACTTCTCTTTTTGGAGGACGCCCAGGTATGATTAGTGGTGCTACTGGTGCGCTTGCAGTTGTAATGGTAGCTTTAGTAGCAGAAGGAAATGCTATGGGTTCACCTGAGGAAAATCTAGGACTTTACTACTTGTTTGCAACTGTTATTTTAATGGGAATCATACAAATACTAGCAGGTGTTTTTAAACTTGGTAAGTTTGTTAGACTAATACCTCACCCAGTAATGATGGGCTTTGTTAACGGTTTAGCCATAGTTATATTTTTAGCGCAGTTAAAAATGTTTAAAGATATAAATGGTAACTACTTTACTGGTTCGCAATTATGGATTATGTTAGGCCTTGTAGGTCTTACCATGTTAATCATGTTTGGTTTACCAAAAATAAAAGCTACCAAAAAATTACCAGAAGCTTTAATTGGTATTTTGGTAGTGTCTGCTATTGTAATTTTTGGTGGATTAGATGATGTTGCTACTGTAGGTAGTTTTATTAGAGATGGAGGAGGAAAAGGTTTAGAAGGTGGTTTGCCAGAATTTCAATTAGATATATTTAGTAAAGTGCCCTTCACAATGAAAACGTTGTGGTTTATTGGTCCTTATGCTGTTATTTTAGCGGCTATTGGTCTAATAGAATCGTTAATGACTCTTAATTTAGTAGATGAATTAACAGAAACAAGAGGAAACGCCAATAGAGAATGTATGGCCCAAGGAGGTGCAAATATCATCACTGGCTTGTTTGGAGGTATGGGAGGGTGTGCTATGATTGGACAGTCTATCATTAATATAAAAGGAGGTGGACGTGGTAGATTATCTGGTGTAGTAGCTGCGGTACTTTTATTGATATTTATATTGTTTGCCTCATCATATATAGAACAAATTCCAATTGCAGCATTAGTAGGTGTTATGTTTATGGTTGTAATTGGTACGTTTGCTTGGAGTAGTTTTAGAATTTTAAGAAAAATACCAGTAAGTGATGCTATAGTGTTAATTGCAGTATCATTAATTACGGTTTGGAAAGATCTTGCTGTAGCAGTTATTGCAGGTGTAATTATAAGTGCATTGGTATTTTCTTGGGAGAATGCTAAACGAATTAGAGCCCGCAAACGTGTAAAAGAAGATGGTACTAAAGTTTATGAAATTTGGGGGCCATTATTCTTTGGGTCCATAAAAGCTTTTAATGAAAAGTTTGATGCTAAAAATGATCCTGAAAAGGTAGAGATTGATTTTGTAGAATCTAGGGTGAGTGATCATTCTGGTATTGAAGCTATTTTTAACTTGGTAAATAAGTATGAAGCCGAAGGGAAATCTATAAAATTAAAGCACCTAAGCGAAGACTCTAAAGTGTTATTGTATAAGTCGAGTCCTAAATTTAGAGAAGTAATTATTGAGGATATTGATGATCCACGTTACCATTTAGCCGAAAACCCTGAGGCATTTACCAAAGGGCTTTCAGAATATAATTTATAATCTTAGCGCATTACCTCGCATTTAGAGCGTAGTCGAGCTTTCCACTATATTTTTTAACGGCTATTAGAAGTAAGTTTATAATTTACTGAGGGAATTTTTAATGGTAAATAATGATATTATTGCTTTAGTTAAAAAGAATGTCATTATAATTCCTAACGCATTACCTAATAGGACGTTTTAAACGCTCTTTTACCATTTCAAAATTCTTTTTACTGGTACGTTCCCATCTGTATATGTTATATTTTTTACCTTGATTTGCTTTTTGTTTAGCTTTCCTTTCTCGTTCGTTTTTAAGCCATTCAAAGCGCTTTTTAATAATTATAGTTCCTAATTCATCTTTACATTCAATTAGTTCTAAGGCATTTAACGCAGCTATAGATACATTTTGAACTCTATCATTAATTGCATCAAATAATATTGGGATAGAAGAACTCATTCCTAGAATACCAAGAGCTTCGGCAGCCCATTTTCTAGTTTTGTAATTACCATTAATCAAACTATATTCTAACCTATAAACATAATTAAGTTGTAACCATTTGCTAATATTATGTTCAGATGGCTGAGTAACTTTAAGTTTAAATAGAAAATATTTAATATGGTGTAACATGAAATCTTATTCTTACTTTATTAGTATGCTAAGAACAAAAAATGTTACATGTTAGTTTTGTTTAAATAGCTTAATGGTATAATCAAGAAGCGCTGTATCACCACTATTTCCATGCCCAGGAATAATCAATTCTAAATTTGGGAATGCCTCCTTAATTTTTGCTATAGTTTCTGACCACTCAGAAACATTGGCATCACCTAAATACCCCTCATTAGCTCCTAAGCATTTCACTAGACAACCTCCAAAAAGTGTTTCTTGGTTTGAAATATATCCTACAATATTATCCTTTGTGTGTCCTTCTCCAAAATGTTTCACAAGGACTTTTGTATTTCCAACTTTAAACTTCTTTTTAGACTTAAAACTTTTTATTGGCGGTGTTTTTCCATCTTTTTTAGCTAGTTCGATAGTAAGTTTGCTAGCATAAGAAGAAATGTTGTTGTTATGAAATGTCTCAATCCCTGCTAAACAATCATCATGAAAGTGAGTAGCAACAACAACCATTATTTTTTTATTGTTCTTTTCTTGAATCCAATGTATTAATTCCTTAGAAGCCTCGTTGTTAACAGGCGTGTCAAATACGATAGCTTCATTTTTAGAAAAATAGACCATTCCGTTAGCAGCTACTTTACCAAAATCATTGGTTTGCATAAAAGAAATATGCTGAAACACATTAGTTTTTAGTTTCTTAATTTTTAAAGTATCCGTATTATAGATTATCTCTTGAGATACAATGCTTTGGGTAATAGTAAAAAATAATATTGAAAGGTGAAAAAGAAGTTTTTTCATTCTAAATTATTATTTAACTCGAACGCTGTCTGGCACTAACTTAGTATAATCACCATTATTTCTAATTACATCGCGTACAATAGAAGATGATATATATGAAGTATCTGCTGCTGTTAGAAGGAATACTGTTTCAATAGGTGCCAAGTCTCTATTTGTGTGAGCAATGGCTTTTTCAAACTCAAAATCTGCAGGGTTACGTAAGCCTCTAAAAATAAAATCTACTCCAATTTCTTTACAGAAATCAACAGTTAACCCTTCATAAGTTACCACTTTTACTTTAGGCTCATGAGCAAATGCTTCTTCAATAAATGCTTTACGTTCTTCAAGAGAAAACATATATTTTTTATCGGCATTGATGCCTATGGCGACAATAAGTTCATCAAAAAGAGTGACTCCTCTTGAAATAATGTCGTAATGACCTAAAGTAAGCGGATCAAAAGATCCTGGGAATATGGCGCGTTTCATTGAAAATTTCATTTTTGTCATTCCCGCGAAGGCGGGAATCTATATTTAATTTATTAAGGATTCCTCATCACACTTCGACTGCGCTCAGTGGGACAGTGCGGAATGACAAATCAACCAAATATAACATTAATAACTGATAATATTGATGTAATTTATTTAAGAACCTCTTCAATAGCATTATCAAATAAATCTTCTAAAGAAATTCCAGCAGCAACAGCTTGTTGAGGTAAGATGCTTTCTTTTGTTAAACCAGGTATAGTATTCATTTCTAATAAATGAGGCTCTCCATCTTTAAAAATATATTCACTTCTAGAAAAGCCAGTCATTTTTAAAATTTCATAGACTTTTTTAGCAACAATATTTACCTTTTCTTCTTGTTCTTTACTTAAACGAGCAGGGGTTATTTCTTGTGATTTCCCTAAATATTTGGCTTCGTAATCAAAGAAATCATTTTCGCTAACAATTTCTGTAATAGGTAATACTTTGGTTTCGCCTTTATAAGTGATCACGCCAACAGATACCTCGGTACCATCTAAAAAGGACTCAATAATAATTTCATCGTCTTCTTTAAAAGCAACATCAATAGCATTTTGTAACTCTTCTTTTTTATGCACTTTAGATACGCCAAAACTACTGCCTGCTTTATTAGCTTTTACAAAACAGGGCAAGCCTACCTTATCAATAATGGCTTGTTCATTGATTTTGTCGCCTAAATTTAAATAATAAGATTCCGCAGTTTTAATACCATAAGGTTTTAATATGCTTAAGCAATCTCGTTTATTAAATGTTACAGAAGATTGATACATGGCACAACTTGTATGAGGTATGCCTAATAACTCTAAATACGCTTGCATATAACCATTTTCACCAGGAGCACCATGAATAGCATTGAATACACAATCAAAAGTAATTTTAGAACCATTTACTTCAACTGAAAAATCATTTTTATCTACAGCATGCTCATTATCATTAGTGTCTACATATACCCATTTGTCTTTAAAAATGTGAATTCGGTACGCATTGTATTTCTCAGTATTTAAAGTTTCAAAAACTACATTGCCACTAGTTAGAGAAATTTGATATTCACTAGAGTAGCCACCCATAATGATGGCAATATTTTTCTTCATTATCGTTTTATTAAGTTGTAGGCCGTCTAAAACCTTGCAATAATTCGTATTTAATTATGTTAAGCTAAAATATCATATATATAGCAAAAGAAAAAGCAGTTCTGTTTTTATATATTTGCCATATTCAAAATTCACCTTATGAGTCTAGTTAAGTTTTTAGTAAGTAAAACGTTTTTCAAACAAATAGCTTTAGCAGTTGTAGCTGTTGTGGTATTATGTTTTTTAATACTCTTAGGTTTAAAAAGTTATACTAACCATGGCGATTTTGAAACCGTTCCAGATTTGAAAGGAAAATCAATTAGTGTTGCGGAAATAGAATTGAAAGAGAATAATTTGGTAATGCAAATTCAAGATTCGGCAAATTTCAACCCTAATTATCCTAAGTTTTCGGTCATAGAGCAAGAGCCAATTGCAGGGTCCCAAGTAAAAGAAAATAGAAAAATATATTTAACACTTAATCCTTCGGGTTATAGGAAAATTGAAGTGCCAAATTTAAGAGAACGTACTTATAGACAAGCCAAACCAAATTTGGAGGCTTTAGAATTTAAGATTGGCAAAATTACTTATGAAGATAACATTGGTAAAGATTTGGTTTTAAAAATGTCTCATAAAGGGAAGACCTTAAAATCTGGAGATAAACTACCTAAGACTTCAGTTATTGATTTAGTACTTGGTAATGGAAACAGACCAAGTAATTAAGCATTTTTTCTATGGAAGATTATACACCGCGACTTCCTGAGGAAGACAATTTATACGAACATCATTCATTTACGGTAGGTAAGGGACAAGCACCTTTGCGTATTGATAAATACCTCATGAATTTTATTGAAAATGCTACTAGAAGTAAAATTCAAGCAGCAGCTAAAGATGGGCATATTTTAGTGAATGGCTCACCAGTTAAGGCTAATTACAGGGTGAAACCAGATGAGGAGATTAAAGTGATGTTTGAGCATCCTACTTATGAAGGTTTATTAGTTGGTGAAGATATTCCTTTAGATATAGTTTATGAAGATGATGAACTGTTAGTAGTTAATAAACCAGCAGGTATGGTGGTGCATCCAGGGCATGGTAATTACTCGGGAACACTAATTAACGCACTCATTTACAGATTTGATAACCTACCTAATAACTCTAGTGATAGACCAGGTTTAGTGCATAGAATAGATAAAGATACCAGTGGACTTTTAGTGGTTGCTAAAACTGAAAAAGCCATGACTCATTTATCGGCTCAATTTGCTGAAAAGACCAGTGAACGTGAATATGTAGCAATCGTTTGGGGGAATGTTGAAGTTGAAGAAGGCACTGTAGAAGGTAATATTGGTAGACACCCAAAGAATAGATTACAGAATACTGTTTTTTTAGGTGAAGATGCCGAAAAAGGAAAACATGCAGTAACGCATTATAAAGTTTTAGAACGTTTAGGATATGTTACATTAGTATCTTGTAAGTTAGAAACAGGAAGAACACATCAAATACGTGTGCACATGAAACACATTGGACATACTTTGTTTAATGATGAACGTTACGGTGGAGAGAAAATTTTAAAAGGTACTACGTTTACCAAATATAAACAGTTTGTTGAAAATTGTTTTAAAATATTACCTAGACAAGCACTACATGCTAAAACATTGGGGTTTGAGCATCCTGAAACAGGCGATTTTATGCGTTTTACTTCAGAAGTTCCAGAAGATATAGAGCAATGTATTGAAAAGTGGAGAGGATATTCTAAGCATCAAGAAATGGGCTGATTTTTCTAGAGGTTATTTTTATTCAAGTTTCTTGATTTCTATAGAAAGCGCCTTAGCTGGATTAGTACTCATTAATAATTTAAATTCTTCTTCTGTAAAACCCTGTGCTTTTAAAGCAGGATATAGTTTTGTAAAAATATTTGAGTAGGGCTTAATGTCTTGAGTTTGTTTCTGTGGGTCGTACCAACCAGCATCATGAGAGATTAAAATGTTATTTAAAATTCCGTGTTCTTTAGCAAATAATATCTTTTCTATGTGTTTTTCTAGTTCCCACCCTAAACCATCAAGACTAATCCAGCAACCAGCTTTTGCTGCTTTCAAATAGTTAGAATTGTCTTCTTCATTATGGGCGTGAACCCAAATAAACGCCTTATTAGAAACTCCCATTTCTTTTAAAATTTCTAATTGAGGCCATAAACCATTGGCTTTACCTGTGTGAGAAGCTATAGTTAGTCCAGTCTCCAGATGAGTAAGAGCAGCAGCCTTTACCAATTTTTGATGTATACTATCTAAAGGATTGGTATTATCTACTCCTATTTTTATAAAACCAGGTTTGATAGAGGTCTCGTTAATACCATTTTTAAACTCATTAATCCATATTTCAGAAAGCGCTTCTGGAGACATTTTTTTTGCATGTTTTGGTATAAATTTATTACCACGTGCACCGTAAAAACCAGTATTAGTTATAATTTTAATACCTGTTTTGTTTGCTATTTTTTCAAGAAGTACAACGTCTCTTCCAAGATAATTTGGAGTACAATCAACAAAATAATCCACATTAAAATTTTTAATTTCATCAAAATATGGGGTTATTGTTTTTATAATGGAATCATGGTCCCATTTATTAGGTTGTATACTATCAGCTCCTATAAAATCAACTAATATATGCTCATGAGATAACCATATTTTATCTGAAGTTAATTCGTGAATTCCACTAACATCTTGTATTAGTATTTGTTGTTTTTGCTCTTTACAAGCAAAAATCGTTACTGTTAATAGAATAATGCTGTATAGTTTTAATGACCTCTTCATAATTAATATTTTAACACAAAGTGTTTGTGGTAACTTATTGGTATGTAGTTTTTTATTATTTTTTTGTTGGCATATAAAGGTATGAATTTATGATTACAAATAGCGTTTTAAGTTGCTAGTAGCAAAAAAGGAGGATAATTCTTATTTTCAAAAGTCTTTTAGTAATTGTAACTTTGGTTTGTAAATTCACAGTTTTCCATTTGGTCACTGAGCGAAATTGTAGTGTAAGTGGAAATAACAAAGAAATCAACTAAATGAAACTAGTTTTATCACCAGCTAAGTCGCTTAATTTTGAAAGTGAGTTACCAAATGACATGCAAACAGAAGCTTTATTTTTAAAACAATCTGAGCGTTTAAATAAGTTACTTAAAAAGAAATCTGCTAAAAGTTTATCTAAGCTTATGAAGATTTCAGATGCTTTGGGGCAGTTAAATTATGAACGCAATCAAGAATGGCAATTACCATTTACAACAGATAATGCTAGACCTGCGGTATATGCTTTTAGTGGAGATGTATATAGAGGGTTTGATGCTTACTCTATTCCGCAAGATAAATTAGATAAATTACAAGATACTGTTAGAATACTTTCAGGATTATATGGTTTGTTAAAACCTACGGACTTAATTCAGCCTTACCGTCTAGAAATGGGCACTAAATTTCCAGTAGGTGTAAAAAAGAATTTATACGAATTCTGGAAGCAAACTATTACTAAAGCTTTAAATGAAGAGCTGGAAGATGACGAATTATTTTTAAACTTGGCAAGTAACGAATATTTCAAAGCTATTGATATAAAAGGTTTAAAAGTACCTGTTATTACTGCCAATTTTAAAGATTTTAAAAACGGAGAATATAAAACCATCATGACATTTGCTAAACTGGCAAGAGGGTATATGGCGCGTTATGTTATTGACACAAATGCAAATACTATTGATGATGTAAAGGGCTTTAATTATGAAGGCTATGGATTTAGTGAGAATATGTCTACCAATACTGAATTAGTTTTTATTAGATAGGCTTACTATGTGGTATTATATTGTAATTGCGTTACAAGCGTTTTGTATTTATCATGTGGTGAAATATAAAAACAACTATTACTGGATATATTTAATTCTGTTTATTCCTGCAATTGGATCTATTATCTACTTAATAATGCAGGTGTATAATAAACGTGATGCTGAAAAAATCACAAGCGAAATCACTAATATCATTAATCCCACTAAAAAAATTAAAGATTTAGAAAAGCAATTACAGTTTTCTGAATCATATCAAAACAGAGTAAATTTAGCAGATGCATATTTAGAAATTGGCGATAACCAAAACGCTATTACCCATTATAAAGAAGCCTTAGATGGGAATATGCAAAATGATTTTTATGTTATTAAAAAGATGGTAGAAGCTTTTTATAACATTGAAGATTACAAAAGTATTTTAGAGTATACGGAAGGTGTTAAAACCCACAAGGAATTTGCTAAATCTAGAACACAATTCATTTACGGATTAGCGCTTGAAAAAGAAGGTAAATTAGATGAAGCTGAAGCACACCTAAAAAATATAGATGTGCGTTTTTCATTTTACAATGAACGTTTTATATATGCTAAGTTTTTGCTAAACCGTGATAAAACTGAAGAAGCTAAAGAAATTTTAGAGTCAATAGTATCTGAATCTCAACATATGACTAAGCCTAATCAACGTTTGTACAGAAGTACTATTGTAGAGGTTGAAAAACTACTACAAACTATTTAGAATATATCACTTCGAGTGATTTCAATATGTATCGAGGAAGTTTTCTATTTAGTTTTTTCTTTCTTTAAAGTTCTTAATTTCTTGTTTTTAGGTCGTCTCACTCCATAAGTGCCACTGTGAATTTTTCCACGTTTAGATTTTTTATCGCCTTTACCCATAATGTTTTGTTTAATTTGTTCTTTTTAAATTTAGTGAAAATTATAACAAGTTTAACCATAATATGTTCAAACACAGACATCCATACAAACCATTCATTAAGAATAACACTAAGAAATTAATAGTTGGTACATTGCCACCACCTAGATTTTCTACAGGTGAATTGTTAGAAAAAGATGTGAATTTCTGCTACGGTAGCTATTATAATTCTCTATGGTTATACATTGATAAAATTCATAATTTAGGGTTACGTTATGATAATTCTCAAGAAGCTATCAATGAACGTAAACAATTTTTAATAGAACATAGAATAGGTGTTTGTGATATTGTTGAAAGTGCAGAACGTGAAAAAATTGATGCTTCAGATTTAGGAATGCAAAATATCAAACTACGGGACGTAATTAGCTATGTAAAAAAGTATCCAAGCATTGAAACTATTCTATTTACAGGAGGTAATAGTAAAAACGGTCCTGAATATTTTTTTAGAAGACATATAAAAGATTATGGATTAAAGCTTGAATTGGTTTCTAATGAAATTCCAAGAGTTCATCAATTCGTCATTCCGATTGAAGCGCAGAAATCTGCTTCAAAGAAAAATAGAATCATCAAAACCGTATCTCTTACATCAGCTTCTGGTAGTGCAAATAGAGCCGTTGGGAGTATGAAAAAGTATCAGGAATTAAAAAATAAAAATCCTAGTTTTTCTACTTTTGATTTTAGAGTGATGCAGTATCGAGAGTTTTTATAATTATATGTCAATAGAGCTCAATGCTGTATAATCAACACCATCAGTGGTAGTTTCTAAATTATATTGGTACAAACCAGTATTTCCTATAGCAATTAATAAATTATCTCTAATAATAACATCAAAGGCTTCATTATTTATTGCTTTAACTAATTTTGAGTTTTTAGGGTCGCTTACGTCAAAGATTTTAATTTCATCATCGCATACTATTAAATAGTTTCCGTATAATCCTAATCCTTTAGGAGAAATTAAGTTTCTAGAACTAATAAGAATAGGGTTAGTTACATTAGTAACATCATAAATTTCAAGGACATTTATAGCATTTCCACATATAACATTGCTATGCAGAGTTACATAAGCATGTGTATCATTTGCCACTACAGGATCACAAGCTGTGAAGTGTTGTACGCCAGATAACCTACTAGGAAATTCAGGGTTGTCTAAATCATAAATAAACATACCATTACGAGACCCTATATACAAGTAGTCTTTGTAACTAAATAAAGTCTCTATGTCAAAACCTACAGGAACACTATTAACCAAAACAGGCTCATCGGTTTTTGCAATGCTAAAAACGTTTAAATCAAACTCATCTACAACATAAAGATAATCTCCTTTTAGAGTAAATGTAGCTAAAGAACCACCTTGCCCATCACTTGGTTGATTTGAAGTATCGCTATCATCAGAACAAGAAAAATAAACTGTAATAATGGCTGTTATTAATAGTAAATAAAATAATTTTTTCATTTCACTTAAAGTTTAAGTTTCCAATTAATTACAATACTGTTTTGAGGAGTATCAAGATCATGATATCCATCGGGAGAAATTAATACAGGAAACGTGTTTTCAATGCGTTTAGTAAGCGTAACAGTTTGGTTTTCTTTATCATAATTCAAGGCCACTAAATCTGTAACTTGGTTTACATAGAGTATATTATCTCTTATAGCTAAATCTGTAGCACCTATAACTTTAAGAAATTTTATTTTTTTAGGATCTTGGGGGTTAGAGTTATCAAAAATATGAAAACCTTCTCGCTCTTCTCCTACAAATAATAAGTCCTCAATCACATAAATTTTCCCAGAATTTATAATGTCTTGTGCTGATTTTAGTTGTATAGAATTATTAAGTTCAGTTCTAGAAGCGTAGACAGGTTCGTAGTGACTAGAGTTAACTATACTACCATCATCATCATTGCAATAAAAACAACAGCTTTGATTAATTAGGAAAATGAAAACTAGTAAAATGTTGAAGTGTTTCATAATTTTCTTTTTTATTTAAGATACCTTAACCTTAAATTGGTTGCGTAACAAAGAAAAATATTACAAATTTTGTTTAGTAAGAAACGAAATAATTTTTGCTGGTGGGGTTTTTCAATTGTTTTGTTTTTAAGAGTCTAATTATTAGTTGTTTATGATTTGTTTTTGTTATATTTATGGAAGTGAATTTTAATTAATCAAATCCAAATAACTATTATGTCAAGTTTAAAACTAGAAGATAAATGGCTCAGAGAACAAGAAGACTGGGATAAAAATGGAGACCCTGCATTTGATCCCGATTTAGATAGAGATACTGTTCTTCAAGAACTACAAGAAAAAGCCGAACGTTTGAAATTAATTCAAGCTGAAGCTGATAAAACTTTTAAAGAACTTTTTAAAGAAGTTTTTGGACAGGAGCCCCCAACTTTTGGAGAAATTACAATTTCTCTCATTACGATGTTAATTGTTAAAAAGTTCGGGAAAGATGCTATTGGTGCTGTAACAGGTTTGTTAGATGCATTTAAACCTGTAGATTCCGCTCTAATTGATCCAGTAACAAAACAGCCTTTTAAAACGAAGCCTCCAGTAGGAAAAACTCTTGGGAAAACTCTTGTAAAAAGACAGGTCATCATAACAGTTTTATTAGGTCTAGTAGCTATAGGTGGAGCCGAAATTTTGCGAAGACGTTTATCTGAATTATTCGAACTCGAAAAAAAATTACGAAGAGCTATGAGATGGGAAGCTTTAACTATTGATGACCAAACAGATAATGAGATTTATGAATCTCAAGCTTATCCTCCAAAAGAAATTATTGAAAAATTAGAAGCTAACAACAGGTGTAACATATTCATGGAAATTACAGTTAGGGGGTTTGATGCAGAAACAGGTGCTCAGATTGAGAGAGTTCATGAAATGGCGAAAGCAAAAAAAGGTAATGATGGTTTGTTTACGCGTACAATTAATCTACCTGTTAATATATGTTTTGGCAGTGTTATTACTAAAATAGTACTGTTTTGTAATGAAACGCCACCAAAGAGAACCGTTTTACACGAATCTGAAGTCCCATATAGAACTTCAGCAGATTGTTCAGAATCAAGGGGAAAATTAACTTCAGATGGATAGATATATAGATATGGAAAGCGAAATATTAAATAGAGATTGTTATCCAGTAAAATCTTCTGCTACGAAATGGAGTTCTTGGAAAGCAACTGAAAAAGAAGCAGATACAGAAGCACAAACTAAAGCAAGAGAAGCTTCAGGGAATGCCTGCCATGGAAAATGTAAAGAAACTTCTTGTGTTTATTTTGAAGAATCAAGTGAGCTTCTGAAAACAGAGGAAAGACAAAATAATTCAGATCAAACAGAATATCGTAGTCAAGCTAAATCAACAGGAACTTGTGATTGCAAAAAAGAATAGAGTAACGTCAATTTTATTTTTTAAATAGAGGTATTTTATTAATAAAAGCTGAAAGATTATATTGTATATGTCATTTTAATATTTACAACTTTCAGGTTTGTCTTTTACGTAATAAGATTTATAATTTTTGGCGTTTTTATCCATACAGCCACATAAATCTAAAAGCTTAATATTTTTAAAATCTACAGGGCTACTTTCTGCTTGCAAAGCAATATAACCTTCAGATAAAATAGTTCCTTTTTTAGAAATCCAGTTTTCTTTACTCTCAATTATTTTGGCCTTATACCAGTCTTTACCTTCTTGTTTTTCATGAATAAAACCGCCATTAATTTGAGGTTTTTCAAAACGCAAAACAGAAGTTCCTTCAATAATAAATTCCATATAATTACCACCTATAATAGTAGCATCAACATGTACCCATTGGTCACCGTTATATGTTTTAGAATTAGATTTTATACAATGATCAAAATTTATAGTGTCACCCATAATCACTGCAGTTCCGGGCGTGCAAACATTAGCAGTAGTTCTTTCCCCTTTATTAAGGCCTCCCAACAATTGTAACTCTACAGAAACGGGGAATGTTTGTCCAATTTCATTACTAGCAGCCGATTGGGAATGAAGCATTATACCACTATTTCTAACATTCCAAGGAGAACCACCTTCAATTTGTTCACCCGTAAACCTATAATCAAAACTCATTTTGTAATGAGAAAAAGGTGTTTTGTAATACATGTGTCCAAATTTATTATCAAAATTTTCATACTTATCATATACTACCCTAATCATACTATCTTCAACTATAAAAGTTTCATTATAATTGTCATTAACCTCATGACCAGCAAATTTAATATCCCAATTTTTCAGGTCTCTTCCATTAAATAAAGACAGCCACTCTTCTTTATCTGGGTTTGTTTTTTCGTTTGAATAATTACAGGAAAAAAGAAGCAGAACTAAGGAGAAAAGTGTGAATATGGATTTCATAATAATGGATTATAAATTTAACTGAAAAGTAAGATTTATTATCGGCACAAAAAAAATAAAAATAATTGGTGACATTTTGACATTTTTATAATAATGGCAGTACTTTTGCCAACTAAATTGAGTAATTGCATAATTTAAATGTAACAATGAGTAAAAAAGAAAAAAACGCAGATATAGAACAAGAACAAGTAGATACTACACAAACCGAAACTGTTGAAGCAGAAGTACCGGTTGAGGAGCAAAGTGTTGAAGAAAAACTACAAGAAGAAGTTCAACAAGAAAAAGATAAGTTTTTACGTTTATTTGCAGAATTTGAAAATTATAAAAAAAGAACATCAAAAGAACGTTTAGATTTATTTAAAACGGCAAATGAAGAAGTAATGGTAGCATTACTACCAATTATTGATGATTTTGAGCGTGCTTTAACGCATATAGAAGAAGATAAAGAAGCTGAAGAGTTACGTAAAGGTGTTGTGCTTATTTATCAAAAAATGTTATCTACTCTAGAGCAAAAAGGTTTAACAGCTGTAAAGGTTGAAAAAGGAGAAGTTTTTAATGCTGATGATCATGAGGCAGTAACACAAATTCCAGCGCCTACAGACGATATGAAAGGAAAGATTATTGATGTTATAGAAAAAGGATATAAGCTAGGAGAGAAGGTAATTAGATTCCCTAAAGTTGTTATTGGGCAATAAAACTAAGACATGGCAAAAAGAGATTATTACGAAGTATTAGGTATTAGTAAAGGTGCTAGTGCTTCAGAAATAAAAAAAGCGTACCGTAAAAAGGCGATAGAATTTCACCCTGATAAAAATCCGGATAATAAAGAAGCTGAGGCTAAATTTAAAGAAGCTGCCGAGGCTTATGAAATTTTAAGTGATGCCGATAAAAAAGCACGTTATGATCAATATGGTCATCAAGCCTTTGAAAATGGTGGTGGTTTTGGCGGAGGTGGCATGAATATGGATGACATATTCAGTCAGTTTGGTGATATTTTTGGCGGTGGCTTTGGCGGATTCTCTGGCTTTGGCGGCGGAGGCGGTCAACGTAGAGTTAAAGGAAGTAACCTTAGAATAAGAGTAAAACTTACTTTAGAAGAAATTGCCAATGGTGTTGAAAAGAAAATAAAAGTAAAGCGTAAAGTACAAGCACCTGGAACAACTTATAAAACATGTTCTACATGTAATGGTACAGGTCAAGTTACGCGTATTACCAATACTATTTTAGGTAGAATGCAGACATCATCACCATGTAATGTGTGTGGTGGAGCAGGTGAGACTATAGATAAAAAACCAGCTGATGCAGATGCACAAGGTTTAAAAATAGCAGAAGAAACAGTTTCTATAAAAATTCCTGCAGGTGTAGTTGAAGGTATGCAGTTAAAAGTTTCTGGAAAAGGAAACGAAGCACCAGGAAATGGTATTTCTGGAGACATTTTAGTGGTTATTGAAGAAGAACCTCATGAAAAATTACAGCGTGAAGGTGATAATTTACATTACGATTTGTATGTGAGTTTCTCTGATGCTGTTTTAGGAACATCTAAAGAAATAGATACAGTTACTGGAAAAGTAAGAATTAAGGTAGAAGCAGGTGTACAATCTGGTAAAATTTTACGCTTACGCGGAAAAGGAATTCCAAGTATTAACGGTTATGGTAAAGGAGATTTATTAGTACACGTAAATGTATGGACGCCTAAAACACTTAGTAAGCAGCAAAAAGAGTTTTTTGAAAACATGCGAGAAGACGAGCATTTTGAGCCTAAACCAGAGAAAAGTGATAAATCTTTCTTTGAAAAGGTAAAAGATATGTTCTCTTAAAATTCAGCTTTTTTAAGTATTAAAATAAACTAAATGCCCTAAGCTTTAAATTATTAATTTACAAGTTATAGGGCATATTTGTTAATAATATTGAAAAAAGAACTATATTTGAAGTATCACTAAATTTATTTTAGTGGTAATTTTTCTTTTTCATAGCAATTTTTTTCCCATCCTTAACAGTTTTATTAAGGATGGGTTTTGTTTATATCCCCGTAATATAATCTAGATGATTATTTACTGTAACAATTCCTTAAAGTCTCAGACAAACTTTTTTATATTTACAAACATCAAGATCTATAAATAAAAGTATGAGTAACTTATTAGAAGTTAATCAAGTTTCTAAAAACTTTGGAGATTATAAAGCCCTTAATAATGTATCAATTACAGTTCCTAAAGGAAGTATTTTTGGGCTTTTAGGACCCAATGGTGCAGGAAAAACCACCTTAATTCGTATTATAAATCAAATAACCATGCCAGATTTTGGTACAGTACATTTAGATGGAGATTTGCTAAACCCTTCGCATATTAAAGATATTGGTTATTTACCAGAAGAGCGCGGTTTGTATAAATCTATGAAGGTTGGTGAGCAGGCTTTGTACTTAGCCCAATTAAAAGGGTTGAGCAAAGCTGAAGCAAAACAACGCTTAAAATATTGGTTTGATAGATTAGAAATTGGAGACTGGTGGAACAAAAAAATTCAAGAGCTTTCAAAAGGAATGGCGCAAAAGATACAGTTTGTTGTAACAGTGCTACATAACCCAAAGTTGTTAATTTTTGATGAACCTTTTTCAGGGTTTGATCCTATAAACGCCAATTTAATTAAAGACGAGATTTTACGCTTGCGCGAAAATGGAGCAACGGTTATTTTTTCAACGCATAGAATGGAATCCGTAGAAGAGTTATGTGATGATATTGCACTCATTAATAAATCTAATAAGTTAATTGAAGGGAAATTGATTGACATAAAAAGACAATATAAAACGAATACATTTGAAGTAGGTTTAGAGTCTGAAAATCAATCAGTATTAAAAGAAAGTTTAACTGAAAAGTTTACAATTTCTGAAGCAAATTTTAAATCGTTAAATGATGATTTAAAGTTAAATATCAAACTTTCAGAAAATGAAAAAGCACAAGATTTAATTTCGTTTTTAAACAAACAAGCCTATATCAATCATTTTGTTGAGGTCATACCAACTGCTAGCGATATTTTTATTCAAACAGTACAGAATAACTAGTTATGAATCATCTCCCATTAATAATAAAACGAGAATATTTAACAAAGGTTAGAAACAAATCGTTCATTATAATGACTATCTTAAGTCCAATTATAATGATGGTACTTGCAGGAGTTATAGCATATTTAACTAATTTAAATAAAGATAAAGTAAGGACTATTTCAATTTTAGATGAATCTGGTTTGGTTCAAGATGTTTTTAAAGAAACTAAAACTACAAAATATCATAAATTAAATGGTATTACCATTGATGTAGCCAAAGAAACTATGAAGGAAACTTCAAATTATGGTTTATTACATATACCTAAAAATATCAATGTAGATTCTATTTCAAAGCATATAAAATTTTATTCAGAAGAGTCTCCATCTTTGACTTTTATAAATGATTTAGAGAATAAATTAAATAGAAAACTAACAGAATTAAAAAGAAGGGAACTAAAGATCGATATATCAAAATTAGAGGACTCTAAAGTTTGGGTAAACATTGGGCAAGAGAATTTTTCTGGTGAAGAATCTTCAAAAGTTGATAGTGTTATAAAACTTATTTTTGGCTGTGCAGCTGGTTATTTACTGTTTATGTTTATCATTATTTATGGTAATATGATCATGCGAAGTGTCATTGAAGAAAAAACCAGTAGAATTATAGAAGTGATTATTTCTTCGGTAAAGCCAGTACAACTCATGTTAGGTAAAATTATAGGTACTTCTTTAGCTGGTATCACTCAGTTTGTTATTTGGGTAATTTTATTCGGAATATTAACAACAGTGGCTACAGCTATTTTAGGTATTGATATTATGGATGTTCAAACACCACAGCAGCAAGTACTAGAACAATCTGTTGTAAATTCTGGTTTAAATGTAGAAATACAAAATATACTAGCATCGTTTTTTAATATGCCATTATTAAATGTCATTGTAGCATTTATCTTTTTCTTTATTGGAGGTTATTTATTGTATAGTTCTCTTTACGCTGCTATAGGTGCTGCCGTAGATAATGAAACAGACACGCAGCAATTTATGCTTCCCATATTAATGCCATTAATTTTGGCGGTTTATATTGGTATTTTTACAGTAATTGAAGATCCGCACGGAACTGTTTCAACAGTATTTTCGTTTATACCATTTACATCGCCTGTGGTTATGTTAATGCGTATTCCTTTTGGAGTACCTATTTGGCAGCAGTTGCTATCTTTCGTAATTTTAATAGGAACATTTATGTTGACTGTTTGGTTTGCTGCAAAGATTTATAGGGTTGGTATTTTAATGTATGGCAAAAAACCTAGTTATAAAGAGATCATTAAGTGGATTAAATATTAATTATGGAGGAAATAAAAGAGTTTCTAGATAAAGAATTTCCTTTAGGGGAAAATATTCATATTACCCCTGGCACTATACTACTACTTCTAGCAGCATTATTAATAACTCATTTTATTTTAAGGTCTATTCGGTTAGTAGCTTCAAGAAAGCTTAGAGAAGACGATAAATATCGATTTAAAACAGTATTTACATTTATAAAGTATATTGTATTTAGTATAGTTATTGTTGTTGTTTTAAATACATCAGGTATAAAAATGACAGCTCTTTTTGCTGCGTCTACAGCGTTGTTTGTTGGTATTGGTTTTGGAATGCAAAAATTATTTCAGGATATCATTTCTGGAGTTTTCATTTTATTAGATAGAACAATTACTGTAAATGATATTATTGAAATAGATGGTAAAATAGGTAAAGTAACACATGTAAGTTTAAGAACCACAAAAGCCATTACTAATGATGATAAAATGTTGGTAATACCTAATCATAAATTTTTAAGTGAAATTTTATATAACTGGACTCAAAATAACGTTGTAACAAGAGAATTTGTAGAGATTGGAGTTGCTTATGGTACAGATGTTGATTTAGTAAAAGCATTGCTATTAGGAATTGCAATTCAGGAGAAAGCTATATTGAATAAACCAGATCCCAGTGTGCTTTTTGAAGATTTTGGAGATAGTGCTTTAAAATTTAAATTGCATTTTTACATAAGTGATAGTTTTAACGTACCGCTTATTAAGAGCGATTTACGTTATAAAATTGATAAAGTATTTAATGAGAACAATATAAAAATACCATTTCCGCAGAGAGATGTGTATGTTTATAGTAAAAACGAATAAAGGATGCCAAAAAAAATACTAGTAATAGAAGATGAAGCTGCTATTAGAAGAGTACTTGTAAAGATACTTTCAGAAGAAAGTAGTGACTACCAAGTAGAAGAATCTGAAGATGGTTTAGCAGGAATAGAAAAAATAAAAAAAGAGGACTATGATTTAGTGCTTTGTGATATTAAGATGCCAAAAATGGATGGTGTTGAGGTATTAGAAGCTGTGAAAAAAATAAAACCAGAAATACCAATGGTAATGATTTCTGGTCATGGTGATTTAGACACAGCAGTAAATACAATGCGCTTAGGAGCTTTTGATTATATCTCAAAACCACCAGATTTAAACAGGTTATTAAATACTGTTAGAAATGCTTTAGATCGAAAAGAATTAGTTGTTGAAAACAAAAAGCTAAAGAAAAAGGTTAGTAAAAAGTATGAAATGGTAGGAGAGAGTAAAGCCATTTCTCAGATTAAAGATATTATTGAAAAGGTTGCACCTACAGATGCTCGCGTTTTAATTACTGGACCTAACGGAACAGGAAAAGAGATAGTAGCGCATTGGTTACATGAAAAAAGTGAACGTTCTAAAGCTAATATGATTGAAGTAAATTGTGCAGCTATACCAAGTGAGTTGATAGAAAGTGAATTGTTTGGACATGTTAAAGGTGCTTTTACAAGTGCTAATAAAGACAGAGCGGGAAAGTTTGAAGCTGCCAATGGCGGAACTATTTTTTTAGATGAAATAGGAGACATGAGTTTATCAGCGCAAGCTAAAGTACTAAGAGCATTACAAGAAAATAGAATTCAGCGTGTAGGTAGTGATAAAGATATTAAAGTAGATGTACGTGTTATTGCAGCTACTAATAAAGATTTAAAAAAGGAAATTGCCGATGGTAAATTCCGTGAAGATTTATATCATAGGTTAGCAGTTATTTTAGTTAAAGTTCCAGCTTTAAATGATAGAAGAGATGATATTCCGTTGCTTATCAATCATTTTACTAAGAAGATTGCTGATGAACAAGGAACTGCTCAAAAAACGTTTTCTGATAAAGCCATTAAATTATTACAAGATTATGACTGGACAGGAAATATTAGAGAGTTAAGAAACGTTATTGAACGCTTAATTATCCTTGGAAGTTCTGAGGTAAGTGAAGAAGATGTAAAACTCTTTGCGGCAAAGTAAAATAAAAGCGGTCTAAAAAGTACCCAAACTGTTCATTCTGAAATGTCACACTGAGCGCAGCCGAAGTGTTGTTTCAGAATATTAAAGTTTAATTTTGATTTTTTGAGAACCTGAAACAAGTTCAGGTTGACAAAGCAAATTACTTTTTAGACCGTTTTTTTATTAAATATCGTTCAATTCTTCTAAATAAGCATTGGTAACCTGTTTAATGTTATCAATGTAAAAAGCCTTAATTTCAATCACGCTTTTATTCATCAAGTCTTTTTTACCTGAAGTATTTGGCTTCACTTTTGAAGTACTTCCATACGTTTCTAAAAGCTGATTATAAGTTTCAATATTTTCAGAAAGCGCTTCTTCATATTTATTAATAAGCTTTTCTTTTTCAAGTGCAGTAGCCATTTCTTTTTGCTTTGCTAATTTTTTAGCAATTTCTTTTTTCTTAGCTTCTAACTCTAATCGTTGTTGTTCTAAGCGCTCCTGTTCAATTTGTAATGCAGATAATTCAGCACTGGCATCACCAGTATTAGAGTCGCTTACACTAGCTATTATAGTAGTATCATCGCCAGCAAATTCGTCTTGAGCATTACTAGCTGTAAATTCATTTAAGGCAGTAATACTTTTTTGAACGGAGTCTCTTGCTCTTTTAACAAAAAAGCGTCCGTCTTCAAAAGTTTCTTGACTTTCAACTTTTGCTATTAATTCAGCGCAATGTGCTGCTAAAGTATAAGCTTTTTTAGATCCGCAACTTTTCAAATTAACTTTAGCTTTCTCAAAAGATTCTATAGACTTTTCAGAATAATACTTTAAATGATCGATATTATTAGCTTCATAAGCAGACTTCACATTGGAATATGCGTATATAAGATTTGAATCTGCATCAGAACAAAAATCTTGAGCATTAAGCTGTGTTAATGAGAGAACTGCGAGTAAAAAAATGTATATTTTTTTCATCGTATTTGGGGTTGGTTAATAAGTAGGTATGTCAAATTTACAAAAATCCGATTAAATAAACGTGTAGTTCGTCGAAAAACAAAATAAGTAGTATTTTACATATATTATTTATGTGGTTATTATTTTAAAGCTTTATCTATATTTTGATACTATGATTTCTAATTCATTTCAAAAAGGAACATTGTTTAGTGAGTTGCCTCTAAAACTTGACCAGTTAAATAATACAAGAGATTTCCCTTTTTTTATAGTCTTGATTTCCCTAATATTAATTATTATTGCTATTAAGCCGTTGATAAAAAAATATAGACGTTAAAACTCATTAACTTTTTTATGATATTTATTTAAGTGATTTTTCTGAGTTAAAGAAATTGTGGTTTTAGCTATATTTACTACAAAATAAACTTTAGGCCAATGAGTGATTATAAAGTAACTTCAAATATACTCTTGAAAGATAGACCAACAAAGGTTGTAATAGATGATGCAGAGAAAGAATTAAAAAAAGTAAGAAAGAAACTTGGCAAATTACAAGATACCATGTACGCTCATGGAAAATATGGTGTTTTAGTATGTTTACAAGGTATGGATACTGCTGGAAAAGACAGTTTAATACGTGAAGTTTTTAAAGATTTTAATGTAAGAGGAGTAGAGGTACATAGTTTTAAAGTACCTACGGAATTAGAATTAAAACACGACTATTTATGGAGACATTATATTGCTTTACCAGAAAGAGGACGATTTGGTGTTTTTAATAGAACACACTATGAAAATGTGCTGGTAACACGAGTACATCCTGAATATATTTTAGGTGAAAACATACCTACTATTAATACTGTTGATGATATAAATGATGCTTTTTGGGACAAACGTTTTGAGCAAATAAATAATTTTGAAAAACACGTTGCTGATAATGGCACTCTAATTTTTAAGTTCTTTTTAAACTTATCTAAAGATGAACAAAAATACCGCTTATTAAGGCGTTTGAACAAACAAGAGAAAAACTGGAAATTTTCACCAGGAGATTTAAAAGAGCGAAAACTTTGGGATACATATCAAGAATGTTATCAAGATGCCATAAACAGAACATCTAAGGAACACGCGCCATGGTACACAATACCTGCAGACGATAAACCTTCGGCACGATATATTGTAGCTAAAATTATGTATGATGTTTTAAAAACTTATACAGACATTGTAGAACCAGAATTAGAAGAAGATATTAAAGTAAATATTGAACAATACAAACAACAATTAAATAATGAATAGACTATTTTTTATTGCCTTAACACTTTTAGTTTCAACATATAATTTTGCACAAAACACTATGGAAAAACTCCCTTTTTATGAAATTGAAGATTATCCAGAAACCTATAATTCTAATTTTTTAGTTGCTAGAATGGTTGACGGATTAGGTTTTAGATATTATTGGGCTACAGAAGGCTTAAGAAATGAAGATTTAATTTATAAGATAAGTGAAACAAGTCGCTCTTCTCAAGAGACTATTGAGCATTTATACGGGCTTTCAAAGTTTATCAGAAATTCTATTTTAGAAAATAATAAAGACGAAACTAAAGAAGATTTAGATTTTACTGAATTAAGAAAGCAAACACTTCACAATTTAAAAGTAGTATCTGATGCTTTAAAAACACCTAAAGAAACATTTAAGTTTGAAGAAACCCCTGTTCCTTTTTGGAACATGTTAAACGGACCTATTGCTGATGCATTATGGCATTGTGGGCAAGTAGTGATGTTACGTAGAGCTACAGGTAACCCGTTTAATTCTAAAGTGAGTGTTTTTAGTGGGAAAGTAAAATCTTAAATTATATGTCTATAACTAAAGAGTCTGAGCTTAAAGGCATGAAAAGGATTAGTGAAGTTGTTGCAAAAACACTTAAACAAATGCGTGAATATGCCGAAGTAGGAATGTCTACTAAAGAGTTAGACGAATATGGAGGAAATATTTTAAAATCATATGGAGCAAAATCTGCACCTTATGAAACGTATGGGTTTCCTGGTTATTCTTGTATTAGTGTTAATAAAGAAGCGGCTCATGGAATACCTTCAAGTAAAAAAACTCTTAAAGAAGGTGATCTTATTAATATTGATGTTTCTGCAGAATTGAACGGATTTTGGTCAGATAACGGAGGGTCTTTTGTGCTAGGTAAAGATATTTATAATCACCAACCTCTTGTAAACGCTTCAAAAGAGATTTTGCATAAAGCAATATATAGTATTAGAGGAGGAACAAAAATTTCAGATATTGGTTATCTTATAGAATCTGAAGCAAAAAAATATGGGTATAAGGTAATTAAAAATCTTGCAGGGCATGGTGTTGGACGAAGTTTACATGAACAACCAGAAAATATTTTAAATTACAGAGTAAAAAGAAATAAAGAAAGATTTAAAAAGAATACTACTGTTGCTATAGAAACATTTATATCAACTAAATCTACTACAGCCATGGGGTTAAGTGATGGTTGGACACTTGTAGGTAATAAAGGTGGATATATTACTCAACATGAACATACAATTATGGTAACGGATAGAGAACCTCTTATTTTAACTAAATCTAATGGTATTTGGTAGAAGTTTTTATGGTGCTTTAATAGAAAATTGTCTTATCACTAAATAAATAAGGGATAAAATACCAATGAGTACTAGAGTAATTATAAGCTCGTTAAAAGGAATATTTGTTAAAAAATAAATGATTAAACAGGCAGAAAGTATTGGTACTAGTAATCCACCAGGAATTTTAAACCCTTCAGAATTTAGTTTTTTACTTAATCGTAGTTTGATAACAGATAAGCATACACCTAAATAAGCCAATAACATAGCGCTACTGGCTATTACAGCCAGTTTTTTAAAATTTCCTGAAGCTGCTATTATAAAAGCAATTATGGCATAAACAATAATAGCATAAGTTGGGGTTGAAAAAGATTTATGAATTTTTGACAAAAAAGATACAGGGATAACTCTATCTCTTGATAAAGCATATAATATTCTTGGATTATTAAGTATGGCACCACTCATGTAGCCAAACATAGAAACCATAGCACCTATAAATAAAATAGTAAAACCTATAGGGCCTAATGCCACTTTTGCTGTTTCGGCTAGAGGAGATACTTCAAAGTTTGGTAAAGTAGCTCCTAAAACACCTTGGCAAACGGTTTGAATTAACATATAAATAAGTACAACAAAAGAAATACTAATTAAAATACCTTTTGGTACCGTTCTCTTTGGGGCTTTAACTTCACCGCCAACAACCAAACCGGTTTCTGCCCCTTGAAATGCAAAAAATAAAATAAGGGATGTTTCACCTAAGGTTTTTATATCAGGAAAAGTATCAATAGCTAGGTTTTCAAAAGAAACACCTTTCCAACCCAATGTTACTAAAATTAATAAAGGAATTAACTTAGCAAGGGTATTGAATTTAACCAATCCAATACCTTGTTTTATACCTAATACATTTACTCCCGCAAGTCCAAAAAAGATTAGAAATAAAAATAGTAACCTTAACCAACTTTGTTCAAAGGCAGGAAAGATAGAAGCTAGCATATTAACCAAAGCATTAGATACCGCTGCATCAGCGAATAAAGTACCACTTATTATAAAGATGCCACCAAGAAAACCTGCGTATTTTCCAAAGGCAGTTTCTATATAAGTGTACGGACCACCTGTGGTAGTAACTTTACTTCCTACTTCTGCAAAACAAAGCATAACAAGGGCTACTAAAATACCACAACAGATAAAGGCTAAAATACTTGAAGCTCCCATTTTTGAAGCTACAACTGCAGGAAGCGCAAAGATACCAGCTCCAATAATTACGTTTATAATATTGGCGGATAAACCAATGGTGCCAATACTTCTTTTTAACCCTTCGTCTTGTTTCATTGAAATAGAAATTTAAGCGAAAAGAAAGATAGTATAATTTTTAACAAAAAATGCCCAACAAACGTTGAGCATTTTTATAACTAAGATATAATCTTGATTTATTTAACCAATTCTTTTACTTTTTTAGAGCTAAAATCTACTTCAATTTGATTTCTTGTGATGTCTTCAAAAGTTTCTCTTTCTCTTATTAAGTGTGCTTTATTTTTATACCACAAAACTTCGGCAGGTCTAAATCTTGAATTATAGTTACTAGCCATTGAAAAACAATAAGCGCCTGCATTTTTAAAACAAAGAATATCACCTTCATTTATTTCATTAATACGTCTATTACTTCCAAAGGTATCAGTTTCACAAATGTAACCTACTACAGTATAAAAACGTTCTTTTCCATTTGGATTAGAAATATTTACAATGTCATGGTGAGAACCATAAAACATAGGTCTAATTAAGTGGTTTAAACCAGAATTAATTTGAGCAAAAACAGTTGATGTGGTCTGCTTAACAGCATTTACATTAACTAAAAAACTTCCGGCTTCGCTTACTAAAAATTTACCTGGTTCAAAGGCAAGTGTAAGTTCTTTGCCATAGTCTTTACAGAACTCATTAAATCTAGCACCTAATTTTTTTCCTAATTCTTCAATATTGGTTTCAATATCACCTGCTTTATAAGGTACTTTAAAACCAGAGCCAAAGTCTATAAAATCTAAGTTTTTAAACTGTTTAGCAGTTTCAAATAATATTTCACTAGCATAAAGAAACACTTCAATATCTAAAATATCACTACCAGTATGCATATGAATACCATTAATAGTCATTTTTGTATTTTCTACAATACGCAGTATATGCGGAATTTGATGAATAGAAATCCCGAATTTAGAATCTATATGACCTACAGAAATTTTACTATTTCCCCCCGCCATAACATGCGGATTAATTCTAATACAAACAGGTGTTTTAGGATATTTAGTACCAAATTGCTCTAAAATAGAAAGGTTGTCAATATTTATTTTAACCCCTAATTTAGCAGCTTCTTCAATTTCACTTAACGAAACACCATTTGGTGTAAATATAATTTGTTCAGGCTTAAAACCAGCTGCTAAACCTAACTGTACTTCTTGAATAGATACAGTATCTATACCAGAACCTAGGCTGTTTAAAAGCTTAAGAATAGAAATGTTTGATAAGGCTTTAACCGCATAACTAATCTTTAGGCTTTTTACACCTTTAAAAGCATTGGTAAGTCTTTTATACTGCCCTTCAATTTTTTCAGCATCATACACATAAACTGGGCTTCCATAATCTTGCGCTATTTTAAGCAATTGATTTTCCGTCATAATTCTCAAATTTTTGCCAAAGATATTTCATTCAATCAAATAAAAAATAAATAATTAAATAATTATACAAATTAAACATTTTGTTAAATAATTAACACTTAAAAAAAGTTTAAAAATATTCATAGTTTTCGCAATTAAATATTAGGGTAAGTAATAGCTATTATTTACATTTGCTTTTCTTAAAAACATTGAGCGAATTATGAATCTACACGAATATCAAGGTAAAGAGATTTTAAGCAGTTTTGGTGTACGTATCCAACGTGGTATAGTTGCCCAAAATACTCAGGAAGCAGTTAATGCTGCAAAACAATTAACTGAAGAAACTGGAACCGGTTGGCACGTAATTAAAGCCCAAGTTCATGCTGGAGGACGCGGAAAAGGAGGAGGAGTTAAACTTGCTAAAAACTTACAGGAAGTAGAAGAAGTAGCAGGTCAAATAATAGGAATGAACCTTATAACACCTCAAACATCTGCTGAAGGTAAAAAGGTGCACCAAGTTTTAGTAGCTGAAGATGTATACTATCCAGGTGATAGTGAAACAGAAGAATATTACATGTCTGTTTTATTAAATAGAGGTACGGGTAGAAATATGATTATGTATTCTACTGAAGGTGGAATGGATATTGAAACTGTTGCTGAAGAAACACCACATTTAATATTTACTGAAGAAGTTGACCCAGCGGTTGGTCTTTTACCTTTTCAAGCTAGAAAAATAGCTTTTAATCTTGGTTTATCTGGTACATCATTTAAAGAAATGACAAAATTTGTTATGGCTCTTTATACAGCTTATGTAAAATCAGATTCTTCTTTATTTGAAATAAATCCAGTTTTAAAAACAAGTGATGATAAAATTTTAGCAGTTGATGCTAAGGTTACTATTGATGATAACGCGCTTTACAGACATAAAGATTACGAAGCATTAAGAGATATACGTGAAGAAAACCCTATTGAGGTTGAAGCTAAAGAAGTAGGTTTAAACTATGTAGATTTAGATGGTAATGTAGGATGTATGGTAAACGGTGCAGGTTTAGCAATGGGAACCATGGATTTAATTAAACAAGCTGGTGGTGAGCCTGCAAACTTTTTAGATGTTGGAGGTACTGCTGATGCTGCTCGTGTTGAAGCTGCTTTTAAAATAATTTTAAAAGATCCTGCTGTAAAAGCTATATTAATTAACATTTTTGGAGGTATTGTACGTTGTGATCGTGTAGCTCAGGGTGTTATCGATGCATATAAAAACATGGGTAATATAGAAGTACCAATTATTGTTCGTTTACAAGGTACAAATGCAGATATAGCTAAAGAATTAATAGATAATTCTGGATTAGCTGTATTAAGTGCTACAGAGTTCCAAGAGGCTGCAGATAAAGTTCAAGAGGTTTTATCTTAGAATCTTACTTATAATATTTAAAATACTGAAAAGTCATGTTTTTATAAACATGGCTTTTTTTGTGCGATTTTATTAGTAAAATGCTATAATTGTAGGATTTAATGTAACAAATGGTCGTTTTAAAAGTCTTTATTGTATAAATCAATTAAAACGAACATCATGAGAACATTTAAAATTTTGCTTTTAGTATTAGCTATCAACTTTACTAATTTCGCTTTAGCAGAAATACCCAATCCATTACCCATTGATCACCAGCAAGAATTAATTCAAAAAGAGGTAAAGAAACTTTTGAAAAAACCAAATTTTGGAATTGAAAAAGAAGAAACGGTTATTGTTAAAATCATTCTTAGTGAAAAAAATGAAATAGTAGTATTATCTGTTAATTCTAAAAATGAAAATCTTAATAGGTTCATTAAGCATAAACTTAATTATAAAAAAGTACCAATTGGTATTTCTGGAAAGTACAAAAAGTATATTTTGCCAGTAAAATTCAAGGCAAAGAAATAACTTGAAAAAAAGCAGTTTTAAGAACTGCTTTTTTTTGTGAATAATAATGCATTTCATCGATTTTGAAATAGGCATTAATGATTTCTAGCGTTTTTTAACATTGTAGATTGTCTGCTTTTTTATTTTTTGTAAAATTTAGTTGTTTATATGATTTATTCAGGTGTAATTTATTGGTATATAAGGGTTTGGGGTTATTTTGTTTTGTGGTTAAATTAATGGAATGATTGATAAAACTCATGTTTTTTAGGTGAAATAACTTCATGGTAAGTTGAAATTATTGAAAACCACGACAAACTGTATTTCAATTTTCGATGAGAGGGTTCATATCTACGATTATTTATTTATTCTTATTCTTAATTTTATGATATAATTAATTAATCCCTGAATAATGGTTAATAGAGTAGAAAAATTAAGTCTTTTATCAGAAATGATAGCATTTGCTTCTTATGACAAGGACATAAAGGAAATTGAATATAATTTTTTATTAGGTGTTGCAAAACAGCTGGATATTTCACGTGAAGATTTTGAATATTTAATAGAACACCCTGTAAACTATACACACTTAAAATCACATAGTGAACGTATTGTACAGTTTCATAGATTAGTTTTATTAATGAATATAGAACAAGAAGAAGGAGAAACTAATTCTAAAGGAGCTATTAAGCTTTATAATTTTGGTTTAAGAATGGGGTTAAGTCATGAGTCAATTACTAAAGTATTGTTCTTAATGGAAAGTTTTCCAAACAAAATTGTACCACCAGATGTACTAATAGATATATTCAAAACACAGTATAATTAAAATAATCTGTTTAAGTTAATATTTAACATAGTGTTTTTTATAAAAGCTAAAAGCTTATACTTTTAGCTTTTCTAGTTTTTCTTGGTAAGCCTTTATATCATCTCTCAGTTTAGCCGCTTGCATAAAGTCTAGAGCCTTAGCAGCCTCTTCCATAAGTTTTCGTTTTTCTTTTATTTTTTTCTCTAGTTCAGGTTTGCTTAAATAGTCACTTTCAGGCTCTGCAGCTTTTAAAGCATCTAATTCATATTTATAAGTACTTACAGAATTTTTTGATAAAGCATTGTCTAGACTTTTGTTTAACGCTTTGGGTTTAAGGTTATTTTTAGTGTTGTATGCTATTTGCTTTTCGCGCCTGTAGTTAGTCTCGTCAATGGTTCTTTGCATGCTTTTGGTAATTTTATCTGCATACATTATAGCTTTACCATTAATATTTCTAGCTGCTCTACCTACAGTTTGAGTTAACGAACGTGTAGAACGTAGAAACCCTTCTTTATCAGCATCTAAAATAGCTACTAAAGATACTTCAGGTAAATCTAAACCTTCTCTTAATAAATTAACACCAACTAAAACATCAAATAAGCCTTTTCTAAGATCTTGCATAATTTCAACACGCTCAAGTGTATCAACATCACTATGAATATATCTACATCTAATTTGAATTCTATCTAGGTATTTGGTGAGTTCTTCAGCCATACGTTTAGTAAGTGTAGTTACCAGTGTACGTTCATCTTTTTCAACACGTTGTTGTATTTCTTCAATTAAATCATCAATTTGATTTAAACTTGGACGAACTTCAATAATAGGATCTAATAATCCTGTTGGACGAATAACCTGTTCTACATAAATACCATCTGTTTTTTGTAATTCATAGTCCGCAGGTGTAGCGCTTACATATATCACCTGATTTTGCAAAGCCTCAAACTCTTCAAATTTTAAGGGTCTATTATCCATAGCAGCTGGTAACCTAAAACCGTATTCCACCAAATTTTCTTTTCGGCTTCTATCTCCACCATACATGGCATGAACTTGTGAAATGGTTACATGACTTTCGTCAACAACCATTAAATAATCATCAGGAAAATAGTCTAATAAGCAGAATGGACGCGTTCCAGCTTGTCTACCATCTAAATATCTTGAGTAGTTTTCAATACCTGAGCAATACCCTAATTCTCGTATCATTTCAAGATCAAATTCTGTGCGTTCTTTTAAACGTTTAGCTTCTAAGTGTTTTCCAATTTCTTTGAAATAGTCGTGTTGTTTTACTAAATCATCTTGTATGTCTTTAATAGCATTCTGCAATACTTCAGGTGAGGTTACAAACATATTAGCAGGATATATATTCAACCTTTCGTATTTTTCAATAACTTGATTTGTTTGAATGTCAAAGGATTCTATGTCTTCAATTTCATCACCAAAAAAATGAACCCTGAAAGCATTATCTGCATAACTTGGAAATATATCTACCGTATCTCCTTTTATTCTGAAGTTCCCATGGTTGAATTCTGCTTCAGTTCTGGAATATAAACTTTGAACAAGTTGATGGAGTAGCTGCGTTCTTGAAATTTCTTGATCTCTTTCAATAGAAATTACATTCTTTTGAAATTCAATAGGGTTACCAATACCATACAAACATGAAACTGATGCTACCACTAATACATCTCTTCTCCCTGAAAGTAAAGAAGAGGTAGTACTTAAGCGCATTTTTTCAATTTCTTCATTTATAGAAAGATCTTTTTCTATATAAACCCCGGAAACAGGAATATATGCTTCAGGTTGGTAATAATCATAATAAGATACGAAATATTCAACAGCGTTATCAGGAAAAAATTGTTTGAATTCAGAATATAGTTGAGCCGCTAAAGTTTTATTATGTGCTAAAACTAATGTGGGTCTTTGCACTTCTTTTATAACATTAGCCACGGTAAATGTTTTACCTGAACCAGTTACACCTAAAAGTGTCTGATACTTCTCATTAGTTGATATGCCTTCAACTAATTGTTTTATGGCTTCTGGTTGGTCTCCAGTAGGGTTAAAGTCTGATTCAATTTTAAATTTCATACGTCTTGTATTACCTAAAAATAGTAACGATTAAAATTACTTAAACATGATGAACTTTAAGGTATGAAATATAAAATTTATCGTTTTAAAGTGAAGTGGCCTGTATGTATTCTACCATCATCTCTAATAAATTTAAACCAGTAATCATCTGTTGGCATTGGACTTCCTTTAAATGTACCATCCCAACCGTCTTCAGAAGTATTTATTTGTTTTATTAATTTACCATATCTATCGAAAATTAATATTCGGCTTCCTCTTTCAAAAAAATCGTTTACACCAGTAATTTTCCATACGGGATTGTACATGTCTCCATTAGGCGTAAAGAATTTTGGATAACCAAGCACTGTAAATGGTATAGAAACGACAGGGCAAACTTCTTCAATATCTTGTACTAATAATGTATAAATTCCAGGGGGCACATCTCTAAAAATAGTTTCTGGTTGATAAGGAAACTCTATGTTCCCATCTTCATCTATAAGAGAAAATTCATAGATGCTATTACCAATAATAGCAGGATCTTTTATACTTACTGTATTACTAGTTTGAAAATCATTTATGTCTAGATCATCAATTGTTATACTAGGTGGATCTGCTGCTTTTATATCAATAGTCCTTGATCTAGTGCATCCAGTACGTGTGTTAGTAATTGTTAAAGTATATTCACCGGATCCGTGTGTAAGTATGGTAGTTCTTGGTAAAATAAGGGTGTTGTCTACAGAAGTATTAGATTCAAATGTCCATTCATATGCGTAGGGATCAGGTGAGCTAGTTTCTACTGGTACTATATCATAAGGATCAAAAGGATTACCGCACAGAAGAATTTCTTCTTCTAAAGTAAATTCAGGAAGGGGATTTACAGTTAGATTTATCGTTGAAATGTCAGAACAAAATGAGTTAAGTGGATTTTCAACTTCTACAATAATTGTTTGATTTGAAGAAAATAAGGGGTTAGGTAAATCATTACTGCCAAAGACCAATTGACCATCAGAATCAGTATAAATAAAATTAATTATCATGTTAGGCTGATTTCCTAAGATTGTTGAGGAAAAATTAGTAGTATCGAAAGAAAATAAACCATCATCATCAATATCTCCAGCATCTCCATCACAAACTATTTGATCTGGAATAGTATTGTTGATAAAAGGCTGTATATCAACAATAAAGGTGATTGTTGTTTCGTTAGAGCAAGGGCCATTAGAGGCTTGGGTGTTATTGTTGGTAACAATTACAACGATCTCTTTAGTATAAGTTAAAAATACTGATTCAATAGGACTAACAACTGGTCTACCATCTGTATATTGTAAAGGTATATCGTCATTTCTGTCTGTGGTACCCACCGTATCAAAATAAGTAATAGTTACAGTATTAGGGTCCTGTCCATTAAGAACATCAGCTTCTAGTGAAGATGTATCAAAGATAGATAAATGTTCTCCATTAATTGTTTGAGTTGAGCATCTTCTATTAAAAAAGACTTGATTAGCAATTGGTAAAGCCTCAACATTTAAAAGATTAGTTAATTCTTCTAAACCTAGGCAGTCATTACCTAAGTTACTTTTTACACGTACCCAAATACTTTGTTGTCCTGTGGCATCTGTATTTCTGAAAATAGAATTAGAGATATCTGCGATTTCACTGATCTCTAATTCAGCATTTAATCTGGATTCATAAAAATGTACAGTTACGGGTATAGTAGTAAAGACAGAGGTTTCGATTTCTGTTCTAATTCCTGATAAATCAAAGGAAGCAAAAAGACCTGTGTCAGCACTATCATCATCACATAAGAATAATGGTGTAGGGCTGTACGTGTTTAATGCTGCACTTGAAGGTGTTATTTCTAAATTTAAAGGCACTACACTAAAACAATCATTAGTATCTGTTGCTCGTATCCAAATAGTTTCAAAAGGAGCAGACGTTAGGTCTACAAGATGATTACTTGCATCTGCTAACTCAGTACCACCTGGGGTTTCTGCTTGAGTTTGGTCTGCGTAATAAGTAAAGACATAGCCATCTGCAGTCCAATTTGGGTAGATGACATCTTTAATCCAATCAAGTTCTAAATTGAATGAAGTTATACGATCATTAGTGTCATCATCACATTGCGTGTAGGGGTTTGAAGGTGTATTTAAAATAGGTAAAGGATTTACAGTTAATGTAGTTGAGTTAGAATATAAACCACAACTATTTCCTATTCTGTCTAATTTAGCCCTGTATTGATAATTATTAAAAGAGTTAGGAACATTACTAATTGTTAAAATTGACGTTGTGTCATCTGAATAATTAGTAGGGTCATTAGCTAAAGTCCAATTAATTCCTCCATCTGTAGAAACTTCCCACTGATAAGTCTCAGCCTCTGGTGAAATAACACTTATCATTCCAGAATCGTTCAAACAAATAGATATATTATTTGAAGGTTGTGTTGTTATACTTATTGGTGAAAAATTTAAATAATCTGCATCAGGTAAGGTATATCCATCTGGAGCATTTGTAACTAGCCCGTTAGCATCAATTCCAACAGCTATATTACCTAATCTACCATCTTCATCATCATCTGAAAAACCAGCTTCGATTACATCACTACAAGTATCTTCATCACTATCAGAATCTATGTATGAAAAGAAAGTATCTCCATCAAAATCATTCAAGGTATATCCAATAATGTTGCTATCTGGCATAGTTTCAGCGGCATCTACCCACCCATTAACACCAAAATTAGGTCCATCTTCAACACCATCAAGATTGGTGTCAGATAAAGTTCCTAACTGGCCAGTTTCAATTAAATCATAGATACCATCATTATCACTGTCTAAATCATAAAAATCTAGAACACCATCACCATCAGTATCAATAGGAGGGAAGTTTATATCAAAAGCATCATCTAAGCCATCGTTATTTAGATCACCAATCAGAGATATAATAGCTCCAGAACGTTCTATAAGATCAGGTATGCCGTCATTATCACTATCTAAATCTAATTCATCTTTTACACCATCATTGTCGTTATCTTTTTTAAAGCAAGTAAGAGATAAGTTTGCATTAAATGTAGATGTTTCTGTTGCATTATTTGTAAATATATGCTCAAAAGTAAAACCATCAACTGAGTTTGCAAAAAATTGAAAAGCAGTGTTACCATTTGGTGTTGGGTTAATGGTAAAATGAATTTCAGAGCCTGATATTTGGGTTACTCCGCTTTCAAAAAGTCCATCAAAATTAGAATCCACTAATAACCTATTATCCGGATCTACAAGTGTAATGTTTTTAGTTGAAGGTAGTATTCTAACAACAAATATTTCTCCAGTTGTAGATGTGTTAATTAAACTTTCATGCTCTGTTAGTTTTATATTTACCACTTCATTAAAAGTGAAGTTATAATTTTCTTGGGTAGAAGAAGAACTGTTTATGACACTAGTGAAATTCCCATTAGCATCTCCATCTATATTCGCATTTGGACTAGTTGTTACATTGTCAACTATAGTATTAGGATTAGCAGGAGGATCTATAAAGTTAAGAATAGGATTAGTTTCATTGGAAATATCAATTCTTACATCACCTCTAGATTCTGTACAATTTAATATGCCATCATTATCGTTATCTATATCTATATTGTCTATAATGCCATCATTATCAATATCATCAGGGCAAATACTTACGGGTATTTCTATAGATTCTAATGGACCACCATTACATGGTAATTCTCCAATAATTTTGTATTTCCCTGGTAAGTTGGGTTGTAAAGTTGCATTTGTTTCTCCAGATAATACAGAGAAACCAGAACCATCATCAAATAGCCATTCAAAACTCTCAAAGTTTTGGGCATTTGAAACTTCTAATATTAAATTATTCCCAATACAGTTTCCTAAAGCAGTAAATTGTGTATCAAAAATAACTTCGGGTTTAGATTGAAACCCAGAATAAAAGCTACCAGAAGTAGCAGCGCCATTTACATTGAAGTAGGCTACATATAATTCATCATCTCCTTGAACAGAAACATTGCCTGTTAAACTAGTAATTCTATATGTAACATAATCTGAATTTCCAGTAACGAAACTAGGTCCTACAGAAGAAAAATTAGAAAGCGCTTGGTTATTAATAGTAACATTAGCTCCTTGTCTCGTTACAATTGTTACACCACCACTATATACTAAATTACCTATTCTATCAATATTAGCAATGTTATCTATGTTTCCTCTAGTTTCACAACTTAAAGGAGGAACAAAGAACATACCTTGGTTAGCTTCAGAAGAGGATCCAACCCCTTGGTACATAAAAACATCGTCGCTAGTTTCTACATACATATTATTATTAGCACTATAATTATTACCTTCAATTACGTAATAATCTCCAGAATTAATAGTAGCTATTGGAGCATTTCCATTAATACTAATAGATGTATTGTCTGTGTGGGCAATAACTAATACATTTTCCCAATCATTATTTCCATCACCTTTCACAAATATGTATTCATTACCTATTTTAGAAATACCTGCAATTTGGTCAATACCGTAATCTCTAGCTCCTCCATTATGAAAGCTTCCGTTTGCAGATCCACAATTAATGGCAATGGGTTTATCTGAAGTAACTAAAGCTCCTATTAGACCATCAGTTAGGTTTGGCAAATTCTGATCACTTTTAAGAGCTATTGTATAACTTTCTCCTTCATTTAGAGTTATAGTTATGGGAATGGAGCCCGTATAATTTTCTATGGTTAATCCCGAAGGTAAATCATTAAAGTTAACTGTTGTAGCATCTTCAGTAGCCATAACCGATACAAAACTTAAATAATTATCAAAGCCTGAAGGGTTTCCTATATCTTCATTTGTATAAGTTCCTATTCTAAAGGTGGTATCAAGAGCTGAAATTCCTTTACTCACCAATGCTCCTGCTTGTGCGCCACCAGCGTTCATTCTAACTGATACATAAATAGGTGCTTCGGCTTCAATAATGTAGCCTTTATTGTTTTTGATCAAACTGCTTTCATCTGAATTTACAAATAATTGGGTGTCATAGCCATTACCAATGCTCTCTACTTGAGGCGTAGTATTTGAAACGGTACCATTTATTTCATTTGCAGGGTTTCCTACAGGTGTAACAGTGTATGGTACTTGAGAATTATTGGAAGTTGATATGTAAATCCATTGATCTTGCGGATTTGCATTGTTAGGTCCACTTGTTAAAGGTGGAATATAATGCTTTGTACTAAGCTGTGCGTGAATGTTATTTGAAAAAGAGAGTATAGCAAAAACTATTAGCAGGTTTCTAATGAAGGAGCTAGTTTGCATTTTTATGTTTTTATTTGTTGTATAGTAAGGTTCTAAAAAGAACTAATCATCTAAAATAACTATTTAATTTTTTCTTAGACACTTATCAGTATTAAAAGGTTTAAATTTTTAGAAAAATTGCGAAAAACGTATAGTTAATATTCTAAAATAGTAAGTTAACGCTTTAGAGTAAAATGGCCTTTAACATCAAAAATATTACCCAATTGGACCACTTTGGCTACATACCAATAGTCATCTGAAGGCATTGGCGTACCGTTAAAAGTACCATCCCAACCTTCTGAATTATCAGTGAGCGTTTTTATTAATTTTCCGTACCTGTTGTACACATAAACAGTGGTTCCTGTAAGTTCTGGTCTTTCAATACCTACTATATGCCAAGTGTCGTGTATTTCGTCATTATTTGGAGTGAAAAATTTAGGGACATCAAATACAAATACGTTTTTGGAAACATCATTACAACCATTTATATCTCTAACAGTTACCCTATGCTGACCATAAGTAACATTTTCAAAAATGTTAGACGTATTAGGTGTATTTTCTACCCCATCTAAAAGGAAAATATAGTCTCCAATTCTTAAAGGGTCTATCTCAACTATGATTCTATTGGGGTCTGCAAAATCTAACTTGGGAGTAAAAACAATGTCTGCTTCATCTGAAGCTATAACAGTAAAGTTATGAGTAGCAGTACAATCACCAGTTAAATAAGGTCTTGTAACTTCTACTGTAAGATTTAATGTACCACCTACTAAATCTGAAGGTTCTATTAAAATTTCTGCGCTGGTTTCTCCTGTTGACCACAAATAGGTGTCTCCATCAAACCCAGTTTCAGCGCTTACTACAATAGGGACATCATTACATAAAGGGACTGTAGTTTCTATTGGAATAATAGGTTTTGGGTTTAAACGTGTTTGAAATTCTGTAACATCAAAACATCCAGTTGTTAAATTTTCAAGTCTTGCATAAATGATTTCTTCGTCTTCAGCTTCATAATTATTACTAATGGCATCAACATCATCTTCAGCATTTTGTAAATCATTATAGAAAGTTAAAGAGAATTGGCTTGCTGGTTGTGAAGCACCACGAATTAAGGATTCATTATCTAATAAGTTAAATATCTCAATATTATCATTATCCTCGTCACAATAATACAAATCAGGAGTATTATTGGCTATTGGATTTGGATTTATTTGTAGTGTAAAAGATGTTGTAACTGAACAAGATGTATTTATGTCTGTTATTTCAGCATTTATAACATAATCACCAGTTGAATTAACCGTAAATATGTTACCTACTAGTACATTGTTACTGTTGTCAGAATAAACAATGGTAACCAAGCTAGTATCTTCAATAAATAAGTTATCTATAAATGATAAATCATAAGTACCTGATTCACTGTAACAAACGGGGATCGTATTTTGATTATTAAAACTAGGTGGTGATATAACATTTAGCTCTACAGGAAAAACGGTAAAACATTCTGTTATGGTACTAGATACTTTTACATATATAGTTCCATTATCTTGCGAAATAAAATTAGATGATAACTCAGGTTCTACAATCGCATTAGAATTATCAAAAACATCATCAAAGTTAATATCTGTTTCTTCTCTAAAATAATGTATTTGAATAAAATTTAAATCTGGAGCTCGTTCTCCACCAATTCTAAATAAGTTGTTAGGGTCTTCATTATCAGTATTGTTAAAAATATTATTTAGATTAAAACTTGCTTCACCATTATATGGATTTCCATGATTATCACATTGTTCAAAAGGTATTATATTTTCTATTATAGGATTTTGTTTTGCAGTAATATTAATAGTTCTAGGCTCGTAACAACCAGAATCTGTATTTTCAATTCTAACAAATATGGTCGTAGATTCACTAGGTATTGCATAGGTAATTTGATCATCAATATCTTGAATGTTATCTTCAAGGTTATTTATATCTTCAAAGAAAGTAACACTTAATGGTTGCAAAGAACTTTGTTGAATGTCTTCCCTAATTTTCTCTAAGCTAAACATATATAGGCCAGTGTCATCAATATCAACACATTGTGCAATGGTATTTGAAAGTATAAAATTTGGTTCTCCACCACTAATAATAGTGATGTCTCTTTGAGTGTAACAATCAGAATCTGTTATATTTTGAATACGTACTGTAATTGTACCAGAATAACTATTTATTGTATCGGGTAGCTCATCACCATTAATATCTAAATATAGTACCTCTTTGCCTGTTTGTCCGTTTAAGAGGTATTCATCAAATTCATGGAGATCAATTGTGGTTTCTCCACATGCCGCTATTCTTGCATTGGGATCAATGATAGGTTCAGTATTTATGTTAATCATAAACGATTCTATAGCAGCGGGTTGACAGTCTGTACCTATATTTGGATTTTCTACACGTATAAAAATTTCATGAGTACCTTCATCCAGAGTTAAGTTAACTCTATCTGTATGAGATATCCAGTCTGAACTCGGGTTATTAGGATCCCAGGTAGTAGCGGCTACTTGAGTTCTAAAATATTCTATTTCTAGACCTGTTGGGTCAACAACTACGCTAGGTGTTATATCTGTTTCAAGATTAATAGTTGCTGAGTCAGTAGGAAGACATCGTAAAATATTATCTGGAGTATTGGTAGCTGGAGCAGCTATAACTTCTACCTGAAATTCATTGACAGTATAACAAATTCTACCACTAAGTTCACTTTCAATTCTTGCATAAACGGTTGTAATTGGATCTGTATTAGTAAATACAGTTACTTCATCATTTGGATTTGGATTTTCTGTATCGGCAGCACTTTCATCTAAAAAATAAGTAACTGTGAAATTATCATCTGCATCAACTAAGATATCTTCATCATAGTTATTTAAATTTACTTCTGTTATGCCATCATCATCAGTATCACAGGCTGTTTTAGGTAAGATAGGATCAAAGATTATTATAGGGTTTACCCTTAATGTTATTTCAGAATCCCTTGTACAATTGCCATCATTTAATCTTAAATATAAAACATCAAAACCACTTACAGGATAATTGTCCTCTGTTATTGGGGTATTATTTGTTCTATCTTCTTGACTTAGATAAAAAGTTACATTTACTCTATTTGGTAAAGGATTTCTTGGATTATTTATAAAATCTTCTAATGTAGTTAATCTAAATGGTATGTGGTTAGTACTATCGGTATCATCATCACAAAGGGCAAAATCGCCTAAATCTGTTCCTGTTAACAATAAGCTAGTATGTATTTCAAATTCAACTACCGTTGCACATCCAGTATTTTTGTCTTCAACTCTCAAGTAAATTGATTGTTGTCCATTACCATCATTAGAGTCTGTATTTTCAAAATTACTTGGGTTATTGATAAAATTATTATTGCCTTCTCTTGCATCATTTCGGTCTTCATAAAATGAAATACTATAATCATCTTCAGGTAAAGAAACTAAAACATCATCTATTACTTCAGTAAGATCAAACTCTGCACGACCAGGAGTACCATCATTATCACAGGCATCTAAAAATTGTTTGTCTGTTTCTGGTAAACTAGGTGGCAAAATAATATCTATTACCACAGGAATAGCTTCACTTCTACAATTTGTTAGTGGGTTAGTAACTCTAGCAAATACAGTTTCACCTCCAGTAGCAACAAAGAGTAAACCATTATCGATAATTGGTGAGTTTTCGTCAGTAGTACGGTGATAGGTGACAATGTAACTTGGGTCATTTGTTATATCTGTATCCCAATCTGTTAGATCCAATAATATTCTGCCATCAGGTATATCTTCATCATCATTATCACATTCTTCTATAGGAGGTATTGTATTGGCAATAGGTAATGGGTTCGCAATGACTTCAAAACTTGTGGTAGATTTACAATCACTATTTCCATCTTCAATCCTTACATAAATAGTTGTTCCTGAAGTTGTAATATTTGAAATACCAGGGTTGTTAGGGTCGTTTGCAGCTGCCAAATCTGTGTGGTAAGTTATACTACTTGTGTTTGTTGTAAAAGGGCTACCAGCTAATATTTCTGCTGTTTTGGTAGTTAAATCAAATGTTTCTCCAGAGCCGTTGCTAGGATCGTCACATAAATGAAAGTCGTCTATAGTTCCTGTAAAAGGTTCATTAACATTAAGTGTCACTTCAACTTCATCTTCTTCTGTACAAGGAGAACCATTTAAAGATACTGATACTTCTACTCTATAAATACCATTTTGTTGAGCAAGGTAAGAGTTGTTAGTAGCACCAGATATTGGAGAGCCATTAAGATACCATTGGTATGTAGCAATAGGGTTGTCATTTTCAAAAGCTCTAAGTGGAGCTTCATTAAAACATGTTGTAATTGGTTCCCCTAATTCTAAGTTGTTTATACTATTGCCTTCTATAAAAACAGCAGAATCAAATAAGCTATCTCTATAATCTGCAATAATTAGTTTTATATGGTATCTGGTATTAGGCGTTATAGTGGTTGAAGCAGAAAGTATGGTAGTTCTTCCTTGGAAATTTGTGTCTCCAAAATCGAAACCTCCAAAATATTGTTCATTTTGAGCAGGACAAAGAGTTGAAAATTGTCCATGTATGTTAGAAATGCTTATAGGTATAGTTGTAGCCGGAATTACAGCTATATTTTGGTAAGGTCCAGTGCTGGAGGCTTCTCTTATAAGAAATACGAAACTATCATTTGATGTGCAAGCATTAGCATCTAGGTATTCTTCTGATGCTATTAAATAATTAAATTGTAATTGGTTGGACGCCGAAATAAAATCAAATTCTACAGACGTAGCGTTTTGCGTGCTTGAAATGCCTAAAGCAGTTTCAATATCTGGGTCTGTGCCCCAAGCGGAGGTACCATCATCTAAATTATCTGAAATGGGGCTATTACCAGCAGAATTAGCATTTCCCGTAGATAGAACAATACCATTTTCAAAAGGGAAATTAGAACTGCCTCTTTCAAAATGGGCATAACTAGGAAAGCCGGTGGCATTACCATTTACAGATGAGGTGATATTGGATATCTCGACACAGCTGTTTCCATCAACTAAATTATCTTGAAATAAAGATTGTAAACCTACAGAATTGTCTACCGAAATTTGTTGCGCATACACCGTACTGCCAAAGCAGAAAAAGGCAATTAAACAAGAATAAACAAATCTCATAGCGGTAGGTCTTTTTTATTTGATTTTAGGCAAAATTACGCTATTTATGATTAGCATAATTTCATGAAAAGTATGTTTTTTATAAATTTTATAAAAAAAATACCGATGAACCGTAATGATATTTGTTAATAGCTATGAAAACTAGTATTTTAAGGTAAAATGGTCTCTGAAAATTCTTCCATCTTGCAGTGTTACCTTAAACCAATAATCATCTGTTGGTAAGCGAGCGCCGTTTATCAAGCCATCCCAACCTTTTCCTAATGGAGAGATTTCTTTTATAAGTTTGCCGTACCTATCAAAAATTTGAATTTTGGTATTGGGTTGGAACATTCTGGAAACACCTTTTATTTGCCAAGTGTCATTATTACCATCATTATTTGGTGTAAAAAATTTAGGAAACCCAATTACTGAAATAAGTTCATCTACAATACCACAATCATTTTTGATATCCTTTATGGTAATTGTATATATGCCGGGAAATACATTTTCAAATGTATTACTATCTTGATATGGAGCATAAACCTGATTGTTTTCATCTAATAATTGGTATTGGTAAGTACCTTCACCAGATGTGATTGCACTAATCGTGTTATTTTGAGAAGCATCACTAACTTTAATATCATTCACCGTGGCTATATTTGAAGCTTCTACAGTAATAATTCTATTTTTAGAGCATCCATTGCTGTTGGTAACAATGACCTCATAGCTACCTAATTCATTTACATTGATTTGATACGTATCTTCACCTGATAGCCAGTTATAACTGTAATTATTAGGCGAATCATTTATTAAACCAGCATTTAAGGTTATAGTAGCAGGAAAGGTATTTAAGCAATAGTATTCTAAAATCTGGGGTTCAATATCAGGAAGAACGTTTACTGCTAATTCAATTTCACTGATACCATAACAATTATTAGTATTTTCTACTCTTGCATAAATAGTTTGTAAATAGGGTATGTTATTTGTGAATGAGTCTCCTAAGTTATTTATTTCTAAAAGAGCATCTTGATATGTTTGATAATAAGCAATATCTAGCCCTGCGGGTAAACCATTTGTTATCTCATTATCAGCATTTCTTAAGTTAAACGAGAAAAAACCATCTTCTGTACCATCATCATCACATTCAATGAGGGTTGTGTTATTAGAATTTGTTAGGCTAACTTGAAGCGTTAATTCAGACAAACTAAGACAACCAGTGATAGTATTAAAAACTTCTACATATATAGTTTGAGAATTAGATGTATTTGAAAATGAATCACCATTCACTTGGTTAGTTCTTAATAAATCGGTATAAAATCTTGTAGATAAATCACGTTCCCCACCCGTTAAATTTTCGTTGGCTTGGTTTAAATTAAAGAGTGTGAGACCATCTTCAATACCATCTTCATCACATTGTAATATAATGTGATCGAAGACTATTGGAGTAGGATTTACAACTAGATTAAGAGGTACAATACTTCTACAATTTGTATTTGATATATTTTCTACTCTAACATAGATTTGTTGATTGAATGCTACAGCATTATAGTATACATTTGGTAACGATGAGATGCTGTTTTCAGCATCCATTTCAGACACATGATAAGAAATATTATAATCAGTTTCGTTTAAGCCATTTAAAATTTCTGTGTTTTTTTGAGACAGAGTGAAATTTGTTTGGCCATTTCTATCATTACCGTCTAATGCAGTGTCACACTCCATTAAATCAGTTGGAGGGATAATATTAGGTCCTAAATTAGTATTTAAATCAAAATCTGTTATTTCGAAACAACCAGTAACCACATTAGTTATTCTGGCATATATAGTTTGAGGGTTACTAATATTAGTATATGGACTTGATAATTCATTAATACCTATATTCGCATCACTTTCAGATAGATGGTATGTGATATTTACGTCAGTTTGGCTACCTGTAATTAAAGGCGTATTATCTGCAATGTTAAAAGCGGTTAAGCCATCATCAAAAGGGGTTGTAACATCACAGCGTTCTAGGTTTATAGGATTATTTGCGTTATTAGATGCATCTGAAGGAGGGTCAGCAAATCGAGCGGTTCCAGTCCATTCCAGGTTGAATGCGCTATTTCCAATTGGTCTATCTATAACAATGAAATAGGTGTCTCCTGCATTAACATCTAGCCATCTTACAAAACTATCACCATTTGGTCCAGGGCCTTCAAAAGTATCATTAGAAGATACATTTAACCCCGTTAAGTTATTCATCTGATTAGCTGCTCTGGGATTAGTGGTAGAGCATCTAATAGTTGGACCCAAATTATCACATGGAACATTAGGACCAAATATAAAGAAATCATAATCTTCATCAATATTTGTGCTTTCTGGAGTTAAGGTAAATCCTAATGTTCCACCATCAATAACTGTAACATGTAACCAAACACTATTGGTCTCGTTGCTAGAACATGAATTAGGAAACTCTCTATTACCAGAACCGCTAACATCTAGGTTTACATCTGAGTTACCGCAAGTAATTATAGCATCAATACAATCATTAGGGTTTTGTGAAAAAATATTTAAAGTGTTAAATAGAGCTATTATTACAAGGCCTATTTTTTTTAATGTATTCAAAGGCTAATATTTTAAGGTGAAATGGTCTCTGAAAATTCTTCCATCTTGTAGTGTTACCTTAAACCAATAATCATCTGTTGGTAAGCGAACTCCATTTATCAAACCATCCCATCCCTTCCCTAAAGGAGAGAGTTCTTTTACAAGTTTACCATATCTATCAAAAATTTGAATTTTGGTGTTGGGTTGAAACATTCTAGAAACTCCGCTTATTTGCCAAGTATCATAAAAACCATCATTGTTGGGAGTAAAATGTTTAGGAAAACCAATTACATAGACAGTTTCTAATGCTTCTCCACAGTTATTTTTAGTATCATTAACGTTTACAGAATATATACCTGGGTACACATTTTCAAATGTATTACTAGTTTGATAGGATCTATATATGTTGTTTTCTTCATCTAATAATTGATATTCGTATTCTCCTTCTCCAGAAACTAATACTGTAATTATATTGTTATTAGTTGGTGCGTTTGAAGAAAAAGGAGGGGTGTTAAAACTTGCTATATTAGATGGTTTAACTGTAATAATTTTGTCTTTAGAACATTGAGTTATTTTGTTTGTTATAGTAACTACATAATCTTTAGCTTCGTTTATTTCTATAACATAGGAACTCTCTCCTGTAGACCAAGCATAAGTATAGTTGTCAATATTACCACTTGATAAACCAGCATTGATTGTAATAGTTAAAGGGTAGGTGTTTAAACAGTAATATTCCGTAATAGCAGTGGTTTCTATGTCAGGTAGCTTATTAACAATTAATTCTACCTCACTAATTCCTACACAATTATTATTATTTTCTGCTCTAGCATATATAATTTGATAATCTTTCTCTTTATTGGTGAATGAATTACCTAGGCTATTTCTTTCTAAAGAAGCATCTTCATAAGAAGCATAATAAGTAATATTTAATCCTGTAGGTTGACCAGAATTTATATCATTATTAGCTTCTGTTAAATTGAATAGAAAGTAACCATCTTCGTTACCATCATCATCACAGACTTCAATTTTAGTATTGGTAGTTTGAGTTTGACTTACTATTAATGTAAGTTCAGAAACTTCAAAACATTCAGTGTTTTCATCATATACTTCTACATGTACAATTTGGTTGTTTGAAGTATTGGAAAAATTATTGCTATCAGTAATAAGGTTTTGTCTATTATTATCAGTATAAAACCTAGTTTTTAAGTTGCTAATACCACCTGTTAAATGTATGTCGGCTTCATTTAGGTTAAAACTAGTAATACCATCTTGAGTTTCATCATCACATTGAATTAATGTATAATTAAGAGCTATTGGCTTAGGGTTATAACTAACTATAGCAAAACCTTCTAGATTATCTTCACAATCTCCAGTATTAGAGTTAACGATTACTTTATATTGACCAGAAGAAGAGATTTCTAAAATATTACTTGTTTCAGGTTCTAAATTTTCATCTTTATACCAAGTATAACTTGCGCCTTCTATTTTTGGCGCTTTAAGAATATATTTATCATTATCACAAAGTTCTAGACTTGTTGAGCTAGATCCGTTTTGTATAATATCTATTTGTTCATTAAAAAAGGAGGTGATAAAAGGAGGGAGTCCTTGAGACGAATTATTTATACCTAAATTTACAGCATTATGTTGGTAGTTGCTTGTTGTTCCTCTGTTATTTGGATTGTTTATAACGCCCAAATACGGTGAACCTTCATTGTAAGTAGCGCTTAAAGCGCGATAAATTTTGCCATTTGGTGCAAGTTGTAATGCTCCACGGAATAAGGATCTATTGTCTAAAATTACTTGTGAAGCTTCTATATCAGAAGATATTAAGTCATACTGTATTAAAACAGAGCTATGGTTAGATGGCAATGGATTAAAAAAATCAAAGAAGTCATTACTGGCATGTACATATAGTAATTCACTATTAGGTGAGAATTCTATGCCATAAGGAAAAGGGCTATTGCCATTATTTATAGACAATTCATTATGATTAGTCACAGTCCCTGTAGAGGTATCAAGATCAAAAAGATGTAACCCATCTTGAACGTTAGCAACTGCTAATTTTGTCCCATCAGGAGATGCTTTTATATAACCTCTTCTATCTAATGCATTGAGAGAAGAAATAGGTGATTTTATAGAAGTTGTATTAACTCCTGTACTATTCACTTCAAAAGAGTGAAATGTATTGTAGATAGTTTCTGTACCTTCTTCTGAAGCAAAAGTAATAACCCATACAGATTTCGTTTGGCAGTCTTTTACAACAGCAGTTAATTTTTCTGAACAAAACTCAAGTAGATTAATATTTTTTTGGCTAATATCTCCAAGACCACCATCAAGTGTCATGTCTACTACAGAATAATTAAACCCCATATCACTAGGGTCATCTTCAAATTGAGAGGTGTCTACAGTAAAAATATAATAGATAGTATCATCATCTGGTTTAGGAACAATTATAGCAGATTGCGTACTAGAGCTATTACCAAATAAACCTAGTCCGTTTGGCATAGGTTCATGATTTCTGTTCCAAACTGTTGTCCCATCTGTATAAAAGAGAAGGTTGCCTAATGGATCTGAAATTGTGGCACAACCTTCATTAGTGAATAGTTTGCCATCATTAGATGAAGAGATAGAATTATTTTCTAAATTAAATTTAATACCTCCACCATAACCAAAATACCAGTTAGACGCTTGATTTTGAGAAAAAGCATACATACTAAATAAGCAAACTATTATAATAGTGGTGATTTTATTCATTCTTTGATAGCCCCAAGTCTACCAAAGATATCATAAATCTCTCTTTTTTAATAATCTATACGATAAAAAGATGAATAGAGCAGTCCAACCTAGAACGATTGCTATTTCATACCAATGCACAGAGTAGTCATACATTAATTGTGTATTATCTGGAAATTTTGTCATAGCAATTCTTTGAAAAGGTTGGTCAACTAATTTATACATTGACTTTAAAGGAAAGAAATTTTGAATTTTCTCTGCTATTCCAGTGTCTAGTTTCCATGATAATAAACCAAATAGAATCCATTCAACAATAAACAGTATAAACAAAAAAGCTAGGGCAAAAGCTGAGCGCCTTACTAGCATGCCAAAAAATAAACAAAGACTAAAGAAACCTATTAGTTTAACAAAGTAAGCAATTAAAAATTCAGTTTCTCTTATAATTATCGAGAACTCATTGTAACTAGAATAGTAAAGACCTATACAAAGCGTTATAATAAAAATAAGAATTGTAGAAACTAATGAAAAGAATGCTATAGTATAAAATTTTGAAAGAATAAATTCTTTTTTACTTAAACCATCAATTAGGTTTTGTTTTATGGTTTTATTGCTGTACTCATTACCTATCATACTAACCACAACAATAGCAAAAAAGAATTTGAATTGTGAAGCAAAGAATGTAGTTAAATGCCAGATAACAGGGAAGTTAAATATGCCTAATTCACCCAGTTCTAAAGTGAAAAAACCAAAAACATTAATTTTAAATGAGGATAATAATATCACAAAGAATGGTAAAATAAACGATACAAAAATGAGTATTTTACTAGTTTTATTTAAGAGAAGCTTTTGTAGCTCTAAATTTAATAATCTTAACATGTTCTTGGTTTTGGTTAGTTTTGGTTATCTGTTAATTGTAAAAACTGTTCTTCTAAACTTTCTTTACGTTGTACTAAATGAGTAAGTATAATTCCTTTACTGAAAAGAAATTTGTTGAAGTCTTCAGATTTCATGGGTTCAGTTAAAAATGCGGTGATTAAATCATCTTCAATTTTCACATTTCCAAATGAATTATGAGCTTCTAATAGTTTAACCAAATCTTCAGCATTATTACATTTCAGTTCAAAGAATCCATGACTAGAAATCATTTCGTCTACTCTACCAGAATATAACTTTTCACCTTTTCTAAGCACAACTACATGAGAACATACTTTTTCAACTTCGTCTAATAGGTGAGAGGCTAATAATATCGTAGTGCCTTTTGCTGCAATTTGTTTTATGATTTCTCTAATTTGATGAATACCTTGAGGATCTAGTCCGTTAGTAGGTTCGTCTAAAATTAAAATTTCAGGATCGTTTAAAAGGGCAGAAGCAATGGCTAAACGTTGTTTCATACCTAAAGAAAAGGTTTTAAACTTACTGTCTTTTCTTTCTAAAAGTCCCACAACTTCTAATTTTTCTTCAATCTTACTGTAATCAACACCTTTTATTTTGCATACTAGTTTTAAGTTATCATAACCAGACATATAAGGGTAAAAATTTGGGCGTTCAATAATGGCTCCTACTTTTTTAAGAGCATTATGCGTTGAGGTATTACCATCAAACCAATGAAAATCTCCAGCAGTTTTATTTACTACATTAAGAACAATACCCAAGGTTGTAGATTTTCCACTTCCGTTAGGTCCTAAAATACCATATACATTTCCTTTGTTTATGGTAAATGATAAGTCTTTTACGGCTGTTAAGTAGCCAAATTTTTTTGTGAGGTTGTTAATTGTAAGAATGGATTCCAAGTTGTAACATTTTAATAGCCAAAATAATTGGCGTTGGTTAGTTATATGGGTAAGACGAGGCTATTCATATTTTGTTACATGATAGTATAAAAACCTTTAAAATTAACTAATTTTACCTTATGGAGGATTTAAAAATATCTAAGAAGAAACCATCGTATCCTATAAGTAAAAAGTTAAGTGATTATTTAGCTGAATACAATAGAAATATTGAAATACCGATTTTTTATGAGGATTTGTTGCGTTTTCAGGGATCTGTGGTTGTTTACGATGAAGATGATAATGATACCCTATGGATTAGGGTCTATTACAACGATTATGAAAGAGAAGAAATAGAAATGTCTTTAAAAAAGGTATATACTATTTTACACTCTGATGGTAATGAGGAAGCGCACCCCTTTTTAAGTGTAGATGCTATAGATTATTGTACGTTTGGTAATTCTAAACCTTTTAGAATAAAAATCAGAAATATTTTAAATGACAATTTCACGTATTTCTATGTTAAAAGGGCCGATGCTTCTAGAGCTTATGGACTAGAGTTAGAACATATGCTATCTCCGTACAATCTTAATTTTTTAGTACATAAAGATACTTTGATAGAAGAACATATTGCTGGAATACCAGGTGATGTTTTTATAAAGAATATGTTACCTAATTGTAGTAGGTCTGAAAAAGCTCAAATTGCTAAAGAGTTTGTTAAATTTAATGAGCGTTGTATGATAAGACTTTTGGGAGATATGCGTTCTTATAATTATGTAATTGTACCTACACATGATTTTGATCATGTAGTTTATAAAATAAGAGCGATTGATTTTGATCAGCAATCTTATGAAGGAAAATTAAATATTTACAGACCTCAGTTTTTTAAGGAGAATTTAAATATGGTACAGATGGTTTCGGGTACTTTAAAGAAACTATCTATAAATCAATACAAAATAGAAGAACGTTCTATATTGGTTAAAAGAATGAAAAGTTTTAATGATAGAATAGATCTTTTAATGGCTTGTATGAAAGATGATATCATTTCAACAGAAAAACATATTGATATGCTCAAGAAGGAAATTTTCAAGTATTCTAAAGACGAAAATTTTCTTGGATGCCTAACCATGGGGCAAATACTAAAGTGCGGATTAGAATTTTTAACTACTAATTACGAAAACGTAAATCCTTTAAAAATAAGTTAGTTCCAGTTTTCGTTAAAGTCTAGGTTATCATAATCATCTACATCATAATCATCATCAAATTCATTGAATGTATCATCACCTTCAGCTTCAAATACACGATCTGGAGCTGTATCAGGAATTTGACCATGAACAAACATAAGGTTAGGGTAATCGGTGGTTTCGGCTTCATCAACAATTTCAGCAAGCTCAACGTAAAATGTCCACATGCTTAAAAAATCGTAGACATAAATTAGTTTAGGTTGCACTTCATGAACAACATCATTTATAGCTGTTTCATTCATTAAACGAGCATTACCGCTATCACTTAAGTCAAATAGGGAAATCTCTTCACCTTGATCCCATTGATCGTTACTTAAATAAAAAGAAGCCATTTCACTACCATCAAAACCAAAAGATTGTGTAATGATGTTATGTAAATCTTCAAGAGTATCAGTTTCTCTAATTTCTAAATCACGAAAAATATCCTCTTCAGTATCGTTGTCTAGTATAACTCTAAACCTGTAAATCATTATAATAAATTATGCTGCAAAGTTAAGCTTTTTTGGTTATTTGCTAAAGCGATGTAAAGTAAAAGTCATTGCACTTAATAAGAAAAACGCACCTACTTGATGTGCAACACCTAACCAAACAGGAACTTGTAATAATATGGTTAAAACACCTAATAAAAATTGTATACCAACTATTATTAATAAAGTATGTATTCCTTTGGTTTGAAAATTTGTAAGACTTAGTTTTTTAGACTTTCTCCAAATTAGAAACACAAATAATACCACTATATATGCTAGTGACCTATGTACAAATTGCACTCCGCTTTTTCCCTCTATAAAATTTTTGTAAACTGGACTTTGTTCAATATAAACCGTAGGATGCATAAACTTACCTTCGCTCATCATTGGCCAATGATTATGAATAAAACCAGCATCTAAACCAGCAACAAAAGCCCCATAAATAATTTGAATTAGTAAAATGGCTAACCCCCAACGTATTAAATTTCTAAATTTAATATTGATTTGTTTTTTGTTTGGAAACATTAAATCTAAAGCCACCCAAAAGGTATAAGCAAAAGTTATAAACGCGGTGGTTAAATGAGCGGCTAACCTGTAGTGACTTACATCTGGGTTGTCTACTAAACCACTTTTTACCATATACCAACCTAAAAAACCTTGAAAACCACCTAAACAAAGCAAAATAACGGATTTTTTTATTGTAGATTTGGTAAGTTGTTTTCGTATTAAAAAGTATAAAAACGGAATAAAAAATACTACCCCAATAAATCTTCCAATAACGCGGTGTAGCCATTCCCAGAAGTAAATATCTTTAAAATCTTGAAGCGTAAAGTGAGTATTTAATTTTTGATATTCAGGGTATTGTTTATATAAATTGAATGCTTCTTGCCATTCAGTTTCATTCATTGGGGGAATGGTTCCAGATATTAACTTATAATTTGATATAGACAACCCTGAGTGAGTTAATCTTGTGATACCACCAACTATCACCATTATAAAAATTAAAACACAACCTGTTAGTAACCAATAAATGACTTTTTTATGATCCTTCATTTTATGATAGATTTTTATTAAAACATAGACTGTTTTCTATGTCTTTATACTGCCCATAATTTGGTATTATAGTGTATTTCATTTTTTTATAAAAAGACATGGCTTCTATTTGTCGTTTTCCAGTTTCTAAAACACAAGTACTATAGCCCTCTTCTTTAGCCCATTTCTCTAATTCAGTTAGAATTTTACCAGCAATTCCTTCACCACGTGCATCTACTCTAGTAAACATTCTTTTAATTTCTACGGAATTTTCATTGTACTTTTTAAAAGCACCGCAACCAACAGGTTTTTGGTTTTTATAAGCCACAACTACATGCTTTAAAATTTCAATTCCATTGTATTGATGATAGAAATCATGATCTTCTCCATCTACAATCTTTAAATAATCATTTAAGTGATCTACTAGCGCAATAAAGTCTTTGTTTTTAGAGTCTGTTCTAACAATTTTAATCATTAGTATTTGCTTTTAAACCAAGTTTTTGTCCTCTTTTGAGCATTAAATTGTAAGCCGCTTCATATTCATTTGGAATATCTCCTTCAAGAATGGCTTCCTTTATAAATTCCTTAATGATGCCTATTTCTTTTGAAGGTTTAATATTGAAAGTTTTCATTATTTCTTCTCCAGAAATTGGTGGTTGAAAGTTTCTAACATGATCGCGTTCTTCAACTTCAATAATTTTTTCTCTAACAATTTTAAAGTTGTTATGGTATTTTTTGAATTTTTTAGGATTTTTGGTGGTAATGTCTGCTTCGCAAAGTGTCATTAAATCATCAACATAATCTCCAGCATCAAACACCAAGCGTCTTACCGCAGAATCTGTTACAATATCTTGCGCTAATACAATTGGGCGCGAGCTCATCAATACCATTTTTTGAACAAATTTCATTTTGTCATTCAATGGCATTTTCAATCTTTTGAATAAGCGAAACACCATTTTTGAACCTTCAAATTCATGACCATGGAACGTCCAACCAATTTTCTTATGGAATTTTTTAGTTGGCGCTTTACCAATATCGTGCAATAGAGCAGCCCAACGTAACCAAAGGTCATCAGTATGTTTTGAAATATTATCTACTACTTCTAAAGTATGGTAAAAGTTGTCTTTATGGCGTTGTCCTTCAACTTCTTCAACGCCTTTTAAAGCCATAAGCTCTGGTAATATATATTCTAGTAATCCGGTTTTTTCTAATAATAGAAAGCCTACAGATGGTTTAGGAGCTTCAAGAATTTTATTTAATTCTACAACAATACGTTCTTTTGTGATGATTTTTATTCTTGAAGCGTTTCTTGAAATAGCCTCTAAACTTTCAGCTTCAATAGTAAAATTAAGTTGCGTAGCAAATCTTATAGCTCGCAACATCCTTAATGGATCATCACTATAGGTAATGTCTGGATTTAAGGGTGTTTTAATGATTTTATTTTCTAAATCCTTAATTCCGTTAAATGGATCTAGTAAATCTCCAAAAGTGTTTTTATTTACACTTAAAGCTAGTGCATTTATAGTAAAATCTCTACGGTTTTGATCATCTTCTAAAGAGCCGTTTTCTACCACAGGATTCCTGCTATTTTCGGAATAAGATTCTTTTCTTGCTCCTACAAATTCAATTTCAATAGTATTGAATTTTATCATAGCAGTACCATAAGTCTTAAATATTTGAACTTTAGGTGTATTGGGAAGATTTTTAGCAACTTGTTTAGCTAGGTCTATACCACTGCCTATGGCAACAATATCTATATCTTTTGCATTGCCTCTTTGTAAAAGAAAATCACGTACAAAGCCACCAATTACAAAAGCTTCAAGCTTAAGTTCTTCAACAGATTGCGTTATAGTTTTAAAAACAGATTGTTGTAAAGCTTCTTTGTAATTCATTATGTGTTTGCCACTTGTTATTTGATCCAAGCACCACTATTTTGTTGGTAAACTTAAGGTCTAATTATTTTAACAATACCAGAGTTACTTAACTTAATAATGGATGATGGTTTTGCACAAATTTTTTCGTGATGCAAATTTACAACATAGTCAACTCCTTTTATAACTTCGGGAGCTATTTCTTTATAAGATTTTGGTGTAGGTTGACCACTAATGTTAGCAGATGTTGAGACAATTGCTCCGTTAAATTTTCTTGACAACCAGTAGCAAAATTCATCGTCAGGTATTCTTATGGCAATAGTGTTGTCTTCAGCAATTAAATTAGATGCTAAATTTTTAGCTTCATCATAAATAATTGTTGTTGGTTTGTCTGCAACATCAATAATATTTTTAGCAGCAAAAGGAATCTCATTTACATATTTTTTTAACATTCTATCGTCTGCAACCAAACAAATAAGTGCTTTACTATCTTCGCGTTGCTTTAAATTATATACTTTCTGTACTGCTTCAGGGTTAGAAGCATCGCAACCAATACCCCAAACAGTATCTGTAGGGTAGAGTATAAGACCACCTTCTTTAAGTATTTTTAAAGTGTTATTTATTTCATGGTTCATAATTAGTTAAAACTCTAGTTTTATTTATGAATATATGTTGATTAATTAAATGTAAAATTAAAACTATAATTTACAAATAGAAGTAAGCTTAACTTGTTTATTTTTGTTTCTATCTAAAATATTAATGAATGGGATTTTCAAATAGTGTATTAAATGCTTTATCAAGTGTAACAAGAAAGATGCCTCATCATCGCAAGTTAAACCAGCTTTATAAAAATTTTAATAAACTATTATTGTTTTTAGGGGCAGAACCTATTGTAAAAGCCAAAATGAAAGATGGTACTACAATGCTCGTAGATTTAAGTACTAAAACAGAGAGAACATCTTTTTATACTGGTCAATATGATCCCAATTTGGTACCTATTATTCATTCTTTATTCAATCCCAATTTATGCTTTTTAGATATTGGTGGTAATATTGGGTATTATTCTGTTTCTATAGGTAATTTAATTAGGTCTAAAACAGCTTCAGGCAAGGTAGTGGCTTTTGAACCTTTTGAGGGTAATTATTTAAGGCTTACAAATAATTTAAAGAAAAATGATTTAAATGATATATGTAAAGCTAACCAATTTGGGTTGTCTAATAAATCTGAAGCAACTGAAATCACATTGAGAGAAGATTTTAAGCATGGGTCAAATACCGGAAATGCAGCTATTAGAACTAGTGAAGCCATGGATGAAGGATTTAAACTATCACCAATTAGGCTTGAAAAATTAGATGATATTTGGGATGAAAGTTATGATGACTATGGCCATATTGATATTATAAAAATGGATATTGAAGGACATGAAGATTTTTGCTTAGATGGAGGAAAGGAAACGATAGGAAAGCATCGTCCAACAATATTAATGGAAGTTAACAAACCATATTACGAAGCAAGAAATGTTAAGTTAGACGAATTGTTTCTTCCTCTTATTCCAGAAAATTATAGAATTTACAAGCAAAAAGGGAAAAAATGGTATCAAATAGAATCTTTTAATGATTGTTCTACTATGGATGACGTTTTTTTGGTCCCTATAGAGAAACTTAGTATGAGTGGATATACTATTTTTGAAGCCTAAAAGAAAGAGATTTAGATGAAAAGTAGTATCAAATCAGCTTTAATTATTACAACTTATAATTGGACAGAAGCACTAGAATTGGTTTTAGAAAGTGTTAAAAGACAAGTGGAGTTTCCAACTGAAGTAATTGTTGCAGATGACGGGTCTAAAAATGAAACGAAACATTTAATAGAAAGATTTCAACACGATTTTCCTGTTCCGTTAAAACATATTTGGCATGAAGATAATGGATTTAGGAGGTCTGCAATATTAAATTTGGCAATTTCTAAAACAAATGTCGATTATATAATTCAACTAGACGGTGATTGTATTATTCACAAAAATTTTGTGAGAGACCATATTAGGTCTTGTAATAAAAATGTGTATTTATTTGGTTCTCGAGTAAACATTCAAGAGCATTATTTAATTCATCTTTTTAAAAGAAAAATTATAGCTTTTTCATATTTATCAAAAGGTATAAAAAAACGTAATAGAAATATTCATTTGCCTTTTTTGGGCTCTATTTTATATAAAGAAAATAAAGCGTTATCTAAAAAAATAAGAGGTTGTAACTTATCTTATTGGAAATCAGATTTTTTAAAAGTAAATGGATATAATGAGGATATGACAGGTTGGGGAAGAGAAGATTCTGAACTGATAGTTAGAATGATAAACAGTGGTGTTTTAGGAAAAAGATTAAAATATAAAGCCATAATATATCATATTTGGCATAAAGAAAGTTCAAAAGAGAAATTAAATATTAATCACACTATTCAAGAAAGTGCCATGAAAAATAAATTGGTTTGGTGTGAAAACGGTATTGATAAATATTTAGGTGAAGCGTAAAAAAGAAATACATAATAGTTTTAAAGCGAGTGATGCTTTTTTTGATGACATAATAAATAATTTTGACACAAAAGGAGAAGACTTTGGTAATCAGGACAGGAATTCATTAAAGTTATTTCAACTAGAAGGGAAAACTATAAATGTAAAGTCTTTTAAGATTCCAAATATTGTAAATCAAATCGCGTATCGTTTTTTTAGAAAAAGTAAGGCACAACGTTCTTATGAATATGCAAATAAGTTAACAGAACTAAATATAGGAACTCCAAGACCTATAGCTTATTACGAATTTAAAACTCTGTCTTTATTTAAAAAAAGCTATTATATAAGTGAACAGGTAGATGATGATTTAACTTATAGAGAGTTAACAACTAATTTTGATTATCCCGATCATGAAAGTATACTTAGAGCTTTTACTAGATTCACTTTTAATTTACATGAAAAAGGCATTCATTTTCTAGACCATTCACCAGGTAATACTTTGATAAAGAAGACGCATACTGGTTATGATTTCTTTTTGGTTGATTTAAATAGAATGGAGTTCAAATCACTTAATTTTGCAACCAGAGTTAAAAATTTCTCCAAATTAACGATTCATAAGTCTATGGTAGAGGTTATGAGTGATGAATATGCAAAATGTACGGGTGAAGATTATAGAAAAATATTCGATTTAATGTGGAAAGAGACTGAAGATTTTCAAGCTAAATTTTATCGTAAAAAACGCTTGAAAAGAAAATTAAAATTTTGGAAAAAATATGATTAATGCTTTTTTTGAATCCTATATAACTTTATATACTTTAAAAAAGTCACATTGAAGGTTTGTACACAAATAATAAAGCCGTTTAGTCCATCTAAAAAACCTAATCTTAAAAAATAAGCTTTAAAAAAAGCCCAGCTAGGATTAAAAAGTATTTTCCAAAGAGACGATTTCTTGCCAAAATCAAAATAAGCTTGAGCCGCAATACTTGAAAAGTTTTCAACCTTTTGGTTGTGTTCACTGTAATCTCTGTATATCCAGTGTAATAAATCGCCTTTAAGTTTACCCGCTTTATATCCTTCTTTAAGCGTGTATCTATCATGAGGGTTGATACCTTTCCATTCTCCACTTCCTTTTTTAAATAACCTTAATTTTCTATCTGGATACCAATCAGAATGCTTAATCCATTGTCCACAGTAATTATTTAATCGGTTACAATAATACCCTTCAAAGTTCCAGTGTTGTTTGGCATGTAAAATAGACTTTTTGAGTGTATCAGACAATGCTTCATCTCCGTCTAAAGACAAAATATAATCGTATTTAGCATGAGACAGTGCGTAATTTTTTTGTTCTATATATCCTTCAAATTTGTTTTGAATAAACCTAACATTATAAGCTGCACAAATTTCCGGGGTTTTATCTGTAGAAAAGGAGTCTACAACAACAATTTCATCAACAACATCAACTAAAGATTTTAAACATTTATCTAAATGTTCTTCCTCATTAAAAGTAATTATAACTCCAGAAAGTTTAATCATGTAGGAAAGTCTAATTTTTTAGTAAAAATAACTATTTTCAAATTTACTAATAAGTTTAAGAAACCTAAATAGCACTCAAAAACGCCTCTAATTTATCTTTAATAGTATCTATAGGATAAGCTTCATAATATTCAAAAGTATGTTCCTTTATATATTTTTCATCGAATTCATTATAAATTTCAGGTTTTAAATCTTTTAAATGAATTGATACATTTTTTTCATTCTCAAAAATCTGCCAAGTTTCTTTATCTACACTAGGTGAGAATAATGAAAATGTGGGGATTTCTAGAGCTTTCGCCATATTTACTGAACCACCTTCGTTACCAATTAATGCATTACATTGAGATAGTAACCCTAAAAAACCTCTAAGAGATGTTGCATAAACATCAAAGTAAATGTGACTTTGAGTTGTTGTGTTGCATAGTTTAAAAAGCTTTAAAGCGTCTTCTTTTTGATTTGGAACATAGTTAAATAATAGCGAGCCATTAGTTTTTTCTACAATAAAGTCTAAAAGTTTAGCCATATTCTCAAGTGGATAACTTTTGTACCACTCACTACCTAATACGCTTATCATAAACAATGGTTTTTCATTGTCTATATGGTTGTCAATTAAAAGTTGTTTGGCTGCGCTTGTTTCTGGATCAGATAAAAATATTTTGGGTTTAAAATCTGTGATCTCATGTTTTACAATTGGTTTTAATAAACGTAACCTGTTTTCAATAGCCAAACCATAATCACTTTCTACACCATTTTCAAGTCTTTTAATGTTATAATTATAAAAAATACTTGAATACCCTTTATGGTATGAAATTTTGTATTTAGCCCCAGAAAAAGCCGTGATTAAATTACTGCCTAGCTTACTATAAGCATCAACAATAGTAGTATATTTTTGTTTACGAATTTTATTAATAAACTTAAAAAACAATGAATAGTTTTTTCTAGTTGATTTGTCTAAAATGATTATGTTATCAATTGATGGATTTCCTTTTAATACATCGGCACAGTAAGAATAACACATGTAATCAATACAAGCATTTGGATATTCTTTTTTTAAAATGTTAGCTAGCATAGAACTAGTTAAAACATCACCAATGCGTTTTTGTTGTATGATTAAAATTTTCATTCAGTAAAATTTATGAATTTAATAAAGTAAGTCTAAAAATGTAAAACAGCTTCTTATTAAAAGAAGATTTATATTTTGTTTATATAATAAAAAGACGCTTCATTTATTTTATATTTTAATTTATCTAAAATCAAAAAAGGAAGTTTTTTAAGTTTAATACTAAAGCTTTTAATATAGTGTTTAAGGCCTCTTTTTTTTACAGTCCAAGATTCTTGCCACCAGTGTATACAATATGAGTTTTCAGTAATGTATTTTTCTGCTTCATCGAAGTTTACTTTTGGAGGTAATGGGAAAAAATAATCTACAGGAAAAAGTTTTACATTATTTATTTCTTGAAGCCCATATTCTTTTAAATTATAACTCAAAAGAACTTTAGAGACTATTGGTGGTCCTCCCATGGCATTAAATTCCATACGTTGCTTTTTTTCGGTTTCTTTAATGCATTCCAGAATAAAAGGATTGCCTTTGGTAGCTGCAATTACGGCAGAGTTTAAAGGAGATTTTTGGAAAACATGTTCAGTTTGAAAACCAACAAAAGCATCATTTTGTAAAAGAAGATCAAAACTTTTTAAAACTTCTATATCGGTATCCAAATAAATACCCCCTTCTTTATATACTGAATACAAACGCATGTAATCTGAAATAAAGGAAAACTTTTTTTGTTTATAAAGCCGTTTTAAAAAAGGTAGTTTATTAAAAGGAGTAGTAGACTCATCCCATTTTATAATTTCATAATCTGGTAATTGTTGTTTCCAAGAAGCAATACATTTTTTTAATACCTCATTGTATGCCCCATTACCATACCAGCAATAATGAATTTTTTTTGGAATCATACTTTATTTAATGTTATTTTGATACTTAATATTTTTAGCAATCAAAAGTACTTTAATTTTGTTAAATAACACTTATGAATATTAGTGGACTAGTAATTACTTATAATGAAGAAAATAATATAGGAAAATGTGTTGAGGCATTATTTAAAGTATGTAACGAGGTTATAGTTGTTGATTCACTAAGTCATGATAATACTGTTGAAATAGCTAAAAATAAAGGAGCTAAGGTGATATCTCAGGCTTTTTTAGGTGATGGTCCTCAGCGTAAGCACGGTTTACAGTTCTGCGAAAATGATTGGATTTTAAATCTTGATGCAGATGAATTTTTAGATAAAGATGCCACTAAATTTATAAGTGAAAAAAAATATTTAGATGGAGATTATGATGCATTTTCTTTTAGAGTAAAAAACTTTTTGGGAGATGAGTTAATAGATTTTTCTGGATGGTATCCAGACCATAAAGTTCGTTTTTTTAATAAGCAAACAGCAAGCCCATCAACCTCTAAAGTGCACCAAAAAATAATAGCTACAAATGAGAAGAAAGTAGCAGTACACATTTTACATTACGGGTGGAATTCTTTTGAACAGATTGTATCTAAAAAGAATCAATATTCAACATGGCATGCCAATCAACTTTTTAATCAAGGAAAAAGAATTAATAGCTTTAAGCCAATTTTAAATGGAACTATAGCCTTTTTAAGATGTTATTTTTTTAAAAGAGGCGTTTTTAACGGGTTAGATGGTATTACTATAGCTTTAATTCAAGCTTTTTTTTCTTATATGAAATATGCCAAATTATTAAAACTACAACGTCTAGAAAAAATAAGGTTATCTAAAAAAACTTCATAATCCAATTTTAACAAGAGGTTGAATAGTTTTTTTAGATAACCTTTTCAGAGTATCATAATTTTTATAACTGTTAAACAGCTACTTCGTTTTCACGTAGTGCGTCGTTTAACGATGTTTTCTTATCTGTACTTTCCTTTCTTTTTCCAATTATTAAAGCACATGGTACATTATAACTTCCAGCTGCAAATTCTTTAGTATAACTTCCAGGAATCACTACAGAACGAGCAGGTACTCTTCCTTTCATTTCAACAGGTTCATCTCCAGTTACATCAATAATTTTAGTACTCATAGTTAAAACAACACCAGCACCTAAAACAGCCTCTTTTTCAACGCGAACACCTTCAACAACAATACACCTAGAACCAACAAAAACATTATCTTCTATAATAACTGGAGCCGCTTGTAATGGTTCTAAAACACCACCAATACCAACACCACCAGATAAGTGTACATTTTTACCAATTTGAGCACAACTACCAACAGTAGCCCAAGTATCAACCATAGTGCCTTCATCAACATATGCTCCTAAGTTAACATAACTAGGCATTAATATAGTGCCAGGAGAAATATAAGCACCATGTCTTGCAACAGCGTGAGGTACAACACGAATACCTTTCTCAGCATATCCTTTCTTTAAAGGAATTTTATCATGAAATTCTAAAGGTCCAGCTTCTATAGTTTCCATTTTTTGAATAGGGAAATAAAGAACAACACCTTTCTTTACCCATTCGTTAACTTGCCAACCACCTTCAACTGGTTCAGCAACTCTTAATTCACCTTTATCTAATAAATCTATTACAGTTCTAATCGCAGTTGTAGTTTTTTCTTCTTTTAAAAGATCTCTATTATCCCAAGCTGCTTCAATTATTTGTTGTAATTCAGTCATTTCTATTTATTTTTTGGCAAAAGTACACGATTTTTTTTCATTTAAAAATTAGCAAAAGCTAAATGAAAAAAAATAATAGTTAAGGCAGTAATTATGGAGAGAAAACAAGGTGTTATACACTTTATTTATAATGAAATTTCAATATAACGTAACTTAATAATAATTTCACCTATAAACATTGAAAATAACCTAAAACTAAGCTGTTTTTCATCCAAGGCAAAATACATTTTATGGACTGTTATTTTTAGTTTTTCCTACTAATGAAAAAAAACATCGATAAAATACATGTTTGATGTTCTTTAACCGAAAAAAAACAGCGTTTAATCAGTTAATCTAGGCTTTTGCACATTTTCTCTAATAAACGAATATTCAATGTTTTACAACCATTTTTTTCCTCTCGAACCTTCCTCTCAATGTACCTTTGAAGTGTAAAAAGAATCCAACGGTGATGAAAAAAAGATTTTACATATTATTAGTTTTAGTTTTAAGCTTCTCTTACATGAATGCTCAAAACACTGCTGAAGTAAAAAATGAAGATGATAAAGTGGTTACTATCTCTCAAGAAAAAGATACTACTGTTAATACTAACGAGTCTTTAACTACTAACGAAGATAAAGTCTTATTAATTAGCGAAGAAGAATTAAGAGCATCTATAGCAGGAACTGCTAGCGATATAAGAACTTATTTCAACAAAGAACGAAATGTTGACAACATTAAACTTTTGTTCCCAAAAATGAATAAAGCAACAAAGGCTTAATTCATATCTCTCAACTCTCAACTCTCTCATTAATTAATCCATTATCCCTCACTCAAATAAACTGTAACTACTCCTAAAAGGGTGTTATTGTTTAACAAGAAATTAAAAACGTCTATAGCATCAACTGCTAGCGATATAAGAATTTATTTCAACAAAGGAAGACATGTTGACAACATTAGTTTCCAAAAATGAATAAGGCAACAAAGGCTTAATTCATATCTCTCAACTCTCAATTCTCTCAATTAATTAATCCATTTTCTCTCAAATAAACCATAACTACTTCTAAAAAAGGGTGTTATTGTTTACCAAGAAATTAAAAGCGTCTATAGCATGAACTGCTAGCGATATAAGAATTTATTTCAACAAAGGAAGACATGTTGACAACATTAGTTTCCAAAAATGAATAAGGCAATAAAAGCTTAATTCATATCTCTCAACTCTCAACTCTCTCAATTAATTAATCCATTTTCTCTCAAAAAAATTATTTCTAGAATTAAGACTTATTTTAATAAACTTAAATCTTTCAAATAATATTACAGCTACATGAACCTAAACTCTCAAAGTATAATAATTAGGTTAAGCTGAAAAAGACTGTCAATTGTGACGGTCTTTTTTTTATATGACTTATTTTTGCGAAAACTTTATGGATGGGAAGATTATTGGCAATAGATTATGGAACTAAAAGAACGGGGCTAGCGGTAACAGATGAACTTCAAATTATAGCTTCTGGTCTTACCACTGTTAATACTAAAGAACTAATTAGCTTTTTAAAAGATTATACTAAAACTGAGGTTGTTGAGTTGTTTTTAATAGGTGAACCTAAGCAAATGGATAATACAGCTTCACAAAGTGAAATACACATTCAAAAGTTTATAGATCAATTAGTAAAGGAGCTACCTACTATACCAATTAAAAGAGTAGATGAGCGCTTTACTTCAAAAATGGCTTTTCAAACCATGATTGATAGTGGTTTAAAAAAGAAGCAACGTAAAAATAAAGCTTTAGTAGATGAAATAAGCGCAACTCTTATTCTTCAGAGTTATTTATATTCTAAATAAATATAGTATTTGTATTTTTGCAACTTTAATAGCAAAATTAGCTCATGATATTACCTATTGTAGCCTACGGCGATCCAGTTTTAAAAAAGAAAGCAAAAGAAATTACTAAAGAGTATCCAAAATTAGATACACTTTTAGAAAACATGTTTGAAACCATGTATGGTGCCTATGGCGTGGGTTTAGCAGCACCTCAAATAGGATTACCAATTAGACTTTTTTTGGTAGATACAGCACCATTTGCTGAAGATGAAGAGCTAAGTGAAGAAGAAAAAAATGAGCTTAAAGATTTTAAAAAAGTATTTATAAATGCTACTATTTTAGTAGAAGAAGGTGATGAATGGGTATTTACAGAAGGGTGTTTAAGCATACCAGATGTTAGGGAAGATGTATTTAGAAAACCTGAAATTACCATAGAATATTTTGATGAAAACTTTAATAAGCATACCGAGACTTTTAACGGACTTATTGCAAGGGTTATTCAACATGAATATGACCATATAGAAGGTGTTTTATTTACAGATAAGTTATCTAGTTTTAAAAAACGTTTAATAAAAGGAAAGCTAAGTAATATATCAAAAGGAAAAATAAATATAGACTACAGAATGCGTTTCCCAGATCAAAAAAAGAAACGATAATATTTGCAATATATCAATAAAGAAAAGATATTTACGTCTTTCAAAAAAATACTATGAGTTTAGAAAAAGTACTTTCAATATCAGGAAAACCAGGGTTGTTTAAACTAATAACGCAAACACGTGGAGGTTTTGTGGCAGAGTCATTAATAGATAAAAAACGTTTGTCTATAGGGATTCAAAATAACGTTAGTGTTTTAAGTGAGATAGCCATTTATACATTGACAGAAGAAGTACCTTTAAAAGAGGTTTTTAAAAAGATAAAAGAAAAAGAAAATGGAGCGCAAACCTCTGTGAGACCTAAAGAAAGTAAAGATAAACTAGAAGAATATTTCTTTGGGGTACTACCAGATTATGATGAAGATAGAGTATATGCTAGCGATATAAAAAAGGTGTTGCAATGGTATAACTTACTACAAAAACATGATATGCTAGATTTATTAGAAGAACAAGAGAAAGAACACTTAAACGAAGAAGAATAAAAAAAACCTCCAAATTTGGAGGTTTTTTTATGAATTGCTGTAAGGTTTATTGGGATTTAACGACACAAAAGTTGCTAACAAATAAAACTAAATCCAATGAAATCCCTTTGGTTTTTTGATGATGTTAACCTTTTTAAGGTTTTATGCCCGCATAAATTTAAAGCATACAAAGCGCATCATGATTTTGATGCATACAAAAAGAAAGACTACATATACTTTGAAGAAGACTCTGCAAACAAAGTATATCTTATAGAAAAAGGAAAAGTTAAGATTGGTTATTATAATGAAGATGGAGATGAAGTTGTAAAAGCAATTTTATCTAGAGGAGAACTTTTTGGAGAAACAGCTATTTTAGGTGAAGCAAAAAGAGAAGAGTTTGCTCAATCTGTAGATAATTCAACCAGTATATGTCCAGTAGGTGTAGATACAATGCATAACTTAATGCGAAATAATCAAACCTTCAGTTTAAAAATTTACAAACTCATTGGTTTCAAATTAAAAAAATTAGAAAGGCGTTTACAAATATTACTTTTTAAAGATGCTAAAACGCGTTTAGTAGAGTTTTTAGAAGAATTGTGTACGGATTATGGATACGATTGTGAAAAAACAGGAGACAAGGTAATTCATCATCCTTATACGCAAAGAGATATAGCATCATTAATAGGTACCTCAAGACCAACGTTAAATATTCTTTTAAACGAACTTAAAGAAGAAAACGTGATTGAATTTGGTCGAAAAGAGATAAGAATTCATAAAAAAACAGCCTAATGTTAGGTAGCTAACATTAAAAAAAATCATTCTAATTTACCTTTGAAGTATTAATAACTTTAAAAAAATTGTAATGATTAAAAAAATGTTTTTAGCTATTTTAGCTATAAGTGTATTAACGGTTTCATGTAGTGATGATGATAACTCAGTAACAACTTCAAGCTTAACATTAAACCTTGAAGGATTAGAAGCTTTAGGTTCTGATTTTGTTTATGAAGGATGGATTATTGTAGACGGGAACCCAGTATCTACTGGTACATTTTCTTCAGTAGATTTTCCCCAGTCTTTCAACATTGATTCAGAACAATTAAATAAAGCAACAACTTTTGTGCTTTCTATAGAGCCATCAGTAGACCCAGATCCCGCACCAGCTCCAACTAAAATTTTAGCAGGAGATTTTTCAGGTAGCTCAGCAAGCGTTAACTCAAACGGTATTGTTGGAGATTTCACTAATTCTTATGGTAAGTACATATTAGCTACACCAACAGATGCAGATGATATGAATGAAGAAAGTGGTGTTTGGTTTTTAGATAATTCAAGCGGATCTCCAGTTGCAGGTTTAAGCTTACCAACATTAGACAGTGGATGGAAATATGAAGGATGGGTAGTATTTGATGGTACGCCTATTTCAACAGGTACTTTTTCTGCTGTTAATGCTGCCGATGATAATGCTGCTACTTCTTCATTTAAAGGAGATACTGGTAATGGACCAGGATATCCAGGAGAAGATTATTTACAAAATGCACCAGCTGGATTAACATTCCCAACAGATTTAAAAGGAAGAACTATAGTTGTCTCTGTAGAGCCATATCCAGATAATAGTCCTGCGCCTTTTACTTTAAAGCCATTAGCTCATATGGTTCCTACCGATGCAATGAATCATACAACAATTACAATGGGTGATGGACCAGTTGCAAGTTTATCAGGAACTGTTTCAAGATAATTTGTTTTGACTATATGATTAAGATGAATTGTTTTTTTTAGATTTGAAGCATGGTGTAAAAACCATGCTTTTTTTATTATGAAATTTAAAAAACCAAAGTTTAAGGATATTTTATTTTTAGTTGTTGTGGCTTTATTGATCATACCACAAACAAGACGCCCAATTCAGATATTTTTAAATAAAGGATTAGCACTTTTTAGCCCTTCAGTTTCAAATGAAAATAATCGAGAAATATTACCTTCTTATAATTGGCAATTGAAAGATGCCAATGGTGCTATTTTAAATTTTGAAAGTACTAAAGGAAAGGTAGTACTTATCAATTTTTGGGCTACTTGGTGTCCGCCATGTATTGCTGAAATGTCAAGCCTTCAAGATCTTTACAATGATTATAATGATAAAATAGAATTTCTTTTTGTTACTGATGATTCGTTTAAAGTTGTAAATAGATTTTTAGAAAAGAATGACTATACTTTTAAGGTGTATCAGCCTATTTCTAGTACCAATGAAGTTTTTCAAGTTAAAAGTATTCCTAGAACATTTTTAATAGACCAAAGCGGAAAGGTAGTTATAGATAAAACAGGTGCGGCCAATTGGAATAGTGAGACAGTTAGAAATACCATAAATTTATTAATTCAACAAAACAAATAACGAATGAAAATAGTAGTACTAGATGGTTACACTCTTAATCCAGGTGATTTAAATTGGAGCGTTATAGAAGCATATGGCGATTTAAAAGTTTATGATAGAACATCATATAATACTCAAGATATTATAAAAGCCATAGGTGATGCTCAAATAGTTTATACCAATAAAACACCATTAACTAAAGAGGTTTTAAAAGCGGTACCATTTGTTAAATTTATTGGTGTTTTAGCTACTGGTTATAATGTTGTTGATGTTGAAGTTGCAAAAGATTTAGGGATAATTGTAACCAATGTTCCTGCGTATAGTACGCAATCTGTGGCTCAGTTTACAATGGCTTTATTATTAGAAATGTGTCATAATGTTGGGGCTCATAATATAGCTGTCCAAAATGGCGATTGGGTAAGATCTCAAGATTTTTGTTTTTGGAATTCTCCGCTTATTGAATTAGAAGGAAAGACGCTTGGTATTATTGGTTTTGGACAAATAGGGCAAGCCGTAGCTAAGGTTGCTCAAGCGTTTGGGCTACGTGTTTTAATAAATAGTAGAACAAAAAGACCTGAGTTTGAATCTGAAACTTGTCAGTTTGTTGAATTAGATGAATTATTTACAGCATCTGATATTATTAGTTTGCACTGTCCGCTTTTTGAGAGCACAAAGGGTATTATAAATTCTCAAAACATTGAAAAAATGAAGGGGGGCGTAAAAATTATCAATACAGCTAGAGGAGGATTGATTGTTGAAAGTGATTTGGTAGAAGCACTTAATTCAGGAAAAGTTTCTAGCGCTGCTTTAGATGTAGTATCGGCAGAACCAATGAAAGCAGACAATCCGTTATTAAAAGCTAAGAATTGTATTATTACACCTCATATTGCTTGGGCTCCTAAAGAAGCACGAGCTAGATTAATGGATACTACAGTTAAAAACCTAGAGGCTTTTTTAAATGGAAAGCCTATAAATGTGGTTAATAAGTAGTATTCAAATAATCACAATGTAATTAGTATTAGAAAGTTTATTTTCAATAATCGTACAGAATGTTCTGTTTTTTTATTTTTTAATATTATATTTGAAATATGAATTCCGAAAAACCGCGAGAGCGAATATTGATAACTGCCAAAAGGTTATTCTACCATCAGGGTTACAGCCTAACAGGTATTAACCAGATTATAAAAGAATCTAAAGTTTCTAAAGACACGCTTTATAGATACTTTAATGGAAAGGAAGAATTGTTAATAGAATATATAAAAGTGGCAAGAAATGAATGGTTTGAAAAATTCAATCAATATTTAAGTTTTTCAAAAGATAATGCATCTAAGATTTTATCTACTTTCGACTTTTTAAAAGAAAGTATGGTAAGTAATGAATTTAAAGGCTGTCGATTTTTAAATTTACTATCAGATATTGAGACTATAAATGAAAAGGCTCGTATTGAAATTGTTGCACATAAGAATCAATTAAAAGAAATATTTATTTCGCTATTTATGGGGCTAAAAAATACAAATAAGTCAAATAAAGAGCTTAAGGAATTGGCTGAAGTTGTATATATCTTATTTGAGGGTACAATAGCAGAGTGTAAGGTGTTTAAAGATTTATGGCCCGTTGCTAAGTCTAAAAAGATGGTTAGTAAACTGATAAGCTAGAAAAAAATTTTATTTATAAATCGTACAGAATGTTCTGTACTTAAATTAATTAATATGGATTATACATTTAAAACTTGGAAAAGAAGCAGAGAAATTATTACTAATATTCTAGAAAGTTATAGTGAGGAACAACTTATTAAAATACCAAAGGGTTTCAATAACAATTTAATATGGAATATTGGACATATAATAGCTGTTAATCAAAAATTGATTTATAAATCATCTAATTCTCCTATTATAATTCCTGAGGCATTGTTGAATCAATATAACACGGGTACATTTCCTAATCTAGATGAAGATCGAGAGAACATACCAAAAATTAAGAAATTATTAGCCTATACAGTAGAAAAAAGTATATACGATTACCATCATTCAAATTTTAATAAGTTTAATGAATTGATTACAGGTACAGGTTTTCATATATCAAGTATTGAAGAGGCTTTCTCTTTTAACAATTACCATGAAGCGCTTCATATAGGTTTAATGCTAAACATAAAGAAATTTATTTAAGCGTTAGAATTAAGAAGATGCTATCTATAAAACCAACGTTTTTTACTCATAAAACAGATAAAAAGCAATCATCACTGTTAGTGTTACCTCCTAATAATACTTTTATATCTAATTTTAATAAACAAAGTGATTTGTATATAATAGAAGGCTGTGTAATTATGTATGATAGTATTATTCTTGAAACGGGTACTTACATTAGTATAAAAAACTTTGAGATTACCAATAATACTAATGAAAATGCCATGATTTTTATATATGAAGAACCAAAAAGGCATGATGGTTTAGAATTAATCTTAAAAAAGTCAGATCAAAAATGGCATACAAATAGTATAAATGGATTAAAACAGACTATACTAAGGAATGTAGATCACTCTTTATATTTAGTTTCTTTTGCAAAAGGAACAAAGATTCCTTTTCATAGACATAAAAAAGGAGAAGAAATTTTTGTGCTTCAAGGTGAACTTTGGAATCAATCTAGTAGCCTAAAAGAAGGGGAATGGATTAGAATGTTACCCAATATTGGACATGCACCATACGCAAAGAGAGAAACATTAATTCTATTGAGAAATGGACATTTATAATTGTTTATTAAAAATCTACTCAAAAATTATCTAAAATATATTGAATAATTAGGTGAAAGAAAGTTGAAAAGGTTGAGCGGTAATATCCATTATCATAACTCATTTAATTTAACACTTTTTTGGTTTAAAATACTGCATTAAAACCAAGGGTAATAAAATCAAAGAAAAAGCATAAATACTATCTTCAATAGGTATAGTAAATAATCTGAAGTTCAAATTTTCGGTGTTATTATACCATACTATTTCGTTATCAATAAAACTACCAGTAAGTATACCATTCACAATAAAAAAAGGAATAAGCATTACCAAGAATGTTATATAAAATTCACTAAGAAGCTTAAGATGTTTTTTAAGAGAAACAAACACTAATATTAGTGCTAGAGTAAAGTTGATTAAGGTATACCATTTGCTAAAATTATATATTAAAATGATTGCAAACAATAATATTAAAATATAACTAATCAATTTAGTAACTCGTTTTGATAATTTTAAATTCGGGAAATAATGTAATAGTGCGTAGTGCATAAAAATACAAGCATATGGAATACAAATAAAGAATAACCATTCTTCTAATGGTAAATGAAAAATGGTTGTACCCAAAAGATAATTATTGTTAAATCCCCAAAAACCATTAATAGTGAAAATAATATCCCATGGAATAAAAACAAGCATAGATAAAAAGATGCTTATAAAAAGAGGTTTCCAAAGTTGATAAAATTTTAGTTTAGGATGAAAACTAAATAAAAGAGGAATACTTAAAGACCCTAAATTTAAAATAAGGTATAAGTAATTCATTTAACTTTTCTTGAAATATTTAAAAGGAACCATAAGCATTCCAAAACATTCGCCATCTCCTTTGCCTAAATGTTTATGGTGCATTTTGTGCGCTCTTCTAACACCCTTTGCGTACCAATTGTTAGCATTTCTAAACAACTTGAAACGTTGATGAATAAAGATATCGTGAACAATAAAATAAGAAATACCATAAACGAGAATACCCAAGCCTATAGGTAAACCAATCCATAAACCATTATATTTCCAAAGTAAAAAGAAACCAATACTAATAATGGCGTAGAAAATGAAAAAGAAATCATTGCGTTCAAACCAACTGTCGTGATCTTTTTTATGGTGGTCTTTATGTAAATTCCATAAAAAACCATGCATTACGTATTTATGAGTAAACCAAGCCATAAATTCCATAAAGCAAAATGTGCTTAAAAAAACAAATATCCAAAGGAGTGTTTGCATAATTCTAAATTACAGTAAATTTAGTTGATATTTCACATAGCTACGCATTAAGAGTTCAATTTTTTTAGGGTTTGATACTCTTATTCTGGTGCTTTTAATTTTTAGAGCAGGTGTCTTCTTTAATTTTTTGAGCAGTTGCCTGTAGTATCTGTATGCTGTAAATACACCAAATTGTGCATCTATTGGCAATTTTTTAATACCACTAAGACCTTTGTCAAAATCAGCTTCAATATCATCTATAATAGCTTGTTTAGAAGCTTCATTTAAATTATCTAAATCAGCATTAGGAAAATAACTTCTGTTTAAGTCATCATAGTCAGCTTTTAAATCTCTTAAGAAGTTTACTTTTTGAAAAGCAGAACCTAAAGACATAGCTGTGTCTTTTAAATTTTCATATTTCTCTTCATCACCTTTTACAAATACTTTTAAGCACATTAAACCCACAACATCTGCAGATCCATAAATATAATCTTTATATTCTTGGGTGGTTAAATAGTCGGTTTTATGCAAATCTAATCGCATACTTTTCATAAAAGCGTCTACTAGCGCTTTATCAATATTATATTTGTGATACGTGTACTGAAAAGCATTTATAATAGGATTTAAGCTTATTTTTTCTTGTAGTGCTTGTTCTAAATCTTCAGTAAGTTCGTTAAATAGAGCTTCTTTTTTATAATCATGAAATGAGTCAACAATTTCATCGGCTAATCTTACAAAGCCATAGATATTATAGATATCATTTCTTATAGAATTCGATAGCATTTTTGTTGCTAATGAAAACGATGTGCTGTACGTTTTAGTTACTGTTTTACTGCAGCTGTATGATACTGTATCAAATAATTGTTTCATAATTGATGATGTTTTATTATTAACTCTGATACTAATTTTCCTGAAATTAATGAAGGAGGAACCCCAGGTCCAGGTACAGATAACTGTCCTGTAAAATACAAATTTTTTACCTTTTTACTTTTAAGTTTGGGTCGTAAAAAAGCTGTTTGGGTTAATGTATTTGCCATGCCATAGGCATTACCCTTATATGAATTGTAATCTTTTATAAAATCGTTCACACAAAAAGACTCTTTAAATAATATATTATTGATTACTGTTTGCGAGGTAACTTTCTCAAATCTGTTAATTATTTTATTAAAATAAGCTTCTCTAAGTTCTTTAGTATCTTCTAATCCAGGTGCTAACGGGATTAAGAATATACCAGCTTCCTTATTTTCTGGAGCTGTACTGCTATCTGTTTTACTTGGAAAACTTGCATAAAACAGAGGATCTTCTGGCCATTTAGGATTATCGTAAATAGCATTGGCATGTACATCGAAGTCTACATCAAAGAAGAGCGTATGATGCTCTACATTTTCAATTTTCTTATCAAAACCAACATAGAATAATAGTGAAGATGGAGCAAAGGTTTTTTTCTCCCAGTAGGCTTCAGAATATTGCCTGTATGCTTTATCTAAAAGCGTTTCTGTATGGTGATAGTCTGCGCCACTTAACACAATATCAGCGTTATATGTAGTGTTATTACATATAACGCTTTGTGCTCTTCCTTTTTCAATATTTATTTTGTCAACTGGCGAGTCTGTTATAATATTTACACCTAATTCTTTTGCTAAATGTTCCATAGCAAGAATAACCTGGTACATGCCTTTTTTAGGGTGAAAAGTGCCAAGACCAAAGTCGGCATAATTCATGAAGTTATAGAAAGAAGGTGTGTTACTAGGTTTAGCACCAAGAAATAATACAGGGAATTCTAGGATTTTAGCTAATTTATCATTTTTAAAAGCCTTTCTAACGTCTTTTTTTACACTACTAAAAAATTGGTTGAGCCTTTTCATGGTTGTTAGAGAAACTAACTCTAAAGGAGAAACTCCTGGGTTATAAACCAAGTCTTTAATAGCAATATTATAGTTGTCTTTTGCTTTATTAATAAATTTCATTAATTGAATAGAACTGCCTTTCTCTTCAGCTTCAAATGCCTCACAAATTTTTTCAAGTGAGTCTTCAATAGTTATGTAATCATTTTTACCAAAGTAGACGCTATACGCAGGATTTAACTTATCTAACTGGTAATAATCTGAAGGTTTTTTATTGAAGTCTGAAAAGAAGCGTTCAAAAACATCTGGCATCCAATACCATGTTGGTCCTATATCAAAAGTGAAGCCATCTCTTTTTAATTGTCTAGCTCTACCACCTATGGTTTTATTCTTCTCTATTAAAGTTATATCGTATCCAGCTTTAGCTAAATAGCAAGAAGCTGCTAATGATGAGAAACCAGAACCTATTATAATTATTGAGTGTTTCATTTTGTTTAACAAAAATAAAAAAATATTAAACAAAAAGAAATTTGAACTTATAAATTATTTGTTAAATCTTCTATATTTCTATAAATGGTAATGTTTTCAGGGAGTTCGATATTTTCTATATCGAATAATTTAGGACCTAATAATACCAATTCGTTGGAAGTATTTTCGATAAGTAATTTACTAAAATTATTAATATAATCTGGAATTTTTTCAACTTCTGGATTTACAGTGAAATAGGAAACAAAAGTAATTTCTTTAAAGAATTCTAATACACTTGTTAAACTTTCTAAAGGAACACTTTCACCCAGAAAAATAGTATGATAACCTTTACTTCTTAATTGGTAGTTAATAAACAACAATCCAATATCATGGATTTCATTTTCAGGAAGGTATAAAATATAGGTTTTAGAAACAGGTTTAGGCTCTAAACTTTGAAGTCTTTCTATATTTAATAAAATCTTTTGCTTAATATGTACAGAAAGAAAATGCTCATGAGCAGGTGTAATAGTATTTGTTTGCCAAAGTATGCCAATTTCATTTAGCAAAGGACGAAATACAGTATGGAAAATATCACTAAACGTTTTATTTTCAATAAGGTTGTTATATGTGTTATAAAATAAAACCTGATCAAAATTAATCATGGAAATTTTAAACGCATTTATAGCATGATCTTCTACTTTAGAACGGGATGCAATCTCTCTTACTTTAATAGGAATTTCTTCTTCTGCTAAGTTGGCAATTTTTGAAATTTTATAGCCATTATTGTTAAGAAAAGAAATATTTAAAAGCTTTTGTAAGCTAATAACACTGTAATTTCTAATATTTGTATCAGTTCTATTTGGTTCCAATAAATTATAGCGCTTCTCCCATATTCTAATAGTGTGCGCTTTAATTCCTGTAAGATTTTCTAGATCTTTTATGCTGAAATTTACCTGTATGTTGTTCATTTATTTTCAGTATAAGTTAAACAAAACTACTAAAATTAACTGAGACTATCTAATTAAAAGCATTAAAAACAAAGTTTTCAAAGAGGGTTTTATTAAAATGTTTTCTTTGTAAACCCGTATGTAAAAACTACTTTTGGAGGAATGCTTAATAGTCGCCTAACTAAACTATGATTAAAAGTCTTAATGTCTCAATGTTAAAAACAAGTAATTTCTTGTTTTTTGTGTCGGTATTTTTGCTTATTTCTTGCAATAGTAAAAAAGAAAAATACGTTCAAGTTAAAAAGGAGAGTGTTTTTATAGCATCTAAATTAATTCCAGATAATCATTTTTTAGGAGACAAAGCCTGCGCAGAGTGTCATTTAGATGAGGTTGAGCAGTGGACAGGGTCTCATCATGACAAAGCAATGCAAATTGCAACAGATACTACTATTTTGGGAAATTTTGATAACACCACTTTCAAAAGTCAGGGAGTAACATCACGTTTTTTTAAGAAAGAAGGTATTTATTATGTAAATACGGAAGGACCAGATGGTAAAAACCATGATTATAAAATTGAATATACCTTTGGAATCACACCGCTTCAACAATACATAGTAATGTTCCCAAATGGGCATTATCAATGTTTAAGAACTGCCTGGGATATTAAAAAGAAGAAGTGGTTTGATTTATATCCAGATTTTAAAGTGGTGCATTCTGAGTGGTTACATTGGTCAAGAGGTGGACTAAATTGGAATAACATGTGTGCCGATTGCCATTCTACCAATGTTAGAAAAAACTACAAGAAAGACAATCATAGCTATGATACTAAATATGCTATAATAAATGTGAATTGCGAAGCATGTCATGGTCCAGGAAAAAATCATATTGAACAGGTAAAAACGCAAGGAGATAATTATGTAGCTACAGATGGTATGTGGATGACTAAAGACACAAAACCTAAAGAACTGGTAGATCAATGTGCCAGATGCCACATGCGTAGAGAGCAATATTCTGGTCATTTTAATTTTGAAGGTTCTATGCTAGATCATTATTATCCGCAATTATTAGGTAATAATTTATACCATCCAGATGGACAAATATTAGATGAGGTGTATGTATATGGTTCTTTTGTGCAGAGTAAAATGTATCAAAATAATGTAACTTGTACAGATTGTCATAATCCGCATACATTAAAATTAAAGTTTGAAGGTAATGCATTGTGTTTGCAGTGTCATGAGCAGCCTAAATATGATGCACCTTCTCATCATTTTCATGAAGCAGGTTCTGAAGGTGCCAAATGTATTAATTGCCATATGGATGGTAAAGTTTATATGGGTAATGATTACAGAAGAGATCATAGTTTTAGAATTCCCAGACCAGACCAGAGCTTAAAATATGGAACACCGAACGCCTGTACACAATGTCATACAGATAAAGATGATACATGGGCTTGGGAACAGTTTAAAAAGAATTACGGTGAACCAGACTACACGCATTTTTCAGATTTGTTAGCTCCAGGTTTTTCTGGTGAAACAGATGGGTATCATAAACTGTTAACACTAGCAAAAGATACTATTTACCCTGAAATAGCAAGAGCCACGGCAGTTAGTGTTATGACTAATTATTACACAGAAGATGTCATCAATAACATGATACGTTTTTTAAATGATGATTCTGCTATTGTAAGAGGTGCTACTATTGATGCTTTGGGTGATGCTGTTAATAAAGATTACGCTAATTATTTTATCCCATTATTAAAAGACCCAAAGCGAACGGTTAGAGTAAAGGCATTTTATGCGTTGGGAGCTTTAGATGAGTTACAAATTCCTGAAGCGTACCAAGACGCCTACAAAAAAGTAAAAAAAGAGTTTGATATTCATTTAAATGTAACAGCAGATTTTGCAGGCGGACGTGCTAAGCGCGGTAGTTATTACTTAAAAAAAGGAGATGTAATAAATGCTATAAAATCTTTTGAAAGCGCCTTAGAAATTGATGGTTTAAATAATTTGATAAGAAGTAGTTTAGCTAATTTATACTACCAAAACGGACAAGCTAAAGAGGCTGAAGCCGCTTTTAAAACCATTATTAATCAAGAACCAGAATTTGCACAAACCTATTATTCTTATGCGCTATTATTGGGAGAGCAAAATAGGGTAGAGGAGGCCATCACCCAAATGCAATTGGCGATTAAATACATGCCAGAGAATATTAGATTCTATTATAATCTAAGTTTGTTATATGATAAAGTAAACAATCTAAAACAAGCGGAAAAAACGGCTGTTAAAGGATTGAAACTTGCACCACAAAATGGTGATTTATTGTATGTGTTGGCTTATTTGTATCAAAAAAATAATCAGATAGATAAAGCTGCTAATATTTCACAACAGTTGGTGCAATTGTATCCTAATAATCAACAGTATTTGGCTTTGTATAATAAGTTAAAGGGAGTCGTTCAGTAAGATTAATTTTTAAGAAATTTATTAATTCGTTTACCAATTTTTTCATTGAAAAATTACCTTGATTAAGGTATAAATATTAAAAGTGAACCAACTAGAAGGTTAGTTATGATTTTTAGCCCTCGTTGTATGCTTTTCTTTTATTTTTACAAAAATTAATTTATGTCTACTTTTTTGATTTTCACGTTGTTCAATCTCAAAATTATCAATAGATTTAATAAGTGGTGTGAGTTTTTCAAATCCGTAATTTCTTGAATCAAAGTTGGGGCGCTTTTTCTGTATTAAACTTCCAATATCACCTAGAAAAGCCCAGCCTTCATCGTCTGATAAATCTTTAATTGAAGATGATATGAGGTTAATTTCTTTCTTAGTTATTTTATCAATTTCGGGTTCGTTCAATTCTTTTGTCTCGGTTTTTTCCTCAGATTTTTGCTTTAAAATTTCTATATATACGAATTTGTTACAAGCAACAATAAAGGGATTTGGAGTCTTTTTTTCTCCAATTCCTATTACGGTCATTCCAGCTTCTCTTAATCTAGTTGCTAAACGAGTAAAATCACTATCACTTGAAACCAAACAAAACCCTTCTACTTTTCCACTATAAAGAATGTCCATAGCATCAATAATCATTGCTGAGTCAGTTGCATTTTTCCCTGTAGTATATCCATATTGTTGAATTGGAGTAATTGCATTTTCTAGAAGTAAATTTTTCCATTTAGTTAACCCAGGTCTAGTCCAATCACCATATATTCTTTTAATTGTTGGGCTACCATATTTGGTAATCTCTTCCATCATTTCCTTTACGTTGGCTGATGGGATGTTGTCACCGTCTATTAAAACAGCAATATTTATATTTTCAGTCATTAATTTTTAGTTCTGTTATTGTATATAACGGTTAGATAAGAACAATTGTGTTTATCCTTATTGTAGTATTCTTTATAAAAATAACAAATATTCTTACGTGTTTAGTAGAAATACAAATTAGATAATAAAGCAAGGAGTAAATAATGTGCACACGAGAAGATTCGAACTTCCACGTCCTTACGGACACTGCCCCCTCAAGGCAGCGCGTCTACCAATTCCGCCACGTGTGCAATTAAGTGGTTTTATGTAGAGCGCAAATATATAAATAACTACATTAATCATGCTTTAAATCACGAATACAATTTTTAATATTATTTTTAATTATTTCGATGAAATACATGCTTTTGCGATGTGATCGAACATTTATTCTACCCAAAAGAACATTTGTACTGCTAAATTATTAGTGTAAATTCTAGTTTTGGGCGTACAATTGTATTAAACTAAAACTAAAACTGATGTTAATGAAAAAGAATTTCTTTTTAGCCATAGTATTTTTAATAAGCTTTAATGCTTTTGCAAAAGATATCTATGTTGCAAAAAATGGGGATGACAGTAATCCAGGAACTATGGAGAGTCCCTATTTAACAATTTCGATGGCGGCAAGTGTTGCAGAAGCCGGAGATGTTGTTTACATAAGGGAGGGTACTTATGAAGAAACCCTAACGCCCGCTAATTCAGGAACCGCTGGTAATCCAATTATCTTTCAATCGTATCCGGGAGAAAAAGTAATTATTTCTGCTATGGAAGCTTTATCTGGATGGACACAAGATAGCGGCTCCATTTATAAAACTACTATAACATTTAATTCTTTAGGACAAGAGAATTTTGTGGTGAATGATCAAACACCTTTAAATCTAGCAAGGTGGCCTAATAAAACAACAGATGATCCTTTTATTCTTAATTCTATAAGAAACACAGGAGGAAGTGGAGAAGACGTTATTAATGGAGCTTATTTAACAGAGTCTACCATTCCTGGAATAGATTGGACAGGTGGAGCTCTTTGGTTTTATGGAGACAGACCAGGATCTGGTTGGACAGCTTGGAAACGATCTATTACGAGCAGTTCATCTGGAAGAGTAAATTTTAATTTTACAACAGGAGGTTCAGAAGTATGGGTAAGAACAGCACACCCGCCTGCTGATTTAGGCGATTTCTTTCTAGAAGGTGTAAAAGCAGCTTTAGATTATGAAAATGAGTGGTATTATGATAATCCTACAAAAACACTTTTTGTACAATTACCAGGTGGAGGCGCTCCTGAAGATGGTAAAGTACATATGAGAAGACGATTAGAAACCATTAATTTAAAGGACAAAAAATATATTGAGATTAGAAACCTTGCTGTTTATGGTGGAAATATTAACATGGAAGACAGCTCTACCTGGCAAGTAAATGGAAATAATAGAACCACTAATAATATAATTTATGGTGTATCTGCTTTTTATGGTAACCATACCCAAGGGGTTGTTAACGGAGCAAGAACAGGAAAAGCAGCTATAAAGCTTCAAGGGTCTAATAACACCATAGAAAAGTGTGAAATAGCATTTAATTCTGGAGCCGGAATAGATGCTAGAGGAAATAACCAAATAATCACGAATAATTACATTCATGATTTTGATTTTTTAGCATGTTATGACGGACCACTAGTAGTTAGAGGTATAAATAATAGTTTAGTAAGTAACAATACTATTTTTAACGGAGGTAGAGATGCCATTCAATACTTTGGGGAGACTAATGATATATCGTTTAATGATGTGTCAAAAAGTAATAGATTAGCTGATGATTGTGGTTTATTCTACACAGTGGGACCTAGAACTACTGTTACAGAAATTCATCATAACTGGTTTCATGATACAGATTCTCCAGGTACAAAATCTAAGGCAGCAGGTATTTATTTAGATAATGATGCGACAAATTATTTGGTACACCATAATGTGGTTTGGAACACAGAATGGTCTAATATTCAAATCAACTGGAATGGAGAAGATATCAATATTTATAATAATACACTTTGGAATGGATCTAAAGTGATGGATGCTTGGCATTTAGCAGGTACGCAATTTTCAAATGTGAATGTTTGGAATAACTTAGGTAGTGATGATAACTGGGAACCGCAATCAGATAAACAAAACAATTTAGTAGTAACATCTGATGTTTTTGCAAATGCTACAGATGGTAATTTTAATTTGGTGTCTGGTGCTTCTCCAATAGATCAGGGTAGAGAAATAGCTGGTGTAACAGATGGTTTTATGGGTGCTAATCCAGATATAGGTGCCTATGAAAATGGCGGTGATAATTGGACCGCAGGTATAGATTGGATACCATTATACGGACCAACAGGCCAGGGATGTTATGGTTTGCCTGGTGAAAATTGTGTGGCTTTTGATCCAGATGATGATGATAATGATGGTGTAGATAATGCTGATGATTTATGTCCAGATACACCTTTAGGGTCTACTGTAAACACAGATGGTTGTGAAATCTTTATAATATCTGCAGACAATTTTAGAGTTAAAGCTATAGGAGAGTCTTGTAAGGCTAGTGATGATGGTGCTATATCAATAATATCAAATGAAACATCACTTCAGTTTAAGGCAACGATTCAAGAAACTAGTGCTGAAATAGATTTTACTTCAGAAGCTACATTTACAGATTTATCAGCAGGAGATTATACAGTTTGTATCACCACAACAGAAGATGCAGATTATGAACAATGTTTCTTTTTAACTGTTGTAGAACCAGAAGATTTATCAGTAATTTCTAAAGTTGATAATTCTAAAAGTCAAATTACTTTAAACTTAAATGGAGGAAGTAATTACAGTATAGAATTAAATGGAGATGTAATAACTACTAAAGAAAGTGAAGTAACACTTAATTTAACCAATGGCCTAAACAGTTTATCTGTAAAAGCAGATAAGGACTGTCAAGGAACATATGAAGAGATGATAACGGTTTTTGAAGATGTTACTATTTTTCCTAATTCAGTAAAAGATCAGTTTACAGTTGCTTTTCCTAATAAAGTAGAAGATGTCATCAATCTCCAAGTAGTTTCAGCTACAGGCAAAATAGTTATTAATACAAATCAAGAAACGAACAATCAAAGAATATTAGTAAATACACAACACCTTAGCCCAGGTATGTATTTTGTTAGAATAAGTGGCTCAAATTTAAATTCACAAACTAAAATTATTAAAAAATGATACTAAGTAAATATATTAAAGGAAGTCTTTTAGTGGTTGCATTTGCACTTTTTAGCTGTGGCGGAAGTGGAGGAGGAGGTGATGATGATGGTTCAGGAACTATTTTACCTCCAGAAGCGGCAGTATTAACATTTCCAAATAAAGATGAAGAATGTAACCAAGGAACCATACTTTCTTCTTCTGAAAGTCGTGTAACGTTTGAATGGGAATCTTCAGCAAATACTAATAGTTATACAGTTGTTTTAAAGAATTTAGATACTAATGAGGAGTCGGAAACAGGAGTAAATAGCAATTTGGCTTCTATAACTATTAAAAGAAATACAGCGTATTCATGGCATGTTATTTCAAAATCTAATAAAACCACAACAATTGCAACTAGTGAAACTTGGAAGTTTTATAATGCAGGAGAAGGTGTAGAAAATTATGCGCCATTTCCAGCAGATTTAGTAGCTCCTAGTATGGGGGCTGAAGTAGCTTCACCAGTTACATTAAGTTGGAGTGGGAGTGATGTTGATAATGATATTACTTCTTATGAAGTTTATTTAGACACTGCTAATCCGCCTACTAACGTTCAAGAAACCACATCCAATACAACTATAGAGAATATTGCTTTAGATGCAGATACGGTTTATTATTGGAGAGTTAAAACTACCGATGAAAGCGGTTCAAATTCATTATCACCTGTATTTGAATTTAGAACTGAATAAGGTAGTCTTATTTAATTTTGTGTTGTCAAAAAACCAGAGTCAAAGACTCTGGTTTTTTCAATTGTTGTCTGTATAATTTTATTTTAAAAACTTAAAAATGAAGCATGTTGTAATTATTGTTATCATTATTTGTGTGCAAGGTGCCTTTGCTCAAGATTTAACCATTCCTCCTAAAAACTATGTAGATTCTGTAAAAATTGAAAACGCAGCAAAGCGAAAAACTATAAAATTTCCGTTATCAGATCAGAGTAATTCTAAAAATTGGAAATTGCTTAAGAAGTTTTCGGATGAATTTGATACTGAAAAATTAAATAAATCTAAATGGTACCCTAATAATCCAAAATGGAAAGGAAGGCAGCCAACATACTTTCATGGTTCTAATGTAAGTCTAGAAAATGATGAATTGGTGATAAGGGTAAATAAACATGGAAAAGAAACATTACCAGATGGTTATACACATTCAACTGGGTTTATAAAAAGTAAAAAGAAATTTTTATATGGCTATTTTGAAGCAGAAGTTAAATTAATGGATGCCCCTTGGGTCTCTGGGTTTTGGATGACCAATGTTTCAAAAGATTGGTGGACAGAGATTGATATATGTGAAAATGCCCCTGGATTGTACTACAACCGACATGATTTAAATTCTAATATTCATGTATTTAGAGCTCCTAAAGATAAAGGTGATGTGAAAAAACATTTTTCAAGAACAAAAAAATATTATTTCCCATTAGAGTTACAAGCCAATTATCATGTTTGGGGATTAGAATGGACGCCAGAATATATAAGATTTTATATTGATGGTATGTTATTTAGAGAAGCCAAAAATACACACTGGCACCAACCTTTAGAAGTTAATTTTAATTGCGAATCCAATAAGTGGTTTGGAGCTTTACCTGATGATAATAGATTAGATGGCGAATATCATGTGAAATACTTTAGGGTATGGGAACAATAGTTTGTCATTCTGAGGGAGGAACGACCGTAAGAATCTGTTAAATCTTTAGAACTTTCTTGTTTAGTTCATACATATCCAAACAAATAGATTGTTACGTCACTGCGTTCCTCACAATGACGTATTTACTGTTGCGTCACTAATTAAGATTTTTTGTGAAATTCTGAAATAAGTTCAGAATGATGACAAAACTTCAATTAACTTTTCAACATTTTATAAATCTCTGCACCAGCTGCCAAAAATGCACCGGTACCATAAACTTCTGTTTTGTCTGACCAAGCTTTCCCTGGAGCAGCTCCAATAGGTTGTACATAACCTAACATGCCATCTTTTGTAATATGGCTACATAAGCTATTCCAAGCCCGTTCAACATGAGGTAGATAAGTAGCTTTGTCCAACAATCCATTATTAATACCCCAAGCTAATCCAAAAGTGAAGAAGGAAGTGCCACTAGTTTCTGGAGTAGGATAAACATCCTGACTTAATAAACTCATAGACCAATGTCCAGCAGGAGTTTGAATTTTAATTAATTTTTCAGCCATTTTTAGATAAATGTCTTTAAAGTATTTGTACTCCTTAGAATCTGATTTATACTCATCTAATAAAAGTGCTAAACCTCCAAAAACCCAACCATTTCCTCTAGACCAAAATATTTTTCTACCATGTGCTAATTTGCCAATATAGCTATTGTCTCTATAAAATAGATTTTCATCAAAATCGTATAAATGTTGTTTGGTGGCTTCATATTCTTTCATCATCCAATCAGAATATTTTTTATCGCCTGTAACGTTTGAGAGTTTTGCAGCAACGGGAGGTGCCATAAATAGGGCGTCACACCAAGTCCAACGTTCCAAATGTTTATAATTATCTAGTGTAATGGGTTGTTTACTTGGGTTTTCTAATATGTAATCAAAACTATTTATGGTTTTTTGAATCATATTGGAGTCGTCATACTTCCTGTATAATTCAATATACATTTGCCCTACAGCATGATCATCAGCATGATAAGGTCTTCTATAAAGTTTCCAGTTTTGTTCTTCACCAATAGATTTTAACCACTTCCAATATTTGCTACTTTTTACAGTTTCAGCATGTTTTACCATACCAACATATAAAGCAGCGTTGGTCCAATCTGCTATATGATGTGGTTTTTTTCTTCCGCTAAAAGTGTCTCTAAAATGTTCAATTTGCCAATCTGCAACACGCTTCATTTCTTTTTTTACATTAGAAGGTTTTAATGATTGTCCGAAGAAAATAGAAACTGCGAATAAAGTAAGTACAAATGATAAACAATACTTAATAGATTTCATGTGGAAATATTATGTTTTAATTTAGCTAATATATAAAAAAAAACAATCGATTGTATTTTATATTTATACTCATTAATAATGAAATTTTACTATTAGTTTTCACTCAAAATATTTGTGAAAATTAACTATTAATAAGAGGAAAATAATAGTCTTTTTATCAAATAGGTGTTTTTTAGTCAAAAGTAAGGACGTATAGATTTAAATTAGTTTGTTTATATATTGTTTTTTAACTCGTTATGTGTTTTTTTGTCTTTTATTTTATGAATGTATTAATTACAGCCTTAAAAAATTACCCTATGATTATAGAGTAATAAAATTGATTAATTGTATTAATAAAAACATTTGTGATACTGTATTTTTTGAAATAAATTGATTTTTACAAACCAAAACTAACTATTAAGTAATTATGATGAAAAGGTCATTAGTTATAGTACTTCTATTTGTACTTATTTGTTCCTGTGATAAGAGAGGTAATCAGGAAACGAAAACTCAAAAACCAAATATTATTTATGTGATGTCTGATGACCATACTTCGCAAGCATTTGGGATCTATAAAAGTAGATTAGCAAGCTTAAATCCAACACCTACTTTAGATAAAATTGCAAATGAAGGGATGATTTTTGATAACTGTTTCGTAACAAATTCTATTTGTACGCCAAGTAGGGCAACTATTATAACAGGACAATACAGTCAAGCCAATGGTGTATTAGATTTAGAAGGACATATTGAGCCAGAAAGGCAATATTTACCTCAAGAAATGAAAAAACTGGGTTATGAAACTGCCATTATAGGTAAGTGGCACTTAGAAAGAGAACCTGCTTCTTTTGATCATTATACTGTTTTACCAGGACAAGGTAAATATCACAACCCATCTTTTATTACGCAAGGAGATAAGCCATGGCCAGAAAATACAATTGAAACTAAAGGTCACTCAAGTGATATGATCACAGATATCTCCCTAGATTGGATAAAAAACAAAAGAGATGAAAACAAACCATTCTTTTTAATGCATCACTTTAAAGCGCCACATGACGATTTTGAATTTGCCCCGCGTTATAAAGATTATTTAGAAGATACTCATATCCCAGAACCAGCAAGTTTATATGATAATGGAAATAATGGTTCTGTGGCTACAAGAGGTATTAACGATTCATTAATTCATGATATAGGGTCTTCAGTATCTAAAAGAAATACTATAAGAGGCATGTGGATGCGCCTTTGGAGTGGTGAATATACAGAAATTTCAAATCCACAGTTCGATCCTTCAAAACGTATAAAAGAAGGAATGAGCGATAGAGAGTTTACCCATGAAACCTACCAAGAGTATTTAAAAAGATATTTACGTTGTGTAAAAGGAGTAGATGATAATATGGCGCGTTTGGTACAATTTTTAAAAGACGAAGGGTTGTACGATAATACCATAATTGTATATACAGGAGACCAAGGATTTATGTTAGGAGAACATGATTATATAGATAAACGTTGGATGTATGAAGAATCATTAAGAATGCCATTTTTTGTAAGGTATCCTAAATCAATTAAGGCAGGTTCTAGAACAAATGCAATTATTAATAATAGTGATTTTGCACCAACTTTAATAGAGATGGCAGGAGGAAAAACACCAGAGTATATGCAAGGAAATAGTTTTAAAACTATTTTAGAAACAGGTGAAGAACCAGAAAATTGGCAGCAATCTTCTTACTACAGATATTGGATGCATATGGCACATGCGCATGCAAATCCTGCACATTTTGGGATAAGAACTAAAAAGTATAAACTTATATTTTTCTACGGAAAGTATTGGGTAGATACAGATGATCCTAAAGCAGAATGGAATACAAAAAGTTGGGGAAATAGATTTACCTATCACACTCCGGTGGCTTGGGAATTCTATGATTTGGAAAATGATCCTAAAGAAATGAATAACCTTTATACAGACCCTGCCTACAAAGATATTATTGCTAATTTAAAAGATCAACTTGTAGAGAAACGTAAGGAATTAAATGAAGAAGACAATGAAAACTTCCCGCACATACAAGAAGTAATAAATAAACACTGGAACGATTAATTCTTCAGGAAAAAATATAATGAAAAAAGTAACGAACCTATTCGCATTAGTTTGCATATCAATTTTTTTAACGTCATTTTTTAACTGCAAAGAAAATAAGCCGCAAGAAAAAGAAGTAATAGAAATTGTAGAAACAAAATTTCCTTGGCAGAATACAAAGTTTTCTATAAATGAAAGAGTAGATACCTTAATAAAGGAAATGACTTTAGAAGAAAAGTGTTCTCAAATGCTAGACGTTTGCTCACCTATTGAACGTTTAGACATTCCCGAGTATAATTGGTGGAATGAAGCGTTGCATGGTGTAGCAAGAAACGGAAGAGCTACTGTTTTTCCGCAAGCTATTGGATTAGGAGCTACATTTGATGAAGAATTAATTCAGCGCGTTGGAACTGTTATTTCTGATGAAGCCAGAGCTAAATACAACGAAGCTATTAAAATAGGCAACCGCAGTAGGTATGCAGGGTTAACATTTTGGTCACCAAACGTAAATATTTTTAGAGATGCACGTTGGGGACGCGGTCAAGAAACTTACGGAGAAGACCCTTATTTAACCAGTAGAATTGGAGTGTCTTTTGTTAAAGGCTTACAAGGCAATGACCCTAATTATATAAAAGCGGCAGCTTGTGCAAAACACTACGCAGTCCACAGTGGACCAGAAGAGTTCAGGCATGAATTTAATGCTGTGGTATCTCAAAAGGATTTATACGAAACCTATTTACCTGCTTTTAAAGCTTTAGTACAAGAGGCTAATGTAGAAGGTGTCATGGGTGCTTACAACAGAACGCAGGGACAGCCTTGTTGTGGTAGCCCTTTCTTATTACAAGATATTTTAAGAGATGATTGGGGGTTTGATGGGTATATTGTTTCAGATTGTGGTGCTGTTTCAGATTTTCATCGTTTTCATAAAGTAACAAACACTCCTGAAGAATCTGCTGCCTTGGCATTAAAAGCGGGAACAAATATCAATTGTGGTAATGTTTACAGTGTTTTAAAAAGTGCTCTAAAGCAAGGATTAATTACAGAAGACTTGATAGATACTCGCTTAAAAGAAAATTTAATGACACGTTTCAAACTAGGACTCTTTGATCCTGTTGGTTCGGGACCTTATGACAGTTTGGATGCAACTGTAGTAGATTCTGAAGCAAATAGAAAAATAGCCAGAGAAGCTGCTCAAAAGTCAATAGTATTATTAAAGAATGATAATGTACTTCCGTTAGATAAAAATATTAAAACTTTATATGTTGTGGGACCTAATGCTTCAAACGAAGAAGTTTTATTAGGGAATTATTACGGATTAACAAGTAATACCCAAACAATACTTGATGGTATAGTGGGCAAAGTGAGCCTAGGAACTAGTATTAACTATAAATCGGGAGTATTACCTTTTAGAAAGAATGTAAATCCAATAGATTGGTCTACTGGTGAAGCAGGAAAATCTGATGCTTGTATCGCAGTTATGGGGATTTCTGCATTATTAGAAGGTGAAGAAGGTGAAGCGATTGCATCTAGTGAAAAAGGAGATAGAACACAACTTAAACTACCTCAAAATCAAATTGATTATATAAAGAAAATTAAACGTCAAACTGATAAACCTTTAATTTTGGTTTTAACAGGTGGTAGCCCCATTGCTATTCCTGAATTGCATGATATTGTTGATGCTATTTTATTTGTTTGGTATCCAGGTGAAGAAGGAGGAAATGCTGTAGCTGATGTTATTTTTGGTGATGTTGCACCTTCGGGAAAACTACCAATTACATTTCCAAAATCTGTAGATCAATTACCACCTTACGAAGATTATAACATGAAAGGTAGAACCTATAAATATATGACAGAAGAACCTTTGTATCCTTTTGGTTTCGGATTGTCATATACCTCATTTGAATACAAGAATTTGAAGATTGATGATAATTACAATGCAACAGTTGAGGTTTTAAATACAGGTAAATTACCTTCGGAAGAAGTTGTACAGTTATACATTAGTTCTCCATTAGCAGGCTCTGAAGATCCTATTTACGATTTAAAATCTTTCAAAAGAATTTCAATAGAACCAGGTAAAAGCAAGACAATAAGTTTTAAATTGCGTAAATCAACATTCCATCAATTCAGTGAAAATGGAGAAGCAATTTTAAGAGATGGAACCTATACAGTTTATGCAGGAGGTGCTTTACCATCCCAAAGAAGTTTAAACCTTGGGGCTTCACAAGCTGCAAGTGTGAAATTTAAAGTGAAATAATTTACATCATTAAATGCTATAAATAATGCATTTGTAATACATTCTAAAACATATGTTGGCTTCAAAAGGTTTCATTACAATTAATTTTGAAAAAAATGAAACTCATGAAGCCAATAGTTGTTTTAGTATTCTTTTTAAGATTATCTGTTTTTTCACAGGCTAATATTATTTTAATAGAATCTGACGATCAAAGTAACTTGGCGGTTGGTGCATATGGGTATGGTAACATCAAAACACCAAATATTGATTCTTTAGCTGAATCTGGTGTTTATTTTACCAATGCATATAATATGGGATGTTGGTCTCCCGCAGTGTGTATTCCTAGTAGAACTATGTTGTTCAACGGGGTACATTTATGGGAAGCTTCAAAAATAACAGCTAAAAAAGTGCCTGGTTTATCGTTAACTGAGCGTTTAAAGGAAAAAGGATACGATACTTACTTTACAGGCAAATGGCATGCCTTAGGAAAATCTGCCAAAAAAACATTTGATCATTACGGCACAATTACTCCAGGGCAATTAAAAACCTATAATTCTCCCGAAGGCCACTATACTGATATTGTAGGGAATGAAGCGGTTTCGTTTATTAAAGATGCTGCTAAAAAAGAGAATCCATTCTTTTTATATGTTGCTTTTAATGCACCTCATGTACCAAGACAAACAGAGCAAAGGTATTATGATATGTACCCAAAAAAGGACGTAAAACTACCACCGAGTGTAAAGAAGGGACCTTTACATCCGCATATTAAATATAATTATACATCATCTCCATTAAATCCTAATACCATGAGAGGGCGTTATCAACAAAATAATGCTATGGTAACCCATATGGATGATAGAATTGGTGGAATTTTAAATGAACTCAAGCAACAAGGACTTTATGAAAATTCTATTATCATTTTCATGTCAGATCATGGGATTAATTTTGGCGAAAATGGTGTAGCAGGAAAAGTGTGTTTATATGATGTTAGTGCAAAAGCACCATTAATTATTACTGGTCCTGGGATTCCTAAAAAAAAGAAACTAAATCAACGCTTGTATTTGCAAGATATCTACCCAACTATTCTAGATTTAATAGGTGCAGAAATCCCTGAATATATAGATTTTAAATCTTTGAAAACGACCATAACCACAACCTCAAAAAAAGATGTATATAACTCAATTTATTTAGCCATGTTTGATGACCAGAGAAGCATTATACAAGGGGATTATAAATTGATAATGTATCCAAAAGCCAAAGTAGCAGAATTATATAATATTAAAAAAGATACATGGGAAACTAATGATTTAATGGCTAAACCTAGTTCAAGTTCTATTGTAAAAAAACTTTTAAAAGAATTTGTACAATGGCAAAACAAAACAGGTGATAAGTTAGATATTAAGTTAACATATTCAGAATACTTTAATTAAAAATATAAAACCATACTAGTGAAAAAAATACTATTGTTCCTCTTAATTTGCATATTTACTCAAGTAATAACTGCTCAAAACCCTTTAGTAACTCATATTTATACAGCAGACCCAACAGCAAGAGTATTTGATGATAAATTATATGTGTATCCATCACATGATGTAATTCCTCCACAGGGAATTAAAGCGCCAAGATTCTGCATGCCAGATTATCATTTATTTTCTTTAGAAGGGGGTAATACTTGGAAAGACTATGGCGTTATTTTAGATCAAAATGAAGTGCCTTGGGGAGAAAAGAATTCCTTTGGAATGTGGGCTCCAGATTGTATAAAGAAAGGAGATACCTATTACTATTATTATCCTGCAAAACCTCTAGACGGTTCGTCATTTAGGCGCATTGGTGTCGGTACATCTAAAAGCCCAACAGGTCCTTTTAAATGGGAGAAATCATATGTAAAAGGAGTGAATGGTATAGATCCTGGTTTGCTGTTAGATGATAACAATAAGGCCTATTTATATTTTGGAGGAGGAAAAGAATTATTTGTGGCTCCTCTAAAAGATAATATGAAAGAAATAGCTGCAAAACCTATTAAAGTTGAAGGTTTACCTGCTGGTTATAAAGAAGGTTCTTTTTGCTTTAAAAAAGACGGGAAATACTATTTTACATTTGCGCATGTGTTTCCTAATGAGGGGTATACTATAGGTTATGCTACAAGTGATAATCCGTTAGGGCCTTTTGAGTATCAAGGTAAAATAATGGACAACATAAATAATGGCACCAATCATCATTCTATAGTAAATTATAAAGGAAAATGGATTTTATTTTACCACCATTGGCAAATAAGTGGTTTTAATAAGTTGAGGTCAATGTGTGCTGATTATATGGAGTTTAAAAAAGATGGGACAATAAAAACAGTAACGCCTACAATGCGTGGTATTAATTCTCCAACCATAGGAGAAGAGATTCAGGTAGATAGACACAATGGGATTAAAGGAGCAAATACAAGTTTTGTAAGTAGTGATGAACCTATGGGATGGATGGTTTGTGATACCAAAATGAATAGTACTGTACAATTTAATAGAGTTGATTTTGCTGATGGTTCTGCAACAAAAATGGAAGCAAGGATAGCTTGCGGACAACGCGTAGGGCATTTTGAAGTTAGAATTGGTAATGAAAAAGGAAAACTTATCGCCAAGTTTCCAATAGAATATACGGGAGGGTGGAGTACTTGGAAAACTATAGAAACTCCTTTACTAGAAAAAGTAACAGGCAATCAAAATATTGTTGTGGTATTTGTGTCAGATTGGGGATCAACAAAAGCAGTTAATCTAAATTGGTTAAAATTGATAAAGTAATATGAAATTAAAGTTGTGTGTATTTATATTAAGTATTTTTAGCATTATAATTTATGCACAGCAACCTAATGTTATTGTTGTTTTAGCTGATGATATTGGTATTGGAGATATTTCTTACTACAGACGCATGCACTCCAATAATATTGTAGTTGAAACCCCAGCATTAGATAAGCTTTCAGAAGAAGGTCTTGTTTTTACAGATGCACATTCACCCGCAGCCTTATGTGCTCCAACGAGATATGCTATCATGACTGGTAATCATTGTTATCGCAGTTATGCACCTTGGGGTGTTTGGGGATGCTATAGACCTTCACCTATTGAAAAAGACCAACTTACTTTAGGAAAGTTGATGAAGAATGCTGGTTACAAAACATCGTTCTTTGGAAAGTGGGGATTCGGTATGGATTTTGGCAGAAAAGACAATCCTGATATAGTATATAGAAGTCCTAGAAAAGAACATGAATTAGATGTAGATATTACTAAAGTTATAGATAGAGGGCCAGTTCAAAATGGTTTTGATTATAGTTTTATGTACCCAGCTGGAATTCAGGCAGAACCATATGCTGTGTATGAAAATGGTATTATGAAACCTCTAAAGGAAGATTCTGAAATCATTCTTATAACTAAAGAATATGGTGAAAAATTAGGCTTTAAGTTAGATAAAAAAGAAGGTTTAGGTGATAGTAATTGGAATCCGTTTAATGCTGGTGAATTATTGATAGATAAGGCGGTAACATTTATTGAAAAGAATGCTAAAACCAAAGAACCATTCTTTATGTATTACTGTTCGCAAGCGGTTCACAAACCACATACTCCTTCAAAAGTATTAAACAATATCAAAATATCAGGAACAACGCCTTCAAATCATTTAGATATGGTTAAAGAATTAGATGTTCAAATGGAAATGTTAATTCAAACTTTGAAAGAACAAGGGGTTTATGATAATACATTAATCATTTTCACATCAGATAATGGAGGATTACAAATTAAGCCAACTATTAATTCTGGACACAAATCTAACACTATATATAGAGGCGGTAAAAATCAGCCATATGAAGGAGGTACTCGAGTACCATTTATTGCATGGTGGCCTAAGAAAATTAAAAGAAATCAGAAATCAGATACTCCAGTATTAGGGATTGATGTTATGGCAACTTTAGCAGCTATTACCAATCAAAAAATTGAAGAAAATCAGGCTATGGATTCATCAAATTTATTACCAATTTTTCTAGGTGAAAAAAATGTGAACCCGCATGATTTTTTAATAACGCAAAGTGGTACAGGAAAACAAGTAATGATTACTGAGGATGGTTGGAAACTTATCATTCAAATTGATAAAAAAGATAGAACAGATAGAAAAAGAACACCATATGCACTTTTCAATTTAAATAAAAATATATCTGAAAATGAAAGTGAGAATTTAATCAACAATCCAAAATATCAAGTCAAGGTCAAAGCACTTTTCGAAAAGTATAATAAAATAAGGGATGACAAAATAAAAACAGGAAACTCTTAAGTGCATTTCTTGTAACGTTTTTAACCTGTACTGTTATAACAAGCACTCAGGTTTTCATAGAAAAGTCTAAAAAATATTAAAAGTTGTCATTCAGAGCGCAGCGAAGAATCTCATAAATAGTAAAAAATAAAGATTCTTCACTTCGCTTTGCTACGTTCTGAATGACATATCTTATTTATTCTAAGATTTTTTCCAGCCAATTCTCAGCCAATCTAGGCCATAATTTAGCAGCTTCATTACCAGGTCTTAAACCATATCCATGTCCGCCATTTTGTATAAAATGTAAGTCTACGGGAATATTATGGTCTCTTAAAGCTGTTGTCATAACTAATGCACTATTACCGTATTTATCATCTGCAGTAGCAAAAATGAAAAATGGAGGTGTATCTTTTGTAATCTTAATTTCGGGAGTTAAACTTCTGTTTTCACCTTTATCTAAATATGCGGGGTACACTAAGATAGCAAAATCAGGTCTGCAAGAAATATGGTCTGTTTTGTCAACTTTCTTATAAGAATCTGAAGTAAATAGGGTAGCAGCTCTTGCGCTTAAACTACCACCTGCGGAAAAACCTAAAACACCTATTTTATTAGCATCAATATCATATTTGTCTGCATTGTTTCTAACAATTCTTATAGCTCTTTGAACATCATTTAAAGCACCCAATTGTTTTTGTGGGACTCTATAATGTAACACAAAAGCTGTATATCCTAAAGTATTTAGCCATTGTGCAACTTCAGTACCTTCAAGGTTAGTAGCTAGTATGCTGTATCCTCCACCTGGACATACAATTACTGCACCTTTTGAGGCATTTGCTTTACTAGGTTTAAATACTAATAAGTCTGGATTAGTAACTTTTGAATATCTAATAACATTATTGCTATTATTATCAGATATTTCATGTTCCTGTTTCGATTCAGTCTCATTGGGAACCTCATTAGACCATAAATAAACCGATTTTGTTGACTGCCCCAATGCTATTTGCGTAATTACTAAAACAACTATTATTAGTATTTGTTTCATGTTATTATTTTGTTTCTATCGAAATTGTGGTATTTAATAATTCATTAGATGAAGCTGTAATATCAATAGATCCAGATGTTTCATTTGATTTTACAATTAACAAACATTTACCACTAAATGCTTTGCTTTGATGCGCTTTAAAAGATGCTAAAGATGCCTGATCTCCATTTCCAACAGCGGCTAATACGCCAGCGCCTTCAATTTTAAAGTTAACAAGATTATCTGCTTTTGGACATAAATTGCCGTTTTCATCTAATATACTCATTGTGATGAAAGACAAATCTTTTCCATCGGCATCAATAATAGTTCTATCGGCTTCTAGTTTAATTTTTGAAGGTTTTCCTGCTGTTTTTATTTCTTTACTAGCAGCCTCTTTACCGTCTTTATAAGCAACTACTTTTATAGTGCCTGGTTGATAAGGTACATTCCAAGATAATCTATATTTTGTTTTATACATGCCTTTTTCAAAATCGTGAAATTCTGAAGGTATTTCTGTAAAGTCTTTTCCTTTAACTTTTTTACCAAAAGAGGTGCCATTTACAAATAATTCGACTTCATCACAGTTGGTATAGGAGAATACAGGAATAGTTTTTCCTTCTTGCCCTTCCCAGTTCCAGTGTGGTAACACATGCACCATTGGTTCTTCAGTCCATTGGCTTTGGTATAAATAGTACCTGTCTTTAGGAAACCCACATAAATCAACAGGCGCAAAATAAGACGCGTGAGAAGGCCAATCGGCATTCCAATAGCCATTAGTAGAATTATCTCTTCCTCCATAAGGTGTCGGTTCTCCTAAATAGTCAAAACCAGTCCAAATGAATTCACCTAAAGAACTTGGGTTTTGTTCTTGAGCGTCAAACTCAATATCTGGAGCATAGGCCCAAGCAGGACCCACAGTAACATCATAACTAGATACATGATTGGTTTCATGTTTTTCCTTAAATTCAATAGGTAAATGGTAAACACCTCTACTACTTGTTTGAGATGAGGTTTCAGATCCATAAAAAACCAAATCAGGATTTTGTTCTTTTATTTCTGAGTAGCTAGATGGCCAATAATTCATACCCACAATATCTACGTTGTAAGCCAATTTATTAGTAAACGGTGCCGGATAATGATTAAACCCTATTGTTGTTGGCCTGGTATCATCTTGATCATGACATATATCATTTAGGTGTTTTGTTAACTTCCAGCCATCTTCTCTGGCTTGCTCTAAAATTTCATTACCAATACTCCACATAATGACAGATGGGTGATTTCTATCTCGCTTAATTAAATCGCGTAAATCTTTTTCATGCCATTTATCAAAATGTTTATGGTATCCGTTGGGTACTTTACCAATTTTCCATTCATCAAAAGCTTCATCAATCACTATAATTCCTAATTTATCACATATTTCTAACATTTCAGGAGAAGGAGGGTTATGACTTGTACGTAAGGCATTAACCCCCATACTTTGCATGATTTGCATTTGGCGTTCTGTAGCTCTATAGTTAACACTCGCTCCTAAAGGGCCTAAATCATGATGCATACAAACCCCATTAAATATCACTTTTTTTCCGTTTATGAGGAAACCTTTGTCGGCACCATAATCAATAGTTCTAACACCAAAAGGAGTTTTATATTCATCTATAATTTTGTTTTCAATTTTAATAGAACTATATGCTGTGTATAAATAAGATGCACCTATATTCCAGAGATTTACATTAGTAATATTTGATGCTTCAGAAACTACCTTTTTAGAATTAGCTTCTATCGAAACTTTTGTTTCATTTTCCGAAACTATATTTTCATTGGCATCTTTAATAATTGTAGTTAAGATAGCATTGGTATTAGAATTTGAAACATTTTTAATAGTTGTTTCAACATTTACTTCAGCATTACCATTTTCAACTTTTGGTGTTGTAATATAAGTGCCCCATTGTGGAATATGAATAGAGTTATTCATCTTTAATCTAACATTTCTATATATACCAGCACCTGCATACCAACGCATAGATAAATCTTCGGGGGCTAATCGAACTGCTAAAATATTTTTTTCTCCAAAATTGATATGTTCTGTTAAATCAAATTCAAAACCAATGTATCCATAAGGTCTTTCTCCAATATATTTACCATTTAAATACACTTTAGAGTTACTCATAGCACCGTCAAACTCTATAGAGATTTGTTTTCCTTTTTGATCCTTATCAATTGTAAAATGTTTTCGGTACCAACCTATACCATGTACAGGTAAACCACCAGTTCTAGCATTGTATTTATTGTCAAAAGGACCTTCAATAGACCAGTCATGTGGAAGTGTAACTTTTTGCCAATTACTATCATCAAAATTTGATGTTTCTGCATTGGGGGTGCTATTTTTTTGAAACAACCACCCTTTGTTAAAGTCACTATCTGGTAGTGATATAGAAACTGATTTTTCTGAGTTACAATTGGTAAAAGAAAATACCAAAAACACTATTAAAATAATAATGTTAGGTCTAAATAATTTCATTTTAATTTATATTTGTTTTTATGTTAACGTTTTGAGTAAAAATAGTTTAATACTTGATTAAAACTAAACATTTACTCATATGCTTTTAATAAAAAGCCATATGTTGCGTAAAATATTTTAATATGCAAATTCTTATTTTTCGATAAAGTTTTTAATATGAAAAAATTTATTAGAACATATGTTATACTAATTAAAACAAAAAGTGTTCTTAAAACAGAAGAAAAAGCTGAATTTTGTATTATCACTACCTGAGCCTAGTAAGGTAGTTTCTAACCAAAAAATTATGACTATTTATGTTATTTAAAAAACATTATTTACTACTGCTTTCAATTGTAGTTTTGTCTTCTTGTGGGAAAAAGAAAGAAGATATTGCAGTGGTGACTACAAAAGATACTATAAACATTTTTGAACCAAACTGGGAATCAATTAAGAAAAACTATAAAGACCCAGAATGGTTTAACAATCAAAAATTCGGAATATTTATTCATTGGGGAGCGTATTCAGTACCAGCTTATGGAAGTGAATGGTATCCTAGGCAAATGTATATGGATACAGCTACATTTTCGGCTCAATTAAATTTAGAAAAAAAAGGACCTAATAGTACATATTTACACCATAAAGAAACATGGGGAGATCAAAAGAAATTTGGTTATAAAGATTTTATTCCAATGCTTAAAGGTGAAAAGTTTAGTGCCGCAGAATGGATTGATTTATTTAAAAAATCTGGAGCTAAATATGTAGTGCCTGTAGCAGATCATCATGATGGTTTTGCCATGTACAAATCTAATACTACGCGTTGGAATGCTGTTAATATGGGGCCAAAGAGAGATGTGTTAGGGGAGCTTTTTAAAGAAGGAAGAAGTAAAGGTTTAATAATGGGAGCATCTTCTCATTATGCATTTAATTGGTCTTTTTACAATAAAAAAGATCATTTTGACACTACAGACCCTGAATACGCAGATTTATATTCGCCAAAAGGAAAAGACATAAATGAACCAGTTTCTGAAGCATTTAAACAAAAATGGTGGAACAGAACAGTAGATTTAATAGATAATTACCAACCAGATATTCTTTGGTTTGACTTTTATTTAGATATCCCTGATTATGAAGATATGAGACCTAAAATAGCAGCATACTATTATAATAAAGGTAGAGAATGGGGTAAAGAAGTTGTTATCAATGATAAAAATTATGATCATGAAGCGTTTCCTGAAGGTACTGTTATATACGATTTAGAAAGAGGAAAACTACCAGGCATTAGAAAATTGCCTTGGCAAACAGACACCTCTATTGGAAAAAATTCGTGGTGTCATGTTAATAATTGGAAATCTAAAACTGCCAATCAGTTAATTGATGATTTGGTAGATATTGTTTCTAAAAATGGAAACCTTTTGTTAAATGTAGGGCCAAAATCTGATGGTACTATTCCAAACGATCAAGCTGAAATATTATTAGAAATAGGGGATTGGTTGAAGATTAATGGAGAGGCTATTTATGACACTAAATATTGGAGAACATTTGGTGAAGGACCAACAGAAGTTAAAAAAGGACATCATTCTGAGGGGAAAAATAAAGATTTTACTGGTCAAGACATTAGGTTTACCCAAAAAGATGGCAATTTATACGCTATAATGATGGAGTGGCCAGATAAAAGTAAAGTAACTATAAAATCTATTACTTCTGAAGATAAAGTAAAAAGTGTTTCTTTATTGGGAAGTGATGCTAAAATTACTTTTGAGCAAACTAATGAAGGGTTGTTAGTTAAGCTACCTAAAGAAAAGGTAGGAACAAATGCTCATACACTTAAAATTGAATTATAATTAGTTAGTTAAATATAATTTGTTGCAAAAAGTCTTCTGAAATTAATTTAGAGGGCTTTTTTTATTAAAGTAAATAATATCTAGATCTTTTTAATGTTCTTTTATGATAAAAAAACACCTTCTAATTAATTATTAGAAGGTGTTTTTATTTTACAGGTAATGAATTTATTATAATTTAATGATTGAAGTAAGATCTAAAGGATCATTCATATCTTTTTGTAGTTTCACTAAGTCATTGAATAAAATTTCTACCTTTTCTTTATAAGCAGCATTATCTGCTAAATTATTCATTTCTTCGGGGTCATTGGTTAAGTCAAACAACAACACCTTTTTTATTTTTGGGTATATAATTAATTTGAAACCATCTTTTCTAATCATACGTTGTAAATCAACATAACCATTGTAAATAGCGTTGTAATTACTTTTTGTTTGTTCACCAGATACTAAGTCTAAAAAGCTATTAAAGAATACATAGTTAGGTTTTTCAATATTAGCTAGTTCTAAACTGGTAGCCATAGCATCTTGTATATAGATGTCTTCATTGATTTTTTTGTTTTTTGGGATATCTGGTCCTGTAATCATAAAAGGAGCTCTGATACTATGGTCAAATTGAGATTGCTTACCAATAAGTCCATGCTTACCAATAGCTAAACCATGGTCTGCAGTAAAAATAATATAAGTATTGTCCATTTTACCTGTTGCTTCTAGTCTATCTATAACTTTACCAATTTGAGCATCTAAATGCGTAATAATTGCGTAATACTCTTGGATGTGTACTTTGGTAGCGTATTCTGTTCTAGGGAAAGGCGCTAAAGCTTCGTCCCTTAAATCTGGACCACAGCCCATATCGTCTTTAAAGGGGTATTCTGGTAACCAACTTTCAGGTAGATTGATTTTTTCTAAAGGATATTTATCTATGTATTCTTTTGGTGCTTGTCTTGGATCGTGAGGTGCATTAAAAGCCAAGTACATAAAAAACGGGTTGTCGCTGTTTTCAGCTTTTTCTATAAAATTTAAAGCATCATCTTTTAAAACTTCGCTCCAGTGTTTACCGCCTTCCCAAAAGCCACCAAACTTAGTGTCTGTTGGAGACCAAGTAGTATCTTGTTCACTTAAAGGTCTATTGTAACCTACAGGCATTAGGGTTGCAGGATCTGTATCTGTACCCTCAATAGACTTAAATTTAGCCACTTGAATTTCATGTTCCCATTCATCTCCAGGCATGCCAGGTCTTATATGTTTTACGTTTTGAAATACACTATCTGCTTTAGCATCAATATGCCATTTACCAGTCATGTAAGTATCATAACCAGCATTTTCCATTAGCTTACCCCAAGTTTTATCTAGTTCTTTATTGTTGCTCCAGTTTTTTCTAAAATTATTCACATCCCAAACGGTTCTACCAGATAATAACATAGATCTAGATGCTGTACAAATTGCCCCATTCCATGCTCCCATGTTGTAAGCGTTTGTAAATGTAGTTCCACCAGAAACTAACTTATCTAAATTAGGTGTTTGGATTTCAGAATTACCCAGAGCATTTATGGCAGTATAAGTCATATCATCTGCAAAAATAAAAACCACATTTGGTTTTTTTGGGGTTTCTTTTTTGGGTGTGTTACACGCAAAAACGGAAAATAGCAAAAATGCTATGAGAAGGTTTTTCATTTTAAATTTTAATTAAGATCTACTTTTTTCAATCACTAAAATTAATGAAAACCCCAATATATGATTTGTACAAATTGTTCAATATTTAGTACAAATGTTTTTATTTAGCCGCTTTTTGGGTTGTTTCAGTTTTTTCTTGATTTTTACTAACGTATTCACTAGGAATAACTCCAAACTGTTTTTTAAAGCATTTAGCAAAATAAGAGGCTGTATTGAAACCAGTCATGTACATGATTTCTTTAACTGAATAATCACTTTGTTCAAACAGTTGAACAGCTCTTTTTAGTTTAATATTTCTTATAAATTCGCTAGAGGAAAGTCCAGTAATTTCTTTAAATTTAGAATATAGATTACTTCTACTATATCCCATTTCTTTAACAAGCATTTCAACATTAAAATCTGTATTCATCATGTTATCTTCAACAATACCAATAGCTTTTTGAAGGAACATTTCATCCATAGAAGTCACAGTTACTTCTTTAGGTTGAAGCGTTATTTCTCTATTAAATCTTTTTCTTAAATCTGATCTGTGTTTTATTATGTTGGAGATTCTAAGTTCTAATAATTCAATATCAAAAGGTTTTCTTATATAACCATCTGCACCAATTTTTCGACCTTCAACCTCACTTTCCTGAGATAGTTTTGCAGTAAGCATAATAACAGGAATATGACTAGTTTCTTTTTTTGTTTTAATATTTTTACATAAATCATAACCATCCATTTCTGGCATTACAATATCTGTTAAAATCACACTTGGCATAAACTTATTTGCATACTCTAATCCCATTTGACCATTGTCTGCTTCGTAAACGGTGTAATTTTTACTTAAGGCTTGTTTTATAAAAGCTCTAATATCTGCATTATCATCTACCACTAGAAGAATAGGTAGGTTCGATTTGTTAGGAGCTAAGTTTTGGTCTATAAGTTCGTCATTAATACTTATTGCAGCTGTTTCTGCTTCAGAAGAACGTAAATAGAAGTCTACATCTTCTTTTTCTTTACAGGTAATTTCAGGAATATTTTCATATACTTTTCTTTCTATTGGAAGTTTTACAGTAAAAATAGTTTCAACATCTGGAATACTTTCTATATCAATAGTTCCTTGATGTAAATCGACTAAACTTTTTGTAAAGGACAACCCAATACCAACGCCTTTTTGCTTTGCTTTTTTACGGTGTTTATTATCAGTGTAAAACCTAACAAAAATGTTCTTTATTTTTTCTTCATCAATACCAATTCCGCTATCTATTACTTTAATAACGACGTTTTTAGATTCATCCTTAAAAATATGGATACTTACTTTTCCTTTTTGAGGTGTGAATTTAAAAGCATTAGATAATAAGTTAGACATTATTTTTTCAAGAGCTTCATGGTCAAACCAAGAGTCTATAGATGCTTCATGAGCTTCAACTTTAAAATCTATTTCTTGTTTTTTTGCTAAGAATTGAAATGGTTCTGTAATTTCTTTAACAAACATAACAATATCACTTTTACGCATTACAAGGCGCATCTTTCCTTGGTTCACTTTTCTAAAATCTAAAAGTTGATTTACAAGCCTTAGAAGATATTCTGTGTTTTTTTGCATAAGACCATATTGCTCTTGTGCAGCTTTATTATCAATTTCATGACTATGTTTTTGTAAATATTTTAAAGGGCCTTTAATAAGAGTTAAAGGCGTTCTGAATTCATGCGATATATTTGTGAAAAATTCTAATTTCACTTTATTAAGCTCGTCATTTTTTTCTTTTTCAACATGTTCTAACTCTAATTGATGCTTCTTGGTTGTTTTAATAATGGTAAATCTTCTATACATTAATAATAATCCGATTATTAGTGCACTATATAAGAAGTAAGCAAAATTGGTTTGCCAAAAAGGAGGGGAAACACAAATTTTTAATTTAGAAGGAGCAGAATCCCAAATACCATCGTTATTTGATGCTTTGACTTTTAGTGTGTAATCACCATGCTCTAAGTTTGTATAGGTGGCAAAACGTTTATTGGCTTTTGTGTAAATCCAATCAGAATCAAAACCTTCAAGCATATATGCAAATTTGTTTTTACCTGGCGCAGCAAAATGTAAAGCCGCAAACTCTACAGAAAAGCTGTTTTCATGATACTTTAGATGTAATTTTTCAGTATTATTAATAGATTTTTCAAGTAAAACTCTACCATTTATTTTTTCACCAATACCAACTTCTTTATTAGAAATAGAAAAGTTGGTAAGTATTGTATTGGCTTCAAAGCTGTTATCTGTAATACTTTCTGGGAAGAAAGCATTGAAGCCATTAACACCTCCAAATAACATTTCCCCATTACTTCGCTTTACACAAGCCAATTCTTGAAATTCATTGCTTTGAAGCCCATCATTCACATCATAGTTTTTAAAAGCCTCTAATTTCGGATTGAATTTTGAAAGCCCTTGGTTTGTAGATAACCACAAGTTACCTTCATTATCTTCTAAAATCCCTTTTATTACATTGCTAGGTAAACCATCTGATACAGAATATACTTTAAACTTAGAAGCTTCAGAGGGTTTACCAGGGATGTATTTATTAAGTCCACCACCAAAAGTACCAAACCATAAATCGCCAGATTTACTTTCATAAATAGATAAAATATAATTGTGACTTAGGCTATTATGGTCGCCTTGAATGTTTTTATAAATTTCAAACTTTGGGTCTTTTTTCAAAGCCTCTTCTGGTTTTAGTTTAGAAAGCCCGTTACCAGTAGCAAACCAAATATTACCTTTACTATCTTCAAAAATATTTCGTATGATATCATTTGAAATACTATAAGGATCGTTTACGTTATTTTTTAGAATATCTTTTTTGTAAGACTTAGAATTTTTATAATAAGCCCACCTATGTATACCACCTCTATATGTACCAATCCAAATGTTTTTATAGCGATCTTCCATTATAGAAAAAACACTATGCTTAACATTGAATCCACTTTGTATATCTATATTTTTAACTTTAGCAGGTTCCGTAATATCTAATTGATATAAGCTAGGAAAATCTTCGGCTCCTATTAATAATATTTTCCTGTTATCTCTCTCTATTTCTGTTATAGCGAAAGGTTTTAAGGTACGAGTAAAGTTTTTGTAACCTGTATATAAATTATTTGTTGGATTTTTGAGTAACATATTTAAACCGCCACCTTCAGTTCCCACCCATAGTGTACCATTGCTATCTTCAAACATAGCTCTAATTTTATCATAACTTAGGCTTTCTGGGTCTAGTGTTTTTTTAATATGATTAAATTGTTTTCTATTAGGGTCGAATTTATTGATACCACCACCATTTGTGCCTACCCAAATGATACCCGTTTTATCCTTGTATAAGGATTTAATAATATTCTTGCTTATGCTATAAGGATTTCTTGGGTTGTAGGTGTAAATTTTGGTTAATTCAGGAAGTTTGTTTTGATGAGTGTTACTAAAGTGATATAATCCTTTGTTAGTACCTCCCCATACATGATTTCCATCTGCCAATAAACAATTAAAGAAGCCACCTCTAATGTAGCGAGTTTTGTTTGTAGGATGATGTAAATCTAAAACATAAAGGCCATAGGTAGTTCCCATTATTAGTCTACCAAAATTATCTTCAACAATACTTTTTATAGAAGCATTTGGAGGTAAGCCTAAATCTTGATTAACATGTTTAATATCAAAACTATTATTGTGATCAATGAAAACTTTATATAAACCACTAATACAACCTAACCAGATTTGTCCTTTGCTATCTTCAAAAATCACAGATACATCTGCTATTGAGATATTTTTAAAATGCGTAGAAGAAATAGGCTTACTTAAATCAAGTAAATTTAATCCGCTGGGGGTACCAATCCATAAGCGGTTTTTCTTATCTCTGAAAATTTTAGTGACATGATTGTTATTGATACTTTTAGGGTCTTTTTCATCATGTGTAAAGTGATAAAATTTATCTAAAGATTTATCAAAAAAATTAAGCCCATTTCCAGTGGTTCCTATCCAAAGATTATCATTACTGTCACTAGTAATAGTATAAGTTAAATTGCTATTTATGCTGTTGGCGTTGTTTCTATCTGGATTATAAATGGTAAACCCATAGCCATCATATTTGTTCAAGCCATCATGGGTGGCAAACCACATAAAGCCTTCTTTATCTTGGAAAATACTGTTTACATCATTTTGAGATAAACCATCATTAGTAGAAATATGATCAAAATATATGGAATTTTGACTAAAGCATTTAGACCAACTAAAGAATATGAGAGAAGCAATTAATAATGCTTTTGAGTAATTTTTAGACATGATATAAAAATAAGAGAATATCTATTGAGTCCAAAAATAATTAACACCAATGATTACCAAATTTAGGCACTAAATGTGTTTTAGAAATGTATTAAATAGATTTTTTAAAGGAAAATGCTTACTTTTTTTCGAATAAATGTTTAAAAAAGTTCTTCTTTGGCTGCTTAGATTTATTAATTGAGTCTATTTTCTTTTGTCGTTGTTTACTTATTTTTTCTTGAGCTTTATGAATAGAATCATTACGCTTTTTAATTATACGCTCTTTTTTAAGCTTCACCCTTTTTAAGGAATCATTATAACGTTTTGTAATGCGCTCTTGTTTAATTTGTATTTTCTCTAAAGAATCTCTTTTTCTTACTGTTCGTTCTATTAAATTAAGTGGTTTTTCTTTATAAGGCGTATTGTCTTTATAATAGAGTGTGTCTTTATTCTCAAAATCAATCCATTTACCAGCTCTTTTATTATTTCTATAATGACCTTTTAAAACAGGGTTTCCAAGAGAATCAAAAGATGTAAATCCCCATTCTTTAAAACCATTATCCCAGTATTCTTTAGTTTTTAATTGTCCGTTTTTATACCAGGTTTTCCAAGCACCATGTTTTAAACCTTGCGAAAACTCACCTTGTTCAGCGAGCCTATTATCTTTAAAGAATTTTGAATAATTACCATGTAATAAAAAGCCCCCAGAGCTAGAAACAGATCTATGAACTTTACCAGATCTAAACCAGTAATACATCTTTTTATTGTTATAGTTTTTAAGCGCTTTAGAGGTAACAAAACACTCAATATCATATTCTTTGTCTCTAATAACACGTTTTTGAACATCTGTAGTAAATGCAAAACAAAATAAGGTAATTATTAAAATGACTAAAACCTGTTTCATGAGAGGAATAATTAATGCATAAAAATGCTATTTTTTATTTAAAAAAAGTGAGGGTTTGTCCTTATTTTTATTAGGGGATTTTAGTTGTTAGATCTCACCACTAATAAAAAAAATAATGTAGTTTTATTCACTATAAATACAAAGTTCATTAAACAATTTATGAAAAATACAACTCCTCTTTTACCTTTATTTAAGCAGTACATTAGAGATAGCGAAACGGGTAAACGTTTAAAAAAGAATGGTGAAAAAATTAATAAAGATACAGTTGGTACGTATGGTTATGTGTATAGAAATTTAGAACGTTTTTGTGAAAACACAGGATTTGAATTTCGTATTTGTGATTTCTCTAAACTAAACAAAAGAGAACGTATATCTGAAAAAAATTATTGGAAAAAGTTTTATAAAAAGTTCACTGAGTATTTATATAAAAATGGATGTTTTGACAATTATGTAGGTAACAATATTAAAATTATAAGAAGTTTTTTTAACTATTTAAAATTTGATAAAGACCTTTCTACGGGTGATTATCATCAGCTATTTTATGTGCGAAAAGAAGAAGTTGATATTTTAGTGTTATCTCCAGAACAACTTAAGTTTTTAATACATGATGAAGTGTTTCATAAAAGTTTAACACCAGCTTTAAGACGTACTAAAGATATTTTTGTGTTTGGTTGTACTACGGGATTACGCTTTTCTGATATTTTTAGATTGACTAACAAAAACTTTGAAAAACAACATGATGATTGGTATCTAAAAATAAAATCTCAAAAAACCAAAACGTATAGTTTTATAAAACTGCCTCAATATGCAGTGGCCATTTATAAAAAGCATAAAATGCCATCTGCAAGAACTCCTGTTTTTAAGAATACAAGTTTGTTTATTTTTAACAGAAGTTTAAAGAAAATAGGAGAGAAGGCAGGGTTTACAAGCCCCATTGAAATGAAACGAGAACGTCAGGGCGTTTCTAAAACTACTCATAAAAAACAATTGCGTTTTTGTGATAAAATGAGCTCACATATGATGCGTAGAACTGCCATAACTACGTTACTAATTCTTGGTATGCCAGAACATTTAGTACGCAAAGTTAGCGGGCATAGCTATGGTAGTAATTCTTTTAACCGTTATGTGCATTATGCCCAAACGTATATTGATAAAGAAATTGATAAGGTGTATGATAAGTTGGAGGCTTATTAGAAAAGGCTTTTGTTGTTAGGTTGCGTTGCTATGCGAAGTTTTCTTGTGCTGAGCCTGTTGAAGTAAAACTTCGCTTCAATACAAATCGTAAAAAGAAAAGCTACACTTTTAAATGTAGTTTCTATTATTTATTACTTTATTTATTTTTATTAGGATTTTGCCTGGTATCAAAAACTCTAACAACATAAATTGAAGAATTACCTATACGATAAGTAATTTTGCAATGGTTATTAATTAGCTTTCTGTATTCGTGTTTTAGATGTTGAAAAGTTTCATCTATTTGACCATACTGAGTGACATCTAAGGAAGTACTCTCTAATATCTCAGTGCTCTTTCTTAAATTTGTGGATATTTCTAAAGCCTTAGATTTACCATATAGTTTTAAATTAAATTTAGTAACTTTTTCTAAGTCTTTTGTTGCTCTATGAGTCCATACTACAGGCTTTATTCCACCCAACCTTCTATCATTTTTTGGATCTCTAACTGACTATATAATTTCCCTGAAGCAATATCTTCTTCGCCTTCAGCAATCATCTTATCCATTTGACGTTGCCGTTTATAAGATTTGATTAACGCATATAACTTTATTAAAGAACTTTCTTCTTCATTCTTAATAATTTCAAGCATCTCTTGTCTTATTTCTAAAGTACTCATATAACAATATATTATATAACAAATATAACAAAAATTGCTCCAAAGTATGATTTGGTATTTTATTGAGTAAAATTTTTCTCATATTTAAATTGATGAATTATATTTTTAACAAATCTATTTTTTCGCCGCTAGTAGCTGGGGGTTTTGAATTGCCCAAGTAGTAGTTTAAATTTATTACCCATGGCTACCGCTAAGCTATGCTTAGTGGCGGTCAACCTAGAAAATCAAAACTAAATTTTACTCTTCTATTATTGAAAAAATCCAACGTCATCAATTTCTAAAACAGTATTGTCGTCTTGAAAGTTTCTAGCACTAGAGTATTTCCAATCTATAGTATTAGTTACAAAACCACTTTCTACTGGGTTGTTATGGATGTAATCTATTTTTTGTTTGATGACTTTTTCGCTCCATAACTCTATTGGTTTGTTATGATGTTGCCAGAATTGGTATTTAGAAACATTGTTCTGTTTTTTTGCTGCATGTTCAAACATCCATAATAGCCACTCTTTTCTGCTTTCTTGCGGATTATTTTCTATAGTTTCAATAATTTTTTTAGCAGTATACTTCTTAAAATCTCTTAGTAATTCCATTGGTTTTTCATTGCTAGATCTATATATAAAATGCATATGACTTGGCATAAAACAATAACAGTATAACTCCATTCCTTTTTCTGCTCTGCAATAATTTATACTATCTACAAGTATATTAAAATAAATTTGCCTTGTAAAAACATCAATCCAATTTATGGTAGCAAAACTCACAAAATACAAACCTTGTTTGTTATGAAACTTATATTTTCTACTCATTCTTCTAAAATACAAAAAGCCATGATTAATATCATAGCTTTTTAACCTATCTAGTTGCTAGCGCTCGTTTGTAACGAGTGCAAAACAAACTTTACTTCCTACTCTTATCTTTAAAGCACCCGACACAGTCGAGCGCTAGCGGGGGACGCTACTAAGCACAGCTTAGCAGTAGCAGCACGTGGTAACCCAGCGGGGAAAAAATTAATAAAGATACAGTTGGTACTTATGGTTACGTGTATAGAAATTTAGAACGTTTTTGTGAAAATACAGGGTTTGAGTTTCGTATTTGTGATTTCTCTAAACTAAACAAAAGAGAACGTATTTCTGAAAAAAATTATTGGAAAAAGTTTTATAAAAAGTTTACAGAGTATTTATATAAAAATGGATGTTTTGACAATTATGTAGGTAACAATATTAAAATTATAAGAAGTTTTTTTAACTACTTAAAATTTGATAAAGACTTATCTACGGGTGATTATCATCAACTATTTTATGTACGAAAAGAAGAGGTTGATATTTTAGTGTTATCTCCAGAACAACTTAAGTTTTTAATACATGACGATGTGTTTCATAAAAGTTTAACACCAGCTTTAAGACGTACTAAAGACATTTTTGTGTTTGGTTGTACTACTGGATTACGCTTTTCTGATATTTTTAGATTGACTAACAAAAACTTTGAAAAACAACATGATGATTGGTATCTAAAAATAAAATCTCAAAAAACCAAAACGTATAGTTTTATAAAACTGCCTCAATATGCAGTGGCCATTTATAAAAAGCATAAAATGCCATCTGCAAGAACTCCTGTTTTTAAGAATACAAGTTTGTTTATTTTTAACAGAAGTTTAAAGAAAATAGGAGAGAAGGCAGGGTTTACAAGCCCCATTGAAATGAAGCGAGAACGCCAGGGCGTTTCTAAAACTACTCATAAAAAACAACTTCGTTTTTGCGATAAAATGAGTTCACATATGATGCGTAGAACTGCTATAACTACGTTACTAATTCTTGGTATGCCAGAACATTTAGTACGTAAGGTAAGTGGGCATAGTTATGGTAGTAACTCTTTTAACCGTTATGTGCATTATGCCCAAACGTATATTGATAAAGAAATTGATAAGGTGTATGATAAGTTGGAGATGTATTAATATGAACCTATAATATTTCATTTAAATCTTTTCTCCTCATGGCTACCGCTAAGCTGTGCTTAGTGGCGGTCAACTTAGAAAATCAAAACTAAATTTCACTTTGCTATTATTGAAAAAATCCAACATCATCAATTTCTAAAACAGTATGGTCCCCTTGAAAGTTTCTGGCACTAGAATACTTCCAATCTATAGCATTAGTAACAAAACCAGATACTACAGGATTGTTATGAATATAATCTATTTTCTGTTTGATGACTTTTTCGCTCCATAGTTCAATTGGTTTATTGTGGTGCTGCCAGAATTGATATTTAGAACCATTACTTTTCTTTTTAGCAGCTCGCTCAAAAAACCATAGTAAATATTCTTTTCTACTTTCTTGCGGATTGTTTTCTATGGCTTCTATTACTTTCTTTGCAGTATAACTTTTAAAATCTCTTAATAAACCAGACGGATCTTCTGTACTTGATCTAAATATTAAATGTACCCTTCGACTCCGCTCAGGACAGGTATGACTTGCCATAAAACAATACGCATATAGCTACATGCCTTTTTCTCTCCTACAATGGTTTATACTTTCTGTAAGTACATTAAAATAAATTTGCCTTGTAAATACATCTAACCAGTTTATAATAGCAAAAGAGACAAAATATAAACCAGATTTATTATGGAACTTATAGTTTCTGCTCATTGCTCTAAAATACAAAAAGCTCTTACAGAAATGCAAAAGCTTTTATATTGTTTTCTTACTCTTGACGCTACTAAGCACAGCTTAGCAGTAGCAGCACGTGGTAACCCAGCGGGGGCAGTAGCAGCACGTGGTAACTCAGCGGGGGATTTTAATTATGAGAAGAGAATTATCTGCATGTACAAAACATAAATCTTTCTTATAAGAGTTGATTTTAGTATCTATATTCGAATAAGTTTCGTTAAAAATCATAGCACAATAATTTTCATCTATTAAGCTTACTTCAACTTTATCAGACTTTTTAGTAAAAAAAAGAGTTTTATTATTTATCATGGGAAACTTGTAATTATACTCAAACCTTGAAATATCATTGAAGCCTTTGGAACAATCATAATAGAGATTATTTTCGAGGTTAATTTTTTTAAAATTAATTTTTCGCCAATGTTGTTTAATGTCATTAATCTTATTTATTGATACTTTGTTAGTGATAGAATACATATCTACTGAATCTTTAATTATCTCAGAAATTAAGTAATATTTAAATTTTTTACTAAAATCGTAACTGAATTTATCATCGTATTTAGTTAAATTTTTTTCATTAAAAACTATTTTATTTTCATAAATCATATCATCTGAATATACTTGATCTATAATGAATAGTTTTTCGTTAGATTCATCAATATATATACAAGCGTCAATTGATTGTTCAATTATTAAGTCTGCAATTTGAGCAAAAGCATTTGTCGTTACTATAATCATAATAAGAACGCAAAATATATTTTTTCTCATAACTAAATATTATTATTAATTGTCGTTAATTTTTAACCTGTTCAACTGTAGTTAAAACTGCATCTAATTTAAAAGTTTTTTGTGAATTGAATGTATGATCAATTTCAACTTTAGTCATATCTACATTGTAGCTTTCAATAAAGTCTTCTAATAATTTCTTTCTATCAGCTGCTAAATCTTCTGCTAAATAATTAGCACTGAAAAAATTTCTTTCAATCAAAGATTTTGGTCCAGTTGCCTTAACATTTACAGTTATTTTTAATTTGTTATCAGGATGTTCTTTTAATTTGTCTAAAATAGGATCTAAATGATTTCTTGCTCCCCAGTAATTTTCAAATTCTGGTTTATCACCTACGAAAGGGATATCTATTGTGATTGTATTCCTGATAGTTTTATATGACGTTGCAGGTACATCTTTAGTAGTATCAGTTTTAGGAGGAAGCTCATCTTTGATCTTAGTTTCAGTCCTTCTTTTTATATCTTCTTCTCTTATTGTATTTAATTCAGGTATTGTTTCATCTTTAGGATTTTCGGGCACTACAGGTGGGGGTAGCTTTGCTGGTACTAGAGAATCAAATATCCTTCTAATTTTAAATTGTCTAATTCCATTTATACTTGGTTTTGCTATTTGTGTATAATAATGCGAATCATAAAGTTCTTCACTACCAGGATATCCAGGTGTTTTAATGACAGTTCCTACAGTAACTTTTTTCTTCTTACCATTTACAATTATCATCACATCACCTTGTGGTCTTTCCCCGTTTGATTGAATTATAACAGACTTAATAACATGTTTAGTTTTGGTGACTCTCAATTCTTCTAAACCGTCTATATCTATGGCCCATACTGGGTTATTTCCTGCAAATTGATAAGGTGTATACCATGGGTATCCTTTAAACAAAGGGTCCGTACTTAAGAATTTTCCTAATCTAGCATCATAAACTCTAAATCCATAGTCGTATTGTACACCTTGTCCCTTAACTTCATCATCCTTTTCTTTTCCATTAAACCCATAACGGTAAGAACCTACACTACCACTACGATTAGGCAGTATCATACCGAAAGGATAGTAATAAAAACTACCAAAACATCAATATTTATAAGAACTTACAAGGTTCTAAAAACCTTAAATTTTTACCATTTTATGCAGTTTTTGGTCATTTTCAGTATAAAAAACCACATAATCTGTGTCTGTAAAAATAACTAATAATTACTATACTATTAGTAGGAAAAGTTAATCTAGCATAAAAGGATTTACCAGCTTTTTTTTAAGGTAAATCCATAACTCTAAAACAATAATCTCTAATATTTTTAAGATTTAGAATATCACTGCAAAAAAAGTAATTTTTGCAAAGCAAATTAACGTTTAAAAACTTTTGGGGGATACTATAAAAACAAAGCTATTTGTAAAAGGGTCATCACTAACTAATGCTATTTTTATTTGCATTATAGTAGCTGTCTTTTCTGGCTGTTTGGTGCTTGTATCTCATTACCACAATTTATTGAATAAGCAATTGCAAACACACATAGGTGTTATTAACAATAATCAATCTTCTTTTAATTATCTGTTAAGCAATGCCAAAAATGTTCAATATAACAAAACAGAAGTTTTAGATGTTTTTGAAGATGGCATCCCTTCTCTTATTGAAAAAAAGAACTGGGGATTTTATGATGTGTTGGTTTGTAAAACCATTTTTAAAAATGATACAATAAGTAAAGTTGCTTTGGTAGGTAACAGATATAGAGAAAACGATAAGTTAGCATTGTTTGTAACAGATTACGATAAACCATTAAAATTATCTGGTGCTACCCAAATTTGGGGCGATTTAAAAATACCTAATGGTAAATACGGACAAGCTTATGTGAATGGGCAAAAAGGAAATTCTATAAAATTTACAGGCAAGCAAACCAAATCTCAAGACAAGCTGCCTAAAATAGATAAAACCTTAGAATTTAATATTAGTAGGTTTCAACATGAATCTATTAATAGCTATGGTGAGTATGGCTTGTACGTGAATAGCTTTTCACAAGATACTAAAGTTATAGATCTGGATAAAACAACATTTCCACAAGGTGTTACCTGTAAAGGCAATTACATTTTATACTCTAAAAATCAATTAGAATTACCAGCATCTTATAAGCTACACGATGTTATTGTTATGGCGCCAAAGGTGAAAGTAATGTCTGGCTTTAAAGGCAATATTCAAATTGTGGCAGAAAAAGAAATAGATGTTGATGAGAATGTATCACTGTTATACCCTTCTAGCATTTATGTAAAAAACGATATTGATTCTGTTTTAGTCACCATACAAAAAGGTAGCAAAATAGCAGGTGGTATTGTAGTAGATGGTAACACACAAAAAGCATCACTGCACAGAAAAATTAGCATACAAGAAGATGCTACTATAATAGGTGATGTGTATTGCTATGGCAGTACAGAATTAAAAGGAAAGATAATAGGCACCTTATATACAGATAAATTTCATTTAGTAACCAATGCCGCAAAATACGAGAATGTTATTTTAAACAGTACCATTACTAAAAAAGAGTTGCCTGAAGATTTTATTGGGTTACCATTGTTTAACACAAATTCTAAAGAAGACAGTTATGAGATTATTAAAGCGTTATAAAGCGTTAAAAGCTTCTTCCTTAATAGAGTCTGTGTTGGCTATTACTATTATATCTATTTGTTTGCTGGTAGCTTTTTTAATTTATCTGAATGTGATACAGCAAAATAGCTCGGTTAATTTTTATAGAGCAAAACATAAGGTTGAAAGTTTAACACATGATATGATTATTAATAGGGATTATGCTGATGATGTTTTTGAATTTAAAGGATATTCTATTAATAAGGTAGTTGAAATCAATAATGAAGCGCAAACGGCTACTGTAGCTTTTACAATTAAAGATGGCGCAAAAGCGCATACCATAAATAAGTTAGTTGTGTATCATGAAAATTAAGTATTTAAAAGGGTTTACAGTACTAGAGGCGTTAATAAGTTTAATTTTAATGAGTATAATTATTACACTTACATATTCGGTTTACAATATCATTGAAAAGCAAATGCTGCTTTTTAAAAATGAACATGAAAGTGTCTTAGAATACAATTTATTCAATTCAACTTTTAAAGGTGATATATATAATGTAGAAGATTTTTATGCTGAAGACAATACAATAAACTTAAGGTATTATGATGACACTAGTATTTCTTATTATTTCAATCAGTCTACAATTATTAGAGCAACTGAAGTAAAGACAGACACTTTCAAACTTCCAGTTTTAGATTATAAGATTATAAACCAGGAAAGTACTTATCCAGGTTTAGAGCTTACAACCAAAATATTAACAGAGCCTATTGAAACCAATTACTATTTAAAAAAGAGTATTGCTAACAGTATCAACAACCATTATTTTAATGAAGATTGAGGTAAGCACACATACTAGCAATAAAACAAAGAAACAACCTCTGTTGAATTCAGATGTTAAGGTTTCAATGCCCGTTTTTAAACGGTTTTCAGACAAACAGAAAGAAGACTTTTACAGAGAGTTTTCTACGCTTATAAAGTCTGGTGTAGACTTTAACCAAGCACTTGAGATTTTAACTGGTCAGCAAAAATCAAAATTCATAAAATCTATTTACGAAAATATCACTAATGATGTCGTTAAAGGGAAATCACTACACCAAGCCATTGAGAGTTATAAATATTTTACGCCCTATGAATACCATAGTATAAAAATTGGTGAAGATACCAGACGCCTACCTGAAATTTTTGATCAGTTACAAAAGTTCTTTTCAAGAAAAATTAAAATGAAACGGCAAATAGTATCGGTACTAGCCTACCCTATTTTTGTTTTACTTATTACGTTTGGTGTATTGTATTTTATGTTGCGCTTTGTAGTGCCAATGTTTGCATCTGTATTTCAGCAATTTGGTAAAGAACTACCAGAAATCACTCAGTTTGTTGTGAATGTGTCTAACAATTTCAACACTATTTTATTGATAGTTTTAGGAGTTGTTTTAGTGATTGTAGTATCTCACAAATTGTTAAAAACTAAAGACCGCTATCAACAATTATTATCCGGAATACTATTAAAACTGCCCTACTTTGGTGAGTTAGTTAGAAAGATATATTTAGCACGTTTTTGTCAAACATTTGGATTATTATTATCGGCAAAAACACCATTAATTACTGCTTTAGAACTTACAGAGGAAATGATTTCATTTTACCCACTAAAGCGCGCATTGTCACAAACCAAAAAAGATATTTTAAAAGGTGAAAACTTAGCAGATAGCTTAAAGAAGCATTCGTTTTTTAACCCTAAGATCATTTCACTAACAGCCATTGGCGAGCAGATTAATGAATTAGATAGTATGTATGATGGGTTAGCGAACCAATATAATGAAGATATAGACCATTCAACAAAAATGATAGGAACCATACTAGAACCTTTAATGATAGTTATTATTGGTGGTATAGTAGGGTTTATACTAATAGCCATGTATTCTCCAATATTTAACTTAAGTAAAGTAATTGAAAATTAAAGCATATGAAACCATTTAGAAAAAAGGCGGCAGCGTTTTTTAAACAATTCAAACAAAAGAAAGTAAAAGCATATTCCATGTCTGAAGTACTGGTGGTATTATGTATTATAGGTATTTTAATTTATTTGGTGGTGCCAAATCAAACATCGGTAGTAACCAGTGCTAAATCTATTGAAGCACAAAACATGTTAAGTATGGTACATGGCTTGGAAAAGAGCCACTTTTACAGACATTCAAAATACACGGCAGATTTTGAAGCTTTAGGTTTTGAACCAGCATTAACTATAGATAAAGGCGGACAAGCGGTTTATAAAATTGAAGTTATAGAAGCCTCATTAAACGCTTTTAAAGCCACAGCCACAGCACTGCAAGATTTTGATGGAGATGGTGTTTACAATACATGGCAAATAGACCAAGACAGAATTTTAAAAGAAATAGTTAAGGATTAATTAATGGTAATTATAATCTCCCTCTTATTAATTAGTAGTTTGATATTGGTAGTTATTCAAGATGTGAATAATAGGATGATTCATATAAGTTTGCCTATTGTCATTTTTGGTTTATGTCTTTATATCAATTATATGTCTGAGGACTTACAATTTACTTTTGTGGGTTATAATTGCGCATTTATAGTGGTCAATATTATTGGTTTAGCTACTTATTTCTCAATTAAAAACGGCGGATTAATTAACCCTATAGATACCGAAATTGGTTTGGGGGATATACTCTTCTTTGTAGCAGTAACACCATTATTTGATTTAAAGCATTTTATTCTGTTTTTAGTATTGGGGCTTATATGTTCATTACTATTTCATTTGGTACTCCAGCTATTTAAAAAAGTAAAAACAATTCCTTTAGCGGGTTACTTATCAATATTTCTAATGTTTCACATTTTGATAAAAGATGTTTTAAAACTTAATATGTTTTTATAATGAGTATAGCAGATTTAAAACATATTGATATTTCTGTAGAGCTTCAACAAACCATCAGCTCTGATATTGCGAATCATTTTTTAATCATTCCGAAAACAATAAATGATAGTGAATCTGTATTTTTTATTGATGAAACTAATAAAGATAATGCAGACGCTATAAAAGATGAATTACAACTCATTTTTAATAAGCAAATTTCTTTTGAGTTTACAGATACATCTATAGTTAAAAAAGCGTTGGCCGTTTATTACAGAAAACAAGGAGATAAACCAAAACAAGTCTCTTACGGAAATGATTTTTTAGAAGATTTAATTTTTGAAGCTAAAAATATTGATGCCAGTGATATACATATTGAAATTTATGAAGAAGATGTTAGAGTAAGGCTTAGAATTGATGGGCAGCTTATTGAAAAGAATCACATTAAAAAAGATAACTATTTAGAGCTCATAAATCAGATTAAAATAAAGTCTAATCTTGATATCACTGAAAAACGATTACCGCAAGACGGTAGGATTGAATACGATGATTTTGATATAAGGGTATCCATATTACCAACGCATCATGGTGAAAAGGTAGTGATGAGGCTTTTAGGTAGAGATGCCTCTCATCTAAATATCAATAATTTAGGTTTTGAACAAGACGAAGTACAGTTGTACTTAGAAGCTGTTAAAAAAACAAATGGCATTGTACTCATTAGTGGCCCAACAGGTTCTGGAAAAACCACCACATTATACGCTACCTTAAAAAACCTGAATAATATTAAACGTAATATTGTTACGGTTGAAGACCCTATTGAATATACTTTAAAAGGTATTAACCAAGTACAGTTAAAAGAAAATATAGGATTGACTTTTACAGCAGCTTTGCGTTCCTTTTTACGTCAAGATCCAGATATTATAATGTTAGGTGAAATTAGAGATTCTCAAACGGCTCAAATGGCCATTAGAGCTTCTTTAACTGGTCACTTGGTATTGTCTACCATTCATACAAATTCGGCTATAGGAACTATTTCTAGACTTATTGATATGGGAGTGCCTCCCTTTTTAATAGCAGAAACTATAAACATTTCTGTAGCGCAAAGGCTGGTGAGAACATTGTGTAATTCATGTAAAAAAGAAGCGTCTTTTAACGAAAAAGAATTGCCATTATCATTCAAGCCAAAATACACAATCAACAACCACTTTGTATCAGTAGGATGCGATGATTGTTATCACACTGGTTACAAAGGCAGACGTGCAATTTATGAAATATTACCAATCTCATATGAAGTATCAGAAGCCATAAAAAACAACACTTTAGAACAATCTAATTTTATTAAAGATAAAAGACTATCAGATAAAGCCTATCATCTGCTATCCATAGGATTAACGTCATTAGAAGAAATTTATCCTATGCTAATTAATTCATGATTATGTTGAAAAAACTATTACAAATACTCTCGTTTTGCCTTTTAGCTAATACCTGTTTTGCACAGGTAAACTTAACAGGTTTCAATAAAAAGTTGGAAGAGTTATCAAAAACAAAAAAAGGCTTAAATGATAATATAAGAATTGATTTATCAGGTTTAACATTATATGATTTTATAAATACATTGGCAGAAGAACATCAACTAAATGTGAGTGTAGATTCTAATTTAAACCAGTTAGTGACAAGTAATTTCTATGATGTAAATATTAAAGATGTATTTAAGTTTTTAATTCAAAAACACAAACTAGATGTAGATGTAGTGAATAACATTTTGGTTTTCAATAAAAAACCAGAAGAGGTTAAAATAGAAAAACCAAAACCTTTAAAGAAAATTGATGTTAGTTATAATGATAAGAATAAATTTTTATCGGTTAAGCTAAAAAATGATTCGTTACCAAGAGTGGCGCAAGCTATTACAGATGCATCAAAAATGAATATTGTTCTGGCACCAGATATTAAAGATCAAAAAGTATCTGCTTATGTTTTAAACAGACCTATAGAACAAGTTTTAGAGTTATTGGCAAAATCTAATAATCTGGTTTTAACTAAAGATGAGAATGATAACTTTTACTTAGAAAAAGCTGAGGTTATAGAAAAAGTTTCTAAACCAAAAACGCAAACTTCTAGAAGTAGAAGGTCTTCTTCACAAAAAAGTAGAAGTAATGCCAGTATTGCTGATACCGAATATAAAATAGAGGTAAACGCTCAAGGGTTTTTAGATATTAAAGCTAGAGATGTAGATGCAAATGCTTTAATTATAGAGTCTGCTGAAAAATTAAATATCAATTACTTTATGTATAATTCACCTGAAGGTGTTTTGGGTACTTTGCAGGCTTATGGAATTACTTTTGACAATCTATTAAATCACTTGTTTAAAGGAGAAAATTATACGTATAAAAAAGTTGATGACCTATATTTAATAGGAGAACATGATACAGAAGGGTTAAGAACCAGTGAATTAATACAGTTAGAAAATAGAACTATTGAAACTGTTTTAAGCTCTATACCAGCAGCTATTACGCAATCTTTAGAAATAAAAGAATTTGTAGAACTAAACGGGTTTGTTGTATCAGGTTCTAAAGCTAGAATTCAAGAATTTAAAGATTACATTTATGAAATAGATCGAGTTGTGCCTGTAATTCAAATAGAGGTAATCATAGTACAATATCAAAAGTCTTATGAAATTCAAACAGGTCTACAGGCAGGTATAACAGATGGTACAACCACTACCGCAACATCAGGAGTATTATTCCCCTCTACAGATATAAGTGCTAATGCTTCTTCAGTAAATAGTTTAATTGATGCTTTTAATGGCTTGGGGTTAATAAAACTTGGTAAAGTATCAGAGAAATTTTATGCAAATCTTCAAGCTTTAGAAAATAATTCACTTATAAAATTATCTTCTACCCCTAAGTTGGTTACTTTAAACGGACATCAAGCAACTTCTTCCATAGGAGAAACCAATTATTATTTTGAGCAAAATAACCGTTTAATCAATTCAGGAATAAACAACAATATATTACAATCTGGAACATGGAAATCTACAGATGCTAATTTAAGTGTGAACATCACTCCTGTTGTTTCTAAAGATGAAAACGTTACACTCACAATCACGGTTGAACAAAGTTCTTTCTTAGGAAGAGCTGGAGAAAATGCACCTCCAGGTAAATCTACTCAAAAGTTCGAGTCAATGATTAGTGTAAAAAATAATGAGATGATTTTATTAGGAGGCTTAGATGAACTTCAAAACGAGAATTCTGGAACGGGTACACCTGTTATCTCTAGAATACCAGTTCTTAAATGGTTTTTTAGTGGAAGAACAAAGCGTAAAGAAAAATCTAAACTGCATATTTTTATTAAACCTACTGTTACTTACTAAATGATAGATAAACTAAAGGGCATATTAGATATTAATAGTAGGTATTACGCAATAAGTGTTTCTAATACTAAAGAAGCTACTAATTACTTTTTGATTCAATTTTTGTTCAAAAATAATGAGTTAACCATTGAAAATAAATGGGCTTTTAATGAATTAGAAGACATTAAAAATTATGCGAAAAAAGATTATCCTTTACTTCTGCATTTAGAAGGAGACGGTATCATTAATAAAACTACAGATAATGCATCTGGATACAGAAAAAACTTAGTGTTTAAATCTAATCTAGATGATTTTCATTTTTATGAGTATAAACAGGAAAATGTAGTTTATGCCTCTGTAGTTAGAAAAGAATTAGTTAATAAATATATTCAATTACTAAATGACTTAGGGTTGTTTACAGTTAATGTGTCTTTTGGGCCGTTTGTAATGGCGAATTTATTACCTTTTATAAAGAACCTTTCTAATCTGTCTTCTTCTAATTACTATTTAGGGTTGAATGAAAAGGGTATTTCTTCATTCAAATCATATACTAATAACTACGAAGTTTTTAAAATAAATGGAGACACTTTTAATCAGAGTGAAATACCTTTAGTTGCTACTTTTTTTAATCATAATTTCCCAAATAAATCTATTGAATTTGATACGTCTTTTACAGAAGACAATAAAAATGAACTTAAGTTTAAAAAGTGGTTTAAAATTGCAGGTGTATTTGCTCTTGTGTTTATACTTAGTTCAATTTTGATAAGTAATATTTTGCTAAATAATTATCTAACCAAATTAGCTCAAAAAGAAGCGTCTTACTCGCTTACTCAACAAACATCTGCTCAAATAGCATCACTTACAGAAGAGAAAAAATTAAAAGAGAATATTCTGCTTAAAAGTGGCATGGTACAAAACAGTATATCTACAGAATATATAGCTGAAATTGGAAACATTACCCCTACTAATATTACTTTAAATACTATTCATGTAAATCCTTGGTCATCTAAAGTGAAGCCAGATAAAAGAATAGATTTTGACTTAAATAAGATTATTGTTAATGGAACAACATCTAATGATGACGTTTTTAATAATTGGGTAAAAAAAATAAAAACATTAAAGTGGATAAACAAAATTGAAATAGTAGAATATTTCAAAGAAAATAAAACAATCAATTCATTTAGTATTTCAATTAGTATAGAACGTGTTTAATAATTTATCATATAAGAAAAAGTTTATAGCAGTATTATTAGGGTTTGTACTAATACTAATGGCTTGTTATAAAAAAACGTTTAAACACATGTTTGAGGCTAAAAAAATGTTGAGTCAAGTTGAAGAAAAATTGTCAAACACAGATAACTCTTATTATAGTTTAAATGCATTGAGAGGTGAAATAGCAGGTTTAGATAATCTAATTGGTGGACAAACCAAACAGCCTGAAAATATACAGCACGATATAATGAATTTTGTGTCTAATTTAAACTTTAATGTAGACATCGTTTCTGTTAAAGATGTACATATGTATCAAAGTTCTGAGTTTCTCATTTATTCAAATCAAATAGAAATTCAAGGTGCTTATAAAGATTTAGTTAATACGCTTTTTAAAGTTGAAACTGAATTTAAAAATTCTAGAGTGATGAGTACGCAATTGCATTCTAAAAAGAATTATAGAACTAATAAAAAACATCTCTTTTTAAAAATAATATTACAGAATTATGAAAAAGCTAAATAAAATAATAATACTATCAATAGGTATAATGTTCTTCTTTTCTTGCGATGATATCTTAGAAGAAGATATTAGTAATGACTCGGTATTAGTCTCGTTACCTCTAAGCGGAGCTATTATAGAGGGAAACAATGTTCAATTTGTTTGGGAAAGTTTAGAAGGGGCAGACAATTATAGAGTTCAAGTAATTAACAGTAATCAAATTAGAACGGTAGACTCTCTTGTTTCGGCAACAGTATTTAGTTATAATCTTGATTCTGGTAATTATCAATGGAGAGTTAGGGGAGAAAACTTTGCGTATAGTACAGCTTATAATTTCCCAATAGATTTTACTGTTAAAGAATCTAATGATTTGGGAGGACAAGTTGTTAATTTACAAACACCATCTGAAAACTTTTATACAAATGCACCCATTACCATTTTTAATTGGGAAAAAATTGGAGCAGCTGACACATATGATTTTCAAATCATAAAAAAATTAAATGGGGAACAAGGTGTTTTTCAAGATACAGGAATAAGTGAAAATTCAATTAGCATAGACGGAACACTTTTAGATGAAGACGCAGAATATATATGGAAAGTTAAGGCAATTAATAGTTTAACAGAGACCGAGTTCTCTCAGCGTTCTTTTTTTATAGATACCCAAGCACCAAATCAACCCTCATTATCAACACCTAATGATGAGCATACAATAGGCGCTTCAACAGTAACATTCAATTGGACAAATGGAGCAGATACTGGTGAAATAAAATCTAATATTACAAATACTTTAGAAATATCAACAGATAGTAATTTCGGTACTATTTTTCACTCAGTAGAAACAGAAAACAATTCAGTGCAATATGAATTTACAAATTTGAATACATATTACTGGCGTGTTAAAGCAATTGATGTTGCTGGTAATGAAAGTGATTATAGTATTGTGAGATCTATAATTGTTGAATAATAAATGAAAAAGAAGTATTTAAATATTGCCCTGTTTGTTTTACTCATAATCATATGGGGTGCTACATTTTATAAATATTTTGGTAGAAGTTCTGAAAAAATTCCAGCCATAACTAATGATAATGTGTTTTCAAAACTCCAACCCGAATTACAAGAAGTTAAAGAAACGTATCAACTAAACATAGTTAATGAAGATCCTTTTAAAACTTCTAAACCTTTTTATAGTACTTCTATAGTAAAACCCACTAAAGGAAATAAGAAAAAAGTAGTGAGTAAAAGTAAAGCCAATACATCAATTAAATGGCCAACAATTACGTATTATGGCTTTGTAAAAGGAGATCGCCAAAATACAAGACTAGTTTTATTAAAAATTGATAATAGAATTTACAGGAAGAGAGAATTGGAAACAGTTAAAGAATTAAAAATACTAAAGGCGTATAACGACTCGCTAGTTATATCTCTAAATAACAATAAAAAGACAATAAAAAGACAATAAAGATGAAATTAAATAAGCTACCATATGTAAATACAGTAATTCTATTATTAATAGTTGTTTTCTTAATAGTAAGCCATCTAAAATCAAATAAAAAGGAAGAAGTAGTTTATATAAATAACATTGAACTTTTTAATGGTTTTAATATGACTAAAGACATGAAATCATTTGGTAATAATGAGGTTAAAAAAAGAACGACAGAACTAGAAAGTCTATATACAAAGTTTAATGCATTAACTGAAAAAGAGAAAAAAGAAAAAAGTAGTGCTAGCTTGCAACAGCAAATAGCAATTAAAAGTAAAGAACTACAAGAATTTAAAGAAAAACATGGGTTTGAATTAAATCAGAAGATTTGGTTAAGGCTTAACACTTATATTAAAGAGTATGCCGAGTCTAATAATCTTAAAGTTGTTTTAGGGTCTAATGGAAGTGGAAGCCTTATGTTTGCTGAAGAAAGTATAGATTTCACAAATAAAATACTACATTATTCTAATAAAAAATATGAAGGAAAATAAAAGGTTTTTCTATCATTAAAACAAGGTAAATCCCTAAATGTTTTTTTACAAGTTTATATACATTTATACATGTAAATAACAAATTAAAGTGGGGGCTAATAACAGATTTTTTTGGGGAATCTTATCTGTAATTATTATATCAATTTTCTTTTCTTGTAAAGAAAAAGATAGTAACAGATATGAAACAAGTTATAAAATTTTCAATCATAAGCAACATGATTGGAAATCAAAAAGTATAACACAATTTATAGGAGATATAAATTATACAGCTACCGAAGTTCCTCTTCAATATTATCTTCTAAAAAACAATCCACACAATCATCAAAAAGTAGATTCTCTTTATCAATTAAATAAAAGAGAGCGCGTATTACAGATTGAATTTCAACATGCAGATCAATCAGATCTATTAAAACAAGAATATACACATAGGTCATATGAGGATGCCGTAAAATATATGGCTTTTACAATTAATAAAGATTTTAGTGTTGTAACCTCTTCTAATGATACTATAGCGTGTTCTGGCGTCAACTTTGAGCGTAATTTTAAAATAGCACCCTTTAAAAGAGTGCTATTATATTTCAATGATATAAACCCAGAAGACCATATAAAACTTATCTATCAAGATCAACTATTTGGTAACGGTATTATAAAATTCAGCTTTAACGAAACACCTCTAATATTATAATTATGAAAAAACTATTTGTAATCTGCCTTTTACTGATTTCAATGACAACTCATGCTCAAATCAGTAGCATTTTTACAGAAGCGAATGCAGTAAATGTAAACAATGATTCTAATTCTATTGGTAGCATTACAGGCACGCGAGTAGATATTTCAAGTGTTAGTAATGGAGATGGCTCCTATAAGATTAGAGCGACAGCAAATACTTCTGAAGATGGTAAGGTTTATATTAATATTCCAGCTAGCACATCAGAACCTCATTTATTAAAATTTACTGCTGTTGAAAGTGCTGGAGCAGATGGCAGATTAGGACAAATTAGAAATAGTGATAACAATTATGTTAATTTTAAGCAAATATCTTTTGATGAAAGCACTAAAGAATATTCTATAGTGCTAAATAACTTAAGTGAAACAGATTTCACTTTAACTTTTTTTCTTTACTATGTTACGGTTGGGGATTATATAGAAATCGATAATATTTCTATAACACCAATTAACCAGCAAAACTTAGAGCTGGGGAATAATATTTTTGCAGAAGCCAATGCTGCAAATTCTACTAACGATACTAACTCTATTGGTAGTTTTACAGGGGTTAATACAGATATAACTAGTGAGAGTAATGGAGATGGAACTTATAAGCTTAAAGCTACATGTAATTCAACAGAAACAGGACAATTAACACTAAATTTTCCAGCGAGCACTACAGATCCTCATTTATTAAAGTTTACTGCTGCTGAAGGTGCTGGATCAGATGTTAGACTTACAGTTGGTAGGAATAGTAATGGAGGCATTTACTCCATTCAATCTATGAATCTTAATTCGATAAGTGCTAAAGAGTACATGGTTTATATAGATGGTTTAGATGGTACAGATTTTAATGCTACATTTTATTTATACTATGCTGAGGTTGGTGATTATATAGAAATAGATGATATCTCTATAATACCAATTACAAGTTTTTCTCCACCTAATAGTATTAATCAAGAACTTTATTCAACATCGAATGCTGCTAATATATCTAATGAAGTAAACGCAACTGCAGATTGGGAAGCCCATGGACAAACTACAGTAAATAGTGTTACAGATATAGATGGATTAAGTAACTACTCTATAGAAATTACAAGAGGAAGTTCATCAGGGTTTAATGCTGCTCAAATTACTGCTATTTCAGGTCTAGAAAATGGTAAAGAATATAATCTAATAGTTAGAGCTAGAAAAGATGTTAATAATCAGAGTAATGGACAAATTAACTATTGGGATGGTGTTGTAGGTAACTTGTCTCCATTTGTTATTAACACAACAACTTATAAAGATTATGTTTTAACTTTTACATCAGATGGTAGTGGGTTTTCATTTTCGGCTTATGGATGTAGTTGTGACACGGTTACAGATAAAATTTATATAAGTAGTATTTCTTTAAAAGAAGTAAATCCAGAAGCTCCTACCCCTGCAACTTTATCAAGTACAGCTCAAACAGATACTACCGTAGATTTAAATTGGTCTGGTGCTACAGATGATGTAGCAGTAACGGGCTATAATATATATCAAAACGGTTCTTTAATTACAACTTTAGGCAACGTATCTACTTACCAAGTAACAGGATTAAACGCTTCAACAGCATATAATTTTACAGTTACTGCTTTAGATGGAACTGGTAATGAGAGTGTAGTTAGTAATGCTATTGCAATTACTACAAATACAGCTTCAGGAGGAAATAATGGTGGTTCAGGTTCAGGTGTTTGGAGTCTAAACAATCAAGATGTGTATTATAATAATGGTAATGTTGGTATAGGTACAAATACAGTACCAACAGGATATCAATTAGCTGTTAATGGTAAAATAATTAGTGAAGAAATAAAAGTTCAGCTGGAAGTCAACTGGCCAGATTATGTATTCTCAAATGCCTACAAATTACCAACACTACAAGAAATAGAAGCATATATACAAAAGCATCAGCATTTGCCAAATATTCCATCAGCTAAAGAAGTAGAAAAAGAAGGGCTTCAATTAGGTGATATGAATGCTAAACTTTTAGAGAAAATAGAAGAATTAACGCTTTACATTATTCAGCAAGAAAAAAGAATAACTCATTTAGAAAAACTTGTAAAAACTAACCAATAAATATTATGAAAAAACTAATTCTTTTTTGTTTTTTGATAGCTTCAGTAACTGTAAAAGCTCAATCATTTCAAGGTTGGGAAAGAAAGCAAGCTATAACAATTAATAGCAGTCAAATCTCTGGAACAGCCAATCTTACAGATTTTCCACTTTTAGTCACTTTAGATCATTTAAATAGTGAGATTGTAGATGGTGGTACAAATTCTGCATTAAATGGAGGTGGAGATATTCGTTTTTCAAGTGATGCAGATGGGAATTATCCCTTAGCAGTAGAGATCGTAGAATTTGTAACCAGTGCAACTCCAGCTAATAGAAAATGTCAGATTTGGGTAAAGGTACCAACAGTAAAAGCTTCATCAGATACCACTATTTATATATGGTACAATAAAGTAGGGGAAATGCAACCAGCATCAAATAGTATATATGGTAGTCAGGCTGTATGGAGTAACTATCATTTTGTGTCTCATGATGGTCTGTATGATAGTGCTACTAACCAAAATCTAACAGTTCATGGTAACCCAAATATAGGAGTTACTCCTTATGGAGGGAATAGCTGGGTAGGTAATGGAACCACAGATTTTATGTCTTTGCCAGATGGAGGTATCGATATAAGCGGCAGTTTAAGTATTTCTATTTGGAAAAAAAACACCGCACCAACTACAAATTTTGGCACTTCAATGGCTCTATATAATTCTACTGGTTGGCTTAGATTAATAAGTTATGGCAATTATACTAGCAATGCAGCTCAAACTTGGTTTACTTCAGAGCCTGCCTCAAATAATGTAGGAAATGGAGCTCGGTTTTATCCAGTATCAGATCCATTAGGGTGGCATTATTTTTCTGTTACTGAAACTACAGTTAACGGATATGATGAATTGTTTAGAGGAGATGGTACAGCAACTACAGAATCGCCAATAACTTCTGGATATAACTGGCATAGGCCAGCTATGTTAGATTCTATTTTATTAGGAAATGCTAATGAGAGTACAATTGGGGGCTCTTTTTTACATGGAGAATTAGCAGAAGCTAGAATAGCTTCTTTTGTTATTTCGCCTGCGTTTTCAGATGCAGATTATAATAATATGAATGATCCAGCAACATTTGCAACAGCGGGTACTCCAGAAGACAGTGGATATGGGAATACAATTAATCAAGAATTTTACACAGTTTCAAATGCTGCGAACATTTCTAATGAAATTAATTCTACCACTGGTTGGAATGGTATTGGAGTAACAACAGTAAATTCTGTAGCAGATACAGATGGTTCAAGTAACTATTCAATAGAAATTACAAGAGGTAATGGTTCTGGGTTTAATGCAGCTCAAACTACTATTTCTAATCTTAACAATGGTGAACAATATAATGTTGTTATACGTGCTAGAAAAGATGTTAATAATACAGGAAATAATCCCTTTTTCTTTAATTGGTCAGGAATTTCAGAAACCATAAACACTCCAGTTACAGGAAGCACATATGAAGATTACATTTTTCCTATCACATCAGATGGAAATAATTTAGTTATCACAGTTTATGCTTGTGATTGTAGTGTAGCAACTGATAAACTATACATTAGTAGTGTTTCTGTAATACCTGTAAATAATACTAGTAACCAAGCACCAACAGCACCAACCTTATCAAGCACAGCTCAAACAGATACTACAGTAGATTTAAGTTGGTCTGGAGCTACAGATGATGTAGCAGTAACAGGCTATAATGTGTATCAAAACGGTTCTTTAATTACAACTTTAGGTAATGTCACTACTTACCAAGTAACAGGGCTAACTGCTTCAACATCATATAACTTTACAGTAACAGCTTTAGATGCAGCTAGTAATGAAAGTGTAGTTAGTAATGTTGTTGCTGTTACTACAAACTCTAATACATCAAATCAAGCTGTGAATTTGTTAAATACATCAGGTTGGACAGAAGGTATAGGCTCTGCTCCTGGGTTTGATAAATATGGTATGGATTCAGAAAACATTAGGGAGATGGGGATAGGTCCTCATGGAACGTCAGTACTTCTATGGAAGGCTGTTCCAGATAGTAATACCGTAATAGGCGGTGGCGGATGGCATTCAGGTTATCACAATATAGACCATACAAAAAGCTACAGATTTACAGTTTGGACAAAAAAAACTAATTCTCAAGATGGAAGAACATTTTTTGCGTTTTCGTCTAAAGATGCTTTAGGAGGATATACTAATAACCTTCTCAATGGAAATTCGGCGGGAACTAACCCTTATTTTTTCGCAGGAGATTTACAAACATTAGATAATTGGTATCTATTAGTAGCTTATGTACATAGTAGTGACTATACTCATACAAGTAGTATTGGTGGTATTTATGATGGAATAACCGGAAGTAAAGTTAGGACTATAAATGATTTTAAATTTCATCCAGGGGCTGTTGAAATAAACAATAAAGTTGAGCTATATCAAAGTACTAATACTAATGATAATCAATTTTTTTATGGACCTACTTTATATGAAATAAATGGTTCAGAACCTAGTATACAGGAACTTATAAATGCGCAACCTAACAACAATTCTAATTCATCAGGAGGTTCAGGAGTTTGGAGTTTAAACAATCAAGATGTGTATTATAATAACGGTAATGTTGCCATTGGAACCAATGAGGTACCAACAGGATACCAATTAGCAGTTAATGGTAAAGTAATAAGTGAAGAAGTAAAAGTACAATTACAAACTAATTGGCCAGATTATGTATTCTCAGAAAGGTACAATTTACCTACCCTGAAAGAAATTGAAGCATACATAGAAGAGAATGGTCATTTACAAAATATACCATCTGCAAAAGTAGTAGAGCGAGAAGGTCTTCAGTTAGGTGATATGAATGCCAAACTTTTAGAGAAAATAGAAGAATTAACGCTTTATATCATTCAACAGCAAAAAGAATTAGAAGATCAAAAGGAGAAAAATAAATCTCTAGAAAATCGTCTGGTAAAATTAGAAAATACTCTTAAAAAACAATAACGCTTTAATTATGATTAGTCTCATTAAAAAAAGTAAATACTCAAAAATAGTTGCAAGTTATTTAGCAATTCAGTTATTAGTTACAACTATTCAACCTTCTCAGCTTTTTGCACTAACAGGAGGGCCATCACAACCTGAGTTTAACTCTTTTACGCCTATTGGTACTTCAGACATGGTAAATCTATCATCTGGTGATTTCAACTATAACATCCCTATTATGGATGTTGGTGGTTATCCTTTAAATCTTGCCTATAATTCTGGTATTACCATGGATCAAGAGGCCTCTTGGGTAGGTTTAGGTTGGAACCTTAATGTGGGGCAAATTGCTAGAAATGTACGTGGTATACCAGATGATTTTAAAGGCGATGAAATTAGGTATGAAAATGATATGAGGCAGAATGTAACCGTGGGAACAAGCATTGGGATAAGGCAAGGACTATTTGGAGAAGATTCTCCTTTTGGTTATGGTTTAAGTTTAGGAGTAGAATATAACAATTTCTCAGGCATATCATTTAAACCTTCACTAGGGTTAAGTTATGAGATAAGTAATCAAACTAGCTTAGGGTTAAAGTTATCTGCATCTACTACAGAGGGCGCTACAGTAACTCCAAGTGTGTCTTTAAGTAACATATTAACAGCCAAAAAAGATGATTTTGTAAACTCAGCTTCTGGTAATTTTGGAGTCAGTTTTAATTCGAGAAAGGGTCTTGAAAATGCAACTTTTACAGCGACTAATAAAAGAACATATTTAGAAAAACTAGAAGATGGAGATAAGGTAGAAAGCGGTGAAGGAACTGTAGGAGCTAGTATTTCTTTTAATGATCAAAGTTATACGCCAACTAAACGGGCTGGTTTAAAAAATAGCAGTTTTTCATTTAATGGAGGAGTTGGTACCACAGTTTTTGGTGCAGATGTTCAATTAAGATTAAATGGTTATGGTTCGTATCAAAATATTAGAAACTCAGAAAAAGATAAAACTATTCCTGCTTTTGGATATGAACATACAGAAGCTAATGAAGGGTTAAATGGTGTTTTAGACTTTAACAGAGAAAAGGAACGAGCTTATTCAGAAAATACTACTATTCTACCCATTACTAATTATACCTATGATATTTATGCCATCCATGGGCAAGGTGCTGGAGGTCAGTTTAGACCATTTAGAAGTCAAACAAGTTATGTATACGATAGTAAAATATCTGATCATGGAGCTGGTGGGAGTTTTGGTTTAGAAGCAGATGTTGGTAATTTAGTCCATGTAGGTTTTGATATTAAAGTGTCTCCTTCTACAAGTTATACTGGTAAATGGGAAGATAAAAATTTTGCTTTGGCAAAATTTACTGAAAAAGAAAGTGATAACAATGCTATAGATTATGAGCCTGTGTACTTTCAAACCATTGGAGAATTAGGTTTAGATCCTGAGCCTGAAATTTTTAATGAGGCATTGTACAACAATAAAGCCATTAAAATAGGACTGGGAGGTTCTAGGTACAACAGAAAAGCGTTGTCAGAATTTAGAGTAAAATCTGCTAATGATGGTACTAATGGCTCTGTAAATGGAACTTCTAAGTATGATATTGAAAGTATAGACTCTAAAATTATTAGATCTAAGCGTAAAAGTAGAAATCAGTCTATTTTAAAAATATCTAATGCAGATGCTGAGCATGATAAGTTTGTAGAGAAAAGAAATGATGATTTTGCGAAGTCTCATCATACTGTTGGTGTAAAAGTATTGAAGCCAGACGGAAGCACGTATGTGTTTGGTAAAGCGGCTTACAATACTAAAAAAGTAGAAGCTACTTTTGATGTTTCTGGAATTGGTAAAGCTAATATAGATTGCAGTACAGGAATTATTACAGGAATTGGGGGCAGTAACATTGATGGTGGAGATCCTAGAAGAGCAAGTAACAAATACAACAGCGATGAGTTTTTAAACAAAATAACCACACCTGCTTATGCGCATTCTTATTTATTAAGTAGTGTTTTAAGTAGTGATTATGAGGATATTGATAATAATGGACCTTCATTAAACGATTTAGGGGCTTATACCTTATTCTCTTATAAACAATCTGATAACGATTATAAATGGCGAGTACCATATAATACTAATGAAGCTTCTTATAACGAAGGCTTAAAATCTAAAAATAATGACCAAAAAGGAAATTATTTATACGGAGAAAAAGAGTTATTATACATTGAGAAAATAGAAACGAAAACACATGTTGCTATTTTTAAATTGAAAAATAGAGAAGATGGCAGAGGTGCTAAAGGAGAAACTGTAGAAGCGCTAACAGGTCCAGGATATCAAAGAGCAATAGATAAGATTTACTTGTTATCAAGACCAGAATTTGAACCATATAGAAATCTGTTTGAGGGTGGTGTTTCAGATAATAACCCTGTTTACGATACTTTAGAAGATCTGGCTATAAAAGTAGCCCATTTTGATTACAACTATTCGCTTTGTCCTGGTGTACCAAATAATTTAAATGGAGGTGGAAAACTAACTTTAGATAAAGTTTATTTTACCTATAGAGGTTCTAATATGGGTAAGTACACACCCTATAAATTTAATTATGTAAAAGATTTTGATGGAGATGGAGACATTGATAATAACGAACCTTATAACTTAAAAGGGTATGATGTTTGGGGTAATTATAAAGAAAACGATTCTTCAGCAGGATGTGAAGCAAACGACCCAATTACTGCAGCCGAATTCCCTTATACAGATCAAAACAAATCTATAGCAAATAATAATGCAAGACAATGGACATTGACTTCAATAGATTTACCATCTGGAGGTAAATTAGAAGTAGAGGCTGAAGCAGATGATTACCAGTACGTACAAAACAAAAAAGTAATGCAGATGTTTAATGTTACAGGGGCTGGTAATAGTAAAACACCATCTGAGGTGCAATTAAACACACCACAGTTGTATAATGGTGGTAACCATTCAGATTATATATATGTAAAACTAAGTGATACATCTCTAGGGTTAACTACCCAAGATTTATTAGATAAGTATATTGGCAACCAAATTGAGGAGCCTATAATGTTTAGAATGCTATTAAACATGACCAATAAAGGTTGGCAATCAGATTATGTTACAGGTTATTTTGAATTAAGTGGAAGCACTCCTACAGATTTTGAAGTAATTAATTTACCTAGTGGGTCTTATGCGGTATTACCTTTAAGAAAACTAGATAAAGAAGGAGGTTTAATTAATAGCGGAGTAGATGTAAACCCAATAGCCAAAGCAGGATGGTATTATGGTAGAACTTACTTAAATAGAGAAGTATATAGTTTAGGAGGAAAATCTTCAAACTCAAATTTTGTGAGTATAGTTGGAGATTTGGTATCTAGTTTAGGCGCTGTATTTGAGATTTTCTCAGGCCCCAATGGTAGACTTCAAGAAAAGGGTTGTGCTCGCATTTTTAATCCTGAAAAATCATGGGTACGTCTATTAAATCCTACTAAAAGAAAATTAGGAGGTGGTTTAAGAGTTACTAAAATACAATTACATGATAATTGGGATGGTATGACAGGTAATTTAGATAACCCTTTATACAAACAGTTTTATGGACAAGAATATAATTATAATAATGAAGATGGAAATACCAGCGGTGTAGCCACTTTTGAACCAGCTTCAAGTAAGGAGAACCCATTTGTTGAACCAGTATATGACAAGCAATCTAACAGTCTTAGAGATAGGATATCTGCGCCTAAAGAATCTAATTATACCGAGAAACCAATTGGTGAGTCATTTTTTCCGTCACCTACTGTTACTTATGGTCGTGTTGAAGTTAAAAACTTAAAGAGAGAAAAATCAGTCGGTAATAATGAAACATTAACACTAAAAAAGCATGCTACAGGTAAAGTAGTGAATGAATTTTATACCTCATTTGATTTTCCTACCATAACAGATCATACAGATGTTAACCCATCGTATTCTGATAATGCAAGTGGTCTTGCTAGTATATTTAACATTTCTGTTCGTAATCATTTTACATTATCTCAAGGGTTTGTTGTAGAAACCAATGATATGAATGGGAAAATGAGAAGTCAACGTGTATATCCAGAAGGGCAAGAAACACCTATTTCTGGTGTAGACTATAATTTTAGTATGAAAGAAGATGGCACATTAGAAAACGTATTGCCAACAATTGATGAAAGAGGTATGGTAGATACTTCTAAAACTTTAGGGTTTCATTACGATGTAGTTAATGATTTTAGAGAAAATTATAGTAAATCTGAAACCTTTGGTGTAAATACCAATTTCACAGCATTTTTAGCAGGTATATTTCCTGGGTTTGTGGTATTTCCAGTACCTCAATATGCATTTCATGAAAATATTCTAAGAACCGCTGTTACTACAAAAGTGATTCATAAAACAGGAATTTTAAAAGAAAAAGTTGCTTATGATTTAGGCGCTAAAGTATCTACAGAGAATTTAGCATGGGATGCCAAAACAGGAGATGTATTGTTAACCAAAACGGTTAATGAATATGATAAATCTTACTATAACTTTACCTATCCTGCTTATTGGTACTATAAAGGTATGGACCAAGCTAGTAGTAACCTAGGTATTGAAGGCGTTTTAATTTCTGCAGAAGAAGGAGAATTGTTTGATATAGCTACCAAAAATGGCTTAGACATCACCAGTAATAACCCTTTTTATCCAGGAGACATGGTTCAAACCTATTTACCTACTGCGTTATCTGAAAATCAGCATGAACTACTTTGGGTTGCTAAAGTAGAAGGCAACAAAATTGCCTTAATGGATAAAGATGGAAACATTATAAACCATGAATGTTCACCTTTTGTAAAATCTGGTGAAATTGAGTTTAAAATTGTCAGATCTGGTTACAGAAATCAACAAAGTGCATCAATGTCTTCAGTTACAAGTCTGGTTAATCCAATAGATGTTGATAACGATGCACATTTACCAAGTGGAGAATATAACGATATAACCTATCAAACATTTAATACCAATCAATCGGTATCTAGTATCAATCCAAAAGTAATAAATGCTAGTGCGGTTAAATACAATGATTATTGGGCACCACAAGATCAGTTAGGGCTACCAAGATTATTGCCAGCAGTAGCTGCAGAATTTGATAAGGCTCTAGATGAGGAAGAATCTACTCAACCAGAAGTGAATTTTGATGCCTATGGCTTCAATCCATATTTATACAATGTAAGAGGAGAATGGCGTGCTGTACAGTCTTACGCTTACTTAACTAATAGAACAAGTGAGATTATAGATAATGCTAACCCTAATCTTCAGGATGACGGATTCTTTAAAAGGTTTTTACCTTACTACCTAAGTTATGGTACATGGGAAATACAGCAAGAAGATGATAGATGGCGAACAGCAAGCACCGTAACAAAGTATAGCCCTTATGGAGCAGAATTAGAAAATAAAGATGCTTTGGGCAGACACTCTTCAGCTACTTATGGGTATGGCTATACCTTGCCTACGGCAGTAGCATCTAATAATAAATATGGTGAGATTGCATTTGATGGTTTTGAGGATGGTGACTATAGTGAACCACTAAACCAAACGTCTGCAGTAGTTGATGAAATTAATTATGATACTAAAGAGATTACCTATTTTAACAGAGACCACTTTAGTTTTAATAAGTTAAGCCAAGACACCCAAGGAAATGGTGAAGTAAGTCTAGAAGAGTCTCATACAGGTACAAAAAGTTATAAACTCACCGGTGATAAAGTGCAAGTTACCAAAGGGCTCACAGATTATAATCATATAATACAAGAATACCCTTGTTATGAATCTGATGATCAAGATGCCGTTATACCTATAACTGTAGACCGTATCTTGGTAACACCTTTGCCTCAAGAAGCAGCTGGTTCCCAAGGAACAGTTGTTGCAGGATTTTATGGAGATAATAATCCCGTAACATGGCAATATACAATCACAGGTCAGCCAAATGATATTGTATATATGCATTGTAAAATGCATAATCAGGTAAGCGATATTAATGGAGAATCGAGTACACGTATAACACTTAATACTAATCCTCAAGAGAGTACTTTTAATGATGCTAATCAATTTACAATTTCGCTAGAGATGGTTGTAAGTGATATTTTAAAGATACATCTAGATGATAATGGCGTGGCTAGTTTTACAGTAGAATCTAAGGTATATCATAGTGGAATTAATCCAACTAATTCATCAACATTTGTACCTACATTTTTTGCTAGGTCTACTATAAGGTTTTTTGATGCCTTAGGTAGAGATAAAAATTCTAATGTACATGGGTATGTTAATTCATATAGTAAATCCTTATAATATTTAATAATGAATACTTCAATTAAAATACAATTATTATTAATTCTTCTGCTACTTACAAACGTATGTGTAGGTCAGGAAGAATTAGAATGTAAGCCAGTGATACCTTATGAAGATGCTACTTTTGCTAATGCGCCTTCAAGTAATAGTACTTTAAATAATTTTTCAGGTACAATAACAAATACTACTTGGACTGCAATTGGTACACCAGATATTATTACCCCTGGAATAAATGGATGGCAAGGAGACTGTGATGAGTTTTGGGATGATCAAAATTGTGATGAAAATGATGCTATTGATATAATACGCACTGATTTAAAGTCTGATGTATTTGGCGAAAATGATGCCATTGCAAGAGGTTACATAGATCATGATGAGACGTTGCATACAAAAAATGAAAATGTGCTAGGAGCCATTGAAGCAGAAGGGGTTTTTTGTACGGTTAAGTTGGAACCTGGAGAGACCTACTATTTGCGTTTTTCTCAAGTTAATGCCAGACGTCAAAGACACAATCAATTTATAAGTTCAGCTAGATGGGTTGTAACACTAGATAATGTAGAAATAGGCAAAAGTATCTACATGCCAACCGCATCTCATAGTGAAGGAGAACTAGCTTGGCAACAGTCTATTATGGTTTTTGAAGCAGATGATTCAATAACAGGAGAAGATCCTAGAACCTTGAGATTTGTTATGGAAGAATTACATCAAGAAGCTGATCATTTACATAATTTTAAGAACGCAATAGAAAATACTGTTTTTCCTCTAGATTATGATCAAGCCAATATTTTTAACTATTTACTTTTAGATAATATCTCTTTAGTACAAGAAGGTCATTGTACAGCAGCACCTGGTGTAACAGATAAAAATAATAGTTCATTTATACCAGAAATAGAAGAGCCTTATGTAATTAGTGCTTGGGTTAAAGAACAACATGCTACAGAACAAACTACGTATTCAAGTAACATAGAAATATCATTTAACAACGGTAATACAGTTACATCTCCTATTCAATTTTCCCCTAGTGGTAATATTATAGATGGTTGGCAGCGAATAGAAGGTCATTTTACAATACCATTGGGTAGTACGGATATTAATATAGTTTTAAATAATACAGTAGACCCTAATCCAGCATATTTTGATGATATACGCATTTTTAATGCCAATGGTAGTATGAAAAGCTTTGTTTATGATCCAGTTACACAACGCTTAATGGCTGAATTAGATGAAAACAATTACGCAACTCTTTATGAATATGATAAAGAAGGAGGTTTAGTGAGGGTTAAAAAAGAAACAGAACGAGGTATATACACAATTCAAGAAACAAGATCAGGTAATTCTAAGTTAAACATCACAGAATGATAAAATATATAAAAAAAGCAATAGTTGTTCTAACTTTTTTAGGTTGTTATATGTTAACGTATGCTCAACAAACATCATTAAGTGCCACTGTTTTATTAGAAAAAGTAAGGCAGTCTTATGATAAAGAGAAAGTATATAGTTTTAATGTAAGATATGAGCTGTTTAATAACCCTACAGCTACAGTTCCTGAAGAGTTCTATACAGGAAGAATTATTAGAAATGGTAACCAAAATTATTCAAAAATTAACAATACAGAATTTATACAATTCGCCAATGCGTATTTAAAGATTAATCATGATGAAAAAGCCATTTTATATGCAAATTCTCCTGCTAGTGAAATTAAGAATATAACAGATTTAACAAGCTTTTTAAGTTACTTAAAAACATCAAATGTTAAACAAGAAGGAAATACATATGTATGTGAGTTAATAGCAAAAGAAGTAACTGCATTGCCATTTAGTAAAATGGAGCTATACATTGATGCGAAAAACTTTAAAATAAAAAAACAAGTTTCATATTTATTTCAACAATCTACATTTAAAGATAAAAATGGTGTAGAAACTATGTCTAACCGAAGATTAGAATTAACATTTTCAAATTTTTCAAAAACAGTAGGAGAAATAGATAAAGTGTTTAGGTTAAACAATTACGTTACGGTTTCAGCTAATACTATAAATCCATCAAAAACATTAGAAGCATATGAACTATATAATGCTTCAAAAAACTAAATATTCTATGGGGACTACAAAAGATACAACTGTTTTTTCGGTATTTAGAAATTATACGCTCATTTTAGCGTGTATTTTATTATATTCCAATACCGCGTTTTCTCAAAATTATAACTACCAAGTTTCAGATAGCCGTACAGCAGCAGAAATAGATACTAATTTGTCTTCTGGAGGGCTTATTCTTGATATAACTGATGGAGAAATTGGTCAGTCTAATATGCATTCTGAAATTAATACCTCTTTTGTAAAGGTAGGTGTTGATCATAATTCAGCATTTTCTCATTGGTATAAATTTACTATATCATTAGAACTAACACCAATACAAGATGATGGTACAGATGGCACTACTTATATATTAGACGGAGCTGATGCACTTGTAATAGAATATAACCCATTAAGTAATAATAGTAATTTTGTTAACATAGCTCAACATAATATACATGATAGTCATGGAATTAAAGTTAGAGTAGTTAGTATTGAAACAGAAAATCTAAACGATTCCTCTCAGCCTTTAAATACAACATCTGCACCTACAAACGTTTACTTAGAAGCAGGTTTTAATTCTGAACGTTATTATCTTTTAACAAATCAAACAGCTGATATTACAGGTACGCTTAATAGTTATGTTGATGACAATAATAATATATTAGACTGTAACTGTCTTGGATTAAATTGGACGCCTATTGATGGCGCCATTTTCTATGATTTAGAATGGACATGGGTAGATAACTACCCAGATTTAGGCAGTACCAACCCTTTAGCTGCTTCAGACATAGAATTATCAGAAAAGGATTTTGCTTTAAATAGCACAAGAGTTTCAACAACCAATACCAAGTATGAGATACCTTTAATCTATTCTCAGGGCTATTTAATTTATCGTGTTAGAGGTGTAGGTAAAAATTTGTTGAATATCTCAAAATACACTTATGGAGATTGGAGTTCAGGAAACAACGCAAAAACAAATATTAATAACTGGCCTGATTATACCCCTATAGATTCACATGAACAAAATAAAAACTGGCAATTTCAAGCTAGTTACGCTGAAGAGGGTAAGAAAAAAGAAGTAGTAAGTTATTTTGATGGAACTCTAAGAAATAGGCAAACAGTAACAAAAATAAATAGTGATAATAATGCTATTGTAGGTGAAGTTATTTATGACAATCAAGGTAGGCCAGCCATAGAAGTTTTACCAGTGCCAACAGGAGATAATAAATTAGAATTCTATCCAGATTTTAATTTAAACATGGGAAATGAGTTATATACACATCATGATTTTGATTGGGATGCTACTGGAGACCTATGCAAAATTGATTTATCAGGGATGTCTACACAGATTGGTTCTAGTAAATATTATGGTGCTTTAGTTAATACAACAGGTACATTACAAGATTATGTGCCAGATGCCCAAAACTTTCCATTTTCCCAAATTGAATACACACCTGATAATACTGGTAGAATAAGACGTAAAGGTGGTGTGGGACAGACACATCAGTTAGGTACAGATCATGAAATGAAGTACTATTATAGTACACCAAGTCAAACCGAATTAAATAGATTATTTGGAAGTAATGTTGGTAATGCATTGCACTATAAGAAAAACATGGTTATTGACCCTAATAATCAAGTAAGTGTAAGCTATATTGATCCACAAGGAAGAACTATTGCAACTGCTTTAACTGGAGGAAATCCACCTAGCTTAGAGAGTATAACACAACAAGGTAATCAGCCAGAAACTGAGGATATTTTAAATAAATTAGATCCTAATGATATTGATACCAATTTAGATAAAAATATAAAGTATAGTACAGCAAGATTTGGCACCTTTCAAGATGGCTTACAGGTCTCTAAGCAAATAGCTGTATCATCAGATGCAACAAATTATGATATAAATTATACAATATCAAATACCACTTCTTTTGCTCCAGAGTATTGTGTTTCAGACCTATATCCATTTGTATATGATCTTACATTAAGCCTTATGGATGATTGTGCTGTAGAAAAACTATCTGCTGAAATTAATAACTTTAAGGTAGGAACAGAAAGTTATGATGGTGCTCATATAGATGTAACTACACCAAGTATTGTTCAAAATTTAGAACCAGCGTTCTTAAATACAGGGACTTATACTTTATACAAAAATCTTCAAATTAATGAAGAAGTACTTAACAATTATGCAAATCATTACATTGCTAAACTTCAAGACCCAAACAACTCTAACTGTTATATAAATCCAGATGATTTTGCACCAGATGCTAGTATAATAGGTTGTGAAGATATGACCTGTACAGAGTGTAAAGATGATCTTGGTGAGCAAAACGTTTATATAGAAGATGAGTTAGCCTTATATTACGGCAGTACCAGTGCATTTACAATTACAGGAAATTCTAATAGTGGTTTTACAATAGGTAATATACCTCAATCTAGTGATGATAATAATGGGACTGAAGATATAGACTCATTAGAGGTTTCTGCCTTAGTAAATACATATGCCAGAGAATGGGAGCTTTTATATGAATCTTGTGAAACTTTAGATGGATGTAATAAAGTACCAGTGCTAACTTCTTGTACTATAAGTAATTCTTTTTTAATACAAGACATGAGTCCACTTGGTCAGTATGGTAGTATAGAGTTTACATCTGTTTTAGATGAAGATCAAAATGAGGTTTTAGATGAAAATGGTGATGTTGTAACAGACATTCAAGACCCATTAAGTATTTTTAATCAAAACAATAAATTAATAGTTAATGGAGCATCAGGTGCTGTAAGCTGGAGAACACCTGATACATATTTTGATTCTTATGGTAAAGAAGCACAAATTGAAGTAATAAAAAATGCTGATGGAACTTATACTCCAAAAATAAAAATAGAAGAAGGAGAAAACCCTTCAAACTACGTAAATGAAGTTGTAAATTTAGATGGAACTGTTAAATATTTATGGATAAAACCGCAGCATTTAGAAAAAGTAGAAGATTTCCTTTCTTATTGGGAAGATTCTTGGGCAGAATCACTATTACAATACCATCCAGAAAATTGCTACTTAGATTATGTTACGCAATTATGTACTTTAGAATTTAATGGTTTTGATACAGATTCTTATGACGACTACCTTGCGAGTATAGAAACTTTTGCTGATGCACAAACAGCTAACGTGTTTGATGATGCAGAAGATATTTTTGAACGAGACCCTTACTTTCAACAAACTTTAGGGACTTCTTTTGAGTCTAATAATCTATACAATTGGAGAAGAGATATTATGCTTAGGGCCATACAAGGAGAATATGAAGGCAATGATAATCTTGCTATGTTAAACGTAGCATATAAAACTGTGGTTTGTAATGGACTTACAACTTGCCCTAATCTTTTATCATTTAATGATATAAATAATTTGGCAAATGATACTTTAAAAAATAGAGTATGGGAAGCTTACAAATCATTATATTCATCATTAAAGGAAAAAATTAAATATGTTTTCCTAAACACATATGCTAAAGAACATGGTTGCTATAATGGTTGTATTGGGGAAGAAGGTGCTACTACATTAACAAATGTGATATTTGGATACCCACAGAGGATCAATATCAATAATCATATTAATAATATTTCTGTTACACAATTTTGTGATGTAGAAGAATCTAGTTTATACAGGGAAAAAACAAAGCGTTTTATTCCAGCAGATATTGGTTATGATTCTTCTTTGACTGGTGATGAGCTCATAGAAAACTCAAAGAAAGATGTAGATGTTAATATATATTATAGTACAGGTGAATGTCCGTTATTATACGATTTAGAATCGTTTTTAAATGGCATGGTAGAAGAAAGAGCCTCTAATAACTCAACTATTGGTATAGATATTACTCAAAATAGGTTGTATTCAGGGCAATATTTGTCAAAAAATTTATATGAGGCATTTGGAGGAGCAGTAAACCAAGCTTCATCATTAAATATAAACACTACGCAAAGTGGTTCTTCTCTTAGTATAACTCTAGCAGAAATTGTAACACCATGTAATGATCCAGTAACTCTAACTTTACCTTCAAGCTCTGGGTTAAATTGGGCAGATTACAATCCCAATACAGCAACTGGTTGGCATATAACAAAGTTGTCAAATCTATATTATGATGCTAGCATATCAGATTTTAGTGGTATTGATAATATTTATGGTTTTCAAATATTAGCTCAAATTGAAGATGGTTCAGAACTAAAAGAAATTGTACTAACAGGAACAACATGTACTGCAATTGGAGAATGTAGTATAGTTGAAGATGGTGATGATGTTGGTGAAGTTATTGACATAAATGTGTCTAATCCAGAAAGTAGCTATGGATGCACAAAACAAGCTAAGTTTAAGAGAGATTTTATTATTTTACTTAATGCTTTAAATAAAGCAAATGCACTTTCAGCAACTACACAGATAAACCTTAGTGAATATCCAGAGTATACCAATAGTTCTCTTATAGAATTTTTTAATGATAATTTAGATAACCCAAGAGCAACTTGGAATGTAACTTCAGAAGGGAATTATATAGATTTAGGGTTTGGTATAAATACTTTTAATATACCAAATACTAACCTATCATTACCAGCAAATCATAGATTTGAGAGTATATCTATAATAAGTGAAAGTACGGCAGAAGATATAGTTAAAATAAAAGTTACTGATGCCACAGGAGATTTTTATAGTAATGATATTAATGCATCTATTTTTCCTGGTCAGAATTATTCATGTTGTGGCCTAGAAGAAGGTCCCCAATTAGTACCAGTTTTTATGTTGAGAAAACAAATTACTGGAGGAGGCCTTATAGGTGATGGTTCTATGGGTAATAGATTGTATTATGAAACAGTTGCTTTTCAACCTTTAGGCATTTCCTATGGCTTAAATGAGTTAATGGATTTAGATTTTACAGTATCCTTTAGTGACTTTAGCAGAAATGCAGCAGACTATAACGCAACACTATTTTTAAATGGCCAAGAATATACAATGGCAAATAATAGATTAAGTTTTTGTTTTCATGATAACGTTAATATGGTTTCAACTACTCATTGGCCACCACATAACCGTATAGGTTGGAATGCCTTTGGTGATTTTTCCTTTGATATGTTTAACCTAAGTTATGAAACTGATCAAAGAATTGATTTTAGTTTTAATGAAGGTGCAGGAAATGCTTTTTCTAATAATGGCATTGAAATGGGAGTTAATCAAAGTAGTTGGATAAATGATGGTGTTTTTGGTACAGGTTTACGTTTTAACAATAATTTAGAAACAAATTGGCAAAAGGTAAATAGTTTAAATTTTGAAAATGGTGATTGGGTTAATTTTAAAACTCAATTAAGGTTTATGAGTAGCCCACCACCTAATTGGTATAATACTTATAACATTGGTGAATATGTTCCAGTGGGGTTTGTTGCTCAACTAGATGACTTAAATACAGCAGGAAATCTTTGCCAGTTACTACTTTTTGCTTATGAAGCTTCAGATCTTATTGGTAATGATCTTTTAAATGGTAATGGCTCAATTAGTTGGGTTAATGAATCTACTATTAAGAATTTTTGTAATTTGGAGGTGCCTAATGATGAAGTAAGTTTACCTGCAAATTGGGCTATATCATCAGATGCTTTGTGGTTTGATGCGCGTCTTCCTTCAATAGGTTATACTAATGCGGCAATTAATGCTACTTCCTGTTATAATAGTGACGAATTTAATGGAATTGATAGTTTTGGACAATATGGTTTTTTTCCAGAAGATGTATACCCATCTCAAGATGGAGGCGCTTTTTTAGCATCATTTTTATATGATGATAGCAAAAAAGATGAATTATTAATAACATTAAATAATTTAGAAGTAGGTAAAGAATATATAGTAAACTTTCTTCAAAAAAACTTAAGATTTTCTGAACATGCTATTTCTAGTGAAGGAATAACACTTTCACCAGCAAGATGGATAGTAGAAATGTCTAATGATGATTTTACTGAGGTTCAAACACAAACTAGTGAAAATTATATGCCTGCCCCAATTGATAATAGAGCTTGGCAAAGAGTAAAATATAGTTTCACACCTACAAATAGTACACAAATTCTTAAGTTTAGAGGAGAAAAAGAACTATTAAACGGTTTAGCTTATATAGGTATAGATGGTATTACAGTTGCTAAAAGCAATGGATTTGGTGCTGTCAATACTTCAGAAGAACAGTGCAATGTATGTATACCGCAAACTGTTGCTCCTTTAAGTTGTACAGAAAAATATAATCAATTTATTAATTCAACAGAATTAAATAATATTGAAAATATTGATTTATCTATCTATACTGAAGAAATTTTTTGCAATTTTAATTATGCATACTTAGTAGATTCTTATATAGAATATATTACTAACCCAACCTTAAGTATTACATCAACTTATAATAAGTATTATTTATCAATTTCTGAATTTGGAAATACAGATTTAAATTATGGTTATAGTGATATTAATACAGTAATTAATGCATATGCAACTTATACATCTGGCCATACTGGAGATGAAGATGATATTTATTGGAATGATTATGTAAATACAGTGTATATGGAGGCAAATAGTGTGTGTCCTCCATCACCAATGAATCCAAATAATGGAATTTCAATTCCAGAACCAACTATTACCCCTTGTGAGAAATTTAGTTTAAATGTTTCTGAAGCTTATCAAGCAGAATCTTATCAAAGATATTTAAGCGAACTAAAAGAAAGATTTAAAAGAGATTACATTAAGCAAGGTATTGAAAGTGTTGTTGAAACTTTAACAACAGACTATGAAGATAAGGAATACCAGTACACATTATATTATTATGATCAAGCAGGCAATTTGGTGCAAACTGTAGCACCAGAGGGTGTAGATAAACTAGATGCTAGTGAAGTTTCAGGTGGTGATGAACCAGAGCATAGTTTTAAAACACAATACCGTTACAACTCACTAAATCAGTTAGTATGGCAAAAAACACCAGATGGAGGAATAACGCGTTTTGCTTATGACAGATTAGGGCGTATCATTGCTTCTCAAAATGCAAAACAAGTTGAAGAAAGTACGCCACTACAGTCTGTTGTTAGTTATACTTTATATGATCATTTAGGAAGAATTGAAGAAGCTGGACAAGCTAGAGTAAGCCCTGCCTTTTCAGTAAATAATGATGGGGTATTAACAATGGATATATCTGGGATGCCAATAAATACAGGTTCAGATTTATTGCCCTTTATTCAAAATAAAGAGCAGGTAACTAAAACCACATATTCAACACAATCGCCTTTAACAGAAGATCCAAATATAGATTTTGATCAAAACCAAAGCACCTCAAGAAATAGAGTAACATCTGTTATTTACATAGATGATGTATCCTCTGGTTTAGATTGTAATAATGCCATTCTTTATGATTATGATATACATGGAAATGTAAAAAGAATGGGGTATTATGTTTATTTAGGTGAAAACACCCAAAAAAGTTTAAAAACTACACACTATGATTATGATTTAATAAGTGGTAATGTAAAACAAGTAACATATCAAAAAGAGCAACCAGATCAATTTATACACCGTTATCAATATGATGCAGATAACCGTATAACATTAGTACAAACCTCTAGAGATGGTATGTTATGGGAAACAGATGCAACTTATAATTATTATGAGCATGGTCCATTAGCGCGTACAGAGCTAGGTAACCAAAAAGTACAAGGTTTAGACTATGCCTACACCATACAAGGGTGGTTAAAAGGAGTTAACGGAGAACAAGCAGGTGTAAATGATATAGGTACAGATAATGGAACTACTACAGCAAAAGATGCTTTTGGTTTCTCATTAAATTATTTTAGCGGAGATTATATCTCAATAGGAACAACAAATCCGTTTACTGTTGCAGAAAGCTCTAATCAAAATCAAAATAACCTGTATAATGGTAACATAAAAACAATGGTTACTAGCTTAATAGATATTGATGAAAATCCGTTAAGTACATTACAGAACAATTACACCTATGACCAATTAAATCGTATAAAAACAATGAAATCATACGATTTAACGGGTAATAGTTTAGCCTATGAATCTTCATATGCCTATGATAAAAACGGTAACCTTCAATCTCTTACTAGATTTGCAAATGGTACAGCAATGGATAACTTATCCTATAATTATAACAATGCTATAGCAGATAAGAGTTTAAGAAACAACCGCTTATATGCTGTAAATGAAGATTCTAGTTTAGATAGCAATTTTGAAAATATCGATATAGATAGTGGTCAAGCAACAGGAACACTTAATACTACTACTGGTAATTATGATGGAGCCAATTATGAGTATGATGCTATTGGGCAACTAATTAAAGATGAACAAGAAGGTATTACTAATATAAACTGGAGAGTAGACGGTAAAGTTGAAAGTATTACAAAAGAATCTGAAAATAATGACATAACAGTTATTAGCTTTGAGTATGATGGTTTAGGAAATAGAATAGCTAAAAAAGTTATTACTAATGATGTTGAAGAATTAGAAGCAAATACTTATTACATACGTGATGCTCAAGGTAATGTAATGGCTGTTTATAACAAAGGGCTAGTTGAAGATCAATTTGCGATTTTTAATATTTCATCAGGAACAATTCATTCTGGTGTAGAAACCATCGAAAAACCTGAAAATATTGTATTTACTAATTATACTGCTACTTTAAATGCTAATGTAAATGTATCTTCAGGTAACTCAATAGTTCTAAAACCAGGAGCTCATCTACAAGCAGGAGCTAATGTATTATTACGTATTAATCCAATTTTAAATACCTCTGGAGGCTCTTCTTCGGGATCTTCTTCTCAAGTTGTAGGTTTAAAACTATCAGAACATCATATTTATGGTAGTTCAAGGCTAGGTATTCAAGAATATAAAGAAACACCAACATTAAGTACTGCGTTGTATACTAATCATGTTGGAGACAAACGTTATGAGTTAAGCAACCACTTAGGCAATGTTTTAAGTGTTGTAAGCGACCGTAAATTGGTTAAAAGTGGTATCTTTACACCAGACGTTCTTTCATATAATGATTACTATCCTTTCGGTATGACACTGCCGAATCGTAGTGGTAGCGTAGGTTCTTACCGTTATGGCTTCCAAGGACAGGAGAAGGATGATGAGGTTAAAGGGGAAGTGAATAGCTTTAATTATAAGTATAGGATGCATGACCCTAGGGTGGGGAGGTTTTTTGCGGTTGACCCACTTGCTAAATCTTATCCATGGAACTCTCCTTATGCTTTTAGTGAAAATAGGGTTATAGATGGAATCGAATTAGAAGGTTTGGAGTTTTCACCATATAAAACAGGAATGGCTTTTCGTAGTAATAGAATAGCCGAATTAGAGGCTCAAGGTGATCCAGCAAAATTGGCAGAATTAAGGAGGGATAAATTAATTGCTGGTACTTTTGTGTTTTCAGCTCTCTTTGCACCAGCAGCTGTTGTTTATGGCCCACCAGCTCTTGCGGGTGCATCTTCATCAGCTACTTATTATACAGGAAGTACTATAAGTTGGCTTTCTAATCCAGCTAATCAAGAATTAGTATATCAGGGAGGAGCCTTAGTGTCAGGAATGGTAATGGGTGATGCATTACCAGAAGGTGTATTTCCTAATTCTGGAATGGATGAAGAAGGTCAAATACTTAATAGATTATTTCGAGGTACTTTTGGTGGAAACTTAGGAGGTGCTGCTTCACAAGCAGCAAAAGTAACTCATACCTCAACCAACCCACTAGTTTCTCTTTTGTATGCAATTGAAGGTAAAACAAGAAGTGGTATGGAAGGAATTCTCGAAATAATGTCGCCTGAAAAAATTAAAACTTTAGAAACATATGTTGATGATTTCTCATTACCTCATGATTTTGAGGTTTTTGTTAAACTATCTGCTGAAGAATTTTCAAATCAAGCTAGTTTTAAGATTTCAGTAGATAAGGCGAAAAGTATTTTCAAAGAACTTGGAATTGAGAATATACCTTCGAACATTTTTGGGTCGGAGAGTTTAAATACTTATATTAAAGAATTAGGTCCGCAAATGTCTGAAGACCTGATTCAGCAATTCTATGATAAGGCTACTAAATAATTTAAATTTATGAAAAAAATAAAACTTTATGGTCGAGCTAGGTTAGATGAAGGAAAGTTGTTTTTCATCACGGCCCTTGTAGATGATGCAATTTTTATAAACGATAATGTAAATAAAATCGTTATCAACCAGAATGTCATTAATGTCAATTGTAACATTAATCAAATATTAATTTCATTTGGGATAAAGAGAATAAATTCACAAGAAATTGAAAGAGGTTATAAAGGCCTGATATCTTTAGATTGTGAATTTAAAGAGCTTAATATATTACCAGAGGCTAAGAAGGGGTGGCAAATTGATGATGATAATGAGGTTTATTTAATTATCGATAATCGCAAAGAATAAAACCTTATCCCCGATAGCGCTCGACTGTGTCGGGTGCTTTAAAGATAAGAGTAGGAAATAAAGTTTGTTTTGCACTCGTTACAAA
>CANKYF010000009.1 GCA_947487895.1 uncultured Flavobacteriaceae bacterium
GACTTGTCTTTCCAATCTTTAAATTCACTTAGATAGTCTCTATATTGTCTACTGAGTTTTTTGCCATTAACACCATAAAAGCTGCCAATGGTATGGCAATCATTGGGCTTAGTATTTATTAAGTACTTTTAAAAAAGCAGCGAACTCAACCGTCATACGAGTTCCCTGTGCTACCAAATCCCAATTTCTTTGTACAACTTGCTTGGTGTTCTTATCTAACCAACGACGACGTTTAATATGAAGATAAACAGTTTTGCCTCTTAATGGAAAGTCTTGAATTGTAATTTCTTTGTGGAAGCCATGGGCTATTAACTTTCTGTCAGGGACTTCTCCGGGGAGATCTTTTTTCTCTTCAAAGAACAAATGTAAAGTCTTTTGTTCTGTACTATGCTTGGTAATGGTAAAATGTGTAACCAATAATTCTGGTAATATAAACTTTAGTAAATCAATGTATGAATCCAATAGATAATCTTTTTAAGCAAAGATCTTATTCTTTTCTCAATTCACACACAACTTTTGAGATTGATCCCCAATCCCAAAAGTTGGGTTTAAGCAAAAATTCTAGTTAATCTAAAGAGGAAGAATTCTGCATTTTTTACACCTCTTAACTGTGCTCTAAAACTAGATTGTTCTACGTCTTTGTGGCAATGAGCGAGTTTTGTGTAAGTAATTTGTGTCATTATATCAAAAAGGTCACAATTCCAGATTTTGTTTGTAACGATTTATGTTACAATAGTTATAATCATAATGTTTTGATTGTCATATTATTGCTTATATTTAAAATAGGCAATCGATTCGCAATATGAAATATTTAGTAATATTCTTTTTTTTCTGTTATTGTAATTCTTCAAATACTCAAGAAAATATTACTATTAAATCTTATTCAAAAAAATTTGATTACCATATTGAAAGATATCAGGATAGTGCGAAAATTATTTTGAATAAGATAGAAAATATGGAACCTACAGATATATCTGTTATTTTTTATAAAAATTATTTAAAAGGAATATACTTACTGAAAAAAGAAGAAAATTTAAAGGCGCTTAATCATTTCAATTATTTAGACTCGCTTCTGTCAAAAGAAAAAAACACGCTATTCTACTTGAAAAATAAGATAAAAATTGGTGTTGCTTATAAAAAAAACAAAGAAGCTACTATAAATCTTAAATCTTATTTTAAAAAGCTTCTTCTGTTAGCAGACTCAATAAAAGACACTAAGAGTAACATAAAAATAAAATTAAATCTCGCCAAAATTTACAGTAAAGATAGTTTATTTAAAGCCCAAGAAACATACTACTCTTTAATAGAGAATATAGAAGGAAAGAAAGAGTTTGAAAAAGAACTAGCGCATATTTATGCTAGTTTTGGTGATTTTTATAACAGTTCAAGAAATTTTGATCCCAACAATAAATTATCTAATGCGAAAAGGTATTATTCAAAAGCAATTAATCTGGCTAAAAAAAATGGATTACTAACCCTGTATTATAATACTAAATTAACTCTTAATCCTATTATACCAAGTAGAGAAGAATATAAAAAAAACACAAATTATTATATAGATCTCAATGGAAAACTTGCAAATGAAGCTTATAATTATTTTAAAGAGGCAAATGATTTTTTGGGTCAAGTTAATTCTCTTTTTGCATTAGGAAATAATAAAAGATGGTTAGGAGATGTTAAGGGAGCAATAGTCTTATGGAAAAAAGCTTATCATTTAAGCGCTGATAAAAATTACGAATTAGGACAACAAAAAATGTCCAAATTCATAATTGCTTTTTCATTAAGACTTAAAGATTTTGATACAGCAGAACAATATGCTTTTTTGATGTACAATAAATCAAAAAACTCTAAGAATTTTAAAGCAAGAAGAGATGCTGAATTAAATCTAACAGATTTATATATAGCAAAAAAAGATTATCAAAAAGCACTTAAGCATAGTGGATTATATTGGACTTTAAAAGATTCTATTGCAAATAGAGAAGACTTAAGGAGACTAAACGAATTAGAGACAAAATATCAAACCACTAAGAAAGAACAAGAAATAGCTTTATTAAAATCTCAAAACGAAACTATAGAGCAGCAAAAAAAAAATCAACGAAACTTACTATTGAGTGCTACAACTATAGCAACTATTGTTGGATTCTTTTTATATTTTCTTTATCGAAATCGGCAAAAAACAAATACTAAACTTAAAGAATTAGATAAAGTTAAATCAAACTTCTTTGCTAATATTTCACATGAGTTTCGCACGCCTTTAACTTTAATTTCCAATCCTATTGAAATCACATTAGAGGATTACACAATAACTGATCAAAAACGACAACAATTTGAAACAGCTAAACGCAATTGCAATCGTTTATTGTCACTTGTTAATCAATTATTAGATCTGTCTAGAATAGATGCTGGGAAATTAAAATTACATATTCAAAAATCTAATGTTACTAATTTTATAGCTGCTTTAAGTGAATCTTTTTCATTTCTTGCAAAACAAAAAAATATAAATTATAGTCTAATAATAAATAAACATACTGAAGATGTTTATTTTGACAAGGATGCAATAGAAAAAATAGTAGTTAATCTTTTATCTAACGCTATAAAATATACTCCAGAAAACGGAAGTGTGTCATGCAATGTTTTTATTGAAAAAAACACATTTAACCTTAAAGTTAAAAACTCTGGCGAAGGTTTATCTGAAGTCGAATTAAAACATGTTTTTCAACGCTTCTACCAAAGCAATGAACAAAATCAAGGCGCAGGAATTGGATTAGCTTTAGTTAAGGAATTAGTAGATTTACATAAAGGAAAAATATATGTAGAAAGTGAGCTAAATAAAGTCACCACATTTACAGTAATGTTACCTGTTGACAAACAAAGTTTTAAAAAACAAGAATTTTTAACGTCTAAAAAGCCTATTACTATTCTTAGCCAAAATATAGAAGAGAAGGATTTGCATGAAGATGAAGAATTTATAGACACAGAACACCCCATTTTATTAATTGTAGAAGATAATGATGATGTAAGAACCTTGCTAAAACAGATATTTAAACCCACTTATAATATTATTGTAGCTTCAAATGGAGAAAAAGGTATTGAACTTGCGCTTGAGCATATCCCAGATTTAATTATATCTGATATTATGATGCCCGTTAAAGACGGCATTGAGCTTACCAAACAGTTAAAAAACGATGAACGCACATCCCATATCCCTATTATTCTATTAACTGCCAAAGCTGGTGACGAAAACAAACTAGCAGGCTTAAAAGTCGGCGCAGACGATTATATCACAAAACCATTTAATTCAAAATTATTAATCACTAAAGCTGAAAAATTAATAGAAAACAGACGTTTACTTCAAAAACGTTACAGCCAAGAATTAGTATTGTTCCCTAAAGATTTATCTGTTACCAATATAGACGAACAGTTTTTAGAAAAAATACAAACTATTTTAGATGAAAACCTATTAGAATCTTCATTTAGTATCGCAAAATTTAGTGAAGCGGCAGGAATGAGCCGCATGCAATTGCATCGTAAATTAAAAGCCTTAACAGGACTTACTGCAACTGAGTTTATTCGTTCTCAACGTTTAAAGTTAGCTGCCAAGCTATTGCAAAGCTCAGATATTAATATTTCGCAAGTTGGGTACTCCGTTGGTTTTAATGACCATTCTTACTTTGCTAAATGTTTTAAAGACACTTATAAGTGTACTCCTACCGAATACGCAAAACGTAAATCCTAAAGTAGCTAAAAAAACAGCTCAAACCACTTACTATTATTGCTTTGTTACAAAAGTTATAGCTATTGTTACATATTTCACAGCACACTTATAACCTTCATTTTAAATTTGTGTAGCATGAAAAAAAAGTTATCGTACAAAGGTGATATAGACCGATTTCCCAGTAAATCAATTCGTATTAATGTTAATCATCTTGGTAAAGGAAAGTATGTTTTAAAAATTATTTATAAAAATAGGGTCATTAAGAAAACTTCATTCAAAAAATAATCTCAAGGCTATGAAAACAATAAAAACAAACCTAATTATTATTACTTTAATAATGGCTTTTACATCATGCTCTGGTGATGATACTACTAAAAATACACCAACAGGACTCACTTTAACCATAAATCTAGAAACAGCTCAAGATCAAATTGGAGATTTTGCGTGTAATGCTATGACATTATTTAATAATAACGTATGGTCAATTGGAGGAGCAAGATCCTCCACAAGCAATTTTAATAATGAAGTCTGGAATAGTATAAATGGTAACGCCTGGGCTTCTGTTAGCAATAATATAGAAAATGAACGCTGTGGTCACACCTTGACAACCTTTAACGATAAAATTTGGCTTATTGGTGGTGAGGATAACAATGGTAATTGGCTTGCTGATATTTGGTCTTCTTCAGATGGCTCAACATGGACTAATAATTTTGAAACAGCACCATTTGGTAACGTCGCTTATCACAATACCATAATATTTAATAATAAACTATACGTAATAGCTGCTAACGCTAATACAGGAAATATGAAAGTCTGGTCTACTGTAGATGGAGAAAACTGGACGGAAGATACTAGTAATGCTTTTTCTGCTAGGATAAGTCAAAAAACAGTAGTATTTAATAACGCCATGTACGTTATTGGTGGTGAAGGAGGTTTATCAAATACAAGACTTAACGAAATATGGACAAGTACTGACGGTGTTAATTGGAGTATAATTTCAAATAACACTTCCGTTTTTCCCGAAATAAATTGGCATACAGCTACAGTTTACAATAATAAAGTTTGGATTATTGGTGGACGCACTAATACCTCTGTGTATACTAATGATATCTACTATTCTGAAAACCTTCAAGACTGGACAAAATATTCTGAGCTAAATCCTATAGACCCAATAGCACAACATGCAACTTTATTATATGATAATGCACTTTGGGTATTTGGCGGATCTATTGGTTTTGAAGAAACAACAGGAAAAATATGGCGCATTACTGAAAATTAATTTCTCTCTTAATAATAGATTATCAAATAGTAAAATATTCAAAAAAATTAATTATGAAAACAATGGATATAAAATATAAAAGTCATAAAACACTAATGCTTCTTTTGCTAACAAGTATCATATTATTTAATTGTAGTAATGATGATACTACAACCAATGAGTCGCAACAACTCAACTTTAGAGTAGCTAGTTTTACAACTAGTCTTAGCACGTATGGGATCACTTATAATCAAAATAATCTCATAGAATCTATAGAATTTCCTACTATTGATGGAATAAGAACAGACCAAGTAACCTATGACTCTAATGATAAAATAACAGCAATTGGTACAATAAATTACACCTATAATGATACAAATGAAATTATCTCAATAACTTCAGAGAATACTAATGCTTCTTTAGACTATAATGAGCAGGGAGAAATCGTGAGTATTAATACCACACGAGTTAATGATGATAGCTCCATAAGTGAGTCTCTTGCAAGTTTTGTATATAATAGTGACGGAATGGTTGATTATACTATAGAGAGTAATAGTGATAACCCAACATTAACTTACAGAACTCGCTTTACGTATGACGCAAATTTAAATATCGCTCAAATATTTCAAGAAGAAACTACAGACGGCGTAAACTTTAACCTAACCAGAACGCAAACTTACACGCACGATAATAAAAAAGCACCATACTACGAGATAAATAACATCTTAAATGACAACTCCAAAACTTCAGTGTTTAATTTCTGGAATTTCTATAATCTTAAAGTTACACGAAGAAGTTTTCAACCTGTTTGGCATTATTCTCCAAATAATTTTTTAACCATTAATAAAGTAACTATTAGTACCGGAGCAACTACATTGTTTGATTTTGAAAACAGTTATAACAATGAAGATTACCTAACATTAATGGATAGGACAGTAACATCTCCAACAGGAGTTGAAAGCTTTGCAATTTTTGGCTTCAACTACGAAACTTATTAAATAACTACAACTTAAACATGAAAAATTTAATCTACAAATTCTCAAGCGTAATACTTTGTATAACTATTCAAAGTTGCGAAACAGATCATAAACCTTTAATAAGTACGCTATGAAAACACATTTTAAAATTTTAATTCTACTATTAACTGTTGCTCTATTTAGTTGTAGTAAAAGTGATAATGGAAATAGTATAGCAAATAAAAACATCCGATTAAAAACCTATGGAGTTGACGCTGAAGAGTATAACTTCAGTTATAATTCTAATAATCAATTAACCGGTTTTAACAACAACATTAGCATTATTTACAATACAGAAAATAAGATAATTCAAATTGGTAATTATATCTACACTTATAATACACTAGGAAGGCTTTCAGAAATTGATAACGGAGATGAACATGCAGATTTAGTTTATAATACCCAAGGTTTATTAGCTAGGCTAGATTTTAGATTTATTAATCCTAGTGATTTATTAACGGAAAGAGTTACCAGAACTTTTGTCTACGATTCTAGTAGTAAGCTTATTGAAATCGAAGAAAAAAGAAATTCAGATTCTTTTAAAACTAGAGAACTATTTACTTATGACAGTAATGATAATATTGTTCAAGTAAAAAAACAGAGATCTACAGATTTAATTAATTATGAAGATAGAGAGGTTATTGCATATACTTATGATAACAAAAAAAATCCCAATAAGCTAACACTAGAAAAAATGGGAGTAAGTGACAATATTACACTCTACATATTGATTCCTTATCATTCTATTGAATTTAGTAACTACGCATTTTTTAGAGCATTATTTTTTAGCAATAATAATATACTAACTGAGTCTAGAACTTCTTCAGCAGGCAATGGTTCTAGTCAATTTAACTATACATACAATACTGATAATTATCCCATTGCTGGAGAACGTATTAGAACATTTTTCTCTGGCGAAACTATCACAACATATTACACTTGGGTTTACGATAATATAAATTAGAAATACACATCATGAAAACACTATTCAAAATAACACAAACATTAAGCATTGCATTGATAATATGCTTTTCTTCTAATGCAGAGGCGCAAACTAAAAGCACAAAAAAAGACACTGTTAAAGCAAAAAAGAAAGATAATCTTTTAGACATGCAAGCTAATGTATTAACAGACATTTTTGGTTCTAACTTAGATGGCAAACGTGATGGCAAAAAACTTAACTACTTACAGCTTTTAGAAAAATCTGGGTTAACAGACGCTCAAAAAAAAGAGTATCGAAATTGGTATTATCTACAATCTAAAAACCTAACTCAAAAGCAAAAAGATTCGTTAGGTAACGCCATGCGAAAAAAAATTTTAGAAACAAAAAAAACAAATAATTAATTCTTAAAAAAAAACACATGAGAGCATTAAAACTCAAAACACTAATTATTGCAATATTATTAATTACAAATACTTACGCACACAAAAATTATAATCCATTAAACAAAACTGAGATTAAAAAAGATACGCTTCTAAGGGTAACAAAGAAATTAATTAATACGGCCAGTACATTTAGTTTTTCTCATAAATATGTTATGCAAATTAAAAAAGGGAATCGCACCACAGACATGCTATATTATTTAGCCCCATCTGGCAATTATTTTGCTACAGGTGTAAGTGGAAACAATCAAAACAAAAGCACTATTAGTGTAATGGATTTGAGTAATAAAACCATCCATACACTTATGACTAATAATGGTGACAAGACACGTATATCTATGCGGTTAAATTTGGACAAAGCTTCAAATTACATAATAGACCAAACTAATGTAGAAGTTACACCAACCGGAACTACTAAAACAATATTAGGCTATGTATGTGATGGTTACAAAGTAGAAGGAGATAACATAAAAGGTACTGTTTGGGTAACTCAAAATGCAGGTATTTCATTTTCTAAACATTTATACAAAACAGATTCTACAAACAATCAAAATGCAACTTTTTTAAAATTAACCACAGGCTTAACTCTAGAGATGGACATGATAGACACTTCACGCAGAAGACCAAAGTCTATACTTATGAAATGTATAAGCCTAGAAAAGAAAAATATAACTATAAATACAAACGATTATAAAAAACTGATATAATAATTCAATGTAAGTATAAAACATTATTTAATTAAACAATAAAATGATGAAACTTTCAAAAAAAATAAAATTATGTACAATTTTATTCGGATTTCTTTTGATAGGATATTCTGGGCAAGCTCAGAAAAAAAAACTAAAAAGACCTTCTAGTCGTGTAGGTATTTCAAGTGTAGATGCTTTTGTAAAAGAATCGTTTGATTTATATGACCGTGTGTATATATACGATAGTTACGCCGAGCAAGATAAACCTTTGGAAGACGATGACTATGAAATATTACTGGACACTGTAGAAAATGCTCAAGGCATTTTAACTACAGCGCCAAATGCTGTAACTGATTTAGATGGTAAAGGAATTATAAAACAAAGTAAAGGAACGCTTCAAATAAACAGATCAAAAAAGGCTTTAAAATATAGTATAAAAACTGCAAAAAAATTATTGTCTAAAAAAGAAGAAAAAACTAATAACGATGATAAAGACAGTAAAAATAAGAATCCTGATGATAAAAATACAAATGACTTAACTCATATAGATAACAGTAAGTCTAAAAATTTAGAGGTCTATAACAAGTTCGATTTTGTACCGGGTGATAAAATATTAGTGGCTGACGACTTTTCATTAGATAATTTAGGAGATTTTCCTGCTAAGTGGAATACTAATGGTGCAGGTGAATTGGTGACTATTGATAATAAAAAATGGTTTAAACTGGTAGGAAAATCTGTTTATGTCCCAGACTTACCATCTAATCTCCCAGAAAACTACACTGTAGAGTTTGATATGCTTACCGAGCTTGACAAAAAAACCAGTTCGCAAGCAAAATTAGAAATCTGGCTCGAAGACAACAACATGTTTGATACATCAAAAAATATGGCAAGAGTTGAGATTCCATTATGCTTATTTATTGATATAGGCTTTATAGTTGAGAATAGAGTAGCTTCAAAAAGAATTATACGCAATAGTATTGAAAAAGATATTAGGGATATTCTTTTACAAAAAAATCATATTTCTATTGCTGTAAATAACAAACGTTTTAGGTTATGGGTTAATGAAAATAAAGCTGTTGACGTACCAAGACTAGTGCCAGATAATATTATATCATTTAAACTACATCCAAGAGACGTACGCGATGGTATAGATAACATTTATATAAACAATGTAAAAATCGCCCAAGGTGGTTTAGACTTACGAAATCAATTATTAAAAAACGGTAAGTTTTCTACAACTGGTATTTTATTTAATTCAGGTTCAGATAGAATTAAACCTGAGTCATTCGGTGTGTTAAAAGAAATTGCTAAAACGCTTCAACAAGATTCAAAACTCTATTTAAAAATTATTGGTCATACCGATTCAGATGGTGACGATGTACAAAATTTAAAGCTTTCCAAAAAACGAGCTTTAGCAGTAAAAAACGTTTTGATTTCACAATTCAATATAGATAAAAACAGACTGCAAGCAGAAGGCAAAGGCGAAACAGAGCCTGTTGATAAAAACAATACCACTGAAGGTAAAGCTAATAATAGACGTGTGGAATTTATAAAAAACTAATCAGAAACTTCAATCAATATATTCTATTGATTATTAAACAAAAAAACATGAAAACTCTTTTTAAATTTATAATACTAATGCTACTACTTGCAAATTGTGGTAGCGACGACGACAATTCAAATTCAACAGACAATAATCTTCTCATAGGACAATGGCGTTTTATTTCAGGTAGTTTGGTTGAAGGTGATGATATGTTTATAAATTTTAATTCTGATAATACTTTAATAGTATTAAGAGAAACAAATCTTAATTTTAAACGAATATTTAAAACCAATTATACTATATCAGAAAATCAGATCAGCATAGATGGTTTAACACAAAGTGGCACAGACGTATTTGATTATGTACTCGAAAATGAAATATTAACAATAGGAACTCAAGCTGCTTTACAAAAAACTGACACAGGACCTGAAGTTTCCTCATGGATACAAGAACTCTCTATTTTAAATTCTGGTAATCCTTTTTGGGGTGGTGATATTGATATGGCATTTAACTATGATAAAACGCAAATAGTTTATGGTAATGGAAATCAATCTAACTATATAAGTTTAATAAATCCAAATACATTACAAGAAACTGGACTAATAGAAACCACCCGTAGTGCTTATGCTGTAGAAGTTGAAAAATTTGATGTCCCTGATCGATATGTTTTTCAAAGCGATAACGGTTCTAATTTATTTTATGGATACTTTGAAAATAGTAATATGTTAGAAATTACTTCTCCAGAACTAGGTAATCGGATAAGTGGACTAGCATCAGTTGACCAAAACAGTATCTGGGCGGCAAGTAGTAATGAAGCACGTCTCTATTTATACAATTATAGCGATAATATCATTGAAAATGAGTTAGCTGTAGATATACAACCTTCAGGTTTAGACTACCAAAATGGATTTTTATTTATAAGTGACGGGAACTCTTTTCACAAATGTCAAACAATCCCAATTTTTGAAGTTTTAGAAAGCTATTATTTAGAAAACATAGCTGTTTCAGGAATAGCTTATGATGGCACCAACTTTTGGGTTAATGGTTATGATTACGTAAATGACGAATACAAAATTATACAAACTAACCTAACATTATAAAACAAATTATATTAATAAATTTTTCATAGCCTCTAAGAGTGACATAATATACTTGTTTAAATTAAGTGCTTAATAGAGAGGTTTTTGTGTTTTAAAAAATAGTGTTTTTAGGTCGAACTCAGGTTATTTCGTAAATGAATGTTTATAGCCACTTCTTCTTTATCTATATGAAAAGTTTACACACTTGAAAAAAAGGAAAGCTTTTCATTTTAGGTCAAAACTTGTTTAACAAACTTTATCCTGAATTAAATTCAGAAAACAACATAACTATTTTTATAGATTTCTAAGCCTCTTGTTTCTTTGTCTAAATTGATGACAAATAAAAAAATGGACTTGCAATAAACAGAAAGAATTAAAAAGTCAATTCCCTTTTTTATTTATATAAAAGTTTTGCAACGTATAATACGCTTTTTTAGGAGTTCCCTGCTCTGAAACTAAACCTTTACGGTTAAAATCTGCTTGAATTCTTCTTAATAATCTTCTTGGAGAACGAAAATCCATTAATATCCAAGGAGACATTCCTGCTAAGAAATCAATATTTTTCAACATTTCAATATTGTTTACATAAACTGCATCTTGATATTCTTCTGTCCATCTTTCATTGGACTCTCCGTGTAATCCTTGAAGTGCTCCTGCACCAACTTCACTCATTATCATGGGTTTATTAAACTCACTTTTCCACTTCAAGCTTGCGCATGAATCTGGTGCTCCTGAATACCACCCACAATAACTATTTATACCTATTACATCTACATATTTACCTAATTCATCTGCTATAATTTTTTCATTACTGCTACCAGATTGAGTGTCTAAAGCAGCCGTAATCAACCGTGAGTCATCTAATATTTTAACCTTCTTTACCAAATTTGATAAAAAATGTAGTCTAGATTCCCCTTCTGGAGTTTCGTTTGCGATACTCCATAAAATAATGGCTGCTCTATTTTTATCTCTAGATATCATATCCTCAAGCTGCTTTTCAGCATTTTTGTAGGTTGGTTCATTGTCGAATAGTACTGTCCAGTATACAGGAATTTCAGACCATATTAACAGTCCCATCTTTTCAGCTTCTTTTACCATGGTTTCATTATGCGGATAATGTGCCAATCGTATAAAGTTGCAACCTAAATCTTTTGCCCAGTTTAATAATATTTTACATTCTTCTTTTGAAGTTACTCGCCCTGTTTTAAAAGGAGCTTCTTCATGAATACTTATTCCTTTAAGAAATATGGGTTCCCCATTTAACACAATTTTTGAACCTTGCGTTTCTATAGTACGAAAACCTATTTGGTCTTTTACTGTTTCATGAGCTGTAACTATTTCTATATGATATAGCTTAGGGTTTTGGGGTGACCACAATTTTGGTTTTGCTGATATAGAAAAATGTGCTTTACCATCTTTAATGGTTGCTTTTAAACTCTTCTTTAACTCAGGGATTCTAACCGTAACTTCTTCATTATCCATAGCATTATCAACACTCACCCAGCCATAAATCTTCTTTGAGTTTCCTTTATCCAATTTAAAAACGTAATCAAGTATGTGTTTTTTAGGTAGTTTAACAAGTTTAACAGATCTGGTAATACCTCCATAATTCCACCAATCTGTATTAATAGTAGGTACTGCTTCTCGCTTTCGTTTATTGTCGACTTTTACAATTAAAAAATTGTCTTTTTCTTTCAATTTTTCGGTTATATCAAATTGAAAAGGAGTGTATCCTCCAATATGCGAACCAAGTTTTTCTCCATTTAAATACACATGGGCTTCATAGTTTACAGCTCCAAAATACAATAACACTTTTTCTTCTTTACTTTTAGAATAATCAAAAGATCTCTTATACCATATGGTGCCTTCGTAATAGTATAATTTTTCCATTTGTGTATTCCAATCTCCTGGAACATTTAACTGATAAGAAGTGTCAAAATGATATTCAATAAGATCGGATGGCGATTTCATTTTTTTATTGGAAAAAAAACCTTTCACCTTTCGAGGTTGTAATCTGTGATTATAGTAGCCTGTTTCTAATGGGTCAATGGTTATTTGCCAAAGGCCATCTAAACTTTGTGTAACACGATTATCTACATTTTGGAGTATGTTATTTTGATGCTTTTCGTTTTGAGCAAAAAGCAAGAAAACATTCATAATCAAAGTGACGCATGTTATAATTCTAATATTCTTCATTTATTAATTAATGCTATTTTACGAAAGTCGAGAGATTTATACCTTTCATAAAGTTGTTTGGTTTTATTTAAACTTTATTCTTTATTTTATTTAAAAGTTTTGTCAGAAATGGTATTATAAATGCTATTGTTTATAGTAATGACCATATTCTTTTTTTGCTTTTCAATAAAATTATGATACTTTTCTTCTTGATAGTATTGGAGTACTTGCTCTTTGACTTTCTGAAAGGGATGATATTTTTTCTCTAATGATTTATTTAATTTGATTATATATATTCCTTCTTGTGCTCTTACTATTTTATGTTCGTTTAATTTTAACTTTTGGGCATTTTGTTTAATTATTTCATCTGGATTATCTTCTCCATAAATAGGAACTGAATCATAAAAGACTTTTTGATGATAAACTCCAGTAACAAATGTTTTTTCTAAGCTTTTTTCTAACACTAACCCTTTATCTAATTCATCTTTAATTTCTCTAATTTTTTGAAGCGCCTGCTTATATGGTAATACACTATATTCAAAACCAAATGACTCTATATCAATTTTTTCTGAATATGAGAATTTATCTTTTTTTATACTTTCATAGAACTCACTTAAAGTTTCCTCGTTTGCTGTAAACTTGTTCTTTTTTAGCTTTTCTTTAACCCGTATTTCTAAATTGCTTAACAAATAATTATAATAACCAGACATATTTGTATAAATAGAACCATAAACGACGCCTCCTTTATCATGAGTTTCTTTTCTACTTCTATTGTATTCTTTCCATTGTAATTTAAATTCATTAAAATCAAACTCTTCAATCACATTATATTTTTTTGCTAAAGCATGAATGGTTTTTGATTCTATAACCTTTTTGTTAGTCTGCTTTTTAATGAAGTCTATAGGTTTTATATTATTAATAGGTGTTACCCAAAAGGTAGGTGAATTTTCTATGCCATAATTTTGATAAAAATAATTATAGGTCATTGCTATTTCACGTTTAAGGTGAAGCAAATATTCTTCTTTATTTACCCTAATATCATCTATTGCTAACACAGTGGAATCTGAGGCTTTGAAATGAATATCTTGCCTTGTTGCCTTTTTATGTTGGGTTATCACTAAAAAAAGTAGTGCTATTACAATTAAAATGTAACCTAAAAATACCTTCTTCTTTATTTGTAACATTAAATCCTTATTAATTAAATTCTAATAGATGTCTTAAATAAGCATTAGAACACATAATTAATTTTTAGAATCACTATTATATTCTAAATCAAAATTATTACCTCTCAATTATTTTTTTAAAGCTTAACGCACTATTACCTTTTTATTTATTATCTGTCCATTCTTTTTAAGAAATCTAATAACATACAAACCTCCAGGTAAATAACTAACATTTAATCCTGTATTTTTTATTGTAGTTATATCTAAATTGTTTGATACTACTTTTCCATTAATACCTGTCATTTCAATTTTTATAATATCATCTGATAAATTTCGAAAATACACCGTATTATTAGCTGGATTTGGATAAATTGCTAATTCTTCTATAACAGACGCTTCAATATCTGCTCTACCTGCTGCGCTTGATTGTTTTAAAAATCCTCCTTGAGTGCCGCTTTCAAATTCAACAACCAAAGATGGTCTTAGTGCTGCATTGGTTACTTCTTTACTATTGAATACCACAAAATGATTACTCCCAGCAACTGTTGATGATAATGCTAAACTTATTGTGCCATCTCCTGATGCTTCCGCTTGAACTTGAGATGTAATATCCCATTCCATAGTTGAAGCACTTCCTGCTTTAGAATCAAGTACAGTACCTTGTGCCGGTTTATTGTTCCAGATAATTCCAGATTCAGACCATGAATCATCACTTACAGCTTTAATTTGTATTTGTGTTGATGATGCTGTACTTCCTGTATTACTAGGTTCTAAAACCAATTTTGCGCTAACAATATTAATTGCTGTTGCCAGTGATGATACATCAAATTTAAAATACGCTTCTCTTGTAAAACTTGCACTCCCCAACTTTACATTTAACCCAGTATCATTACCATAATTTGTATTGGCATTACTACCGCCTCTTACAAAGGCATCAGCTTCTGCTGATAAGGATACATTTTGAACAACAGTCTGTTCTTGAACAGATATGTAAGCTTTAAATTGACCTGTACCGTTTTCTTTAGAATAAAGATCTATGGTTTTTACCAAATTATTATCGTCTCTTAAACCTAGTGATAAAATTCCATCTCCTGAAATTTCTCCTTGTACCAAAGAGGTGATGTCTACACTATACCATTGGTCTGTGGTTTGAATTGGTACAGTATCTTCATTTGAGCTTAAAGATGGTGCGTTGTTCCATGTAATATTGCTTTCCTGCCAATTATCATTATTTACTTTATATACAGATAGATCTATTTGCTGCTGTGCACTTCCATAAATATTTAATGTAGCTGATGATATTGCATTTAAATTGCTTACGTCAAACTTTAAATACCCTCGTCTTGCAAATGATGCATTACCAGTTTCTTTAACTCTTATAATATCTGCACTACCATAATTGGTTGATGCGTTACTTCCTCCACGAACATGTGCATCTTCTAATACAGAAATATTGGTATTGTTATTATTTGTTGTACTTCTATATTCTGAAGCTCCTATATCTGGCGCCCCATTATATAATGGCTCTCCCCAAAAATCAAACCCTCCATTATTGGCCACACTTCTTCCAGCATCAATACATGGTGAATTTGACTGAAGTTTATACCCTGTTAACACATTTGGATAATTGTCCCAATCTATATCTTGTTCGCCGCTATTAGGGCTTACCAACAAAGGGTTTGATGTTATGAAATTTGTGCCTAATGCTTGAATATTGTAGAAGTCGTTGTTTTCAAAATTAACGGTATTACTATCATAGTCTCCCCAAACTGACCCTGGGTCTTCAAAATAGAAAATGTTATTATAAAAATTGGTTTTTATGGCAGTACGTCTAAACCCTCCTGAACCAAATACAGTTAATTGAATACCTGGTTTTACATAATGGGTGTTGTTATAAAAATTAGCTGTTGTTAAACCTGTTCTTCCTTCAAAACCATAAAAATATATTGCTTTTTGGTCATTTTCAGAAATATTATATCTAATAATAACGTTTTCATTTACTCGTCTCTTCATAATAGCAAAGCCCCAAAGGTTATCATGGCTATAGTTATATTGTATTATGGTATTCTTGCAATTATAATCGGCATCATACGCACCTCTATCTTTATTTCCTACTCCTGTATTTCCATAGGCTTCATTATACTGCATTACAACCGCGTCTGTGTTAAAACAAAACACGCTATGCCCAGTATCATGTCTACTGGTATTAACTAAGGTGTTATATTCTACAACAGAACCATCACTAGCTCTTATAATTAAATTATTTCTACCTGTATTGCTTATTCTGTTTCCTCTAATTTGAATATTTAAAGACGGGTATCTTGAGCTTGATGTTATAGACGCATATGAAGATTGATTGGCAATACCTAAACCACCAACATTGTCTATTTCATTATTTTCAATTTTAAGGTCATTATATCTTGACGGATCTGTTCCAAATGCAGTCATATAAATACCACCTGTTGTTTTAGTAGCTACATCACCATTAACATCATGAATATAGCAATTGCGTACATATATATGACGGGCTTCCATACCTCCAGCAATATCAAGTTCTCCTAAAATACCCCATAAATCTCCCTGATAATTGGTAGCTCCATTGGTATTGGTTATTTCCAGATTATTGACTTCTAAATATTCTGCATTCTTCAATAGTACTGTTGCAGCACTATTAGTTAACAACCCTCCACCATTAAATATAGGTTTATTTCCTGTTCCATATTGATCTACAATTATAGGGTTCCCATTTGTACCAGAGTCATTTAACAAGAGTTGTCCATTCCATACTTCACCTGCTTTAAAAAACAAATTGTCTCCTGGAGAAAATGTAAAAGAGTTTACTTTACTTAAAGATTTCCAGGCATTTCCTGAACTTGTACCACTGTTTGAATCACTACCAGAGGTAGCATCAACATAATAATCTGTAGCCCATATGATATTGGCTACTAAAGCTATGATAAAAGAACATATAATTCTTTTAAATTGTAATAATGTATTCATAATATTGATTTTTTTAATTTTAAGAATGGCTATGTATTAATCCATAAGACTACTCCCCCTTATTGTTCTCAGAGAAGTAGTCATTTGGGCTACAAACTAACTCTAATCTAAATTAAACTCTATCTTATAAGCCGCCATTTACAGACGTTTCTAATGCAGGTAATGGCCAATAAGGATTTGTTGCTATGTCTCCATTAGGCCCTAATGGCTTAAGTGCATCTGAGATAATACTAAATCTGTTGGTTCTTACTATATCAAACCATCTTTTAGATTCTTGTACAAACTCATAACCTCTTTCTGTAAATATTCTGTCATCAAATGCTTCTTTTGAAGCTATTTCTTCAGGTAATAAATCTGGTGCAGAACCATTATAGGCTCTATCTCTAACTACATTTATAGCATCTATAGCACTTTGTGTTGGTCCGTTTAATTGGTTTTCTGCTTCTGCATATATTAAAAATACATCTGCATATCTCATTAAATAAAAATCATTACCTGAACCAAATTCTCCTGGAGAACCTGGATCTCTATATTTTCCAAAAGTGTACAATCCTCTTTCTGTTTCAACTGTACCATCACCATCTAAATCTATATCTCTTGTAACTTGAGGAATGACATCTACTTCTGTTCCGTCTGGCAAGGTTACTTTATCAACAAGTGTATACTGCTTTCTAATATCAGCATCGTCCCAACCCGTAATAAAAGTAGAAGCTGGATTAGCGTTACCTGACTCAAATGCTGATGCTGTTGAGAAACCTGCTGCCACACCTAATCTTACACCGTTTACTCTTGGTTCTCTCATTGCCCATGCATCTGTATGAAAATTTCCAAACCCTATTATTTGCGCAAACTTTATTGAAAAAACATCTTCTGAATTTGTTGGTGCTGTTGGTGAAAATAATGAGCTGAAGTCGCTTACCAACTCATAACCATATGTAGCTGCATTATCTATTATCTCTTTTGCCTTATCTTTTGCCAATTGGTACTCTTTTCTTGTTAAGTACACATCTGCCAAAAACGTCTTAGCACTGCCTGCAGTTGCTCTACCTGGATCTGCAGTTGCTGGTAAATTATCTTCTGCAAATTGTAAATCTGCTATTATACTAGCATAAATATTATCAATAGAAGATAATGCTAAATCTGCTTGAGAAGCATCTTTAACAGGTTCTAAACGTAATGGGACTTGTCCCCATATTCTTACTAATTGATAATGCATTACTGCTCTAAAAAAACGTGCTTCTCCTCCTCCTAAGTTTTTAGAACTTTCACTTAAATCTTCAGTTGTATTAATAAGGCTTATCAAAACATTTGCTCTTCCTATAGACTTATAAAAAGACGACCACATGGTTTGCTTATCACTTAAAGACGCTCCATTAAAATCGTAATTAGATAAACGGGTTCTTGTTCCTCCACGTCCCCATTGGTATTCTGCTTGTAACTCTAATAATCTTAAATATCTAGATTCAAAAGATCTATTTCTTTCTCTAGTGATTGATTCATACATCCCTAGAATTAATGATTCCATTGTATTTTCATTAATTGATTCTAAAGAAATTAAACTTTCTGGAGCTTCTTCTAACTGATCTTCACAAGAAACAAACGTAGAAAGCCCAACAAATACAAACAATATTGCTCTTAGTAATGTTTTAGTTTTTACTTTTATATTATTTATCATTATATCTTATTTTTATAATTAAAATGTCAAATTAAAACCTAATGTTAATGTTCTTACACTTGGGTAAGAAGACAAATCTACTCCCTGTCTTAAATCACCTCCACTAAAACTATTAACTTCTGGATCATATCCTGAGTAATCTGTTATTGTAATAAGATTCTGTGCAGAAACGTAAACATTAAGATTAGAGATTCCTTTCATTTTCTCGGTAGGGAATGCATAATTTAATTTGATATTTTTTAAACGTAAATATGAAGCATTTTCTAAAAATCTATCACTCTGTCTACCCCCTATTGCAGATGCAACACTTGGTCTAGGTGTAAAGTCTCTTAAATCTGATCTTTTATTGCTTCCTGGGTTTGCACCAACAAAACTAGACAATCGAGAATTATGTACTGTTAAACCAGAAACACCCTGCCAGTTCATTCCTAATGATAACCTTTTATAATTAGCAGTTAAGTTAATTCCATAAACAAAATCAGGAAGTGATGACCCTACAATTTGTCTATCTGCGCCATCTATTACACCATTTTCATCTACATCTTCAAAAATAGGATTACCATTTTCGTCATTTCCTAAGAATTTTATCATATAAAAAGAAGATAAAGACTCTCCTTCTCTAACAATTAAAGTTGCTCCAGTACGGTCATTTGACCCTCCCGTAATAATATCTTCCCCATCATTAGTTTTAATTACTTCATTCTTATTAGAAGAAAGGTTTGCATCTACTAATATTTCAAAATCATCAGAAACAGGAATATCTACACCAGCTGTAATTTCAAACCCACGATTTCTTATTTCTCCAACATTTGAGATTATACTAGAGAACCCTGATGATAATGGTAATAAAATATTAGCCAATAAATCTTCGGTCGTTTTTGTATACCAATCAAAGCTAAATCTATACTTTTGATCAGCAAAGCCAAAATCTAAACCTAAATTGGTTTGTGTTGATGTTTCCCATGTTAAATTTTTATTAGGTAAATTAGGTGCAAGTCCTGAATTAAGACCTATTCCATTACCTTGTGGAGTATTCACAGATTCTCCTATTGTTAATGATTGATAAGGTAAAATAGCTTGATTACCTGATTGCCCCCAACTAGCTCTTAACTTTAAATTAGAAATAGTACTTTCGTCTGAAATAAATTCTTCTTCAGATATTCTCCATCCTAAAGATGCTGCTGGAAAAGTTGCATGCTTATTTCCTTTTGCAAATTGTGAAGCCCCATCTCTTCTCACACTAGCATTAAATAAATAACGCCCTTTAATTGAAATGTTAACTCTTCCAAATACAGAATTAAGTGTTTGCTCAACTTTATTTGTTTCTGGTGGAGAAACAGTTTCAAGAGCTTGAAGTGCATTAATAGTTAAATTATCATCAGGAAGCCCTTGACCAGATATACTAAACCTATCGCTTATTTCATTTTGGTAGGCTACACCACCAACTAAATTAAGATTAATATTATCATTAATCTGTTTATTATAGGTTACAAAATTCTCTACAAGAAGATTCAAATCTTTACGGCTTTGTATAGATGCTTGCTGCGGAGTTATTAATAATGAGCTAGGTAAATAAACACCAATATCTGCATTATTATAAGTAGCCCCAAAACGTACCGTATTAGTTAAACCTTCTAAAAGCTGTATACGTGCTTCCACATTCCCTTGAAATCTATAAGCTTCTCTTTGATCTGTAGCTTCTACATATCCAAACGGATTTTGATTTTCTACAGATGAAAACGAATATGGACGAACATCTGATAAATTTCCATCTGCATCTCTAGGAGCAATTGAAGGTTCTGCTGCTAAAATAGATCCTATACCATTTTTACCTCCACCAGTATTATTAGTTCCATCATTACCTACAAACCTATTCTGAAATGTTCTTGATCCAGATAATTGAGTAGCTAACTTAACTCTACTACCAATATTATTATCTAAATTAACCCTTAATGCAACACGATTAAAATCTGTATCTAATACTGCTCCTTCTTGATCTAAATAACTTAGAGAAACAAAATACTTACTTGTTTCTGAACCTCCAGAAACACTAATACTATGGTTTTGTCTAATTGCACTTCTAAAAAGCTCATCTTGCCAATCTGTATTGGCAATACCTGCGTTTTGGAATTCTTGAATTGCTTGATCTTTATCTAACTGTGTTAAATCTCCATCTGCAATAGAGTTGTCATAATATTCTGTAACAAAATCTACATATTCTTGACCAGACATTAAATCTAATTTATTTCTTACAGATTGAATTCCTAGATTGCTTGAAAAACGAAAAACTGGTTCTCCTGTTTTACCTCTTTTAGTAGTAATAAGAACTACCCCATTTGCTGCTCTAGAACCATATATAGCAGTTGATGCAGCATCTTTAAGTACTTCTATTGATGCTATTTCGTTAGGATCTAAAGTAGATAGACCATTGGCTTCACGAACATCTGAATTAAATTGTGGAATACCATCAATAACAAATAAAGGTTCTGATGATCCTGCTAATGAGGCTACCCCCCTAATACGAATACTTGTACCTGCACCAGGTTGTCCAGAACTTTGTACTACTTGAACGCCAGACAGTCTACCTTGCATACCTTCTTCTAAAGTTGTAACAGGTTGCAAGTCAAAAGCTTTAGCATCTAAAGAAGAAACCGAACCTGTTAAATCTGCTTTTCTCTTAACACCATAACCAACAACTACAACTTCATCTAATTGAGAGTTATCTTCAATCAAAGATATATTGATTGTGTTTTGGTTATTAACTGTTGCTTCTTGTGTTTCATATCCTATATAACTAAATATTAATACATCTCCTTTATTAACTCCAGAGATAGAATATTCGCCATCAAAATCTGTTGTGGTTCCTTTTCTTGTACCTTTAATTACTATGGATACTCCAGGAAGTGGAATACCATCTGCTTGTACATTTCCTTTTATTTTTATGTCTTGAGAGTAACCTGTTAAGGTCAACATAACAAAAAATAAAAATGTAAATTTTAAAAATGGTTGTTTTTCCTTCATAAATTTAAGTTTAGTTTTAGTTAATTTTTCATTCTTCTACTTAATGCCTCTAAATAGTAATAATCAGTATAAATTAATGGTACATCTATTCCCAATCCACTTGGTTTTGAATTAGTTGAATATTCCAATAAAATCCCTTGTTCTTACCATTTATACTAAAATGTTTTTCTTTATTTTCTTCAGAAAAACTACTTAGCTCATATAAGGCTGAAGCTATTATAGACCCGGAAGAAGTATCTTTAGTTTCACCCGACACATCTTACATCTGCAAGCCTAAAACCCCAGTAAGGGATATAATCTTTTGGAAATTAAACTTTTCAGTTTTTAACAAATCGGTATAATTTAATGTCTTTTCTTTTCAACTATCATCATTGTTTAAACTATACACTTGCCATAGTATTTCTAGGTAAAAACCGCTAGTCCAGTCACTTTTATCAACATGTATTATTTCCCGTTGCCTATCAAGACTACGTGGGAAAACTACATGTTCTGAGTTATTATTTTTACTTTCTTTAATAGTTAATAATTGAGCAATGATTTTTTAAAAGCAGAGTATTAGCGGAAGTTTTATCCAAGTACTGCTGCTTAATTATTACACACACCCATAGAGAGAAATAGCTAGAAATATATAGGTAGTATTCTCATAATTGGTGAACAAATTTAGATGAGTAAACCCAAGTTTACTGGTGTAAATGTTGCCAATAAGCGTCATATTATCTCATTTTAGTACAAATGTGCCAAATAACAACATGTGTACTAGCTATAATCAAATATCTTTTAATAGGGAGAGCTCTTTTATTCACTATCTTAGTGTGAAAAAATGATTAATGGTTTTATAAAAATTTTATTAGGGGTTACCTCTTTTATATCTTTTAATTCAACAAACCCACAAATATCAATACATAAAGTTACACCTGAAGGAGGCGTAACTTATTCTCAGGTCACTTCCATTATTGAAGATGATAATGGCTTTATTTGGTTTAGTACTTACAATGGGCTTTTTCATTATAACTCTATTGAAATAAAAAAACACAGCTATTCGCAGAATGACCCTTTTAGTATTTCTGCAAATAGAATCAACCAATTATTTAAGGATAGTCAAGGAAAAATATGGGTAGCTACTCAAAACGGATTATGTGCTTACAATCCAAAAAAAGACAATTTTGAGCGATATACAATTCGCAGCCAATTTGATAATTATATCGGTAACAACATCACTAGTTTTTTTCAAGAGGAGAATAAAAATTATTGGTTTACAGATGAAAATGGTATCGGAACAATAAATCTAAAAAATAAAAGAGCGGTATATAAAAATATTTCTAATAAAACCAACACTATTATTTATGCTACAATTAATAGTGATAATACTATTTGGGTATTTTTTGAAGATGGTGATATTTATTTTCGACATAAGGAATCTAACTCCTTTCAATTTTTTGGAAAAGGTTTAAAAAATACTATTAGAACAGTTCTTTTTGATAACGACTTAATTTGGATTGGTTACTCAACTGAAGGGATACTCTGTTTAGATAATAAAAATGCCAAAGAAGTGCATAAATTCACATCATCTTCTAAAACTGTTAGCTCAAAATTACCAAGCAACCAAGTGCGCAGTTTAATAAAGGATGACAACAATCAAATATGGGCAGCTACTTTTGAGGGTATTGCCATTATAAATAATAAGAAAGTTGTAGACATTGTTAATAAAGAAAAATATTCAGAAATACCTTTTCATTCCATTTGGAATTTATATAAAGATTCTCAACAAAACATTTGGATAGGTACATGGATGGGGGGGCTTGCATTTCATAGTAAGCATAATAAATCATTTCAACATTATAAACATTCTTCTTCTAAAAAATCCTTAAGTAATAATATTGTAAGTTGTTTTGCACAATTGCCAGATAAAAATGACTTGTTAATAGGGACTGATGATGGAGATATTAACCTATTTAACCCTGAAAAAAATGAATTCTCTATTAAATACATTGTTTATGAAAAAGATACTATTCAAAATATTAAATCTTTAGCCTATGACGAAAATGAAACGCTATGGATAGGAACCTACGGAAATGGAGTACTTTATAAAACAAAAAGTGAAAAAAAATTTAAACGCTTAACCCCTCCTTTTGAAGCTGGTTTTCAAGCTTTTGATATTTTACCAGTTAAAGATGGGGTTTGGGTTAGCGATTATCCACTAGGTGTATATCATTACAATTACACTTCAAAATTATTTACTAGGTACCAACATAACCCTTTAGATGTTAAATCTATATCAAATAATAGGATTAAAGATATAATTCAAGATAAAGAAGAGAATTTATGGTTTGCCACAGAAAATGGACTAAATTTTTTAAAAAAAGGATCCTCTCAATTTAAACATTTATTTTATCAAGAGCTCAACCCAAAAAGTATTTCTTTTAACCATATTAATTGTTTATACATTGATAAAAATGACTATTTATGGCTTGGAACCAATGGACAAGGTTTAAATAAGTTAGACCCAAAAACTGGCAACTCAAAACATTATACCTTTAATAAAGGATTACAAGGCAACGAAGTATTTTCAATATTAGAAGACCAAAACCAAAATTTATGGATAACTACAGAAAATGGCGTCTGTAAATTAAATACCCAAACTGATGAGATACAATTTTTTAATAAAGACAATAGTATTGGAAACAACCACTTTTATCCTAAAGCGGCATTAGCATCCCGTAACGGAGAGCTTTATTTTGGCGGTTCTAATGGAATCATTCGTTTTTCACCTTATCAAATTGAAAAAAATCCAATTCCGCCAAAAGTTACAATAATTCAATTATTAATAAATAATCAAAAAATTTCTCCCAAAAGCGAAAATGGTATTTTAAAAGATAACATTGAAAATACCCAATCCTTAAAGTTAAATTATAAGCAAAATTACATAAGCTTTTTATTTGCTTCCAGTAATTATATATCTCCACAAAAAACAGAATTCAAATACAGATTAGTCAATTTTAGCAATCAATGGATTAATAATGACTTTAATGGAAAAGCTTACTTTACAAATGTACCTCCAGGCAAATATATTTTTGAGGTTAAAGCTGCTAACAATGATGGTATTTGGAATGAAATCCCTTCCCAAATTTTCATTGAAATCACGCCTCCATTCTGGTTAACTTGGTACGCATACCTTTTTTATTGTCTTTTATTTATTACTTCTATTTATTTTTTTAGAAGACAGGTTATAAACAAACAGAAACTTAAATCTGAAATAGAAATGGGCAAAATAGTAAAGGAAACTGAAAAAAAATTGTATCAAATGAAACTTCAGTTTTTCACCAATATTTCCCATGAATTTAGAACTCCCCTTACACTTATACAAGGTCCTGTAAATAGGTTAATTAAAGCAGGAACAAATAATGATATCTCTAATAAGCAATTAACTCTAATAAAAAACAATACAGATAGATTATTAAGACTCATTAATCAGTTTCTTGATTTTAGAAGGGTAGACCATAGTAAATTGAAGCTTACCACAATGCATACCGATATCATTGCTTTTTGCAAAAATGTGTTTGATTGCTTTGAAGAACATGCTAATCATCGTGATATAAAATTTAATTTTTTATCTAATAAATCTAATCTAAACATGGATTTTGATACGGATAAACTAGATAAGGTATTGGTAAATCTAATTTCAAATGCATTCAAATACTCTCCAGATAATAGTTCTATTGTACTTCAAATTAAATACAACGAAAAAACAAAAAGAAACCAAGACTGGAGTCATCATAGCATTGGTGACAATTTATATGAAGATTTTGTAGAAATTAGTATTTCAGACTCTGGTTATGGTGTTCCAACTGAACAATTACCTCAAATTTTTGAAAGATTTTTTCAAATTGAAGAAAACAATAATAGCGGTACCGGTATTGGGTTGTCATTGTCTACAAACTATATTTCACTACACAAAGGTCAACTACTGGTTTCTTCTTCTGAAGGAAATGGCACCGTTTTCTACATCTATTTACCTATACACCAAAAAGGTACTACACATAAAAAGTTTAAAAGTGAATTAAAGCCTTACATTTCAGAATTTACTTCAGAACCTATACTAGATAGTGTAAATTATTCTAAAGACGCAGAAAATCAAGACTCTCTTATATTAATTGTAGAAGATAACCCTGAACTATTGGAGTTCTTATCAGACTCGTTAAATACGCACTACAAAGTGGCTAAATCTAAAAATGGTAAAGAAGCTTATGACCTTGCTTTGTCATTAAATCCAGACTTAATAATTTCTGATATCATGATGCCTAAGATGAACGGTGTGGAATTATGTCATAAGATTAAAAATGATATTAATACGAGTCATATTCCTTTTATTTTATTAACAGCTTTAGACTCTGTGCAAGATAAAATATCAGGAATAGATTCTGGAGCGGATGCATATATACCAAAGCCTTTCAGCGAAGATTTTTTAATTGTCCGTATCAACAATTTACTCCATTCAAGAAAAATGCTTCGCAATTTGTTTTCTTCACAAATGAAAGAATGGAATGAACATCCCAACGTGCTGAATTTAGACAAAAGACTGCTTCTTAAAGCCATAAAAATAATTGAAGAAAATATTACTAATTCTGAATTTTCAATTGAGGATCTTGCCACTAATTTAAATTTAAGCCGTTCTCATTTACATAGAAAGTTAAAATCATTGACTAATCAATCTGCCTCAGAATTTATTAGAAGTATTCGTTTAAAAAATGCCATTAATTTGATGAAAGAAGGGAATTTAATGATTAAAGAAATTGGTTATGCTGTAGGTTTTAATTCGCATAATTATTTTACAAAAGCTTTTAAAAAACAATACGGTATTACACCTAGTGAATTTGTCAAGGAAAATAAAAGTTCATTGAGAAAAACTTGAGATGATAAAATGCCCCGACACTAGGTGTTGAGGCAAAACTTTCGGAACCATCTCCTTTTAAAAAAAGAGATATGATGTATCAGAGTTAAAACGAACTTTGAAATTCGATGTAAGTGAAGCAACCCCATATTTGTTAATACTATCAAAAGGTTCACTTTTGCTAACGCTAAACAGATTTTACTATCGAGCAATGATTTGACGACTACCAAATACCTTTAGGGAAGAACTGTAGCCTTCCCTAAAAGGAACCCCTCGAAAATAGAATTAGATACCAATGTGTTTCTTAGTAAAAGCTTTGTTCGTTAATCGGAGAGGAGTAGCTGGTTACTGTTAAAGATCCTTCCAAAACGGTATTAGAGGTTTTGAATTTTACTAAAACCTCCTTCACAGATAGCCCAGATAAATTAATTATGAAAGGAGAGGAATTGGAAGATCGGTTATATGCATATATAAATGGCGGTAGTTCTTTATCTATATGAAAAGCCTATACACATGCTAAAATATACAGAGCCAACGCCAGCAACAGCTTAATAGTTAAAATGGTTTCCTAAATTTCTTCTCATTTTTCAAATAAGTATAATTGAAAAAAGAATAACAGGTTAATACCTGTAAAATCGTTTTAAAAGAAATACTAACAAAATTAGTACAATGTTTGTAGATGTGTATTAAGCTTTATACATTTGCACCTGTTTTTAATTATATCTCACTTGTACCCACAAGTGTGCTAAAATATTATTAAGGGTAATTGCTAGAGCGCCCTTTCAAATTAAAAAAGCACTTAATAAAAGCGCTTTTTTATTCAAAGATGTTGTGTTGTTTTATCTCAACTAACGTTGAGGTAAAATGGTTGAGAACCGAAGTAATTCGGTGCTAACCAATGGAAAGCTTTCCTTTTTTCTTTATTGAAAATTGGGATGCTTTTTTGTTTTAGACTAAATTTATTTAAAAATATTTCTTCTTTCTTGATGACATCCTACTAAGTGTTCCGATATGCTATTGTAAACCATTAACAATACATATCATGAAACCCTCAATTTTATTCTTAGCATTATCAATTTTAGTACTTCTATTTGGTTGTAAAAACAATCAAAACGATAATGGATCATATTATGAAGATAGTTATTACGAAGATTATGAAAACGAAGACAATGATTATTACTCAGAAGCTTCTATTACACCAAACGACCAGTATCCACAATCACAGCAAGTAAGTTACCAAAATAGTTCTTCAAAATCAGGAGGCTTTTTTAATGGGAGAAAAAAAACGCATCAATTTAGAGATGCCCGTACAGGTTTGGTAGTAAATAGTGCAGACTATCCATCAAATTGGCAAGTTATTTCAAAACCAACGTATACTATAGATCAGAAAATGCCATTGTTTTTAATGCAAGTTCAAGGTCCAGATAACTTAAAAACGTTTAATACGCCAATTCACTTTTATTTACATTATACAAATCCTCAAACAGCACAATGGATGAGTCAGTACAGTAGTACAGCCTCCATGATACGCCCTTTAACAAGTAATCAGCAAATCATGCAGGAAGAAGTAAATAGCAGAATGTCTAAAAGTGGTTTTCAGATGATTGGTCAGAAACGTATTCCTAGAGCAGAACAGTTTTTAAGAGGTAGGCTAAATAAATCTGGTGTGCAACAAGCACAATTAGATCATTATGCTACAGAGTGGACTAATAATAAGGGGCAAAAGGCATTAGTGACTTTAGTTAAAATTGCTATGCAACAACCCATTTCGTATAACAACACTATGGTAATGTGGTTCTATAGTTTAGATTATATGTTTGTTGACGAGAACAAGTTTGAAGCTACTATTAATAAATTTCTTGAAGCTTCAGAGAGCCTAAAAGATAACCCACAATGGGAACAATATATGGTGCATCTTAAAAAAGTAAGAGCCCAAAAAGCAGCACAACAACATAGAATGAATATGCAAAACCGTCAGGCTGCGTTTGATGCGCATCAGCAAAAAATGAAAGGTATTTGGGCGGCACAAGATGCTAATCATGCGTCTTTCATGAATAGAACTTTTGGTAAAGGAAGTGATGTAGGTCAGAAACAATTCATCAATATGATAAACGAGCAAGAGACGGTTTATAATCCATCTACAGGAGGTAATTATCAAGTACAAGCAGGGTCTATGGAATATTGGATGGATAGTGACAGGAACTATATTAAAAATGATGACTATTTCTATAACCCCAATGGAGATATTAATCTAAATAATAGAGAGTGGACCAGAGTTAGAAAAGCATTTTAAAATAAAGTTAAATAATTATGAAACATATAAGCAAGCATATACTCATAGCAATTACAGCATTTATTTTTAGTTGTAGCAAAAATGATAATACAGTACAAGATCCTCAGGCTGATTGTACACGAGAGGTAAGAACCAATTTCTCTCTTGTTAAGCAAAATAATTTAGGAGGTATTGATGGTGACTTTGGGCAAGGTATTGTTGAAACATTTAATAACGGATATTTAATTTGTGGGATACTAGAAGATGAAAAAGCCCATATAGTGGGAGTTGATAATAATTTAAACATGCTATGGGAGCTAACGCCAAACAATCCAGGTATTAGCAGCTTAGAAAATATCATTAAATGTAAAGATGGCAATTACATAGCAGTTGGTTTTAAACAAACCGTTTTAGATGATATAGATTTTGATTTATATGCTATTAAAATAGATGGTTCGGGCAATATTATTTGGGAAAACACCTATGGCGTTAATAGTATTACAGATACAACCATAGATCTAATTGAAACATCTAATGGAGATGTTGTTTTAGTTGGTAGCATAATAATACCTCCTGTAACTCCAGAAAACTTTAACACAGATATTACAGTAACCAGAATAGATAAAGATGGAAATTTATTATGGAATAAGGTTTTAGGAGGAACAAAGAGTGAATCTGGTGCTTCTGTGCTTGAAGAAACTAATGGCAATATTTTAGTAGCGGGTTCTACAAATTCTAACGATGGTGATGTAAGTGTAAATAAAGGGGAAAGTGATGTCTGGATTATAAAATTAAATGCTTTAGGAGATTTGTTGGAAGAAAAAACATTTGGATCTTCAGAAAGTGACGCGGTTAGTTTTATTGGAAAATTAAAAAACGGAAATATAGTTGTAGTGGCCAATAGTAGCGGTTCAGATAAAGATGTTGTTAAGAATAATGAAGGAGAAAATATCTGGCTCTTTACATTAACACCATCATTAAACATCATAAACCAAAATAGTATAGGTGATTTTGAATTTGATCGTGCTTTCAAGATAACAGAAAGGGATAATAATGAACTTTTCTTAGTAGGTTCTACAAATGATGATGCATCTACAGATGTATTTGAGGGAAGAGATTTTTGGTTACTAAAATTATCAGAATCATTACAAGTAATATCAGAAGATAAATTTGGAGGTAGTGAAGATGAGTATGCATCAAACATGATACTAAATAATAATAATGAGCCAGTAATTATAGGAAGTACAAATTCTAATGATTGTGATGTTACATCTAATAATGGCGATTTTGATATTTGGGTGACTGTTGTTGGAGCTATTGAATAACCTTTTAAAAATGAAATATTTTAATTAATAAATAAAGTGTAACTTTTATATAAGACTGAAATTCTTTAATTTTCCCATACTTTTCAAAAGGTATGGGGGATAATATAGGGTATAATCAAGACCAAATAATAAAAGGGTTTAAACAGAATGATTCAAGTATTCTAAGAACAATATACTCTAATACATATCCAAAAGTGAGGTCTCATATATTAAAAAATAACGGAGATGAAGATCAAGCAAAAGATGTTTTTCAAGAAGCTTTTGTAGTGTGTTGGCGGAATATTAAAGACAGTAAGTTTTCAAATACAGGAAGTGTTGAAGGATATTTATATACCATAGCTAAAAATAAATGGACAGATTATTTGCGTTCGGCTACGTATAAAAAAACAGTGGTAAAAAGTAAGCTTACTAACTTGCAAATAGTAGCAGATAATGATTTAGCAGATGAAGATGTAGCACAAGAAAACATAGAGGTATTAAAACAAGCCTTGTCTAAGCTTGGAGAACAATGTAAAACACTTTTAAAACAGTTTTACTACGAAAGAAAATCAATGAATGAAATATCTGAAACGTTAAACATTACACCAGCTTCTGCAAGAAACCAAAAGTACAGATGCATGGAAAAGCTTAAAGCATTGAGTTTAGATTTAAAAAAGCATGAGTAAAAATAAATACATATCTCAAGAATTTCAGGAAACCTTTGAACGTTATTTAATGGATAACATGAACAAAGAAGAAACGGATGGTTTTATTAATAAGCTTGAAGCTGATGCTGATTTAAAAAAGGCGTTTCAAGATTTTAAGCAAATGTTTTTAGCGGTTGAAGAAGAAGCGTTAAGAGAAGAACTCAATACATTTCATAAAGATATTCCCAAATTAGATATCACTCATAAAAAAACAAATAAGACACGTTTTTATTTAATAGCAGCTTCAATAACCATTTTTGTTTTTATAGGAGGTTCTTTGTTTTTTAACAAGCAAACACCAGCAGACAAATTATTTGCAACCTATTTTAGTCCAGATCCAGGATTGCCAACAGTAATGGGTAATAGTAATAATTATAAGTTTTACGAAGCTATGGTAGATTATAAACAAGCCAATTATAAGACTGCCATAGAAAAATGGGAACCTTTACTTTTAGAAAAACCCAAAAATGATACCTTGAATTATTTTTTAGGGTCTGCATATTTAGCTGAAGCAAATTTTGATAAAGCCATTACCTTTTTAAATGTTACCACGCAAAACTCAAAAAGTGTGTTATTACAAGATGCCTATTATTATTTAGGACTTTCTTATTTAAAGCAAAACAACATCAAAAAGGCTAAAGAAAATTTTGAGAAAAGTTCTAATGAATTAAGTAAAGAGATTTTGTTACAAATAACTCATTTAGAAAGATGAAACCAGTAATTAAGACTAAAAATAGATTATACGTCGTGTTGTTGTTTTTAGTTTTTTTTACTACAAAAATTGTATTTGCACAAGAAAAGCGAAACCCATTACTCAAACAACTTGATAGTTTAATTTTAGCTAAAAACTATGCAGAAGCTAATAAAGCACTTTCTTTTCAAATAGACAGTTTAAAAACCAATAGGCTAAATGCTCATTTAGTCTCTTATCCGTATTATGTTGGTAAAATAACGCTTAAAAATTATGATATAGAAAGGGCTACTAAAACTTTATCTGAGTTTCTGGAAGGACTAAAACAGCAACAAGTTTCTAACAAGATAATGTATGAAGCTTTAATGAGTGCAGTAGAGTTTTATGATGAGGTAGGAGATTTGAATAGATCATTAAAAACCACGCAAAAAGCACTGCAATATATCTTACAAGCTCAGCAAAAAACACCAGAAGAAGTAGGCAAAGTTTATTATAATTTGGGTGTGAGCCATTTATCATTAGGAACCGTTGATAGTTCTAAAGTCTATTTTAAAAAAGCTCTCAAAACATATAAAACGTTTCCTAAAACATCTAACCAAAATCTTTCAGATGCTTATAATGCCAATGGAGCGGTGATGTGGATGACTTCTAAATTAGACAGTGCAACGTATTATTATAAATTGGCTGTTAAGCAGGTGCTTTCTGAAAATAAATCTACACCAAAAAACAGGTTACAAGCAGCAACCATTCGTTCTAATATGAGCCTGTTAGAATATTCTAAGAGTAATTTTCATGAAGCTATAGAAATACAAAAAGAAGTTATTTCAGACTATCAAAAAGTTATAGAAAACACTCATAAATCTGAGGAAAAAGAGAATGCAAACCGCAACCAACTTACTGCCATTTACAATTTGTCGGCATATTATACAGAAATAGGAAACCTTCAAAAAGCAAAAGATTTTATTGAATACTCATATAACAAAGCAAAAGCAATTTTAGAACCCAAAGATTCTAGATTAATAGAATACAAAGTGGCTTTAGGGCAGTCTGAATTGTCCTTACTAAACTATGATAAAGCTATTAGGCTTTTTAAAGAAGGTATTCATGATTATGAGATTAATGGTGTTAAAAATGAATACTGGAAAGGCATTGCAAATTATGGTATAGGGAAGGCCTTTTTTGGGAAGGATGATTATAGTAAGGCAACTCATTATTTTAATATAGCTGAAGAGCAACTCCACCAGATATTAAATGATGAATATAGTACCGATTATTTAGGATTGTTAAGAGAAAAATCATTATTGTATGCTAAAACCAATAAAGCGCAAGAGGCTGTAAATATCGCAGAGAAAGGATATGCTTATTTAAAAGGTAATTCTAAAGAAAATCATTTTTCACTTCATAAGTCAATTTTAAATTTAAGTGAGGTAAACTATATGCTTAAGAACTATAATGAAGCTTTAAAATGGGCAGATCATGGTATTTCTATAATAGAAAAATCTGAATTAGAAACAACGAATCAGTTTAGTAAAGTACAGTTGAATTTTTCAAAACCATCACTTCTATTATCAAAAGCCAAAGCAAAATTTGCATTATCAAAAGCAAAAGATAGTGTAGTTATTAATACATGTATAGGTATTTTAAGAAACGCTACTAATGTTCTTGAAAAGCGAAAAATAGTAGCCGATGATGCAGAGGATATTAATGTGCTTATTGATGAATACAAACAAATAAATGATTTTCATAAAGAGCTCTACTACAGTTTGTTTAAAATAACCAATAAAAGCATCTTACTAGATAGTATTGTGACACTTCATGAGTCTGGAGTTTATCAAAAAATTAGGGCTAAAATGAACTTGCGACATAATATTAGGTTTAAAAATGTTCCTGATTCTATTTTAAACCTTGAAAAAGAACTTAAAAAAAATATAAGTCTAGATCTTGAAAATAAAGAAGAAGGAGTTGCTACTTTATTTGAAAACCTTAACAACTGGAATCACTTTCTAAACACTTTAAAAATAACGTATCCAGAATATTATAAAATGCGGTATGCTACAATTATTCAGCCTTTAAATAACTTAACAACTAATAAAGATGTTACTGTAGTGCGTTTTATATTTATTGAAAACAATTTAATAGCGTTTGTAATTAATTCAAATGGTATTGAGCATTTTGATTTAGGAGCTTTAGATTTAAAAAAGCATATAAATACATTAACGCATTTTAATGACTCATTTGAAGATATTACTGCTGCAATGTATGATTTGTATAATAATCTTTGGGAACCTATTAAAGCTAGTATAACTACAAAATCTGTTGTGATAATACCAGATGCCGAATTGTTTAATCTTAATTTTGAGTTGCTTACAACAGAAAATATAACTTCTTATAAAGCATTAGCCACCAAAAGCCTTCTTGCTAATTATAATATTTCATATAATTATAGTCTTTTACTGTTAGATTCTGAAGAAAGAAAAACGTTAGACTTTAAAGAGAACTACGTTGCTTTTGCACCAGAATTTGACAGTAGTATGAAAACAGACTATATTATGGCTGTTACAGACTCTTTGTATTTAGATAAAGGGTATTTAACACTTTTACCGCAACCTTTTAGCTCTGAGTTAGTAAAACGAATAGGGAAGAAATTTAATGGAGATTATTTTTTGAATAAAAACGCCTCAAAGAAACTGTTTATTAGTAACGCAAAAGAGCATAAAATTATTCATATTGGTACACATGCAGAATCTAATAATGTGAATCCAGAATTATCAAGATTGGTTTTTGCCAAAGATTTATCAAATACAGAAGAGATTAATGATAATTACTTATATGCCTATGAAATTTATAATCAAAATTTAAGTTCCAATTTAGCGATTCTAACAGCATGTGAAACAGGTAAACCTACCTATCAACCAGGAGAAGGTATGATTAGTTTAGCACATGCATTTAATTATGCCGGAAGCGATAGTATTTTAACCAGCCTTTGGGAAATAGATGAGCAATCTAGCATGCAAATTGTAGATAATTTTTATAAGTTTTTAAGTGAAGGGCAGCCTAAAGATATAGCGTTAAAAAATGCTAAGTTGAACTATTTAAAGGTGTCTAACGGAAGAACCTTACATCCGCAATATTGGTCTGGTTTAATACTTATGGGGAATACAGATACTATAAGCTTGTCTCAATCAAATAATCTACTTATTTGGGTATTAGCTTCTGCTATTGTTCTTTTGCTTTTACTAGTTTTTTTATTTAAAAAAAGACCTTCACAAAATGAATGAAGGCCTTTAAGGAAAAATAACTAATTCAAACTAACTAATTTTTATTTACTGGTACATTGGGGTCATTATCGTCTGGATCTTCTAAAACTGTAAATCCATCGTTATCCTTGTCAACTATATTTCCTCTATCATCAACATAAAGTTGAAAGTTAAAAGGTAAAAAGGTCTCAATAACTTGTGAGTCATATTCGTTTTCAGGTGCTGCAACAACAGAAATAGCCATTGCTGTTCCACCAGCTACGTATGTGGTTTTTACCCATACTTGGCCTATCATATTTCCAAACCTAATAAGGCGTGCATTAAATTCAATAGGAATACCTTCAAAAACAGTTTGCTGGGTATTGGTGCACAATAGCTCAAAATCTCCATTAAAATTAAAGTTGGCAAACATGGTATTTATTTCATTAGCTAAAATGGTTTGTGAAGGAATGTTGGCTAGAATAAAACTATTAGGAATCCATCTAAATACTACTGCATTATCATTTCTAATAACATTAACACCTACAGCTGCAGTTTGAGGCTCTGTCACTTCAAAGGCAGAAAACCCTTGTGGAAGTATAAAGCCTAATAGTGGTACTCTACTATGTATAAATTGTCCTCCAGGGTTTTGTATAACAGGAGGGCTATTTAAAGGCAGTGGTATACCATTGGCAAAATCCCAATAAGCTCCAGTAAGTCCAATAACGTTATTACAAGAAGATTCTCGGTTAGCTAAATTGTTTAAGTCATTGCCCCCGCCATCGTCATTATTGCTACATGATGACATTATAAATAATAATAAGATGACATTTAATAAAGATACTTTTTTCATGAGGTTTGTTTTTATGGTTTATAGAGGTATCGAAATAGTACCCATAATGTCATCAATAAAAAGGGCTTTTTATTTTAGTAGATTATAATTCACATAAAAATGGCTGGTATTATAGGGTGTTATAAGAAGCTACTTTATTTAAAAACACCTTTCTCTAGCGGAATCCAACATTAAACTACTGCATAAGAAGTTTTTAATTTAGTTTCTATAGAATACAGACATGTTACCTCTTAACTATTTTATAAAGTAGAACAAGTAAGTAATAACGCTTTACCCAAAGTTATTTCGTAAATTGCAGCGTAGATTAATAGGGGGTATAAGTATGGTTACATTAAAGCAGCTGGCAAAAGAGTTGAATGTTTCAATTTCAACAGTTTCAAAAGCACTAAATAATAGTGAAGAGATTGGTGAAGAAACGGTTAGACGCGTAAAAGAGTTGGCTGAACTTTACAACTACAAACCCAATAAAGTAGCTTTAAGTTTAAAGCAAAATAAAACCAAAACCATTGGGGTTATTATTCCTAATATATTAAATCATTTTTTGGCCAAAGTACTATATGGTATAGAAAAAGAAGCTACTAAATTAGGGTACAATATAATAACCTGCATTTCTAACGAGTCTTTAGAAAAAGAAAAAGAGAGTCTGCAAATTCTAGGAAATGGTAGTGTAGACGGATTTATTTTATCTGTTGCAGAAGAAACCCAAGTAAAAAACGAAGTAGATCATTTTAGAAAAACCATTAGCCAAGGCTTACCTATAGTCATGTTTGATAGGGTTGCTCATGATGTCATGTGCGATAAAGTAATTGTAGATGATTTTGATGCAACTTATAATGCTGCTAAAGGATTATTAGAAGAAGGAAGGCAACGAATAGCTTTTATTAGTAATATAGAAAAAACCAGTGTTGGTAAATTAAGAGAAAGAGGTTATGCTAAAGCCATTTTAGAAAACCATGATATGGAACTCTTAATTTTAAGTATTAAAAAGAAAGACGACCACCAAAAGAAAATAAAATCATTTCTTAAAAAGAATCCACATATAGATGGTGTTATTTCTGCAGATAGTTCTTCAGGCATAATGGCTATTAATACAGCTGTAAATTTGGGCAAAAAAGTACCTAAAGATATTTCGGTTATAGGGTTTGCCAGTAAATCAGATTCTAACCATGCATTGCCAAGACTTACTACAATTAGGCAACATGCTAAGGTAATTGGGGCAAATACAGCTCAAATGTTGATACATAGACTACAAAACATGCATTTAAATGAAGATGTTAAGACTAAGATAATTAAGACAAGTCTAATAAAAACAAAGTCAACTCTTCAGTAAATGTAATCTATTACTTTCAAATTTGTATTTTGTCTAATAAATATGCTTTTAATCGATTAATTTGATTTAGAATAACGCTTTAGCATATTTTTACATCAGTTAATCGATATTTCATAAAGTATTCCCTCTTGTCTTTTAACCGTTAATTACTCCATTTTTTTTAAGTGATGTTTTTTTAAATCACATTCTCTCAAACATTAGAAATCTATTTGCTTTTATAAGCCTAAGGTTTTTTGAAATTAATTATTCCATTTTCACCCTCAATTAAGGTTTTGTTTATCAAAGTCTTAGAGAACGTTTATTATTAAAATTTAAATAAAGAAAATAGAAATAATTATTAACCAAAAATCACAATTTATTATGAAAGCCCTAAAATTTACTTTAATTATCGCAGTAGTATTTGCAACTTTTACTTCTTGTACCAAACAAGATTTGAGTGAGGATGATTTGCTTGAAGACTCTAATACTACAATGCCATCTACTGGAGGAAAAATAGATGACTAAATCTAATATTGAATTGATAAAAAAAAGGGTTCTTAAATATAAGAACCCTTTTTTTATTGCAAGAAAAAAAAATATAGATAAATTTGATAAAATAGTTAAGGATTTATTTTTTGAAGTTTATTTTACTTAAGATATTATTATTATCAACATGTTTTGTTTACGGGCAGAATAACAGTTTAGCCATAATTGACTCTTTAAAGCAATCAATTAATAAGAAAAACGAAGATTCAACTGGAATAGCTAGGGTTAATTATAATATAGCAGAAATATATAGGAAGACGACTCCTTTGACTGATAGCGCATACTTTTATTATAATAAAGCTGGTAAATTCTATAAAAAATTAAATGATAAGCTTAATACTGCCAGAGTAATGTATGGAATTGCAGTCATACAAAAAAACGAAAAAGACTTTATTGGTAGTGAAGTAACTTCAATTGAAGCAATTACTCTACTGAAATCATTACAAAAATCTGATAATGTAAATAAATATATATCTTTTATTTACAATAATTTGGGAATTGTTTCTGATGAGTTAGAAAGATATCAAGAATCAGTTAAATACTATAATAAATCGATAGAGTTAAAAAGAAACTTGAAAGGAGATTATAAAACAAGTATTGAAAATACTTTAAATAATCTAGCAGAAAGCCATAAGAGAGCTGGAGAATTTGAATTAGCTAAAAACTATTATGAGGAATTACTAGATATTAAAAAATTAAAAAAGAATCGACCAGAAATTTATGCTTTAATCTTAGATAATTATGCCCATACTTTATATTTATCAAAAGACTTGAAACGAATACCAGAATTATTTTTAAAAGCATTAAAAATCAGTGATAGTATCAATTATGAGGGTTATAACTCAATTATAATAAATCAACATTTAGGGGAATACTATAATAGTGTAAATAAAATAGATTCTGCTTTATTTTATGCATACAGAGCTAAGAAAATATCAGAAAAATATCATAATGATGATTTACTAAAATCTTTACTTCTTTTATCAAAAATAGAAGAAGGTGAAAAATCTGCAGAACATTTGAAAGCCTATGTTAAATTAAATGATAGCTTACAAAAAGAGGAACGAAAAGTAAGAAATAAATTTGCAAGAATCCGTTTCGAAACAGAACAATTAGAAGAAGAAAATATAAAAATAGCCAAAGAACGTATGTGGTTGCTTATTGTGTCTACTGTACTTATAATGGCATTCTTTTTATTATACCTTGTTATACGCCAAAGAGTTAAAAATAAAGAATTAGAATTTGTACAAAAACAACAAGAAACCAATGAAGAAATATATAACCTCATGCTTTCACAAAGTGATACTATTGAAGAGGCTAGAACTTTAGAGAAAAAGCGAATTTCAGAAGAATTACATGATGGCGTTTTGGGGCGCTTATTTGGAACACGTTTAAGTTTAGACAGTCTTAATTTTAATAACACACCAGAAGCTGTAAAAACAAGAGGAGAATACATAGACTCTCTTAAAAATATAGAAGAAGATATTAGAAAGGTATCTCACGAGTTAAATACAGATTTTATTGCTGGTGCTGGATTTAGAGATATTATTAAAACCTTGGTAGAAACACAATCTAGCGCTTACAAATTAAAGCATAGTTTAGAGCATGATGATAGTATAAATTGGGACCTGTTTTCTAATAAAACAAAAATTCATATTTATAGAATTATTCAAGAATCTTTACATAATATTTATAAACATGCCAAGGCTTCTAGCGTAAATATTGGGTTTAAACCAAAAAATAATGTAATTTGCTTACAAGTACAAGATAATGGCGTTGGGTTTGATGTAAATAAAGCGAAGTCTGGTATTGGCTTAAAAAACATGAAATCTAGAATTAATGAAATTAATGGTGAGTTTAACCTATCATCATCTAAACAAGAAGGAACTATCGTAAGTATAGAAATACCTCTAGCCTAACTAAAATTTTTATGACCAACCAAATAAAAATCTTAATGATTGATGACCATCCCATGATTATTGAAGGTTATCAAAATACATTACAATTCACAAAAAAGGAAGATCAGGAATTATTTATAGATGTTGCCAATAATTGTGATGAAGCTTTAAAGTACATTGATAAATCTAGAAATTATGATAAGCAATATAATATCATTTTTGTAGATATTAGTTTACCATCTTCTTCAGATGGTAGTATGAACTCTGGCGAAGATTTAGCTGAATATGCAAGACAAGTACTGCCAAATACAAAGATTGTAGTGCTTACCATGTTTAATGAATCTTTTAGAATACACAATATTATAAAGAATATTAATCCGGAAGGATTTTTAATAAAAAGTGATTTAACGTCTAGTGAACTAGCGAGTGCTTTTCAAGCAGTCATAAATAATCCACCATTTTATAGCGGTACTGTTAACAGTTATATTAGAAAAGTAATATCTAGTGATATTGTGATTGATGATAAAAACAGAAAGATTTTGCATTTATTATCGCAAGGAGTTAAAACCAAAAACTTGGCAGCTCATTTAGGGGTTTCTTTAAGTGCTGTAGAGAAAAGAAAAAAGCAATTAAAGGATGTTTTTTCGGTAGATGATGGTCAAGACGAAACTTTATTAAAAGAAGCCAGAAAAAAAGGTTTTGTATAGAAAATACTACATTTTTTATTTGGGTTTATATTTTTTTTAAGAAAAATAACATTTTTTTCACCCCCAAACGTAAGATTATATCTAAAAATTATACATAAACCGTATAAAAAATACGGTTTTCCCGCAATCCTAATACTACAAAAAGCATTATATTTGAGTGTCAACACTTCAAAAAAATTATTAATCCCTCAATTTTTTTTGTTGATAATAGCAATTTACAGCCCTGTGGAGGTGAGAGACCCACAGGGCTCTTCTTGTTTAAAACTTTAGGTTAAAAAATATAAGCTTTATGATCCCAAAGAATCCCTATATATAAACCTAAGTATATAACGGCTACAATAAATTTTATAAATGTTGAGGTTATAAAGCCAATAAACGAACCAAAGGCGGCTTTCATAGCTGTTTTAGAATCTGTTTTATTGAGTAATTCCCCCAAGTAAGCTCCAACAAATGGACCAATTACAATACCAAATGGTATTGGGGCAAATAAGCCTATTACAAGTCCAATAGAAGTTCCTATCATACCATATTTGGTACCTCCAAAGCGTTTGGTACCCATGGCAGGAATTATATAATCTAAAATCCAGATAAGTATGGCTACAATAAGGGTAATTACTAAAAAGGTTTTATCCATAGGTATAGCTTCAGAAAAATGCTGAATTAGTAAACCTACCCAACTGGTTAGAGGTCCGGGTAACACAGGTAAAAAACTGCCAATAATACCTAAAACAAGAAATAAAGCAGCTATGAATATTAAAATGATGTCCATTAAAAATAGATTGTTTGTTCTTTAATTAGACACAAAAGTCTAAAAAACGTTACAAATAAAGGGGGAACATCATTTTTTAACATTTACAAATAATCTTAATTGAAAGTACTTTCTGTAGTAAATAGAAGAATTTAGCCAGAACAAAAGATTAGTGTAAAGAGCACTATTTTAACACTTTAGCTGTTTGTCGATTCTTGCCTTTTTTGTAGAGAACAGAATAACAGATTTATACAACAAATGTTCAATGTAGGAAAATATGTTTATTTCTGAATATAAATTAGAAGGACTTAAACTAAAACACTTTAAAAATGAGAACACTAGTGAGAAAGCAATTATTAGTTCTTTTGCTCTGTATAACAGGCGCAAGCTTAAATGCACAAATTTTCTACTCTACAAATGGCACAACAAATGTTGCAGCCCAACAAGTAGGAGAACCAAACCAACCCAATGGTACTGTAAAAACCAAGGCAGCACCTACAACAACACCCGATAATAGGGTAAATGCAAGAACCGCATATGAAAATGCGGGAATACCTAACAGTATTATTTATAACAGTAGGTTTTTAGGTGATGGTGTTTTTGCCAGACAAATCTCTGATATGTGGGCAACTAAACAAACGGCCAAAAATGTACGTAAAGTAACGTCTAGGTCGGCAAATCCTCCTGCCGCTTCTAATGCTGTGATTTATATAAATTCAAGACAAATTCTTGATAATAACAGAAATAGAATTGCGAGTAATGATAATTTAACCTTTGTTTTTCAAGGTTGGATTAACCCAGGATGGCCAATAGCGGTTGGTTCTAACACCACTATTTGGATAGATGGTATTTTAAGCTATAATGGTTTTGATGCACCAAGAACAGCTACAGGCGCAGCTTTTACACCAAGACCCTCTAAATATGATGGGGTGTTTAATATTAGACCTACAGGTGCATTTAGAGATGAGCCAACAAGTGCGGCTAACAAAGATCACAACACAGCGCTTTTAAACCAAAAATTTAAAGGGCCTAATAGATTTACTTATGCTATTGAAAATGTAAATGTTTTTGGTACAAGACGCGGAGAGATACTTGTAGCACAAGGAAATTACACAGATCCATCAAATCAAAAATTACCACAAGTAAACGGTTTAACGGTAATGAATGCCTCGAAAATCACCATTGAAGGTGTTACTATTAAAAATTCATTTCAAGGGTTGTTTCTGTCTCAATTGTCATTTGATGTAAATATTAATAATAACTTCATTGATAACTCATTATATAGAGCATTTCACTTAAAAGGTGCTTGGAACACTAACGGATGGGGATCTGTTAAAAATAACCTATTAACCAATTCAAAGTTTGATGGTATAGATTTAGATTCTTATGTATCTAGTTTCAATGTAAATGAAAACGTGGTGATAGGTGCAAGAGATCGATTATTAATTTGGACAGAAATTGACGCCTTTAAGAACACCATAAATAATAATGTTGGAATTGTTTTAGATGCAGCTACAGAAGGTAATCCAATAGGTAATGCCGGTAAAGGAGCATATCAAGAAAATGGCACAGAAAAATCTAGAGAAGGTGTGCCTGGATTTAATGGAACAAATAATAACAAATGGACAAATAATCATAGTTTTTATGCCGAAAGAGCGTTTGATGGTTTTGTAATGCGTAAAGACCGTTTTATTCAGTTTAATACCATAGAGTTTACTAATAACTACGTTTGGACTACCAAGGCAGATTTAGATAAACACAATCCTAAATCTGGAGTTACAAATGATGTTTATTATTTGGTAAGTAATGGTGGAGCTAGTGTTGCTGGAGCGCCAATAAATCAAGTTATTTCTTTAAGAAAAACTGGAGGAGACAGAAAATATGTTACAGGTGAAGCCGATGCTAGTAAACTTATAGCAAGATCTAATGTGGTCCTGGGATGGGAGCAATTTTTGGTAGAAAGTCATCCAAATGGTGGAGTAACTTTAAAAGCTTTATCTAACAATAAGTATGTGCAGGTGCCAAATTTAGATGCTAATGCGCCAGTACGTAATAATGGTAATTTTAAAGGAGATTGGGAGCAGTTTGAATGGAAATCTAAAGGCAATGGTAAAGTAGCATTAAAAAGCATGCATTCGGGCAAATGGTTACAAGGTGCTTGGAATGAAAATAACGGCATTATAAGAGCTCGTGGAAATCAAGATCTAGGTTGGGAAACTTTTGACTTTGCCATAGTAAATCAAAGTGCAAAAAGTGTCAAAGAAAATATTTTAGCCATAGAGAATCAAGAAACAGATGTTTTTAAGGTGCAAGTTTATCCAAACCCTGTTAAACAAGGTGAAGAATTATTTGTGAATTCTGGACTTTTAAGAGCTGGGGCTATAAGTTTAGATGTTTTTGATATATCTGGTAAAGTAATTTATCAAAAAGTGCATAGTAATGTACAAGTGGAGACCAAATTATCTGTTGATACTGCTAATTTTAAATCGGGAATTTATTTTATAAAAATTGCATCAAATGCATCAACTTCTATAAAAAAGATCTTGATTAATTAATCCTTTTACTACTGGTTTAAACCGTTTAAGATTAATTTCTTAAGCGGTTTTTTATTTTAAAGTATCAACTATAAAACTGCCTAAATCTCTCCCTTGATTTACTCCAACTTCAACAGCTGCTCTATAGTGAATACCTCCATACATTCTGCTAATTGCAGCTTCGTCTGCAGCTTCATTAAAGGAGTTAAAACTTCTAATAGGTAATCCGTATGGGACCTCGGTATCATCATTAAAAGCAAAATTATCACCAAATATAGATGTTAACATGGTGCCAGCTGCACCAGATACTACACTATGGCCACTTGTATATTCTGGAAAAGGAGGTGTTTGAAGAATAGGTCTCCAATCACTATCAATATATTTATTAATTAAGGTTTCAGGTCTAATTAAATTGCTCCTATATTTTTCGTCCCAACAACTTATAAATGCATCTGCTATAGCAATAGACGTTTTTGTAAAGGCATTGATAGTTTCGTTAAAATCGGTATTCTTTTTTTTACACGCAATTTTTGTAATACCAATCCAATGTGCTCCAGGAGTGATTTTTTTCTCGGCAAACATAAGATGTCCACGTGATACAGATACAAACGGATTACAGTCCCAAAATTGTGCAATTTGGACTTCTTCCGATGTGTCTCCTTTTTCATCAAGCGATACGCTTATATCATAAACTTCTTTTAATTCTTTATAGAACTTAGACGACGTATCTAAAGAAAAAGTAGGAGGAGGTACAGGTTTAAATTGATCTGCACTTTTTATAATGAAAGGTCTAATTTTGTTCCAGTGGGGTTCAATGCCATCCATATACGAAGGAGGTGTAGGCTGCCAACGTGATGGGTCTTGCGTGTTTTCGGTAAATTTTGACATAGTACGTGTCTCAGCATAATTATCTGTATTCATCCAAACAGCAATATGTTCTGCTACTTTAAGTCCATAAGCCTTAGAATTTTCAAATTCAAATTTGTTCTGTTGCTCCCAAATACTATATAAACTGTCTCTAAAGACTTCCATTTGGTTTTCAGAAAACAATAATCTTTTACTTAAATCTATGTGCGCTATTAGAGCTGATAATTTGTAGTTGATATTGTTTTCATCATCAGGTTTAGGTATAGGTTCTAAATCTGAAATTTTGCCAACATATGAAAGTTGCGAATTACCTTTAAGGGCTAAAATTTCATTTGCCGCAATATTGGGATAAGCAAATACTCTACTTGCAACTGGTGGCGAAAAGATATCGTGAATCATTATTTCAATAGACATATCTACAGAAGCATAATAATCTTTAGGCGTAATAATTATAGGTGTATCTTTTGAGCAAGAAGTAAGGATGATTAAGAGCAAAGTTGCTATAAACGTAATTTTTTTCACTATTAAAATTTATTTTTTAAACTTATATGTGTCTACTAGTGTATCGTTTTTTAGAATTAATAACAAATTGTCTTCTTTCATAGGTAGGCTAGCAGCACCTTTAATTTGAGAGTTAAAAGGCGTTATTCCAAAGTCTGAAACAGGTTTAAATGTTTTAGTGTTTTTAAGTATGTAGCCTTTTAAAGAAGAGTAACTACCGTGATAAGCGCTTACCTTAAATGAGTTACCACTTACCAGTAGTTGTGATTCATTATTTATTTTAATAGCATTAAAAGCATTAATTGGAGCTAGCTGAAACTCTGAAGGTAATGGTATAAATTTATCAAAATTACCATTGTTGTTTTCTAAATAACCAGAGGCTAAATTATTGACTTCAAATGCGGTTGCTGTTTTTATGGCATCATCACCAACAATATCTTCAACTGATTTTAAGGCAAAATCTTTATAAGTTAAGAATTTCTTTTTTAGAGTTATCATTTGGGATGCTAGTTCATCTTTGGAGTATATGGGGTAATATTTACCATCTATATTATAGGCTACTATAGTCTCCTTTTTTCCGTTTTTGTCAAAATCATTGTAATACATTTTAAGTGTGCCGGAATTAATGCTAAACTTGGTGTTTAAACCCCAGTTACCCAAAATAATGTCTTGATCTCCATCTTCATCAATATCATAAGTGGTTACAGATTGCCATAACCCGTTCATGTTTTTAGTAGTTACTTTTAATTCTTCTAATGAATTACCTGAATTGATGAAAATTTTAGGAACATCCCATTCTGTAGCTACAATTAAATCTTTAGAACCATCATTATTTATGTCTTTCCAAACAGCATCATTTACTTTAGAAACCAATTTAAATGTTTCATCTTTTGTAAAGTTGCCTTGTCCGTCATTTTTTAAAAGGAAAGATGCTACGCTTTCTCCAAAATCTAGCGGATTAGATAAATTACCAACAAACAAATCCATATCGCCATCAGCATCATAATCATAGGAGCTCACACAAGATGTTACTAAAGTGTTGCCAGGAAGTTTACCTTCAGATTTTTCAAAATTACCATTAGTATTTATATAAAGTCTGTCTTCTAAATATTTCTTTGAGCTTTTAGCTAAAGGATTAATCCCTGAACCTACATAAAGGTCTAAATCTCCATCATTATCAACATCAATAAAATGAGCTGTATTATCTTCACAAATTTTGTCTGTAGCTAAGGTTGGTGTGTCTTTTCTTTGTAATTCAATACCATTATTTAGAAATAATGCAGCTTCTTGTCCTGAAGCATTACCAATAAAAACATCGTTAAATCCATTATTATCTATATCTCCAATAGCAAACGCTGGTCCTTGCTTAGAAATCATGTAAGGAATTAGTCTTTGACGATAGAAATCTATGTAGCTATCTTCTTGATGTCTAAATTTAAAACTAGTATCTTTTTTGAAGTATGCCTTAGTGCTCAAAGGCTTGAATTGATAATTAATGCCAGATGTTTTGTATGTGATTTCTAAATTTTGATTGTGCTTAGGATTCACAATAGTTTGTAATGTATGATTAGGCCAAATAACACGAATGGAATCTACTTTATTGATAGTATCTAAACCGAAGGTTAATTTACTTTCTATTGAAGAGATAAACCCTCTAGATTTTTGTAGCTCTTTTACTTGTATGTTATTATTGGCGTATACAATTACTCTAGAGCCTATACCTTCAATGTTTTTGTCTTTATAAATTAAAGAGACTGAAATATAATTTTTACCAGTGGTAGTATTTTCAAAAATACTGGCTGTTTCATTTAAGTTATTTAATACTAAATCTAAATCGCCATCTAAATCTAAATCTGCATAAACAGCACCGTTTGATAAGGATGGTTTACTATTTATCCAATCCCCTGTTTTATTTACAAATTTGTTAGAATTTCCTTGAAAAATTTCATTAGCTATTTTTCCACTAGGCATTTCATTAAGCGATTCATACATCCAAGAATTATCTTTAGATTTTTTCTTGTTTCTATATTTTGTTGAAATAAACTTTGTGAAATCTAAATCATTTGGTCTGCGTAGAATACCATTAGCAATAAAAAGATCTTGATGCGTATCATTATTAAAATCAGCAATAAGAGATGCCCAACTCCAATCTGTATTAGAAACATTGTTTATAATGGCTTGTTCAGAAAAGTGAGTGCCATTATTGCTAACGTGTAGCATGTTTCTGGTGTATTGGTTTTTATAGCCTAATCTTCTAAGTTGATTTTCAGAATTTAGCATAACGTCTTCTCCTTCAGATTCTTTAATGGCTCTTTCATCACTTGGTAACATATCTAGTGTGATTAAATCCATGTAGCCATCTTTATTAATATCGGCAGCATCGCTACCCATAGAAAAACGACTTGTCACCGAAAAAGAGTGCTCTAACCTTTCTGTAAAACTTCCATCTTGGTTATTTAAATAGTAATAATCATCTTCATGAAAATCATTACAAACATAAATATCTTCCCACCCATCGTTATTAAAATCTGCTATTGAGGCACTTAAACCATACCCATTTGCACCTCCGTAAATATTAGCTGATTCACTAGCATTTACAAATTTTCCATTTTCATTTTTAAATAAAATATCGCCAACTAAGGGTACGCGTTTTTTTCTTATATCTGCTGGTCCATGAGCATCTGCATTATGTATAGCATGATTAACTAAATACATATCTAAATCACCATCTTTATCATAATCGAAAAAATAAGATTGAGTGGAGTATCCTTCATAATCTAAACCGTATTCTTTAGACTTTTCGCTAAAAGTGCCATCACCATTATTTATAAATAATTCGTTATGCCCCTTAAAATCTAATAATTTTGAAATGGCGCAAACGTAGATGTCAAGAAATCCGTCACCATTTATATCTGCCATCGTAACACCAGAATTCCAACTAGAGTTTCCAGATATTCCTGAAACATTAGAAATGTCTTTAAATTTTAATCCTCCTTCATTGAGGTATAATTTATTCTTGTTTTGGTTTGAAACAAAAAAGAGATCTGGTAAATTATCATTATTTATATCACCAACAGCTACACCACCTCCATTGTAGTAGTATATATAATTAATAATATTGTGTTCATTGTCTTCCTTAATATCATTGCTAAAACTGATGCCCGATTTTTTGCTTGGCACTTCCTTAAAAAGGAAATTTGTATCATTTTCTTTTTTACTGGTACAACTTAAACAAATGATCCCCAGTGTAAAAAATGAAATTAATCTTTGAAACATACAAAAAGATAAGTGATAGTTTAGAAATTTTTTTAAAATCGAACAAAGTGAAGATTTAGCTTCCAATATAGAAAAAAACTTTAAAAAATCGTACTTTTCGGTCATAGTTTTAATTCATGAAGTACATTCTCATTTTCTTAATAATAGTTGCTTTTACTTCTTGTAAATATTTTGATGTTGAAAAAACAACTTCGGAAGCTATTTTAAATGAAGAATTAAAAACTTTTGATTGGAATGATGTAGATGTCTACCCATCTTTTACAAAGTGTGATTCTTTAGAACAGAAATATGAAAAGATGTACTGTTTTCAATACGTATTAAAGAAACAAATTTTTGTAGCTCTTGATAATGAGGCTATTGTTGTAACTAATGATGTTAATGATACTGTAAATTTAAAATTTCAAGTGTCTGAAACAGGAAAACTCTCTTTAATAGGCTCTAAAATGGACAGTTTAACTAAAGAAGAAATTCCAAATTTAGAACATATTATAACAGAAAGCTTGAGTGGTTTACCTAAAATTTATCCAGCTATAAAACGAGGCCAACAAGTAAAAACAGAATTTGAATTACCAGTAATTATTAATGTAGAGTAGAATTAATGAAATCGTCACTTCGAGTGTCACGCTAAAGGCGTGATTGTACTTCGACAAGCTCAGCATAAATATCGAGAAGTAATTAAACAGTTGTTGTAGAGGCTTAAAATCTAACAGCTAATTTTCTTAATAATCTTAAAACTTCTGCATATAACCAAACGAGAGTAACTAACAATCCCCAGGTTGCTAACCATTCTTTATATTTTTCAGATGTATGCTTGTGGCGTTCAATGTAATCAAAGTCTAAAAGCAGTGATAAAGCTGCAAAAACAACTGCCAAAACATTAAAAATAATAGCAAACCAAGAAGTTCCCCAAATAAATACATTTATTCCAAAGAAAGCTAAAATCCATGAGATGATATAAATAACAAAAATACTTGCCGCAACAGTTATAATCACACTTCTTAGCTTCTTAGTAACTACAATAAGTTTTGTTTGATAGAGGATAAGCATCACCAAAAAAGTAACCATAGTAATGCCTATAGCTTGATATGGTAAATTAGGGAAACGTGCATGAGCATAAGCACTCATGCCTCCTAAAAAGAATCCTTTTGCAAGCGCATAAAATGGTACTAAAATATGTGCCCAATGTTTTCTAATTGAAATAACAATACTAATTACAATTGAAGCTAGCATGCCACCCATAGAAAACCATTTTATATCAACACCATCATTATAAAGTTTCCAAACCCCAATAGAAATACAAATGATAATAAAAATTGAAAACATCGATTTTTTAAAAATACCTGAAACGGTCATGTTTTTTGATGTATCATAATTACTATCAAAAAAGTGTTTGGTAAAGGCTGGATTTGAAGTTTTATTTAAAAAATTCATTAATTAAAACTAATGAAAAATTATGAATTAAATTTACTTTTTAAAAGTTCTGCCTTTCCATTTATAGTTTTTAAATATCGATAAAAAAGCGATGTATACACTAAAAAACGGATATACCATAAAAGCGATAGGGTAGTTTAAAAGCGCTTCACTTTGATTAAAAAAACGAGCCGTTTTAAAAATTAAGAGCACATCTATACTAAACTTTATAACTAATACATATGCTAAATGTTTAAAGTTGAAAATGCCTAAAATTGAAAACATACTTAAAACTATAACCATAGCATTGGTAAGTAAAACAATAAGTCCAGTGAGTTTGCCAAACCAGTTGTTATAAGCACTGGCTTTGGATGCCCATCGTAGGCGTTGTTCAATGAGTTCCATCCATGATTGTTCTGGTTTGGTGATTACTACAGCTTGCGAGCTTTTTAAATAGTGTAAGTTTTTAGGATAGGCTTTTGATACTTTTTCTAAAAAGAAAATATCATCGCCACTTGCAATATTGGTGTTGCCCTCAAATCCGTTTAACTCTTTAAATAATGCTTTTTTGTAAGCAAAGTTAGCACCATTGCACATAAAAGGTTTATTAATACCAAAAGCACCAATAGTGGCTCCTTGTAGACTTAAGATGTCTAAAAGCTGAAACCTTTTTAAAAACGAGTTTGTAGAATGATACGTTACAGGTGCTACTATACACTTAGAATTGTTTTTTTGAATGAATTCATTAAAAGTGTCTAACCAATATTTTGGCAAAATACAATCTGCATCTGTAGTTAGAATCCATTCATATTTACTTTGTTTTATAGCTGAGGTTATGGCGTCTTTCTTGGGCGAATTAGTAAGCCTTTGATTTTTAATTATTTTAATGTTGACTTGAGGGTTTTCGCTTTGCGAAAATGTATTTATAATTTCAACAGAATCATCATTAGATACATCATCAACAAGAATGATTTCATAAAGATGTTTGGGGTATTCTAAATCATGAATAGACTTTAGTAAATTAGGAAGGTTTTTTGCTTCATTTCTAAACGGAATAATAATAGTAAACTTAGTTTTGGAGGGAATATCTTTAAGGCTAAAATTTTTAATTTTATCAAAACCCACTACAAAGCTTCCTATTAAAAATAGATATAAAAGTATAATAACAAAGCTTGTAATAATCATGTCTCGTCTAAATTTTTAGGAAGGTTAAAATTTAGTACATAATAACTGCCAAATATACTAGGTATTACAAAATTAAGAATCCACATAAGTGTGGTGATACTTAAAATAGTCAATTCATCTACATGTATAAAAGTAAATAGATACAAGGCTACACTTCCTTTTATAATAACATCAAAAATGAAAATGGAGGGTACTATTGACGATAAAAAATACATTGAAGTTATAAGTACCATAGCATCAAAATAATCTATTTCAATTTTAAATATGATCAACAATAAGTAAAACTGAAAAGAAAAAATGAGATATCTGGTAACAGATAACACCAATGAAGCGGTTAAAACAGGTTTTGGAAGTTCTAAAATGAAGTTTTTTATTTTTTCTATAGAAAACCCTTTAATACGGTATTTGGTGTTTTTAATACCAAAACCAATAATAATTAGAAATACTACTCCTATTATTACTAGTCTTGAAACTCTCAAATAATTAATACTAATATTGTATTTAGAGATTAAGAAGTATAACCCAACAATTCCAAAAATAGTGGTTGCAAACATTTGAGACATATTGCTTATTAAGTTAGCTAAAACCACTTTTTTTCTAAAATTTGAAGTAAAGTAAATGGCTTTTGCACCATATTCTCCAATTCTATTGGGAGTAAGAAGGGAGGCGGTTAAAGCCCCTAAGCTCTGCTCAAGTGCTGTTTTAAAAGTGATATTTTTAAAAAGAGCCACTAGTTTTTGCCATTTTAAAACTTCAAAAAACCAGTTTAAAAGTGTTAAGATGCATAGAAAACTTATATTTTTATATGAGAAGATGTTGTTTGCAGATAAAAAATCTACAAAAGCAGAAAAATTTAATTGCGTATTAGACGTTAGTTTATTAAAAATGAAATAAAGTGCCCCTATAACTATGCTGAGTTTTGTCAGCACAAAAAAGAATTGCTTAGTTTTGTAGGGTAGTAAATTATTCATGCGTACAAATTAAATCAATATTTAGGTATGATATCAAGTTTTAGAATTTATAGGACAATTTTTTGTTTAATAGGTTCTTTATTATGTATTTCTATAGGAACGTCCCAAAATGATACTAGCCGTATTAAACTGCAATTTGCTTTAGGTTTAAATAGTCCTTCAAGTAATGGGTTTGTTGAAGATTTTGAAGGAAAATCTATTAATTTCCCAACAATAGACTTAGGGGTGCAATATATGTTCAAACCAAGATTTGGTGCAAAATTAGATTATGCTTTTAATAGAATTTCTAATGTAGATAATACGCCTGTGTTTAAGGTGAATTATACAAGATTTAATGCTTTGTTAGTCTATGATGCTAATGGTGTTTTAGAATTACCTCCTAGATTTGGCATGTTTTTACAAGCAGGGCCTGGTTATTCCATGGTAAAACCGTTAGACAACTATACGCAAAATAATGAGTCATTTTTCAACATCATGGCAGGAGTACAACTTCATTATGGTATTTCAGATACTTTATCTCTTTTCACAGATGTTTCTTATATAAATGGGTTTAGTGAAGATTTTGATCCTGTAGCCAGTGGAGCTGGTTCTTTTAATGGAAATATACTAGCGATAACTTTTGGAGCTTCTATTTCTTTAAGTGGGTGTTATTTTTGTGATCAATAATGGCAGAAGAAAAAATAATTTTAGGGATAGACCCAGGAACAACCATTATGGGGTTCGGGCTTATAAAAGTTGTTGGGAAACAGATGCAATTTCTGCAATTAAATGAATTGGACTTAAAAAAATACGATGACCATTATCTAAAACTAAAACTCATCTTTGAACGTACCATTGAACTTATTGATACGCACAACCCAGACGAAATAGCTATTGAAGCGCCTTTTTTTGGTAAAAACGTGCAAAGTATGTTAAAACTAGGTAGAGCACAAGGTGTAGCCATGGCCGCTGGTTTAAGTAGAGAAATACCAATAACAGAATATTTACCCAAAAAAATCAAAATGGCCATTACAGGTAATGGTAATGCCAGTAAAGAACAAGTGGCTAAAATGCTTCAAAGTATGTTAGGATTAAAAACGTTGCCTAAAAACTTAGATGCTACTGATGGTTTAGCAGCGGCTGTTTGTCACTTTTATAACTCAGGTCGTGTGCAGGTTGGTAAAAGTTATTCCGGGTGGTCGGCTTTTGTGAAGCAAAATCAAGATAGGGTTAAATAATCTGTAGCTTTTTTCTTTTATTAATAAAGTTTTTTTCTACATTTGGACTTTCAAAATTTAATTAAAGTCTAAAATGAAATTTCTTAAAACTCTCACAATTCTTTTTTTTACAATAAGTATAATATCATGTTCTACGGATGGGGATTCCGATGGAATTAGTAATAAAGATTCTTTTGAATATAAACATGAAAATGAAGATGTTAAAATTGTAAATTGGAGAGCTGTAAAATCTGAAAATACAATTGAAGTCATCGGTAATTCGGAAAAAGGAGAAAGTTTTAGTGTTAGGTTTAATGTATATGGTAATTTGAGTGCAGCAACTGTGATTACTGATGAAAAAGACTCTGATGGATTTACAAAAGCCTATTGGGCATATGAATATTTCAAATCTAACTACTTCAATTTTGAATTATTAGGTTTAGATGAAACAAATAAAAGAGTATCTGTGAAATTCTCTGGAGATTTATATGAAGATCAGTATGATATTGATTCTGAAACGAACTATGTTGAAGGAAGTTTTAATGTTGGATATACAGAAGTGACACCGCAAATATTAGGACTAGAGGTATCTGCTGTAATAGATGGTGATAAATGGTATTCTACCAGTTCTACTTCATCTGGTGGGCTTTCGGGAAGCCCACGTTCATATGAGCATTACAGTGATAATGCATATAATTTATCTTATGTTATTATTAATAATAGTTTTGAAACAGGAACTTTTCAATTTGATAGTAATACTTCTTATAATAAAATAACTTTTTCAAGATATGATCCTAATACAGATGGATTTATTGGATATGAAACGTCTGGAGTATTTACTATTAATGAGCATATTCAAGGTTTTGGTATAAATCAAATAAAAGGAACATTTTCTTTAACAGCTGTAAATGGAAATGAAACTATTCAAATTACAGATGGGGTCATAAATGATATATATTCGTTCTAATACTAATAAATAATTTTTAGTAAAAAGAAGACAAGAAGTTTACTATCTTGTCTTTTTTTATGGCTGGCATCTACATACATATTCCCTTTTGCAAACAAGCATGTCATTATTGTGATTTTCATTTTTCAACCTCTTTAAAAAAGAAAGATGAACTAGTACAATGTTTGGTCAAAGAAATTGAGCTTAGAAAAACCGAACTACAAGGTAATACCATTGAAACCATTTATTTTGGTGGGGGCACACCATCTTTATTAAGTAGTGATGAATTGAAATTACTTATTGATGTAGTTTACAAAAACTTCTATGTTATTGAAAACCCAGAAATCACATTAGAAGCAAACCCAGATGACCTAACTTCAGAAAAGATTTTAGAATTATCAGAATCCCCAGTCAATCGTTTAAGTATAGGTGTGCAATCGTTTTTTGAAGATGATCTTAAAATGATGAATAGGGCTCATAATGCCGAAGAATCTAAAAATTGTCTATCAGTTGCTACTCAGTACTTTGATAATATTACCATAGATTTAATTTACGGCATCCCAAAGATGTCTCTAGAAAAATGGTATCAAAATTTAGAAATGGCTTTTAGTTTTGGAGTGAACCATATATCTAGTTACGCATTGACCGTTGAACCTAAAACAGCATTAGATAGTTTTATACAAAACGGAACATATCCACCTTTAGATGAAGCTTTAGCGTTAGAACACTTCAATCATTTAGTAAAAAGAACCGAAGAAGAAGGTTTTGTACACTATGAAATTTCCAATTTTGGGAAGCCTAATTATTTTTCAAAACACAATACAAGCTATTGGCATGGTAAATGGTATTTGGGTATTGGGCCATCTGCGCATTCGTTTTTAGGTGACCAACGTGGTTGGAACGTGTCTAATAATACAAAGTACATTAAAGCAATTCAATGCGCAGAATTACCAATAACTATAGAACAGCTTTCAAAAAAAGATATGTTTAATGAGTATGTCATGACAGGGCTAAGAACCATTTGGGGTGTATCTTTTAATAAGGTTGAAAAAGATTTTGGAGAAGAGTTTCTTAAGTATTTAAAGGAATCTTCCGAAAAGTATCTGAACGAAGACTTACTCGTCATTGCGAACAAAGTGAAGCAATCTTCTAAACAGGAAGGGATTACTTCGTCGATAACTCCTCGTAATGACAATGTATTAAAGACAACACAAAAAGGTAAGTTTTTAGCAGATGGAATTGCTTCTGAGTTATTCATGATTTAGTTATATTTGAGTATGATCGCAACCATACAGTACAAGTCCAAGAAATTTCAAATAGATTTAACAGAACCAATAGATATCTCAATACCAATAAGGGCATCAAAAGACAATGTGAATGCATGGTATATTGAGGAGCCTAAAATTGAACCTGCAACAGATAAAGAATGGGTAGCTAGTGTAAAAGAAGGGGCTTGTGTTAATTTTAATAACATAACATTTAATCCACACGCTCATGGAACACATACAGAATGTGTGGGTCATATCACAAAAGAAGTACATTCTATAAATAAGAACTTAAAACAGTTTTTCTTTTTAGCAGAAGTTATTACGGTGGCGCCAGAAAAATTGAATGATGATTTTGTAATATCTAAAAAACAATTACAATTTGCTATAGGTAATAAAAAAAGAGATGCTATAGTAATTAGAACATTGCCCAATACAACTGAGAAAATGAGTAGGCAATACTCAAATACTAATCCGCCTTATTTGTTAGAAGAGGCCGCTATTTATTTAAGACAAAAAGGAGTTAAACACTTATTAATTGACTTGCCTAGTATAGATAAAGAAAAAGATGAATGTTTATTATTGGCTCACAACGCATTTTGGAATACCAAGGGTATTACTAGAATGGATGCCACAATTACAGAATTCATTTATGTGCCAAACAAAGTAGCCGATGGTATGTATGTATTAAATATTCAAATAGCACCTTTTGAGAATGATGCAACCCCAAGCAAACCCATTTTATATAAAATAATAGAATAAGTCATGGAAACTTTTTTTGCAATAATAATTACTGCTTTAGTAACTCTTGGGTTAGTAACTGTTTTTAAAACTATAAAGAAAAAACAGTTGGTAAATGCGCAATCTGTTATCCTTTTAGATAAGATTAAAAAAGTGTGCAAGTTTATTACTGTTGAAGGCGATTTTGCTGAAATATACCATTATGAAGATGTTAAGGAGAAGTTTTTAAAACTTATATCCAGTAAAAAGAAAGCGTTGGTTGTAATAAATGCAAAAGCGCATGTGGGGTATGATTTATCTAAAATTCATTTAGTAAGTGATACAGGAAGTAAAACTATTGTGTTAGAACATTTCCCAGAACCCGAAGTATTATCAATAGAAACTAATTTGAACTATTATGATAAGTCAGATGGTTTGTTCAATAAATTTGAAGCCACAGATTTAACAGATTTACATCAAGAAGCAAAACAGCATATTGAAGATAAAATTCCAGAAAGTGGGTTGATTCAAATTGCACAAACAGAAGTAAAAGAAACTATTTATTTAATAGAATCTATAGTTGAAACCATTGGTTGGAAATTAGATTACTCGTCATTAAAGTTAAATAGTAAAGAGGTAAAGAAGCTCAAATAATGATAGACATTTCAAAAGATAAAAGTAAACTTCAAATTGATGTTATACACGAGTTTTTAACTAATTCTTATTGGGCAAAAGGGAGAACCTTAGAAGAAGTAGAAAAAAGTATTAAGCACTGTGTGTGCTTTGGGGTTTATTTAGATAAAAAGCAAATAGGTTTTGCCAGAATAGCAACAGATTATACCATTTTTGCTTATATAATGGATGTTTTTATTCTAGAAGATTATAGAGGAAATGGCTATTCAAAACAATTGATTGAGACCGTTACCAAAGATGAAGCATTGAGTGCTTGTAAAATTTGGATGTTAAAAACGGCAGATGCACATGGCCTGTATAAACAGTTTGGGTTTACAGAATTGAGTAGCCCTGAAAAAGTTATGGAGCGTTTATTATAAACCATTTTGTCATTCCCGCGTATTATGCTGTCCCGATAGCTATCGGGATTGTTGAAGTAAAGGCGGGAATCTAAACTTTATATTAATCTATCATGAACATAGAACAAATAAGAACCTACTGTTTAAGTAAAAAAGGCACTACGGAAGATTTTCCTTTTGATGAAGATACGTTAGTCTTCAAAGTACTAGGTAAAATGTTTGTATTAGCGTCTTTAAAATGGTGGGAACGAGGAGAAGCGGCTATAAATTTAAAGTGTAATCCAGATTATGCTGAAGAATTACGTGGTGAATATAATAGTATTCGCGCAGGGTATCATATGAGTAAGAAGCATTGGAATACGTTGTATTTACATGAAGGTGAATTATCTCCACAATTTATAAAAGAGCTTATAGATCACTCCTATGATATGGTGGTAAAAGGTATGCCAAAGAAGCTTAGAGAAAGTTTATAATTTACCCTATTATTGCAAAAAATATAACATGAGTGTATTACAGACATTAGTAGAAAGAAGTGGAAATATTTGCGAATTATGTGGAGCTACCAATGATTTAAAACAATATACCATTCCGCCATCTTTAAATGAAAATGTAGATAATGATATATTAGTTTGTAATACCTGTAAATCTCAAATAGAAGAAGCTATAGAAATGGATCCAAACCACTGGCGCTGTTTAAACGACAGTATGTGGAGTGAACATGTAGCTGTTCAAGTAATGGCTTGGAGGCTATTACAAAGACTTAGAAATGAAGGGTGGCCAAAAGATTTACTAGATATGATGTATTTAAGTGATGAAGCACTGGCTTTGGCAAGAGCTACTGGTGAAGATAAAGACCCTAGCGAAAAGATTGTTCATAGAGATTCGAATGGTGTAGAGTTAAAGGTTGGAGATTCGGTAGTTTTAATAAAAGATTTAAAAGTGAAAGGGTCTAGTATGGTGGCTAAACAAGGTACAGCAGTTAGAAACATTCGTTTAGATCATGAAAATGCGAAATACATTGAAGGTAAAGTTGGTGCACAACAGATTGTAATTGTTACAGATTATGTGAAAAAGATATAATTTTTAAGCCTTTAACGTCACTTCGAGTCATCACACCAAAGTGTTATTGTACTTCAACAATCCCGATAGCTATCAGGACAGTATAAATATCGAGAAGTTTACCAAGCACTGAAAATAAGTAGCTTTTCTAACTATTAGTTGCATGGTTTACACAGAAGTGTCTGCAATTATTTTCCATGCACCATTAATCTTTTTAAAGACTAGCATAAAAATACCATCGGCATTACCAATTTCTCTTTTAATATGGTATTCACCTAAAACATAATAGGCGCCTTCAGCAATTTTAGTAATGGCATTTATTCTAAAACTTAATTTTCCTGTATGTTCTTCGGTAGGATACGCTTTTTTATAACGCTCTAAAGTGTTGTCCCAACCATAGGTTGTACCATTTTTAGTATAAAATGCTAGAGAGTCACTTTTCCAATACCCCTCCATGTATTTATCTATATTGTCTTTAGACCAGGCTAGCCTTTGAGCTTTTAAAACAGCTTGGATCTCTTTTTTGTCTTTTTCTTCTGAGTTCTGAGCATTAATAGATAATGGAGCTATAAATAATACTAAAACAAATAGAATCTTTTTCATAAGTTATTAAGTAATGTAAGGGCTAAAAATAGTAAAAACTTAGCTTATAACGTTACTCATCGATTATTTTGACACACTTTAAATTTTAATCTAATCTTCCACGGGCTTCATCGATTTAATATTGATGTTGAGTTTCGGTGGTGTATATTTATATCGAATTACAAGTTCTCCCTCAAATTTAAATGATAAAAAAACTAGATTATGGAATTACGAATTACAAATTGTAACAATTTTTTTAAAATTAAAGGAATTTTAAACAAAAGAAGTCTTTCTCTTTTTGAAAACGAATTCAATAACATTTTTGATAAAATGGACTACTTAACTGTTAGTATTGAAGGTGTTGAAAGTATGGATCGTCATGGAGTTACTGCAATAACAAGATTACATGAAGAAGCTTTAAATAGAAACAAAAGGTTGTCTATTATAGGTTACGGATGTAAAGATCTTTTTGATCATTTTAAATCTACTGCAGCAGCATAACTGTGTATTTCGTCGGTATTTTTTCTTGATTGGGCGATGTATAAATGGATTTAAAATATTTTTCGTAGGAATTTTAAGTTTTTTTTACATACATTTACGGGATGGTCAGATTTTTGACTTCGCACCCCAAATTTATTGTATAACTTAAATTAATTGTTTTATGAGTTTAATTATTAATAAGTCAAGTAATTATTACGAATTAACAGGAGTACTTAATAGTACTAACGCTCAAAGTTTAGAAAAAGCCTTAACTAAAGGTTTAGAAAAGTTCAACAAAGTTATTCTTAGTATTGAAGACGTGGAAAGCATTGATCGCTATGGCGTAGATGTGATCACTAAGATTCACGAAAGTGCAGTTAATACTAATAAAAACTTATCTATTGTTGGATATGGTTGTAAAGATTTATACAATCATTTCAAATCTAGTTCCGCAGCATAAATATCACAATACCTTCTTTTGATTTTTGAAGAAAGCATCAGCTTGTATTTGCATGAGTTCTTTAGCTATTTTGCGTTTATAAGCATATAAGTCTTCTTCTTGTTCAATGTCTGTATAAATTCTATCATTAATAGTATTATCTGTTTTTAGCATTAATGCTCTTTGGGTTTTATTTTGAGCTACGTTTGTTTTAAGCATGTCTTCTTGATCTTCTAGCTTTAAGTCATAGGCGCCTTTTGGAGAAAGAAGTTTAGCTAATATAGGTGAAGTTTCAATAGCTAAAAACAATAGAAAGATGAATAAAGATGGTAACCAGGGTAATTTGCCTAAAGCATTTACTCGTGCCATTAAACCATCAAAACTATTAATGATAGGTTGTGTATTTGTTATCTGAGATTCATAGTCTGACTGTAGTTTTACTATTTCAGATTCGGCGGCATTTATTTTAGATTTATTTTCGGTTTTTAATCCTTGTAATTCAGCTAAGAGAGCATCGTGTTTTTCTCTTTTTTCTTTATATACAGGCCCTTTGCCCGTAATTTTTGTTCCGGCAGTTCCTTCGGCTTCCGCAATGTAAGTGTCATAAAGTTGATTAACTTCAGCTTCTTTAGCATCAATTTGTTGTTGTAGAGATGTTATATTGTTTTTCAATTCATTAATTGAAGGTGAATATTGTTCGGCAATTTGTGTTTTGTTATTCAGCGTTAAATTATTTTTTTCTTCTAGAAGTACTTGATTTATTTCTTTTTCAAAAATCTTTAATTCTAAAGGTTTGGAAATAACTATAGCAATTATTACAGCTAAAACTATTCTGGGAGAAGCTTGAATAAGTTCATCTATTATATTACCGGTTTTCTTAATAGTAGATACAATATATCTGTCTAGATTAAATATCAATAACCCCCAAATACAACCAAAAAAGATTGAAGTAAAAAGATTGTCAAAAACGGTGTAAAGCGCATAACTTCCTGCTATTGCAGCCATTAATGCGGTAAAGAAAACGGTGGCGCCAATACCTGCGTATTTGTTTTGTTCCCCTTTAGAGCACGCTTCTAAAATATCTGTGTCGGCTCCTGAGCAAATAATAAAAAATTGCTTTAACATTCTAATTGTTTTTTGATTGATACTTCGACTGCGCTCAGCACAGGTTGACTATTAGAACGTTAAAGTTGCTAAAATGTTACAGTTTTAATAGAAACAATTAGAATTATTCTCTTCTAAATTTAGGTATTGGAGGTGGAGGAGGTATATTTTCAATACTTGGATTTACAGTAAAATTCATTTTAAGCTTTTTAAGATGCACAACTATTTCCTCAATGGTTTCCTTTGGAGTAATCTTTTCAGATTTAACGATTACAAATTTATTAGTATTATTTGATAAATATAATTTTGTTTTATTTAGAGTGCTTATTTCTTCATCAACAAGCAGTTGCCCTCTGGAGTTTACTAAAATCATTAAAACATCTTTTTCCTTTAAAACAGATGAATTCTGAGGATGAGAATTACTAATTGTATCTGACTTTTGACTAAAACTGAATAGCGAAAATGAGATGAAAAAAGAAAAAGTTAAATTTAATGTTAATAGATTGTTTTTTAGAAGGCTCATAACCATTATGAATTAGAGATTTGTTTCCTAGATCTAATACTCTCAATAACTACTGTAGCTAAAATTAATCCGCCTCCAATATAAGTGTTAGGAGATGGGACTTCATTTAAAAATATAAAGGCTAAAATAATACCAAAGATAGGTTGGGTACTTAGCATGATACTGGCTGTAGTAGCTGTGAAATTTTTCAAGCCTCTTATAAATAATGAATGACCAATGGCTGTAGCTAATAGCGCCAACATTATTATATAAGGATACTGGGTTTTAATTTCTTCAATGCCAAATAAGTATAAGGCAGGAGATAATAAAATAGAAACTACTAAGAACTGATATAAGGTAATCACAGAACTATCATACTTTTGAGATACACTTTTAAGCATAATATTTCTCAATGCAAATAATAATGCCGATAAGATGCCCCACAAAACACCTTTAAAGTCTGAATTTTCTATGTTAAATTCTGGAGCCAAAATATAAATACCTATTAGTACTAATACGGCAAGTAAAAGATGTGTTTTATCAAAACGTGCTTTAGTAATGAGAGGTTCTAAAATTGAAGTGATAGCTGGAAATGTAAATAAAGATAGCATACCAATTGAGACATTAGATACTTTTATAGAATGGAAATAAGTAACCCAATGTGCCCCTAAAAAAATAGCACTAATAGCTAGTGTTATTTTATCTTTTTTGCTATTAAATGTTAGATTTATTTTTTGTGTTTTAGCAAAAGCAAAAAGTATAATAAATGCTAAAGCTGCCCGCCACCAAATAATTACTGATGTAGGCATTTGAATGTATTTCCCTAATACAGCAGATGTACTAATTAAAAATGTAGCAAAACTAAGTTCTAAAACATTTTTGAAGTGTTGGTTTTTCATAAGTTGTTGTATCTCGCGTTAGCGATTGAGGGATTTGTTGAAGCTCCTCACCATGAGTGAGAGCGACTCCCGAAAGCGCGACCCTTTAGGGTAACGCCCAATATTTATTTAGATAATTCTGCAAAATATTTATAAAAATAGGGGATAGTTTCAATGCCTTTTAAATAGTTCCAAACCCCAAAATGTTCATTTGGCGAATGAATAGCATCACTATCTAAACCAAATCCCATGAGTATGGTTTTACTTTTAAGTGCTTCTTCAAATAAAGCTACAATAGGTATACTACCTCCACTACGTTGCGGAATTGGTGTTTTTCCAAACGTTTCTGTATATGCTTTTGATGCTGCTTGGTATCCAATACTATTTAAAGGCGTAACATATCCATTACCTCCATGATGAGGTGTTACTTTTACTTTAACACCTTTAGGCGCAATATTTTCAAAATGTGTTTTAAATAAGTTTGTGATGTCTGTCCAGTCTTGATTTGGTACTAAACGCATGGAGATTTTAGCATAGGCTTTACTTGGAATAACAGTTTTAGCACCTTCGCCAATATAACCACCCCATATGCCATTAACATCTAACGTTGGTCTTACTGAATTGCGTTCATTGGTAGTATATCCTTTTTCTCCATAAACCGATTCTATATCTAGTGCATTTTGATAGGCTTCTAATGAAAATGGTGCTTTTGCCATTTCAGCTCTTTCTTCTTTTGATAATTCTTCAACATTGTCATAAAATCCGGGTATGGTTATATGATTATTGTCATCATGAAGAGATGCAATCATTTTTGTTAAAATGTTGATTGGGTTGGCTACTGCACCACCATATAGTCCAGAGTGTAAATCTCTATTAGGTCCTGTAACTTCTACTTCTACATAGCTTAAGCCTCTAATGCCTGTAGTAATTGAAGGAATGTCATTAGCAATCATTCCTGTATCAGAAATTAGAATGACATCGTTTTTTAGTTTTTCTTGATTGTTTTTTACAAATGTGCCTAAGCTTTTACTACCAACTTCTTCTTCACCCTCTATCATAAATTTTATGTTACAGGGTAGTTGGTTGGTAGATGTCATGAATTCTAAGGCTTTTACATGCATGTAAAGTTGCCCTTTATCATCACAAGCACCACGTGCAAAAATGGCACCTTCAGGATGTTTATCTGTTTTCTTTATAACAGGTTCAAAAGGAGGCGAATCCCATAAATCTAATGGATCAGGCGGTTGTACATCATAATGCCCATAAACCAATACTGTAGGTAGGTTTTTATCTATTATTTTTTCGCCATAAACAATAGGGTAACCTTCAGTTTTGCATACTTCTACTGTATCACAACCTGCTTTTTCTAGGCTTGTTTTAATAACTTCAGCATTTTTAATAACATCTTTTTCGTATTTAGAATCGGCACTAATTGATGGTATTTTAATTAGTTCAATTAACTCATCTAAAAAACGTTGCTTGTTTTCTTCTATGTATTGTTTAATGGAATTCATGCTTGCGGTTTATAAAAAGCTTATACTAAACAAATGTAACATTTAATATGATATTTTACTTTTTAGTAATTAGAGGTTTTTTTAAAGATATTACATGTGAAATAGTGCGTTTTTTAATATGTTTTTTTAAGATACTATTGTAGTTTTATGAACTCAATAAAATGTGATTAAACATGAATATTCCCAAATCAGATTTACCAAGAGTAGTAGTGGTTGGCGGTGGCTTTGCAGGGCTTAACTTGGTAAAAAAGTTAATGAAGTTACCTATACAATTGGTAATGCTTAACAAACATAATTATCATGCATTTCAGCCTTTGTTGTATCAGGTGTCTACCAGTGGAATTGAACCAGATTCTATTGTATATCCGTTACGTATGTTCATTAAAAGGCAAAAGAATTTTTATTTTAGATTAGCTGAAGTATCAAAAGTAGACCCTGAAAAGAAAATTTTGACAGCTGATATTGGTGAGTTGTCTTATGATTATTTAATTATAAATACCGGTACTAGAACGAATTTCTTTGGGAACGATCAAATAAAAAAATATGCAATGCCAATGAAAACTATTCCACAGGCATTGAATTTACGTAGTTTGATTTTACAGAATTTTGAAAAGAGTACCATAGTCGTTCCACAGGAAGACAAAAAGTTTATTTTAAATTTTGTAATTGTTGGAGCTGGACCTACTGGGGTTGAATTAGCAGGAGCTATTGCAGAATTTAAGCATAGTGTATTACCATTAGATTTTCCTGATTTAGATCCAGAATTGATGCAAATTCATATTTTAGAAGGAGCCGATAGGGTGTTGCCTCCTATGAGTATAAAATCATCAAAAAAGGCCGAAAAAGCATTAAAGGATTTGGGGGTACAAATACATACCAATACTATAGTGACAGATTATGATGGTCATTTGGTAAAAACAAAAGATGGTAAAGAGTTTAAAACCAGAACACTTATATGGTCAGCAGGTGTTACTGGTAATTTAATAGAAGGATTCCCAGAGTCTAGTTATAATTCAAGAAGTAATAGATACTATGTAAATGAACATAATAAAGTGAATGGTTATGATGATGTTTTTGCATTAGGAGACATTGCTTTAATGAAAAGTGAAGCGTATCCTAATGGGCATCCGCAGGTGGCACAACCCGCTATACAACAAGCTAAAACGCTTTCTGATAATTTTTCGAAAATTTTAAAAGGAAAATCAAATTTAAAACCTTTTAAGTATAAAGATAAAGGCTCTATGGCCACTATTGGAAGAAATAAGGCTGTTGCTGATATAGGGAAGCTTCAATTTAGTGGTTTTATGGCGTGGTTAATCTGGATGTTTATTCATCTTATGGCTTTAGTAGGTTTTAGAAATAGACTGGTTGTATTCTTAAACTGGGTATATAATTATACAAATTATAATAAAGCTTCAAGGTTGATTATAAGAAGGTTTAGTGTTAGAGAAAGAAGGGTAAGAACCAATTCAGAATTATAAAAGTTTTTATATAGCATATGTTTGCAATTTAAAAGTATTGATTATATTTGCATCCCAATAATTACGATTATTGATTTTGCAGGCGTGGTGGAATTGGTAGACACGCTAGACTTAGGATCTAGTGCCGCGAGGTGTGAGAGTTCGAGTCTCTCCGCCTGTACTTTTTAAACTACATGTAAGTAGTCAATAGCCTCTCAATTTTGAGAGGCTATTTTATTTACAAATAATCTTAACCGTTTTAAGCATCTTCAATTATATTATTAGGTTTCTATCTAAATATGTCAATGCTTATTTTACCTGTTAGACTTTAACAAGATATTGAATGCTAAGTTTATAGCTTTATTCATTTTTTCGAATAAAAATCGTAATCTTACTCATAGAACAAGGTCTTTCTATATAAAGTAATAATCCTAAATGGAAAGATCATTATTGATTTATAAACATAAAATTAAGAAAGATGAAAAAGTTTGGAACAAGCAAAGAGTTTTTATTGGATGAATCTCAAAAGTGGGAAGTAGTAGGTAAGGGCGTGAAGCGTAAAATAATGGGTTATGATGACAAAATCATGCTTGTAAAAGTGTTCTTTGATGAAGGTGCCATAGGTTATGAGCATGAACATTACCATTCTCAAGTAACTTATTGTATAGATGGTGAGTGGGAATTTACAATAGGTGGTGTTACGCAAACAGTTAAAGATGGAGATTCTGTTTATATACCTCCTAATGTGCTTCATGGTGCTAAATGTATTAAGTCTGGTATATTAATTGACGTTTTTAGCCCCATTCGAGAAGATTTTATGGATAAACTTGTTTAAGTCTTATTATGCTTAGTAAAGAATCTAAAACTAGTTTTGATTTATTGTAAACCTGCCTAAATGTGTGAGGTTTATATATTTAGTTCTCCTATATTAATAATTATTCATAAATTTAAATAGTTATAATGTTTTGTGAACAATTTAGGTGTTCATCTTAATATATTCAATTGTATTTTATAAGCCTTTAACGCGAATTATAACTTTTTGACCTAATCTGTCGAAAATTGGGTTTAATTAGTATTAGATGTATTATTGAAGACAAACGTTTGTTTTTAAAGCTGGTATTTTTTACGGTTTATTTGTGTAATATTAATATTTTTATATATTTGCATGTAAGACAAACGTTTGTTTTAATACTGAACTAATAACTAAATTTAAACTAAACTATGAAAAATACGTACTTTTATGCGTTTATCTTTTTTTTGTGTTGCAATATGGCCTTTGCTCAATTGGCTATAACTGGAACTGTGAAAGATAGTAGTGGAGCTCCGTTACCGGGAGCCACAGTAATTATACAAAATACTAATAAAGGTGCTTCAACTGATTTTGATGGTCAGTATGAAGTAACAGTAGATTCTAAAGGTGTTATTTTAGAATTTAGCTATGTAGGGTATGTTAAGAAAACTATCAAAGTTACAGATCAAAATGTAATAGATGTTATTTTGCAAATTGACGATAATACACTTGATGAAGTTGTTGTTGTTGGTTATGGAACCCAGAAAAAATCTGATGTAACAGGCTCTGTTGCTTCACTGGATACGGAGCGGTTAGAAAAGTTGCCACAAACAAATATACAGCAAGCGCTTCAAGGAGCTTTGCCTGGTGTGAATATATCTGTTAATTCTAATACGGCCTCTGGTGCAAGTAATAGTATAAATATTAGAGGGCGTCGATCAATTACAGGGGGGTCAGATCCTTTAATAGTTTTAGATGGGATTGTTTTTTCAGGTTCTCTAACAGAAATTAATGTAAATGATATCGCAAATTTAGAAGTGTTGAAAGATGCTTCTTCTTCTGCTATTTATGGGGCAAGAGGTGCTAATGGGGTAATTCTTATAACTACAAAAAAAGGAAAAAAAGGAAAGGTAAGCTTAAATGTAAATACTTATTACGGTGTTGATCAGCCATATGATTTGCCAGATATGATGGATGCAGAGACATTTTACAGAAGAAAAGTAGAGCGATTTGGAGAAGCTGAACTTACCGATACAGAAAGAGAAGTTTGGGAAAGTGGTGAATTTGTAGATTGGGTTGATTTAATTTTAAGAAATGGATCAAGAGCAGAGCATAATATTTCTTTATCTGGAGGAGGAGATAAAGTGAATTATTTTGTTTCAGGAAATTTTCAAGAAGTTAAAGGTGTTGCTATAAATGATGATTTTTCTAAATCAAATTTTAGAATAAATTTAGAAGTGACTCCTGTAGATTGGTTGAAAATAGGAACAAACACTTTACTTGGTTTTAGTGATGCAGATGGTTTTGGTGGAGAATTTGAAGAGGCTTTTTTGATAAACCCTTTAACCAGAGCTTTTAATGACGATGGATCATTAACAGAATTTCCTTGGCCAGAAGATACTTTTTTTAGAAATGCTTTAGAACCAACAAGGTATATAAATGAGAATGATGCGCACTCAATAGTTACAAATAATTACATTAACGTAGATTTGCCAATAGATGGTTTGTCATATAGATTTAATAGTGGTTTTACAAAAAGAGATATACTGCAGCAAACTTACAGAAGTACAGATACTAGAAGAGGCCGAGAAGTAGGAGGTTATGCAAACCAAGTAAATAATACATCAGAAGATTGGTTAATAGAGCATATTTTAAAATACCAAAAGTCTTTTGGGGATCATAATATACTTTTTACGGGTTTATATAGTTCACAACAAGAAAAGTTTGAATCTTTATCATTAACAGGACAAGGTTTTCCAAATGATGTAAGAGGAGTGTATCAATTTAATAATGCAGAAATCTTAACATCAAGCCCTGAGTTTCTTCAAACTAACCATGTTTCGCAAATGCTTAGGTTATTTTATAATTACAAAAGTAAATATTTGCTAACGTTAACAGGACGTAGAGATGGTTTTTCAGCTTTTGGTAACGATACTAAATATGGAACATTTCCTTCTGTGGGGCTTGGGTGGAATATTCATGAAGAAGACTTTCTAAAGGATAATAATACAATAAATGGGCTTAAATTGAGATTTTCTTATGGAGAGAATGGGAATGAGGCAATTTCAGCATATAGATCTTTAGCTCGACTTAGCGGTTCAAATTATACAGATGGATCTGGTAATACGCTATTTGGTTTTTTCCCTAATGGACTGTCAAATTCTAATTTAGGATGGGAAACTACAACGTCATACAATTATGGGTTAGATTTTAAATTATTTAATTCTAGAATTACGGGCTCTATTGAATATTTTACTTCTAATACAACAGGATTGTTGTTAAATAAAAGTATTCCATCTATAAATGGAGCAACCTCTATTTTACAAAATATTGGAGAAACTAAAGGAAAAGGTGTTGAATTTTCATTGAATTCTCACAATATTGTAACTAATGATTTCTCTTGGGATACGCAAATGGCTTTTACAAGTTCGGCCAATGAAATTGTAAATATTGGTCTAACAGATGATGATGGTAACTTTATTGATGATATAGGTAGTAGATGGTTTATTGGTCAAGAAGTAGATGTGAATTTTGGTTATGTCTACGATGGTGTTTGGCAACTTGATGAAGTAGATGGTGTTAATTTAGCTGATTATGCAGTAGAGCAAGCTGGTGATGTGAAGTATAAAGATTTGAATGGAGATCAGAAAATCGATGAAGAAGATAGAACCGTAATTAGTAATAGACGACCAGATTTTACTTTGGGTCTTACTAATACATTTACATATAAGAATTTTTCATTAAACGTATTTCTTCATTGGGTTGAAGGGATAACTAGAAACAACAGCTTGATTACTACAAGTGACTTTAGATTAAGAAGGAGAACCTATAATGTAAATTACTGGTCACCAGATAACCCTACTAATGATTTTCCTGAGAACGCTGATAGAACTACTAATCCTTTAGCAGCTTCGTTCTATGAAGATGCCAGTTTTATTAGACTTAAAGATGTTACTTTAAATTATGCTTTCCCTCAACAGGTTTTAGATAAGTTGTCATTAAGTAGATTGGAATTGTTTTTCAATGCAAAAAACCTTGCTACAATTACAGATTGGAGAGGTATTGATCCAGAAGCAAGTAATCAAAGAGACAGACCCTTTTCAAGAACATTCTTGTTAGGATTAAGATTAGGAATTTAAATTTTAAAAAAAAGCAAAATGAAAAAAATAATAATTTTAATGTTTTTTATTAGCAGCCTAACATTATTGATTGGTTGTAGTGAAGATTTTTTGATTGAAGAGCCTAAAGATGCTCTATTTGTTGATAATTTATATGTGAATAAAAGTGGTTTTGACCAAGGAATAAATGCTATATATGCATTAATTAGATCTGAACGCACAGATAGAAATACATCTGTAGAGGCTTCATACATTTGGAAATCAGGTACAGATGTAGCTTGGGGTAATTACACATTTAGTACTCTAAGATCCTTTGATATTTATGGCGCCAACTTGAATCCAGCAAATCCAGTTATTAGGGATATGTTTAATTTGATGTATGATATTGTAAATTCATCCAATTTAATCATATCTAGAGCAGAAAATCCAGGTGTAGATTGGGAAGGAACGTCAGATGCCGAAAATGAAAATAATAAGAATTTGATTCTTGCTCATGCTAGACTATTTAGAGCTTGGGCATACAGGCACTTAACCAATAGTTTTGGGGATGTTCCATTAAGCTTAGGTGAAATAGATGGCTCTACATTTCAAACAGCATGGCCTCTAGAAGACGTGGCGGTTGTTAGAGGAGAAATGGAAAAAGATTTATTGTTTGCAGAAGAGCATTTAGCTGATGATTATAGTAATCCATTGGTGTTAAGTAAAGCTGTAGCACAACATTTGTTAGCCGAGTTGTATTTAACAATGGATGATGCTGCTCGAGCAGAGTTAAAAGCAGAAGCAGTAATAAATAATCCAAATTTTAGCCTAATAACTTCCAGGTTTGGTGTTAATGCTAGCAGTGGCGGAACACCTTTTACTGATGTATTTCTTGAAGGTAATGCTCTACCAAGTGATGGTAATACAGAGACATTATGGGCGTTTTTAAACACGCTTGATGTGCCTGGTCAGGCAGCAATATCAATGAGACGTACTTGGAAAAACCGTTATTATAATATTACAAAAGATGATAATTGGGCGTTTAGCCAGTATGGAGGTAGAGGGATAGGAAGATTATGCCATACCTTATATGTTGAAAATCTATATGAAGATATGGATGATAGATACAGTGAGTATGCTTTTGATAAATTTTACCTTCTAGAGGAAGGAGGCGATACAGCTTTTACAGAGGTGCCTAGTTTTGATGATTGGAAAGTGAGTGATCGCTATTGGCCAACAACTAAAAAATGGGATGGTTTTGCAGATTTAGAACGTGTAAATAGTTCAGGAAGTTTTGCTAATATGGTTTACATGCGTCTAGCAGAAACATATTTATTATTGGCTGAAGCAGAAATGAAACTAAACAAGAATGATGAAGCAGCAGCACATATAAATGCGTTAAGAGAAAGATCTAATGCTACACCAATTACTGCCGGAGATGTAAATGTTGACTTAATTTTAGATGAGCGTGCTAGAGAATTGCACTCAGAAGAATACAGAAGGTATACCTTAAATCGATTTGGACTTTTAGTACCTAGAACGCAACAATATAATAAGTTTACACAAATTACAGAAAGAGAGGTATTGTTTCCATACCCACAAAGTTTTATTGATTCTAATGAAGCTCCAATTCAGCAAAACCCAGGATGGGAATAAGTTTTTATAATTCTTATAAGTTAGTTTAAGTTATCTATTTTAATAGAGATTGAGAGAGTGAGTGTGGTTTAGTAATAGAATTTAGGGGTTGTTTGTTATATAATAACCCCTAAATTATTAAACTTTTCTCAATTAAATAATAAGACTCTCACTCTCTGTAATGATATTAAAAATTTTAATGTAAGAAATAAACAATATGAAATTAATGAGGTGTAAATTTTTCCTGTTGGCATTGATTATTCTAAACTCTTGTAATGATTCCAATCAAAAAAAAGAGGAGAATGTCTTTTACATTGAAAACCAAGCACAATTCGATCAATATTCAGGAACAGAATTTCCTTCAGGTTCAAAAGTTCTTTTTGCAAAAGGATCTAAATTTCAAGGACAATTCATAGTTAAAGGAGCCGGAAGAGAAGATCTGCCAAATATTATTACTGTATATGACCCTGTAACTAAAGAGGTCATCAAAGATAACGTGCAAAATAAAGCTGTAATAAATGGTTTAGGCGAAGTTGAGGCACCACTCCATTTATATAATGCACAGCACTGGGAAGTTAATAATTTAGAGGTTACAAATACAGATGGTACAACTAATGATCAAGGTAGGCTTAAAGGTATTTACGTAGTTGCTGAAGATGTTGGAATAGTAGAGAATATAACCATTAAAAATTGTTATATACATAATGTAAATGGTCATGTTGGAGGTAAGTGGCATGGAGGTATTCAGATACAAGTTATAGGTGACAGTATTAAAACGAAATTCCACAAATTATTAATTGAAGATAATGTGATAAAAGATGTGGGGGGAGTAGGCATAGGAAATCAATCTACATGGAGAAATATTGATACAGAGAAATACTATCCATGGACTGAATTTGTAGTTAGAGGAAATTTTATAGATAGAACTGGACGAAATAGCATTATACTAAGGAATGCAATTGATCCACTAATAGAATATAATATCGCTGCAGCAAGTAGTCGTTATGATACTGGTCATAGTATAGTAAACTTCAATACCATTAATTGTATAGTCCAGTATAACGAAGCTTATGGAAACACTGGTCCTATTGGCGAGAATGAAAGAGGAGGGTTTGATGCTGATTATAAATCAAGAGGTACTATCATCCAATATAATTACAGTCATGATAATGATTGGTTTTGTGGTATTATGAAACGAGGTATTAACTCAGATATCACAATTCGCTATAATATAAGTCAGAATGAATTACTTGGGTGTTATCTATATGGGTTTCCTACAGAGAAAGGTCTAAAAGATGTTAAAATATATAATAACGTACACTATTTAGGAAAAGGAAAAGGTAACAAAGTTTTTGTTGCAGGAGGAAAAAAATCACGATACCCAATTGAAACAACGTTTAAAAATAATATTTTCTATTTTGAGGATAAAGCTGAGTGGGGGTTTGAGCCAGACAATACCTGTACCTTTGAAAACAATCTTTTTTACAATCTTTCGCCAAAAGGGAAGAATGCTTTAATTGCAAATCCAATGTTTATTGACCCTGGTAAAGGAAGAACAAATATTGATATGAAGGATCCATTAATGCTTGCTGGCTATAAATTAGCCAGTGATTCGCCTGCTAAAAAATCTGGAATTGAAATTATTAATAATGGAGGAAGAGATTTTGTTGGGAATAAATTATTACAAAAGACACCTAATATTGGAGCCTTTGAAAATTAAAGTAAAAGTCTAAAAACAAAATTGTATTATTTCCAAATAATTTCTAATAGTACAAGTATAGAAATAGCAGAGAGATATAAACTTGGTAATGCATGGGCTAAAGAAACAGCAACATATAATAGAAAAATAGATACCGGAGTTTTTATTGCTGAATTTAATATGTTGTCATTGGTTTAACCAATTTTGTACTATATGCAATACAATTTACGCTGTAGATATTACTTCATGTTTTAATGAGATTATCCATTGTTCTAAATGTGGCCAATGCCAGTTTATAATAAATAAGGCATACCAGCTTCAGTGTTTAGGATATTAATAAAATAAAAACGAATGAAAATAATTTGAGAATTTATGATGAATATGTATGATATTAAAGGAAAAATAGCCATTGTTACAGGCGGTGGAGGTGTGCTAGGAGGTAGTATATCTAAAAGTTTAATTCAGGCTGGAGCAAAGGTTGTAGTTTTGGATATTCGCCAAGAAAATGTTGATAGAAAAGTGGATGAATTAATAAAAATGGGAGGGGAAGCTATTGGCTTTGTGTCTAATGTTTTAGATGTTGAAGAAATGAAAATTACCCGTGATAAAATTACGAATAGTTGGGGTAAAATTGATATACTAATAAATGCAGCAGGGGGTAATTTACCAGGTGCAACTCTTAGAGAAGATCAGGATGTTTTTGATATGAAAATTGAAGATTTTGAGAAAGTAACAAACCTTAATCTAAATGGTACAGTTTATCCTTGTTTGGTATTTGGAGAAGTAATGGCGAAACAAGGAGAAGGAAGTATTATAAATGTTTCTTCTATGGCTACGCTTTCTGCAATTACAAGAGTGCCTGGGTATTCTGTTGCAAAAAGTGGTATTGACATATTTACCAAATGGATGGCGATGGAATTGGGTACAAAGTTTGGTGAAAAAGTAAGAGTAAATGCCATTGCTCCAGGATTTTTTATAGGAGATCAAAATAGAAAAGTTTTGATTAATGAAGATGGGTCTTATACAGAAAGAAGTAAAAAGGTATTAGCACGAACACCAATGAAACGTTTTGGAGATATAACAGAATTAAATGGAATAGTACAGTTTTTATGTTCTGGCGCTTCAAGTTTTATAACTGGTACAGTGATACCTGTAGACGGTGGATTCAGTTCTTTTAGTGGTGTTTAATTTTAAAAAGCAAGTATGAATCTAACAAAAACACTTAGGTGGTTTGGTGATAATGATGCTATTACCTTAACAGATATTCGTCAAACAGGAGCAACAGGTATAGTTACAGCTTTACACCACATTCCTAATGGAGAAGTTTGGTCTGTTGAGGAAATATTAAAAATAAAAAGTAATATAGAAACTAATGGACTTTCTTGGGAAGTTGTTGAAAGTCTACCCGTAACAGAAGAAATAAAGAAAGCTTCGCATTTGCGAGAAGCACATATTACAAATTATAAACAAAGTATAAAAAATTTAGCAGCGTGTGGGATAAAAACTATTTGCTATAATTTTATGCCTGTACTAGATTGGGCGCGAACAAATCTTCAGTATGCTATTGAAAATGGTGCTGAAGCAATGTATTTCAGTACCAATCAATTTACAACTTTCGATATATTTATACTAAAGAGACCTAATGCTGAATTAAGTTATACCGTAAAACAGATCGAGAAAGCAAAAGAGCTTTTTGATACAATGACTGAGGAAGAAAAAGAAAGATTAGGGTATAACATCATAGTAAAAACGCAATCATTTATTGACGGAGCGATAAAAGAAGGAGAGAGAAATTATTTAAATGTTTTTAATAATTTATTGAGTGAGTATGATGATATAGATAAAAATAAATTAAGAGAGAATTTTTCTTATTTCTTAAATGAAGTTATTCCTGTTTGTGAAGAATATGGAGTGAATATGGCTGTACATCCAGATGATCCACCCTTTCCTTTACTAGGATTACCAAGAATAATGAGTTCTGAAGAGGATTTTGAATGGTTGTCTAAGGCTTGCCCATCATTAAATAATGGAATTACTTTTTGTTCAGGATCACTGGGAGCAAGAAAAGACAATAAGTTATCAGAGCTATTTAAAAAATATGCTGAGCGTGTGCATTTTCTTCATTTGAGAAGTACAAAAATATTGGATAATGGAGACTTTTTTGAAACCGAACATTTAGATGAAAGTGTTGATATGGTAGGTCTAATGAAAGTTATTATTGAAGAATTAAAAAGAAGGAAGAAAACAGGAAGATTAGATTTCAATATTCCAATGCGTCCAGATCATGGGCATAAAATATTAGATGACTTTAAACGGAAAGCAAACCCTGGATATCCTCTTTTAGGTCGCTTAAAAGGATTGGCGGAACTAGCAGGCCTAGAAAGGGGTATTAGGGACTTTGTTTAAAGAAGCTTGAGATTTCTTATAAAATAAAATAGCCTGTAAACATAGTTTTACGGGCTATTTTAATAATATATGATCAAAATAATAACATAGTCATCACAAATAAAAGGTAGCAAACTAATATTTTGAGAAACTTAGAAAATTATACGCGCAATTTTAGTTGCTAGAATTAGTTAAATTTTAACTCTCCTAAATGTATAATCTTTGAACTTAATTCCATCCTATCAACGCCACTCACCTTAAAAAACACTTCAAAGTAATCAGGTATTTTTCCTAGTTCATCAACCATTTTTTGTTCAAGTTTTTTGACCAGTTTTTCATCAGTAAAATTCTTAAAACTTTGTGATGCTCCAGTATCCCAAATTCCTGCAAAAATATAAATGTTATTACCACTAGGCCCAGGTGTTTTCATCATTAGTGCATAATCGGTATGATGGTTTTCCGGCTCACCAGAAGGGCCAAAAAGCTCTTTTTTTTCACTATCTTTTATTTTGAGTAGAAAATCTCCAGATTTAGAATCATATTCAATTGTTGATTTTTTTATGTAATCACGAAAAATACCTAATGTTTTTACCATACCAACAACCAAAATATCGTTTTCAGGTAGCTCTTTAGCATTAAATCTAGATACAGTTCGAACTGTAAAATTCTTGTTTTTGCCATATAATACATTGCTTAGATCCTTAACCCAAGACATGCTATTTCTAATTAAGTGCGAGTATGATAGGGGTTCATAGTTAATACTAGTTGAATTCATGGTATTCTGTAAATTCAATAAATCTTCATTAGAATTTACTATCGGATTTCGTATTATCTTTTGCGTCTGCTGTATAGTATCAATCTCTTGATACAAATAGAGGTCGCCAACCAACAACATCATGTTTTTTTTCGATTTAAAAATCTCAGACCACAGTGCAGAATCATTAAAAGAGCTGTTGAAATTTGCTTTAGAATAAAGAAACCCATTAACCATCAATGAACCAACAAATAACATCAAAACTATTGGTAAAATCTTTTGTTTAAAAAAAACTTTTTTAGAAAAAGGAATACTTTCTTTTCTTTCAAATGAGACTCCATACCTCCCCTTAGGGATACGCAATATAATCTTATCTTTAGCACCTTCATTTTGATAATATATCTTAAGCTTCTTTCTAAGATTATATACATTAACCCGTATTAGTGTGCTTTCTGAAGGGTCAAATTCCTTTTTTCCAAAAATTTGAGATGCAATCTCAGCTTCTTTTGGAATATCATTTTCCATGGTGCATTTCACCAAATAGCGCAATAAATTAGAATAAGTTGGTGAATTGCCGAACGAATTACTTGTTATTATCTTATCAAGATATTTTTGGTATTCCTGATTATTCATAAATGATATATTTAACCTTTAATGGTGTTTTTTAACAGTTAAAAACACAGTTTTTTAACGCTTTAACTGTTAATATATTGAATTATTTTTGAAAAAAGCTTCGAAACTATGAAATTCTTTTTAAATACTTTATGTTCTATTTTAGCCTTACTTTTTTTTGGTTGTGGGTTTAACGCTCCTGAAGAGATTTTGACTGTAATGGAAGATATTCCAGAAAAAATTGATTTCAATTACCATGTGAAACCAATTTTATCTGATAAGTGTTTTGCCTGTCATGGACCAGATATGGCAAATCAAAAAGCAGGCCTTCGATTAGATATTGCTAAAAATGCTTATGAAGCTTTAGAGGGGTCAGGAAAACATCCTATTGTAGCTGGTAAACCTGGGCAAAGTGAAGTTGTTAATAGAATATTTTCAGATGACCCTGAATTACTAATGCCTCCTCCATCTTTTAATGTTAGCTTAACCAATAGGGAAAAAGCTATAATAACTAAATGGATTGATCAAGGGGCTGAATATAAAGAACATTGGTCTTTTATTAAACCCAAGAAGGAGCCGCTCCCAGAATTGGATAACAATTTAAAAGCTTGGGTGAAAAATGAAATTGATCATTTTGTTGCTGGTAAACTAGAAAATGAAAAATTGCAACCTACTAAAAGAGCATCTAAAGAATTATTAATACGCAGATTAAGTTTTGGTTTAACAGGACTTCCCCCAACTTTGCAGGAAATAGAGAATTTTGTTAATGACACCTCTAATAATGCTTATGAAAAGTTAGTAGATAGACTTTTAAGCTCTACTAGCTATGGAGAACGTATGGCTGCTGATTGGATGGATGTAGCCAGATACGCAGATAGTGATGGGTATCTCGATGATAAACACCGTGACTTTAGTCCTTACAGAGATTGGGTTATAGATACTTTTAATGAAAATATGCCCTATGATCAGTTTGTTACTTTACAAATAGCGGGCGATCTTATTGAGAAACCCACGCAAGAAAGTGTTTTGGCAACAGCTTTTAACCGTTTGCACAGGAAAAATTCTGAAGCAGGGATCATATATGAAGAGTATCGTGTAGAGTATGTGGCAGACAGAACACTTACTGTAGGTAAAGCTTTTTTAGGTCTTAGTGTGGAATGCGCACGTTGTCATGATCATAAGTATGACCCAATTAGTCAAAAAGATCATTACGAGCTTTTTGCTTTTTTTAATAGCACCAATGAATTGGGAACTGCTGTTTATGGCCCAGGGCAAGTTGCAGGTCCGTCTTTATTGCTTGCAAATGATGAGCAAGAGAAAGTTTTAGAATATGTTGATAATATAATTAATGAAACAAAAAATGAATTAATCTCAGTACAAAATAAGAGTTTAGATGAGCTAGAACTATCAAAATCTTTTTATGATAATCTTCAAATAGAATTAAATGAAGGGCTTAAAAAAGGAAAAGTTGCAGATTTTAATTTTAATCAATATAAATTAATAGGAAAGAAAAAGTACAATACACCCAATATAACAGGCAATAGAAAACCAGCACTTGTTAATGAACCTAAAGTTGTTAATGTAGAAAGTGGTAAGGCGTTATTTTTTGATGATTATACTACGGTTACATTGCCAAAAAAGCTTGGGTGGTTTGATCAATCCGATCCTTTTACATTCTCCCTATCTCTATATCCTGAGACTATTTATGAAGATGCTGCTGTTTTTACACACTGTGAGGAAAAACGTCTGGGGCTAAAAGGGTATTCCCTTTATTTAGAAGATAACCATTTAAAATTTGTTCTATCTAGATCATGGCCTACCAATGCTATTCAAGTTAAAACAAAAGAACCTATTGCTACAAAGAAATGGAATAATGTGACCGTTTCTTACGATGGGCTTGCAAAAGCATCTGGTTTAAAAATTTATGTTGATGGTAAAGAGGTGCCTTTAACGGTTGAAATAGACAACCTTTATAAATCCATACTATATAAGAAAAACATACATACTTATGGTTTTAAGGGATTTACTATGGGGATACGTGATAAATTCAAAACCTTTAAAGATGGAGGCGTTGATAATCTTAAAATATATAACAGAGAATTATCTGCTTTAGAAGTGCTTTATGACAACTTACCTAAAAAAGCTCTAGAATTAGCTGTTTTAGAAAAAAACAAGAACCTGTTAATAGATTTTTACTATAAAAGTATTGATGAAAACTCAGAACAAAAACGCAAAAAAATACAAGAACTACGAAAGCAAAAAATCGAGGAAATAGAACCTATTAAAGAGATTATGGTTTTGGGTGATTTACCAGAACCAAGACCTACTTTTATACTAGATAGAGGGATGTATGACGCTCCTTCTGAAGAGGTGCAACCAGATGTTCCTGAAGCTATAATGCCATTTAATGATGACTTACCAAGAAATAGACTAGGTCTTTCTAAATGGTTATTTGATAAAAAAAATCCAATTACAGCAAGAGTGTTTGTAAATAGAATATGGCAACAACATTTTGGTAAAGGATTAGTAGCTTCATCTGATGATTTTGGGAACCAAGGAGATTTACCTTCACACCCTAAGTTATTGGATTGGTTAGCTGTTGAATTTATGGAATCTGGTTGGGACATTAAGAAAATGCACAAATTGATAGTAATGTCTGCAACATATCAACAGAGCTCAGAAATTAATTCCAAACTATTAGATATCGATATAGATAACACTTTGTTAGCCCGAGGCCCTAGCACACGAATGTCAGCAGAAATGGTAAGAGATAATGCGTTGACTATAAGTGGTCTATTGTCAAGAAAAATTGGAGGTTCAAGCGTATACCCGTATCAACCTGATGGATTATGGGAAGAAATCAGTAATAAATGGTGGCGTTACAAATATAAACAAGAACCTGGTGAAGGTCTTTATCGTAGAAGTTTGTATACCATTTGGAAACGTACCTCTGCACCACCTTCAATGCAGATTTTCGATGTGGGTGATCGCAGTGTATGTACAGTAAAACGGAGACAGACCAGTACACCATTGCAAGCATTAGTACTGCTCAATGATCCACAATTTGTTGAAGCATCATATGTTTTGGCGGAAAATATAATGAATAATTATAGTAGTAGTAATCAAAAACAATTACAAACAGCATTTCAATTGAGTACAGGACGAAAACCTTCAACAAAGGAAATGGAACTATTAAGTAATTTTTACAATGATGAGCTAAAGCGGTTTTCTACAAATAAAGAAGATGCTATTTCTTATCTAAGTATGGGTGAGACCAGAATAAAAGATACTTCTAATCCAATAAAAGTGGCCGCTTTGGCTACAGTTGTTAATGGAATTATGAACACCTCAGAAGCTTATACTATTAGGTAGTTGGTTCTCATGACCATTTAACAATAAAGGACTAAAACAATTTTAAAGAAAATGGACGAATTTTTAAAAAAGCAATTATTTCAGCAGACTCGTAGAGGGTTTCTAAAAAAGGCATCACTTGGTTTTGGCTCTATTGCATTATCAAGCATGTTGGGACCAACAAATTCCTTTGCTAATTCATTGATTTCTGGTAACCCATCTAACAATGGCATAAATAATATTTTAAAGGGTACGCATTTTCCAGCAAAGGCAAAACGTGTTATTTATCTCTTTCAAAGCGGTGGTCCTTCACAATTAGAAACTTTTGATTATAAGCCAGCACTTTCTAAATGGCACGCACAAGAGATTCCAGATTCCGTTAGGGGTATGCAACGAAACTCTGGTATGGTAACAGATCAATCAACTTTTCCTTTGGTAAAGTCTATTTATGATTTTAAACAATATGGACAGTCTGGTGCTTGGGTGAGTGAACTTTTTCCTCATACGGCAAAAGTTGTTGATGACCTATGTATCATCAAATCTATGCATACCGATGCTATTAATCATGAACCAGCCGTTATGTTTGTACAAAGTGGATCGCAAATTAGCGGACGACCTTCCATAGGTTCATGGCTTAGTTATGGTCTTGGTAGCGATAATGAAAATTTGCCCAATTTTGTTGTCATGTTATCTAAAGGTAGTTCTGGAGGTGCGCAACCCTTAAGTTCTGCTGCATGGGGAAACGGTTTTTTACCTTCTCATCACCAAGGCGTACAGTTTCGTTCAGGAAAAGATCCTGTGTTATACTTGAACAATCCTCATGGAGTTCATGATCACGACCGTAGAAGAGCACTCAATTATATTAAGGATTTTAATAATGAACAATATAATTTATGGAACGATCCTGAAATTCAATCAAAAATTAATCAGTACGAAATGGCATACCGGATGCAAAATTCAGTTCCCGATGCAGTAGATGTTTCCGATGAACCAGAACATATTTACAAGCTTTATGGAGAAGATGCTAGAAAGCCTGGTACATATGCTGCTAACTGTCTTCAAGCTCGTCGTTTGGCAGAAAAAGATGTGAAGTTTATACAGCTCTATCATACAGGATGGGATCAGCATGGTAATCTGCCTGGAGCAATTAAGTCGCAAGCCATGGATACAGATCAGGCTACAGCTGGACTCATAACAGACTTAAAACAACGCGGATTATTAGAAGATACCTTGGTTATTTGGGGAGGCGAATTTGGTCGTACTAGTTTTTCTCAAGGAAGATTAACAGCAACTAATTATGGTAGAGACCATCACCCAGGCTGCTTTACTATGTGGATGGCAGGAGCAGGAGTTAAACCTGGTATGGTGTATGGTGAAACTGATGATTTTAGCTATAATGTGGTTCGAAATGGGGTGCATATTCATGACTTTCAGGCCACCTTGTTACACCTTTTAGGGATGGACCATGAAAGACTAACGTTTAAACATCAAGGCCGTCGTTATCGTTTAACAGATGTGCATGGTCATGTAATAAAAGATATTTTAGCATAAATAGTATGGGAAATAGAAGACAATTTGTAAAAAAAGCTTCATTAGGCATTGGTGGCTTAATGGCATCTCCAAGTGTTCCTTTTTATATTCAACACTCTAAGACGACACTTGACAATGAAATAATAGGACATGGCGATTTTACATATCGAGTAGAAAGGGATTGGGGAAATCTTAATCCTGAAAAATATCCAGTTAAGAATTGTCATGAAATGGTTATGGATAGCAAAGGAAGATTGATTATGCTTACAGACCATGTAAAAAACAATGTTATAATTTATGATACTTCAGGAAAATTACTGGATAGCTGGACACTAAATCTATCTCAAGCCCATGGTCTGAACATACATGATGAAGGAGGAGAAGAAGTTCTTTACATCACAGATCCAGGTTCGGGTAAAGTAGTAAAAACGACCTTAAATGGAAAAATTCTTGGAGAACTTGAGCACCCAGCAAAAATTGGAACTTACAGTAAAAATATGCCCTTTAAGCCTACAGAAACAGCTATTGGTCCAAATGGAGATATTTATGTTGCAGATGGGTACGGATCACAGTATATCTTGCAATATGACTTAAAAGGGAACTTTATTAGAAAATTTGGAGGTGATAGCTTCCTTAATGAAAAAAAATTCAAACAAGTTCACGGTGTTGCCTTAGATACTAGAGACCCAGAAAAGCCTACGCTACTCTGTTCTGCACGAATTAAAAATTCTTTTAAGCGTTTTTCTTTAGATGGCGAATTTTTGGAAGACTACTACATGCCTGGTCTTTTCATTAGTCGACCAGTGATAGACGAAGAAAATGTCTATTCTGGTGTTTGTTTTGGAATGGATAAAGGGAACTATAACATGCAACTAAATAAAGGTTTTGTAACTATTTTAGATAAAGAGAATAAAGTGATATCTAATCCTGGAGGTACAGCTCCTCAGTATGATGAAAATGATAAATTAAAATTGATGCTGCAAGACAAACCCATTTTTAAACATTGTCATGATGTGTGTATTGATAACGATAAAAATTTATATGTCTGCCAATGGAAAGCAGGAGGAACGTACCCTTATAAACTACATAGAATTTAACCCTCAATTTCAATGAAAAATTAATTGAAAATTATATGATTGCATTAGATTTTAGTACATTTTTAGGTCGTTTTCATCCGCTATTTGTTCACATGCCAATTGGTTTTGTTTTTCTAGCAATATTGTTGGAGTGGTGGCAATCTTTCAAAAAATTGGAGAAAATAAGTTCACTTATTTCTATAGCTTGGTTTTTAAGCGGGTTAAGCGCAATAATGGCAGCACTTTGTGGTTGGTATTTAGGAGAAACTGGGCTCTATGAAGAAGAACAACTTTTTCTTCATCGTTGGTTGGGTATTGTTTTAGTGCCAATTTTCTTTGCAGGGTGGTGGTTAAAAAAGAATTATTATAACTACTCTAAAATAATACAACATGGATTTAATTTGCTGATTATTGTTTTACTTTCTATTGAAGGTCATCAGGGAGGAAATCTTACTCATGGAGATACTTATTTAACCGAGTTTGCTCCAGAGCCTTTGCAAAATCTAATGGGTGCTAAAAATGAAGTTGCTCAGGAAAAGCAGTTAATCAATCCAGATTCGGTAAAGGTTTATGAAGATTTAATATATCCTATTTTTGAGAATAGTTGTATAAATTGTCATGGTGATGAAGTTAAACGAGGTGGTTTGAATATGGCATATGCAGATTCATTGATGTTGGGTGGCAGCAATAATAATATGATAATTGAGGGGAATGCTGAAGGTAGTGAGCTTTTTAGGAGAATTACATTACCTCAAAAAAGTATCAAGTTCATGCCTCCAACAAAAAAAGTGTTAACCTATGATCAAATCAAGACTATTGAATGGTGGATAAATCAGGGAGCTTCTTTTGAAGCTACTCTAACAGATGTAGAAATAAGTAAAAATATGAAACCTGTTTTATTAAGACAATATGGGCTTAATACAGAACCAAAGCCTTGGTATGAAAAAGTGAAAGTTTCTCCTTTAGATAGTACCAAAATTTCTGCAATTCAGAAACAAGGCTTTAAAGTAAAAGTTTTAGGGGAGAAGATACCATTACTTGATATAAGTTATACTGGTAAAGATTTGACGCTAGAGAAAATGAAAACCCTTGAGATGGCAAGTAGTCATATTACTTGGTTGGTACTTTCTGGGACAAATGTAAAAGATGAATATTTATCAGGCTTGATAAAATTTTCAAATCTTACACGTTTAGAATTAGATAATACTCAAATATCTGACAACGGAGTTTTTCACCTTAAGAATGCATCACATTTAGAAATACTTAATCTTTATAACACATTAGTAAGCAAGGTGTCTTTACCTGTTATTAAAGAACTTCCAGGTCTTAAAAGAGTTTATTTGTCTGAAACTAAAGTTTTGCCAGAAGATGTGAAAAGTTTTAATGAAGATGATTCAAAATTGTCTGTTATTATTACTTCTAAAGATTAACGTCAATAAATAAACTGATTTAACATAAAGTGATAAAGTAGTTTAAAACGATATTTTACTATCTTATAAGAACAAAAAACTCTATTGGAATTTTAGTTTAAAACTTTTTACATCTTTCTTTTTTATCAAACCTTGTAGCAATTGAATTGTAACTATTTTGTGAAAATGTGAATACGATCTCTCTTGCCATAGAATATCAAAGTACTCTTATAATTACAGGAATAGTGGCCACAAAGAGATATTTTACTATTTTCTACCACCGTTGCACACTACTGCTGCAAAATGTTTCCAAATATTTCCTCCTCCTACAACACTAGTAACATTACTATTTATATTGAGATGTTGTTTATTTAATTTTTTACATTATCATTTATTATAAACGTTATTATAAAAAAAGGGTTGCATAATCAACATTTAATATTGATTTGCAACCCTACTATTAATAATTTATTTGTTATTACTATGTCATGTCGTCATTAATAGACTAATATTTTCGAAGAAAATTGACCAGATTTCTCACTAGTGAGTTTTATTGTGTAAATACCACGAGACAATTTTAAATCACTTCTGTTAAAGTTTTTGCTCCACAGACCTGCTTCAACTTTTTCTGCTGAAGTAGTGATTAATTTACCAGTAATACTGTAAATTGAAACCTCAATATTGTCACTTGTAGTAAAGGTTTTCTCTATGTTAAAATCATGTTGAACAGGATTTGGGTAGATAGAAAACGCTTGGTTTACATCTTCTGAATTAGTAACTAACGAAAGGGCTTTAACCGATTTATTAGTACTAGCATTATTACTTTCTACTTCTAAAAAAGCTGCCATTTCTGGGTCACCTTCTTTTGAAGTAATTCTTGATAAAAATGTACTTCCATTGGTATCTTCTATGGCAAACGACACCCTAGACCAGCCATTGTCCTTCTGCTCTTGTACCCAGTCAGTTACGTCTATACTGTACCATTTTCCTGCTTGACTATCAAAAGTTACTGAAGCTAATACTTGTCCTGGCGCAGGCCTACTATTCTCTGTAATGTTACTCTCAAACCAGTTATTGCCATACGCCCTGATGTTCTGCGTAAAGCTGTTGCCTGTGTTTGTAGAAGCAAAGAAATTTAGCGTTGCAGAAACAATGTTATCATCATATTGTGTACTATCAAACTTAAGGAGCCCAAACCTATTGAACTCGGGCGAGCTGGTTTTACAATCTACGGTTGCAGCTGTTCCAAAATTAGTATCTGAAAAACTACCAGCTCTAGTGTAAGCATCTTCCCTAACGGGGACCAAGGTATCGTCTGATTCAATGATAATATGGCTTATAAAGTCACTATTCCCTTCTTTTGAAGTAATTCTTGTTAAATGTGTTGATGAATTTCTATCTGTAATTAAAAGCGATACTATCCCATCACCTTGAGCTTGGGATTGTACATAGGAGGTAAGGTCAATATCATACCATCTACCATTGGCACTTTCTATGGAAAACCCTCTTAAAGGGGCATTACTGCCAACTGTTGGGGCATTGTTAAAGGTGACGGTGGCTTCAGACCAATTGTCATCAACTCCATAAATGAAGTTCTGGTAAGTCTCGGCAGAATTTGAAGTGGCAAAGACCCTAAGTGTTGCAGAAGAAATGTTTCTATTGCCCACATTAAACTTTAACAATCCTCTTCTTGTAACGTTTGCAGATGCTTTCTTTACACCAACCGTCGTAGCACTGCCATAATTGGTATTTACAAAATTACCATCCCTAATTTGGGCATCTTCTGAAACGTAAACCACACCAGGACCAGCTGGAGGTGCAGGTGGAGTTGGGCCTCCTGCTATTGGTGTTCCTTGGTAAATACCAATGTTCAAGGGACCGTTACCAATGGAATTACCGTAATAATCAATTGATGGTTGTGGTACACTAGCTCCAGCGCCAATAGCAGGAGAATTTTCAAATAAAGCATAATCCATAACTCCATTTACCATACCTCTGAACAATGGGTCTTGCAACGAAAAATTACTGTCTTTTGAAGTCACCTGCGGTATGGATTCCGGGTTTGAGGCTATGGGAAGCTTATCAGCCGTGGGACCAAAATAAATATTGTTGGTAAAACGGATATTCATAGCTCCAAAGCCGTTTCCGTCTTGAAAATTATAGCTAGGATTATCCCCTTCAAACTGAAATACGTTATTGGTAAAGTTAAAATCACGTGGGAACACATTTCCCCAGCGTCTAAAATTAGCAATGACCACATTATCAAACCGATCATCAGCATAAAAGATATTGTTGTATACTTCACAACCGATCAGATTCCCAGAAAAGTGCATGCCTTGTCTTGCATTGTTCTCAATAATATTATATCTGATAACGGTATTCAAATTAAATCTTGTAGGTATTGACCCTACTTCATTACCACCAGTGGCTACAACACCGCCTAGACCATTATCATGCAGATAATTATACTGTATGATAGTATTTTTAGTACGAAAATCACTATCAATTCCTCTAGCATCCGAATCACCTTGATTGTATACGGTTCTTTGTGCCTCATTAAATTGAAAAACAGTTCCGTCTGTATTAAAGTTAAAGGCAGCGTTACCAGAAATCCCATCACCACAAAGGTCAAAAAAGTTACCTTCTACCAAAGCATCGTCGGTAACCCTTACAATAAGTCCGTTACCTCGTATTCTTTGAAAAACATTGTCCCTTATGACCACATTGGTGCTTGGGAACCAGTTATCGGTACGGCCGTCGCCCAAATCCTCACCAAAAGAAGAATCCGGATTACGCAACCACCATTCTGAGCGTGTGCTCAAACCTGTTCTACCAAGGTCTTCAAAAGTACAATTTTCAAAAAGCACATCGTTGAAATTACTGGGTACGGTTTCACCTCTTGCATACAGAATGGCGCCTCCAAAAAAGCGGGTGTTACTTACACTTTTAATAGAGGCACTATTTACCCTAAATATTGTTATATTATCAAAATGTAAGTGGTCAACGGTACCAAAATCCACACTTTCAATAAGCATTCCCAAGAAGAGATCGTCGGCGGTTATTGTACCTTCCCTAAAGTTGGTGATCTTAAAGTTTTTAAACTCTAAATATTCTTTGTTCAAAATGTGTACGGCAAGGTCTGCACCTTCACCATCAATAATCGGCAGGTCGCCAGGACCGTATTTATCATACGTAATAGGATTCCCAGATGCTCCGCTAGAGCTTATGATCAATGTACCAGGAAAAGTAAACCCCGCTCTAAACCTGATAATGTCACCAGGGTTAAAGTTGGTCGTACTTACCTTGTTCAACGTTCGCCAAGGCTGCTCCGGTGAGGTTCCGCTAGAACTATCGTTACCTACTCCGGGGTGTACATAGTAAGTAGTTTGCGCAGTAACAAAAGCTCCGAACAAACCTACAACCATGAATGTCATAAAAAATTTAATGTTTAGATGTTTCATAAAAATTTAATATTTAGTTAATAATTAATTGAATTCTGTTTCCAAAAAAACAATACGTCTATCAGCCTCGAGTACTACTTTGTTTATATCTTTGGACTTAAAGGGATTTGTTATCCATATTTTTTGATCTGGTTGAACACTTTTTTCTACCCTACTTCCATTAATGGTACAATGGACAGTAAGGTTTTCATCTGCAGGGTTCCAAACCAATGTTTTCATCTGTTTTACATTTTTTTCAACTGCGCAATAAAACTCCGCTCTACCAAGGGAACCATAATCATACGCTTCTGGAACGCCCCCAAAGCCCCTATGGAAATACGGACCAAAAGCCCTCCTACCATAAGGTACATATTGTAGTCCTGGGTTGGTATTCCACCCACCATACCGTTCTGCATACATGTGGCCCTCTGGTTTTAAAACCAAGGGTTTGTCTTTATAGCTACCAGTGAGTAAGGGTTTGGAATTTAGCATAAAGCCACTGTTTATACCTGTTAAAAGCCCCTTCTCTGTTTCGTATTGTCCCCATGAAATAGTGTCTTCGACCAAAGGATGTGCATCATGCTCTTTATCATTTGCCATATAGGCAATACTATTCTGCAGTAATCTATCTGCTAATGGGTCTTTGTCTACTCTTTTTAGCAACTGAAAGGCGTTGATCATGTAGCTGCCGTTACCTTGGAAAACTTCTGCTACGGCAATGGCCTCTAATCCTACACTATAATTACCCAAAACTGCAATATTTTCAAAGGATGCTCCTTTATCAAAAGAGAATCCGTTTTCAACAGGATAAATTTTTGGGAAGCCTGGTTTAGACTCATCCCAAGCTGTGTAGTCTGAGAAAATTTTTAAGTCTTCCCGTTGTATTCCTCTATAAAGAGGGTGGTCTGGTCTTTCTGGATTTATATTAAAGCCATTTTTTGACGGTCGCAATGGTGGAGGGTAGGTCCCGTTATCAATATCCATACTACCTTCCTTTATGGTAATACCGCAGAGTTCACTAATTTTGGGATACAAACCTTCCAGTTCTCCTGTTATTAGCACTCTACCTCCCTTAGAGACAAACTTTTTGATAGACTTTTGGGTGTCTTTTGCCAAAACCCCTTCACGCCCTAGAATCAACAAACCAGATTCTGTAAGCTCCTTTGGTCTTGAAACGATTTGATAATCAGAAATTTTCAAAGCGTCAAGGGCATTTATAACTTTAGTATCCCGATCAAGAACGAAAATGTCACGTGATGGATTTATGTTACGTTTGTTGCCTACATACAACTTGGTGCTATTTGAGCCTATGACCTTATCTCCTTTTTGGAGTTCTCCAACCACTTTATATTTTCCAGATTGCATTACCGCTGGCAGACTTAAGGTTAGTTGACCGCTTTGGGTGCCGTAATACGGAACTGTTGGTAAGACCACCTTGCCAGAATCATAAACCTTTCCAGATTCGTCGATTACTTTATATACCAATTGGGCATCTGTCACATCCATAAAATCATCCGCATCGTTTACAATATGATATCGGATAGGGAAATTTTGACCTGCATACACATTTTGCGTCCATAATTCCCAACTCAACAGCACGGGGGCATAGGAAATCTTAGCTTGAAAAGCAGCTTTTTTAGGCTCCATTTCTGAAAAACAGCCTATCGTATGCCAATTCTTAAATAAGATGGTAAAAGGAAAAACACCTGAGAGTTCCTTGTTGTGCACTCTTAACCTTCGGTTAAGTTCCAATACTTGTTTTATAGTAAAGACTTGATGATCACTTGCTAATTTGGCCTGCATTTTGGTTGCGGCATGCCCTGTCCAACATAACTGTGAAACGGGGTTTTTGTGGTTTGGTGATAGATTGTATCTACCGTCAGGACCGGTATAATTACCAACGCATTCAGTAAATGTTATTGGCTGAACAGGTTTATCAAATGGTACGATGTTCTTGTTGTTCCGTGTATTCAAAAAGGTGAAAGGTGAGGAATAATACCAGCCCCAATATCTGTGAAGGTCACAAATATCACCAGATTGCCCATAACCATAACCTGCATTACCAATATATAAACGGGTACTATCCCAATCTTTCTGGAGTTTCTTAAAAGCGTATTTTAGAAAATTTTGCCACTGTTTAAAATTATCTCCTCTATAGGGTGTCTCATTAGTTATGGCGTAGACCATCAATGAAGGGTGGTGCGCTATTTTATTGAATTTTTTAGTACGGTACCAACTAATGGAAGATTCATAGTCCTCTGGTTTGGGAGCTTTCATATAACCGCCGTTAGCAACACTACCGCTATAATTACCACCAAATACCATCATGCCCAATTCATCACAGACGTCATACCAGTCTTCATTATCTGGTATTCTAATAATGTTCACGTTCATATTTTTCATGAACTGAACATACTCTAATGCAAATTCCCTACTTTTCTCAAGATCGGATGGAATTCCCCTTCCAGGTGGGTTTATGGCAATTCCCCTAAGAAAAATGGGGCTTCCGTTTAAAAATAGCTGTCCATCTTTTGATTCAAAAGACCTAAAGCCTATTCTTTCTTGTGTTGAAGCAATTACGGAATCGTTTGCGTAAAGTTCAATAAAAAAAGTGTACAGATTGGGCTGTAAAGGTGTCCATAGTACAGGTGATAGGTTCTTAAGTAAGGCCCCAACGTATTGTTTACCATCTCTTTCAAACTTTTTCCCTGATATATTTCCCTGCCAAAGTACGCCATTGGTATTGGAAGATATCACACCTTTGACCACTATTGGCTGATTAGGAAGCCCTTCTACTTCTAGTAATAAATCAAGAAAATTAGTTCCAGTAAAAGTTGTAACCCCTTTAACCCGCGCTTGGGAAAACACCCCAAGGCTAACCATAAGGAGCATAACTAATGGTATTGTACGTCGTAAATTCATAGTATAATATCCCTATTATTACTCTATTTTGGTAACTTCTAATCCACTAAGTACAGCCTTACCTTGTTCTGCCTTAAAATCAATAGAGATTTTATTGTCTGAGACATTTACTTCAACTGTTTTTTCAATACCATAGCAAAAACCTACCTCTTTCATAATATCCAAATTATCCATGTATAATTTCCCATTTAAAGAGACATCAAATATTCTTTGCCCCACTTTAGCTTCTTTATCATTCTCTATGAAATACATAGTAACTGCATAAACTCCATTTTCTAAATTAAGTGTGTAATTTTTAACACCATCTAAAAAAGTATAATACATAGGATCATGCTTTGAATTCCTGATAATATGCTTTCTGTTAAGTAAGGTTTGTCTAGTATTGTTTGATCTATAACCATAAAGATTATTAAAGGGTTGATCCTGAATCCAAACTTTATTAGCATTGTCTAAATATTGGGCATTTGAACCCACATTTATAGCAAAATTATCTCCCATTTTATTGGTTTCATTGGTATAATTAACCATTTCAATAGTGGTGAAATTCTCTATAAGCTGACCACCATTTTTACCTACAGCTCTAAAATTATTGATCCCTTCTTTTAGTTTAACTTTCCAAACTATTTTATTTAAACCTATAGGCGATTTTTTACCTAGCTTTTTACCATTTTGATAGAGTTCAATACTTGATAAGTTTGTATAGATAGTAATATCATAAGTTTCTGATTTGCCTGTCATAGCACGTTTTGGCCAATCTCTTTCTGCTATATAAACCATAGGTTCTTTGTTCCAATTAGCTTTATACATGTAGTATACATCCTTTGGTTTTCTATCCCAAGTAAACATGCCTTTTTGATTCAAATGTGGGATGGGACCACCAACGTGGGGTTGAGAGAAATCAAACTCGTTCCAAATTGAGGTGCCAATAAAATAGTCCCGTTCATTTATTTGTTTTAAATGCGCTTCATGGAACATTCGTTGGTATTGCCCTGTGAAATCAAATCGTATTGGTTTGTCCGAATTTAAACGCAAATCACCACCAGCACCATACTCACTTACAAATATTTTTTGTTTTGGTTTTTTCTTGTGTAAGTTGTCAAAAAACCTGCCAAATCCATCAAATGTACCTCCATACCAACCGGCATAGATATTATAGGAACTTACTTGCGGCGTGTCCTCAATGCCAACTGCATCATAATCTTTGCTACCTCCATGCATGGCAATGGTGGACAAACGTGTTGGGTCTTCCTTTTCGATCAAATTGTTCAACTCCTTGGCAAATTTGGCCACATTGCGCATATAGACGGAATCTGTTTGTCTTCTTATACGGGCTTCATTGTTACCCCAAAGAAAAATCTCGTTCATGCTACCCCAAAGTACGATAGCAGGTTGATTGTAATGTTGATGAATCATTTCAAGAAGCATGTTTTTTGAATTGTCTAAAAACTCTTCATCTATGGTCATATAGTCTACTAAAGGAATTTCTTCCCATGCAATCAATCCCAATTCATTGGCTGCTCTTAGTACTTCTGGATCTTGCGGATAATGTGAGATTCTAATAAAGTTACAGCCCATATTCTTTATAATCTGCATATCTCGTCTATGATCTTCATTAGACAGTGCAGAACCTTTATCGAGCATATCTTGGTGTCGTGTAGTGCCTCGAAGATTTATGTGTTTTCCATTAAGAAAAAAGCCTTTGTTCTCATCAACCGAGAACCATCTGCAACCCAATGGATTTATTAGTTTGTCTATTGTAACACCATTTTTCTTTATTATGGAATGTACTTTATATAGATAAGGATTATCAGGACTCCATAGTTTAGGTTTATTAATTTCTAAGTTATGAGTGTAATCTCCTTTTGATTCAGCTAATACATTAAGTTCAGTAGTAGTTTTTGCTATTACATTGTCTTGTGCATCTAAAATTATAGACTCAACTTGGACAGAATCGGTATCTAATGATTGGTTTACAATGTTACCATTAATACTAACTGTAGCCTTTTCTTCGGATACTTCGGGTGTTTTTATAAATATGCCCTCTGAACCATAATCAGATAAATCAAAATGTGTCTCATTTGTTGTAATTAACCAGACATCCCTATAAATTCCACCATAAAGCGTGTAACCAATAGCCAAAGGAGCAATCATAGCGTCATGAGCGTTATTAACCATTACCGCTATGAGTTGAGTATCGTCTTCAGAGTCTATGGCTTTGGTGATTTCAAAAGTAAAACCAGTATATCCTCCTTTATGCCTACCAACTTGAATACCATTAACATAAACATCTGCTACTTGGTTTGCTGCTTCAAAGTGTAAAAAGGCTCTTTTTCCCTTAAGTTCCTCCTTAGATAGTTTAATTTTTTTTCGATACCAACTTATTCCTCTTCGATAACTTTTTTTATCGTCATAAGGATCAAAAGCATTCCAAGTATGAGGGATGTTTACTTTTTCCCAAGCATTATCATCAACTAAAGTTTTATTTTGACCAAAAGCAGTACCTTCAGGTAAAAAGCGCCATCCTTCATTGAGAGATACCTTTTCTCGAGTTTGTTGAGCTACTAGTATATTAATACATAATATAAAAGAAGTTGTCAAAAAGAAAATGTTTTTTTTCATGTTAAAATTTTATTTGTAAATATTTATTTGAAAACCAAGAGATAAAGTCTACTTGGAGATTATGTTAAACGGTGTTTTAATTAATTTGAATCTCATATTATGATTAAAAAATTAAAACAAACGTTTGTTTAGCGCAATATATTAATAAAATCTTATTTAATTTTAAATTTTAAAATGTTTTTAAAGAATTTATGTATTCTATTGTTTTATTTAATTTGAAAGATATTTGCTTAAGAGCTTTATCATGTATATTGTTAATTTTTAATAATTTTCTTAATTAGATTTACATCCTAAAGGAGAAATTTTAGCGAAACTATTCTTAAAACATTACATGAACCCTAAAGAGCTTTAGCATTGAAGGGGAACAAGTTTTTCTAGAATTATTTATTTGAATACCATGACATTATACTCGTTAAGGTATTATTATTTTAACATGTTATTCGTCTGTTTTTTTAAGCTTTTTTATACTGAAAATAGTAATTTGCATTTTACCTCTTTTTTTTTGACGAAAATTTATTATTTTATTAATTACTTATTGCAAATAAGTACTATGATTCATATGTTTGCTAAACTATTAATTACAGAAACAATCGATTGCTTAGGTGGTGTTTTTATGAAAAAACTAGAATTTAAACGAATTATTTTGTTTTTGTAGATTATCATGTTGGCTACTAATTTGTGGGCTATAGACTATTGTTAAGATCATGAGAAGTATGGAATGGCTAATTACTGATCAATAACTCTGGAACAAATGAGAATCTTATGATTAAGGATAAATACGGTACTGTAATAAACCAATAATTAGTGGGAATGGATTGTGACCGACAATAATTATTAAAAAATTGAAATAGGAATAACGTTATTCTACAACATCATCCTAATGCATAACTAACAAGGTCAGCAAAGTTCAACATTTTTGTTGTACCAACATACATACTACAATGAAATATAATAAACTTTTAATCGCAATAATTACGGTGTTTTTGGTCTTAGGTTGTACCACTAAAACCAAATTAGAAAAACCCAACATTCTACTTATTATAGCCGATGATTTAGGCTGGGGAGATATTGGATATAACAACCCCAATGCGGTATACACCCCAAACCTAGATCGTCTTGCAGAGTCAGGAGCGCTTTTTGAACAACATTATACCATGCCACAATGCACTCCCACACGTGTAGCATGTATTACAGGACGTTACCCCAGTAGATTTGGATACTCTGGCAACATTGCGACCAATGAAAAATGTTTTGATGTGGGTACTCCTACATTGGCAACCATGTTAAAATTAGAAGGATATCGCACACATATTGCGGGTAAATGGCATATGGGTTCAGATACCATTAATGGTCCTAATCATCACGGTTTTGATGAAAGTTATGGTTCTATGGCTGGTGCCGTAGGGATGTACGACCATCGTTATAGGTTATCAACTAAATGGGCCAATGCTTGGCATCGTAACCATAAGTCTATTGTAGGGAATGAAGATGGGATCCACGTGACTGAATTAATGACTAAAGAAACACAACGGGTCATCAAACAAAAATCAGAACAACCATTTTTTATGTTTCTAACCTATCACGCTCCCCATACGCCACTTGATGAAAGAGGTAGTTTTACAGACCTTCCAACCCAACTTGACCCTAAAGACCCCAGCCGATGGTTGAATGAAAACAAAATAAAGTGGTTTAACGATCCTCAAGGTAAGATTCAAAAAGAACCCGATCCAGAAAAGCGATTGTTTTTAGCTGCAGTTTATCATTTAGATAATGCTATTGGACGCATTGTAGACACACTTGAGGAAGAAGGCAAATTAGATAATACGCTTATTTTGTTTTCTTCGGATAATGGTCCTCAAGTATCATGGGCAGGTAACTCATATCCAGATGACCTCTATCTAACAGACTTTAATCAAGAAATTCCCATGCGTGGGTCAAAGCTGGATGTTTGGGAAGGAGGCATTCATGTGCCTGCATTTATGTATTGGAAAGGAAAGATCAAGCCCAAAAAAATAGCTATGCCAGTACACATAATAGATTGGTTTCCAACATTGACGGAAATTACAAAGCACCAACAAAACAAGGAATACAACTTAGACGGATTAAACCTTGCACCAGTTTTATTTGCAAATGAAGACCTTCCTGATCGTGATTTATATTGGACATGGAACAACAGTTTTAACCGTTGGGCTTTGCGATACAAGGATTGGAAAATCGTAAAGTATGGTAAGGGAGACCCAAAACTTGCTGATTGGGAATTATACAATCTAAAAGATGATCCTAAAGAGATAACGAATTTGAGCAAAGAATTCCCTGAAAAGCTAAAAGAACTACATAAACGCTTTTTGGTACAGCGATCCAAAGATCATATTTCTAAATAATTTTGTTCTTAACAAGAATAGACTTTAAGTCTATATAGATAAGGACTCATGACAACAACCAAAGCAGACTTTTTCAACTGTCCAATAAAAGAATAAGCAGACATTAAGTATTTCTCATCTTTTTTTAGAAAAAGGCAGTATTTGATAAATTATTTTTACATGACTAAAAGATCATTATTTTTGAACAAACGTTTGTGTTAAATATTACTTCCTATGAAAAAAATATCCTCCGGGAATCTATCAACAAAGAATCTTTTATGATTCCGTTCCAATATATGGTGAAGATAATCCAGATGAGATCATCAAACAGAATGCCCAAAGGATGCAATTAAATGAGCATAAAATAATCAGGGCTCAAAAAGGGGTCTATATTATTAAATTTGAAAAAGCTTTACAGTTCAGTTATTACCCTTTAGAAGAGGTAAAAGAGCAAGTAAAGTACTATTATGAGACCGAAAACTATAACAATCTCATAGAAAAAGAACGAAATACTGCAGTGATTACCATTAACGAAGAAGCTTACCAAGCTATTTCTGCCAAGATGTTCAACTAATTAGTTGAACACATTACCTACAATAAAAAACACATAGATTTAAATTAAATGGAATAACAAAGATGAAATACTTTCAGGTTAGTTTGTATATCGCATTATTAATAACTTGAGTTCGATTCTTAAAATAGGCAAATTTGGTTAGTATTTTGTGTTTGAAATTTGATTTGTGGTTTTTTAGGTAAGAAACTGTATGCTATGAGTCCTGATATGATATTGCTAAGGAAATTTCCAAAACTTCTGTGTCTTGAGTGTTCTACTTGACAGATATTTTTGAGTTCATCATTTACTGTTTCGATTACCGAACGTTTTCTAAGAAGTATTTTGTCGGATATAGTCATCAAACAATTTCTCATATTATTTTTAATATGTGTAATCATCTGTATTCCATCTATAAAAAGTAACTTGACTAAGTCCTTTCCCACTTACCCTTTATCGGCAAATAGTTTTCCAAATATCTTGTCTAAAAATATTTCAGTAATTTTAGAGTAGAATATTACAGACAGGTTTTTAGGTTAATGAATTGGAATTTAATACTTTAATTTACTAAAAATCTGTCTTTTTTGCAATAAAAAACTTCCCTAATTATTAATCGAACTCAGGTTAATAAATGTATTGTTCCTTGGGGCACAGACTAGAGATAATGATAATACGGGACTTCAAAATATAGATGGTCGTAATTCTGAAAGTTCGGACGGACTCTGGCAGATTTTGGTTGATCTGTTGGAAACAGGAATAGACAGTTGCCCAGGACAAAAAAAGGATTCTTCACCAGTAAAAAGATGAAATCACTCTCTGATCTAATAGAATACGACTTTGACACGGCCTACCAGATAAACGTTCCAAGAGATTGGAATAGGCAAATGGAAAAACTGTATTACTATGAGGGAACCGTTTGGTATAAGAAATCGTTTGACTATGCTAAAGATGAAAAAGAAATTGTACGACTATCCTTAGGAGCTGTAAACTATGAAGCCATGTCTATTTGAATGGTGAAAAACTTGGTTCTCATGTTGGTGGGTACACTCCTTTTCAATTTGATGTTACGGATAAACTTAAGGAGAAAAACAATTTTCTAATCGTAAAAGTCGATAATAAAAGAAAACGGGACGCTATTCCTACAGTGAATATGGATTGGAGGAACTACGGTGGTATTATAAGTTCTGTAAAGCTTATTAAATTACCTAAAATCATATGTTGATTACGCATTTAACTTAGAAAAAGGAAGTCTAAGGGGAATCTCTGGATTGGTAAAAACAAGCAACACAGATAATCAAGATGTTGTTACGGTAAAAACACCAGAACTAAAAAAGAGTTTCACGGTCCAGGTTAAAGAAGGCATAGCATACTTTTCCGTTAAAGCCAAGCCGCAATTATGGTCACCGATATGGTCAAGGATAACATAGGTTTTCGTACGATAGAAACAAAAGGGACAAAAATTCTGTTGAACGGTAAACCAACCTTTCTTAAAGGAATAAGTATACATGAAGAAGCACCTTTTAAGACCGGAAGGGTTACCACAAAAGAAGAATGTAAAATATTGCTTTGGGCCAAGGAATTGGGATGCAACTTTATACGATTGACGCACTATCCCCATAACAAAAACATGGTTAAAGAAACCGAGAAATTGGGGCTCGTGGTATGGTCTGAAATCCCCGTATACTGGACGGTTTTGTTTGATAATGAAGCTACATATAAAAACGCAGAGAAGCAACTGGAAGATATGGCCAGGGACAAGAACAGAGCAGCTATAGTTCTATGGAGCATCGTCAATGAGACTCCAGAAGGTGAATCAAGGCTGCAGTTTTTACCAATTTGACCAAGAAAGTAAAGGGTTTGGATGATTCACGTTTGGTTACCGCCGCTTTAGATACCCAATCTGGGAGCGCAAATATTATTAGATAGACCTATTAGGAAGTTTGATTATATGACCCTAAAGTTTAATTATATGCCCCCTATTGAAGACCTAAAAAATAAGTAAGTTGCACTTATCCGCTGTACACAACAATCAAAAAATAACAAAATTCAATTTAATACTAACCTTTTAAAATTCCTTAACATGAAACATACACACAATGTGCCTTTTATTATGCTTCTATTCCTGTCGGTTTCGCTCTTCGCTCAGGGTAATTCCCAAACACATCCATTCCTTATAGTTACAGAGGACATGTATCCTGAGTTGCGTCAAAAATTTGCAGGAAACAGAGAGCCCTTTACATCTATTAAAGATGCCGCATTCGATATGTGGGATAGTAATGTAACCGATGCGGATTGGGGATCTTTTGCCGAAACTATTCATTACAACACTTTGGCATATATTCTTGAAGAAAATACTGGTCTTCGAGCACAATACAAAAACAAGCTGTTGTCTATAATTGATCGTTTGCCTGATCAAGTTCAATATTTAGACAATCGTGTGCATAGAAATTATGTGTTTTCTTCCAATGTATTATTTAATAGCATTATTGCGTTAGATATTATTTACAATGATTTGACCAATAATCAATTATTAGCTGCAGAAGCAGATATTGCTGCGATGGCGGAATTCTATGAAAACAATACAGCGCCTTGGAAGTTGGCCCACATTGGTATCAACCTACTACACGCTATTTATAGAAACGATTCAAATGATATCGCAACATGGAAAAATCGATATGATAATGACCTGTTCGGAAGACAATTAGGTAATGATGGCTCATGGCAACAATCACCAGGTTATATCCATGCAAGAATGCTAGATACTAGAATGCCAAAAGCTCATATCATTAATGTCATGGAATTTGCAAATATTGGTAGCTATTATAATGATTCGAGAATACAAGGCATTTTTGAGTGGGCCACAACTTTTGCATTCACTCCTTTTGGCGGATTTACTAAATTTGGTGATACAGGTCATTCAACAAATATACTTCATAGGTCTTCCCCTTTATTTTATGCAGAAAAATATGGCTCTCGTGCAGGTAGTTTAGCAAAATGGCATACGGGTTCCATTCAGCCTTCTAGTTCTAACCATACAAACTCTTTTATTTATATATTAAAAAGTATTAATGAGTCTACTCCGATTATGCCAACCTCTATGCTAAAAGAAAAATCTGGCGCAGCATTATGGGATAAGACTGATACAAAGGAAGCTTTGCAAGGTGTCCTCTATAGTCTTAAAAGAGACAATCCAAATGTAGACGAAATTGGTCATGATGCTGAAGACGTCAATTCATTTGATATTTGTGCGTATGGTCAGCATATGATTGCCAATGCAGGTGTGAGATATACGCGAGCCAGTGGTACTGGATTTAACTATCCTGGTTTTGCTCCAGATGGCGGACGATGGTTCAGAGCTCGACTTCAAAACACGGTACTCATTGGAAATAGAATGAGTCATTCAAGACGATATGGTAATGGTTTGGTTGATGGTATTGTTGGGAATTCAATCGAATTTGGAACCACAGATGCAGGGCGAGCCTTAGGAAACGGTAGCCACGAAAGAACCTTACACTTTATACATCCTATACCAGGCCAATCTAATGGTTACTTCGTAGTATTTGATGAAATTCAACCTGATGTAGCTTCAGAAAGTGTCAAAATCAATTTTCAAACAAACGCGCTACGTGGGCAGACCAATACTATTTCGAATAATAAAGAATATAGAGCTCCAGCAACAGCATTCGTGAATAAAGACGGTAGTGATGGTAGTGAGCGTGTCAATTTATTTTTTCCGTCGCAACCTACAGAAGTTAATGTGATTGAATCCTTTAAGGCTGATTTTATTCTTGGTTCACTTGAGACAGACAATGTTCAAGCAACATACCAAACAGAATCAGATGGTTATGTGCGAGCAACAACAGTTATCTTTCCCGAAGATGCTACGCATCGCAAGCCCAATTTTACTGAAATTTCAGGTTCAGGATTTAAAGGTGTAGAAATCTCGCATAATTCCAACCTTGTTGATACTTATATAGGTGCATCTAATGGTACAGACAACACCTATAATGGTACAATTGAATTCAAAGCGAACTCTACTTTTTTCCGTAAGCTTTCAGGTGTTACAACGGCATATACGTCAACTAATGGAACCTCATTTTTAGATACGCAAAATGGCACATATGGGTTTTTATCAAGTAATCCAATTAGTGTGGTCATGGAAGATACCTCCGGGAATATCAATGCCTTTGCAAATGCAAATGTGACCTTCTTTAAATCTAACATCCATGGGGTTAGAATTGATGGAGTTTTAGCAGCTCCTTTGGCTGTGACTGGGTCTTCCGTTCAAGTTGCTATACCATCAGGAAAACATAGTGTGGAGCTAGTCTTGGATGAGCCCGATTATGGTACTGTCATTGAAGGTGCAATCGATTCGTATGTTAGGGATGGAGAACATTCAGGGACAAATTATTCGAACCAGAACTATCTGGAAAACAAAAGCCAGACGAATTTAGGATTTCAGCGTCAGGCTTTTATTAGATACGATATATCCAATTTAAGCGCTAGTGTATTGCATGCAAGTGCTAGGTTTACGGTACGGTTTAAGGATAAACCAGGGTCTATTGCCAGTTTGCATTTGGTAAATAACAATACGTGGACGGACACTAGTTTGACCTTTGATAATAAACCGAACACCAATGACTTTATCGCATCAAGGAGCATACCAGATGCTGGACAGAGCATCGGTTTTGATATTACGGATGAGGTTAATCAAGCTATTTTAAATGGCCAAGAGACCATTAACTTCCGTTTAAGTAGCGATGACAGTAGTGGTAATGATGCCTATGTAACCTACCATTCTTTAGAAGCTAGTAACACTGCAGATAGACCAAGAATAGGCATAATTCCTATGAACAACAATAACATCGATTCCTATGTTAGGGACGGTGTCCATTCCGGAACCAATTACGCCAATGATAACTTTCTGGCGACCAAAAGCCAGAGTTCTGAAGGATTTAATCGTTTTTCATACATAAGGTTCAATCTGTCTGAATTTGGTAATAGCGTAGCTACGGCAAATGTTAGGTTCACCGTAAGAAGCAGAAATATTCCTGGATCCCGGGCCACACTACACTTGGTAAATGACAATATTTGGAGCGATACCAGCTTGAACTATGACAATATGCCTGGTACCAACGGCTATATCATATCATCAAGCGTGCCCACACCAGGAGGAACGGTCAGTTTTGATGTTACAGATCAAGTAAATCAAGCACTTTCACAAGGTCAGCAGACCATCAATTTTCGTTTAGGGAGTGCTGTTAGCAATGGTAACGATGCCTACGTGACTTACCATTCATTTGAAGCTGCGAATGCTTCCGATAGACCTATAATAAATGCAACAGGAATTACCCAATCTATTAACATGGATTCTTATGTGAGAGATGGATCTCATTCTGGGACTAATTATTCCAATCAGAATTTTCTAGAGACCAAAAGCCAGACCAACTCAGGGTTTATGCGTCAAGCGTTTATACGTTTCGATATATCCAGATTCGGTAACAGAGTTACTAGAGCAAATGTTGGTTTTACGGTAAGTATTAGAGATAAAGAAGGATCAAGGGCTGTACTTCATTTGGTAAATGACAACACTTGGAAAGATACTAGCTTGACCTATGGGAATATGCCCGGCTCTAACGGCTATATCATATCATCAAGCGTGCCCGCAGCAGGAGGACGCGTCACCTTTGATGTTACAGACGAAGTGAATCAAGCACTATCTAGAGGTCAACGAACCATTAATTTTCGTTTAGGGAGTGCTGTTGGCAATGGTAACGATGCCTATGTGAGGTATCATTCGCTAGAGGCAACGAATGCTTCTTACAGGCCACAGTTAACAACAAATAACGGTACCAGTGTAAAGAGAAGTACTCTTGCTAAAGAAAAAGAGCCACAACAGGAGACCACTATTGTTGTTGCTTACCCGAACCCAGTAAGTGATGTATTGCATTTGACTAATCTGCCTAATGGAGCTAGTATTGAAATCTACAATACCGTAGGTATTATGATAAACAGTCAAAAAGGAAATTCTGATATTGATGTTTCATCATTGCAAACGGGGGTTTACTTTTTGCGTATTTCCATTCCGGGCAAGGAAAAACAGGTTATTAGTTTAATAAAACGATAATGTTGGATTGGTATAGCTGAGTCGTCCTAAAATAGATTGATAGTTATTAAATAAATTAAACCTTTGAAGTTAGCTTCAAAGGTTTTTTTAAGTGGAAAAATAATCCTGAGAAGCTCCAAGAACTGCATAAACGTTTTTTAGAGCAGTGAGCTAAGGATTCTTTTAAATTATTTTACGCACCCATAGAGAACTCCTTACAAACACATCAATCTTTTCAAATGAATAATAAGGGAGTATACGAGCTTTTAGTTTAAATATTCCTACATAAAAATATAATTTTTATGCTATTTTCTTTGATTATCCTTAAATTAAGATATATTTTTACACAAACGTTTGCTTAAAAATTATTTCCTATGAAAAAAAATATCCTTCTATTGTTTTTAATGTTTTTTGTTACATCGATTACGCTTTCTGCTCAGGAAAGTTCTTTGGTATCTATTGGCAGTGATGGCCGTTTGGATTATACTACTTTTGCTATGCAAGGCCAATCCAATGAGGTTAATATTATTCCTGATTATTCCCATGCAGGATACATGGGTGGAGGCGTGGCATTGCCTAATGTTTCGGTAGTACGTACTCTTTCCCCTGCATCTGGCGATAGGCTTGCGGACATCCAACAGGCCATAGACGAGGTAAGTGCACTCCCTAGCGACAGCAACGGTTTTAGGGGCGCCATCCTACTTACCGCCGGGCTCTATGAAGTGAGTAATTCCCTGTTGATCAACACTAGTGGTGTGGTTCTTCGTGGAGAAGGACAAGGTTTGGATGGTACCGTACTGCGGGCCACAAGAACCTCCCGTCATGATTTTATACGATTGCGGGGGAATACTGAAAACGCATCAGATCCCATAATCGAGGATGCCTCCACCACACAGCGCATCACCACCTCTTATGTGCCCCTAGGGTCCACTAGTTTCAACATTGCCAATGCCTCTGCTTTTTCAGTGGGTGATGTGATATCCGTCAAAAGAACGCCCAACCAACTTTGGATCAACGATATAGGTATGGACCAGAGTTCGCTTTGCGATTCTGCCCCGTCAGGTCGTACCTGTGAGGGTTGGACGCCCGAGGAATATATTATGAAGCACGAGCGTATCATTACCGCCATTAGTAACAATACCATCACCATAGACATTCCCATAATGGATGTCATGGAGAACCTTTACGGTGGTGGAGAAGTATCTAAAGTTACGGAAACAGGAAGGATTACCAACTGTGGTGTTGAGAATCTAAGGGTAGAATCTGTATTTTCTTCAAATACAGATGAAAATCACGCATGGACGGCTGTAAACCTTACCAATGTGGAGAACAGTTGGGTAAGGCAGGTTACCGCGCAGTACATCGCTTATGGATGCGTTGGTTTAAGCGGTTTTTCAAAGTTCAATACCATTGAAGAGTGCGCGGCCATCGGCCATAAATCTAGAATCACTGGAGGGCGCAGGTATTCCTTTTGGATAAATAGGGCGCTTGGCACCCTCTTTCAAAGATGCTATACTAGGGCGGGGAGGCATGATTTTGTGACCAACAGTAGGACCACGGGGCCTAATGTTTGGTTGGACTCCTATGCAGAAGAAACAAATTCAGATATAGGCCCCCATCACCGTTGGGCCGTAGGTTCCCTTTATGACAACATACAGGGAGGTGAGATTAATGTGCGCAACCGAGGCTGGTTGGGTACCGGCCATGGTTGGGTAGGTAATTCGCAGATGTTATGGAACAATGTTTCATCCGCTGCGAACGTTAGCACGGGCAGTGGAGCACGTTACATTGTAGCGAGCCCCCAAGGTGGCAGGAACTGGGCCATTGGTGTCGTAGGTCCCCGTAGAAGTGGGAACGGTCTTTATGAATCTTTTGGCACTCCAGTAATGCCCCGCAGCCTATACCTACAACAACTTGAAGATAGATTAGGACCCGCGGCCGTGAATAATATAGCCACTCAAGAGCAACAGAACGGTACCATTTACGATGATTTAGTAGCATGGCAGGGAGAGGGTAGTTTAAATTCTACCCCTGCTGTAGTATCTAATAACATCGACTCCTATGTTAGGGACGGTGTCCACTCAGGGACCAATTACGCCAACGAGAACTTTTTGGCCACTAAGAGCCAGAGTTCTGCGGGATTCAATCGTTTTTCATACATAAGGTTCAACCTGTCTGAGTTTGGTAATAGCGTAGCTACGGCAAGTGTTAGGTTCACCGTAAGAAGCAGAAATATTCCTGGATCCCGGGCCACACTACACTTGGTAAATGACAATATTTGGAGCGATACCAGCTTGAACTATGACAATAAGCCCGACACCAACGGCTTTATCACCTCATCAAGCGTACCCAGCCCAGGCGGAACGGTTAGCTTTGATATCACAGACGAGGTCAATCAAGCGCTCTCAAACGGTCAACAAACCATCAACTTCCGCTTGGGCAGTGGAATAAGCAGTGGCAACGATGCCTTTGTAAGCTATCATTCTTTTGAGGCGACAAATGCTTCCGATAGACCGGTAATAAATGCAACAGGGATCTCTGGTTCCACTAATACTAATATTGATTCCTATGTTAGGGACGGTGTTCATTCCGGGACCAACTATTCCGACGAGAACTTTTTGGCAACCAAAAGCCAAAGTTCTACAGGATTTAATCGTTTTTCATATATAAGGTTTAACCTATCCGGGCTCGGTAATAGCGTATCTACAGCAAGTGTTAGGTTCACCGTAAGAAGCAGAAATATTCCAGGATCGCGGGCCACATTACACTTGGTAAATGACAATACTTGGAGCGATACCAGCTTGAACTATGACAATAAGCCCGACACTAACGGCTTTATCACCTCATCAAGCGTACCCAACCCAGGGGGAACGGTCAGTTTTAACGTCACGGACGAGGTCAACCAAGCACTTTCAAACGGTCAACAGACCATTAATTTTCGTTTGGGTAGTGGAATAAGCAGTGGTAATAACGCTTTTGTGAGCTACCATTCGTTTGAAGCTGCGAACGCATCGGATAGGCCACAGTTAACTGGGAATACGGGAACCAGTTTAACAAGTCGACTTCTTAATCTTACCGTTACCGAAGAGGAGCGGCCTCAGGATGCCTCTATTTTTGTGTACCCTAACCCTGCAAGTGAGGTATTGCATTTGGGCAATATACCGAATGGAGCAATCATAGAAGTTTACAATATAGCAGGTATTTTGATGGACAGTCTAAAAGGCAGTTCAGATATTGATGTTTCATCACTAGAGACAGGGGTTTACTTTTTGAATGTTTTTATTTCGGGCAAGGAGAAACAGAGCATTAGTTTTATAAAGCGCTAATACGATTTGTGTCAATATTGTTCAACATATTTAGAACTAATTAAGCAATTTTAGCTAATTTTGTTTAGCTAAATAAGATTTCCTTCTATGACAAAAAAAAAATTACCCTTACTAATCTGCATGCTCTTTTTTATTACCTGTTTTACTCAGAACAGTGGGGTAATAGATGTACTGAACAATGAAAAAAACAAAGTTAGAAACTGTTATTCCAAGTTGTATAATGACACCTTGGTGATAGGTAATAAGTTCATTGAACGAAAATTTAAGTGGAATAAGGGAAACATAATCAGTCTTAACATTTTAAATAAAAAAACGGGGCAAAAAACATCAATATTTAATGGCGAGCATCCTGATTTTAGTATTGATGGTCTTCAGTCAATATCAGATCAAAATCATTACAAAAGTACAGTGATTAAAGCTACGCCAATAATACCATCCCACCTAAGTACTGAGATTGTTACCAAGTATCAAGGTTTGGAAGTAAAACAAGTTTTCAAAATTTTCCCATCGTCTATGGGTATTTCATGTGTGTACTACCTGAAGAAAACAGATGACCAACTCAGCTTTAAAATAGATGATTTAAGTGTAGAAAGATTAAATATAGCTGATAGACATTGGGAAATGGAGGCAATAGCGTTTTTAGACAATACAGACCACAATAATACCCTTGTAAAAATAGATAAACAGCTTCCCTTTAAGAAAAACACCTATATAGGCAACATCCTTTTCATGTCCAGTTTACAGCATAATAAAGGACTATTCTTTTTAAAAGAAGCTCCTTGCTCAAATATACAGCTAAACTATCCTGGGTATGATTTTATCTCAGAGCTTAAATCTGCTTTAACTACGGTAAAATCAGTTGGACTGGGAGTGACACCAAAAGATTTGAACTTAAATGAGTGGGTAAAAACATTCAGCTTCGTGCTGGGAGTGCACAACAACCAAGAGTCTGGAAAAAAAATAGCCCTGCGAAGTTACCAATACAACACAAGAATTTCAGACCCCATTAGGGATGAAATGATGTTGGTTAACACTTGGGGAGACAGAAACAGGGATACAAAATTATGTGAACAATTTATTCTTGATGAGCTCAAAGAAACCCACAAACTTGGTTTTACCCATTATCAAATAGATGATGGGTGGCAACAAGGTTTATCCATGAATTCTGGTGTTGCAGGTGAGCGATTGTGGGACCAATGGTCTATGGAGGATTGGTTGCCAAATAAAAAAAGATTTCCAAATGAGTTCAAGAACATTCTCAAACTGGCTGATTCACTAGATATTAAAATAGGTTTATGGTTTCATCCAAGCAACGAAAATGAATATGCAAACTGGGAACAGGATGCTACTATTGTATTGAATCTCTACCGTAAATTTGGAATGAAAAATATAAAGGTCGATGGGATTAAACTACCTACAAAAAAAGCAGACCTAAACTTGGAACGCTTTTTTAATAAAATTCTTAAAGAATCCAATTATGAAGTTGTTTTTAATGTGGATGCAACCGCAGATAATAGGTATGGCTACCATTACAATAACCATTTGGGAAATATCTTTCTTGAAAATAGGTATACAGATTGGAAAAACTACTATCCTTACCAAACATTGCGAAATATATGGATGCTTTCCAATTATGTTCCTTCGCAAAAAATACAGTTAGAATTCTTAAATAAATGGAGAAATCAAAGCAAGTATGCAGATGATCCGTTTGCCCCAGGAAAGTACTCTTTTGACTATTTATTTGCCATTACAATGCCAAGTCAACCTCTTGCTTTTTTTGAAACCACGGGGTTACCAAAAGAAGCTAATAAATCAATAGAATTATTTAAAAAATTCAAATCTATTCGTTCCAAATTACATAGTGCACAAATCTTTCCTATCGGAAATGAACCAAATGGAACCACATTTACAGGTTTCCAGTTTCTAATCTCTGATAATGAAGGTTATTTATTGGTGTTTAGAGAACTAAACAACCAAGACCAATTTAATCTGGCAACGTTGTTTGGTCCAAACCAAAAAGTAAACTTCACAAAGGTTTATGGTAATGGTTCAGATTTTAAGGGAAATACAGATGAGAATGGAAATATACAGATAAGAATCGATGAAGCAAATTCATTTTGTCTATATACGTATAAGTTATAACGTTACACCTAGAGACATTCGTAACAGTGTCATTTTTAAACGATTGATTTCGTAAAAGTTCCGCCATTCTTAGGCTTTCATAGCAAAAGTTTGTAAAACAATAATGTGCTATCAAGTAATTGACAGAAAAGTTGGAAAACCTGCGATCGAACCACAATGTTTCGAGCAGAATTTGAAAATAGTTTACATAAATGGCGGCATGGCAAGGGTAGCTGTTGTACAAATCGATTTTTAATATGAAACTAAATTTTTTTAGTAACTTATCAATTTTTGGTAAAGTAAAACAAACGTTTGTTTTATTCTTTAATAACACTTGACCATGGCTCAAATAAATATGGATATATTCTTTGTGAATTATGGTCACCGTAAGAATTAGTAATATGAAACGAAAACTGATAGTCATACTTCTAGCCTGTACTGCCTTATTGAGATGTTCGGATGCAGAGAATGTTGCTCCTCCTAATATTGTACTCATTATCATAGATGATATGGGTTGGAAAGATGTTGGATATGCGGGGAGTATTTTCTATGATACTCCCAATATTGATAAATTAGCTTCTGAAGGCATGCGTTTTACAAATGCATATTCTACAGCTCCCTTATGTACGCCATCTAGAGGAGGGATTTTGTCCGGTAAATTTCCGGCGCGCACCAAGTTGACCAATGTTTTTGCTGGTCCAGCCGGACCTGATGATAGACTTCATACAAAGAGTAAATACCGTGGCGAAAATGATCAATATTTTGAAGCCTTACATAGGCACGCTTTACCAAAGTCAGAAGTCATCATACCTCAAGTGCTTGCTAAAAGTGGCTATAAGACCGGTTATTTTGGCAAATGGCATATTGGAGAATGTCCAGGTTATTATCCAGATGAGCGTGGTTTTCAGGTTGCTAAAGGCTATAGACGTGTACATGGGGTAAAATATGGCCATTTTGGAGATCGTTGGATATCTGGGAATTTTGCAAACCTACCAGATCCGGAGGATTCGGAGTTTATTCCAGAAAGATTAACCGAGGAAACCATTCAATTTATTAAAGAAAATAAAGACGAACCATATTTTACCGTCTTGTCGCACTATATTGTTCATACGCCTATTACTCCACGTAAAGAAAAGGTACCAAAATATGAAAATCGAAAAACAACGGATCAGACGGATGCCGATTACGCAGCACTTGTAGAAAGTGTTGATGAAAGTGTGGGACAGGTTCTTGATGCCATTAAAGAATCTGGGCAGGAGCAAAATACGATAGTAATATTTACCTCAGACAATGGAGGATTGACCTTAAGAAATATTACATCTAACTATCCCTTAATGGGCGGGAAAAGTTTTGCTTTTGAAGGGCGGGGTACGCGTTCCGATGATTATTAAATGGCTCGAAAAAATTGCACCTGGCTTAAGTGCTGAACGGGTGATTGGGACAGATTTTTATCCTACACTTCTAAGTGCTGCGGGATTGGACTTAATGCCAGAACAACATATGGACGGTGTTGATCTAATGCCTTTATTGACAAAAAAAGAAAAGCTGAATCCGCGTCCGCTATTATTTCATTATCCTCATTATACTGGTTTTTCTGGACCTTATTCCGCTATCGTCGAGGACAATTGGAAACTCATCAGGTTTTATAATGATGAAGAAGGAGCTTATCTGCTTTACGATTTATTGAATGACCCAGGAGAGGTTAACGATCTAGCGGAAAGCAATCCTCAAAAAAGGGATTTCTTGGCGAATCGGCTTAATGTTTTATTGAAAGATATGGATGCCGAAATGCTAATAAAAAACCCTGACTTTAAATATTCAGAATCAAAAAAAGGATTGTATAACTTAAAGTTTACCAAGGAGCTTGCTGAGCAGCAGCGACTTCATTATAAAGAACTTCTAGAAAAGTAGAAATTGTTTAGTTAACCATGGATTATTTGGCTATATTTCAAGGGAAATATTATAATTGGATTATGTACTGTAATACTTATGAGAAAAATAGAAAACAAAGGGTGGTTCTGTTTGATGTGTTTAAAAAGAGCCTAATACGGTTGATACCTATTCTATGTCTTTTTTTTGTCGTAAATGTTGGTTTTGCCCAACATGATGCGTCTAGGAATGCCGTACGCACTTTGGCGAGTGGTCAGATCAAGAATGTTTTTGAAGTATTGGAAATACCAAACCACAGAAAAAACAGTCCAATTAGCCAAGCAGAAAAGGCTTATGTTAAAATGTTGGTCTACAGCCAACAAAATAAATTGGAACTTGCTTTTGCATCTGCAATAGAGGCCTTTGAAAATGGCTTTCCCCTAGAACGTTTTTTTGTAGAACCACGTAACCTGCTGTCTAAATTACATGCATATAAACCCTTTAAAAAATTTATCAAACGAAAAAAGATTGGTATTGTCCATGGCCCTTTGTTGGGATCGGTTACGGATCGTTCTGCCAGTTTTTGGGTGCGTACTGCCAAAGAGGTGAAGGTTAAGGTAGTTTTGAGACCAACCGATAGTGTTACCTTTCCCAAACAAGAAATTTTTGTCAAGTCTAAGACATTGGCTGAAAATGATTATACGGCTGCGCTAAAGGTATCGGGGTTGTTACCAAATACAAGCTATGATTACCAAATTTACAGCAATGGAAAACGACAATCAAAGCTTTATCGGTTTGTAACCTTTCCAGAAGAAAAAGGTACTTCAAAATTTCAAATTGCCTTTGGCGGGGGTGCTGGTTTTACAGAGCAAAACGAAAGAATGTGGGATACCATGAACACTTTTGACCCCATTGCCACATTACTTTTAGGTGACAACGTATACATTGATGACCCAGAACATACCCTTACTGACCGTTATTGTTATTATCGTAGACAATCACGACCAGAGTTCAAGCAATATGTAGCCACTAACAGTATCTATGCGATATATGACGATCACGATTTTGGCGATGACGACTGCATCCCTGGGCCGGAAATTGAAAACCCAAAATGGAAGCGTGACGTATGGAACGTTTTCAAAAACAATTGGAATAACCCGTCCTATGGAGGAGGTGAAGACCACCCAGGATGTTGGTATGATTTTTATATTGGGAATGTACATTTCATTCTTTTAGATACGAGATACTATAGAGATTTAGACAACCAGAATATGCTTGGTAATTTTCAAAAAGAATGGCTGCTTAAAACATTAAAAACTTCCAAAGGTAAGATTAAAGTCCTTATTTCATCAGTGCCATGGGCGCCAGGGGTAAAGCCTGGTTCTAAAGACACTTGGGATGGATTTAACAATGGCCGTGAAGAAATATTCACCTATATTGAAGACAATAACATAGAGGGAGTGGTACTTATGTCTGCTGATAGGCACCGTACTGACTTGCGAAAAATACCTCGTCCAAAAGGATATGACCTATATGAAATGATGAGTTCAAGACTTACCAATATCCATACTCATGATCTTTTGGAAAACTCAATAGGTTCAAAATTTATTATGGGATATAATGAAGAATGTTCTTTTGGTTTAGTGGAGTTTAATACGGTGATTAATGAACCAGAAATAGTTTTTAAGATAATCAATATAGAAGGTAAGACGGTTGGGGAACATACCATTAAGAGCAATGCCTTAACATTTAAAAAATAGAGTAAACGAGAAAACAATAGATAAAGATTAGCACTTGGTATGAAACTATATTGACTATATATTTTAACAGGTTGTAGATCCATCAAGTAAACCTAGCTAAATGAAACCAGAAGTGTAATCCTACGATGTTCAAATAGGTTAGATGTAGCTAGAAATATGTATTACAAGCAGTATTTAGATGTTTAAACTTATTGATAATAATAGTAAGACGAAGATTGATTTTTTTAAGTGCGTAGAATTGCTTTTGAGAATAGCGGTTTTTTTAACTTTTTTAGGTCATGGCATAGTTGCCCTAATTGGTAATCAACAATGGTCAATCTATTTGAAAACTGTTGGTTTGCCTGGAAGGTTTGCAATAGATATGATGTTTTACATTGGCATTTTGGATGTTGTAGTTGCCACAATAATTGCATTTAAACCTTATAAATATGTGGTGTTATGGGCATTTATTTGGGCTTTTTCAACCGCTTTGATACGACCCATTTCGGGGGAATCCATTTGGGCATTTGTAGAAAGAGGATCAAACTGGATGGTGCCATTTGTATTGTATATTATGATTACTAAAAAAGAGGAATACCATAAACGTTCAAACTTATAATAAAGAATAAATAATGAAAAAAATAGTCTTTAAAGTCTTGCTTTTAATCCTTAATGTCCTTTGTATTTCAACAATACAAGCAAAGGTTAAGCTACCTGCAATTGTATCGTCAAATATGGTACTACAGCGTAATACTACTGTAAAATTATGGGGATGGGCCAGTGCTAACGAAAAAATTGTTATTAAAACCACTTGGTTAAAAAAAGAAATTAGTGTAACAGCAGATAGGGAAGGGAATTGGGATACGGAAGTAGAGACAACTTTGAGTACAACCCCTCAAACTATTACAATTAGTAGTAAGGAATCATATATTGAACTCGATAACGTTGTCTTTGGCGAGGTTTGGTTGTGTTCTGGCCAATCTAATATGTTTCAATCATTAAAGGGGTATCCTGGGCAACCAACCTTTGGTTCCAATAGAACAATAGCTACATCTGCCAATCCAAATCTACGTTTATTTACCGTTCATAATAAAGGTTCCAAACTACCCATAAGTAATGTTGATCTGTATACGGGATGGGATCAGGCAAACCCCAATAATGTGAGTAACTTCAGCGCGGTCGCCTATTTTTTTGGAAAACAGCTACAAGAAATTTTAGATGTACCCGTGGGATTGATACATACTTCATGGGGAGGGAGCGTGGTTCAAGCATGGATGAGTAAAGATGTTTTACAGGACTTTGAGCAAATAGCTATAGAAGAGCTTGATATTTCTAAAAAGACAAACCATATTCCCACTGCATTGTTCAATGCAATGATCTATCCTTTAATCCCATATACGATCAAAGGAGTATTATGGTACCAAGGTGAAAGCAATCGTTTTGAACCGGCATATTACAAAAAACTATTTCCAGCAATGGTTAAAGATTGGCGTGCAAGATGGGGCATTGGCGATTTTCCGTTTTACTATGTACAGATAGCACCATATCTCTATGGCGATAACAATGTATTTCAAGAAGTTAAAAATACCGCTTTTTTAAGGGAAGCACAGTTGGGTTGTTTGGATATCATACCTAATTCTGGAATGGTTGTTACCTTAGATATTGGGGACCGTAAAAGTATACATCCGCCAAAAAAAGAAGAAGTAGCCAATAGATTGCTATATAATGCGCTAAACCAAACTTATGAGTATAGCGCCATTGATCATGTCGGACCAATTTTAGAGTCAGAGGAAGTAAGGGATAATGGAATATTTTTAAAATTTAAGAATGCAGAAAACGGACTTTATTGCTTTGATACTCTGGAAGGATTTGAAATTGCAGGTGATGATAAAGTGTTTTATCCGGCTAAGGCCAAAATTATCAAAGGCAAAAAAGTCTTTGTACAGAGTGATAAGGTAGTTAATCCGGTAGCGGTAAGGTATGCTTGGCGCAATTGGGTAGTTGGGACACTCTATGATACTAATCTGTTACCAGCTTCATCTTTTAGAACGGATAATTGGAACGATGCCACCAAAGCGGAATGAGTTAGAAAAGTAAATACAAGTTATCTATAGAAGATGGATTTTGGATTGTAGTTGACCTAAAGGGTTGAATAGAGTTAGCAATATATAATGCAAGTAGTACCTAGATGCGTGAAACCTTTGATAATCATGCCAAGACCAAAACTACAGAATCCAGGTCGGCGTCTTTGATAGGGGAAGGAACTTTCGATATCCTTCCAATATTCTTTCGTAATTAGTATTTAAGTTGTTCAATTTTATAATGATTTTTTCTTCATTAGAAATTAATTCGGTTATAAAAAATCATAGCTATAAAGTTTCATTATTAAAAATAATTTAAATTAAAACAATCGTTTGTTTAAATGTTTTGTACATTGCATACATATAACATACAAAAGAATAAATCATGAATACTAAAATTACTATTTATTTAAAAAGCTTAGTGTTAGTACTAGTTTTTTGTTTGGAAAGTTCTTCACTGTTTGCGCAAACAAGAAATCCTGCGCCAGAAAGCTATAATCCCTATGCTACCATCACCAACGGTAGAAGAGAACAGGTGCGATTAGGTACCGGACGTAGAAATGAGATTTTACGGAATTCAACAATTTATGATGGTCGTGGTCGTAGACTTGGAGTTGCAAGAGCTGGTCTACTTGGAGATAATAGTGATGGGCGCTCAAGGGGAGGATACAATGCAGGAGCCATGATTCAAATCAAAATTAACGGGACTCCAAGAAATGCAGTATTGTGCTGGAATATACCCACAACCGATGGAGGAAGGAGAACAGGTTTTGTATTGACTCGAGATCTTAGGCATCGCTCAATAATTGAGAGTAGAATGAGGGAAGTTAAAAGAAACCTAGCGCGTGTTCGTCCAAATGACAGGAATAAAAGATCTACCACTTATTTGATTAGGACTGTGCGCTCACCATTTCCAGATGATTCCTATACGTTTCCTAACCAAACTACTGCTCAAAACCGAATCAGATTTTATTATTTGAACAATGGTACCATTAATTTATTAGTAGACTTACCTTATAGAGGTGGTAGTGGATTGCGTGTTGGAAAAGCAATTGATATGGCATCTCCAGGAAGAACGTTTCGCAGACTGGATGATGTTGCCCCTGCAACACGTAAAGTTTTTGCAAGAGGGTCACGTCGAGTTATAGGGGAGGTACAGTTCGTTTATGGTTTTGTATTCACAGATACTGGAGAAAGAGTGTATTGTTGGATCAATAGAGACTGTATAAGTCTACCAGGTTCGTTTAGTAAAGCATCTATTAAAGAAGAAAATACTTCAGTGTTAAATATAGATACAGAGGAAGAAACAATAAGAGATTTTGTTTATCCTAACCCAACAAACAATGGTCAAGTTAGCTTAAAAACTAATTCTAATATTGAATCTATTATGGTGTATGATGAAACTGGACGTAATTTGAGTTCAGAATATAAAATTACTGAAAATGAGGTGACTATTTATAGTAATCATAAAGGAATGACTTTTGTTCATGTTTCCTATTCCGATAAGGAAAGTACTGTACATAAAGTAATTTGGAATTAAGTTTTTTGTATATAATAAAATAAGAGATGTAGAAACTAAAAAAAGATTACATATTATGCGATAATAATTTTTAAAATAGATTTACAACTCATTCTTAGTCCTATTATTGGTTTACAATAATAGGGCTTTTTACATAATAATTCTTCCATAGTTTTTCAGTTTTTATATTGTTTTGGTAGAATATATGTGTTTAGAAATAGTACAGTCAATAATATATAGCTGGGAATAATAAAATTGACCTATTAAAATGAATAAAACAGGAAAGGTGAAAATAGAGAAATAAATCTCCAATCCTGATTGCAATATAAGGGTTGCATTCCATCTGTAAATCCTTAGACTAAAGTAAATCGATTTAACCAGATAGTTAAGTTATAGTTTTGATTATCATCAAGGCGAACCAAGTATATAGCATCAATCTTACCTAGATTTCCATGAAAAAAAGTTTTATGTACTGTACGACCATTATCGATGTGTATTCAAGAAAGAGTAATGGGTAGGGTATTCTTTTTCTCAATTTTCAAATGTAAATTGCACCACTCAAATTCAACTTAATTACTAGTTAAAATTTATCACCTAACATAATTTTAAACATCACATTTTTATGGCAGTCTGAATAGGATTTAAAACTTTCCATATTTCAAATAAGCTTCTTGCGGGTCAACACCATCCATAATTGCTTTTCTTACCAAGTTTTCGGTTTTTAATACCTCTTCTGCTTTTTCTAAAACTTCTTTTGAAATATGTTCTGGTATTATGACCACTCCATCTCTGTCGGCTATAACGTAATCTCCCGTATTTATTTTTACACTACCAATAATAATGGGTTCCTCAAAGCTATCGGCTACCCATCTTCCTACAATGTCAACAGGAGTGTAGTATTTGCAAAATACTTTAAATCCAATTTTATTGATAAAATTGGAATCTCTACAACCTCCATCAACAATATAACCTCTAATACCTCTTAATTGAAGTGTCTCTGAAGACAACTCTCCCATATGCGACAGCGTATCATCATTTGGTTGGCAAATGACCACACTTCCTTTTGGCGCTTTTGATAATAGTGCAGTCCATTGTAATAATGTCTCATGGGGATCTAAGGTGTCGTCATAGCGCCCACTAACCGTAAAAACCTTACCTGCCAATTTTTTATCAATATCTAAGGGGCGAATGGTATTGGGTAATGTTTGATTTGGATAGCCCATGGCTCTAAGCACATCATATACTGCACCAGAATAACAACACTCTAATCTGTCTGAAAAATTTATAGCTTCACTCATAATATTTTCTTATTGTATCTATTTTAAATTTATTGTATTACTAGGAATGGCTCTTTTTTTCTACTAATAAAATATGGTCACAGACCAAAACCAATTCATTTTTTTGATTGAGGATTTCCACGTGTTCATTTACTTGACCTAAATGGACATGTTTGGATTCTTTTTTTTTACTTATGGTTACTATCACTCTAATAGTATCTCCAATATGCACTGGTTTAACAAAGCGCAACCTATCATAACCTTTAGAAAATGCTACGGGATTGATTTCAGTTGCTGTCATTCCAATACCAACAGAAAAGGTTAACGTACCATGTGCAATACGTTGTTTAAAGGGTTGTGTACTGCACCATTCTGTGTCCATATGATGAGGGAAAAAATCACCTGTATGGCCTGCATGAACCACAAAATCTGTTTCTGTGATCGTGCGACCTAAAGTTTCCCTTTTGTCCCCCATTTTATAATCTTCAAAATATCTTGATTTGATATGCATAGCTTTTATTTTAATTCGTTGTTACCTGCCCATCCAACCAACCACTGTCTACCAATACTATAGTTTCATTCATATAAGCTACAGCTTCAGAAGCTAGAAATATTCCTATTTCTATTCTTACTTTACTCAGTTGTCGGGCTTTCGATTTTCTTTTCTACAACGGAAAATGTTTTGTTCCCGTGGTATTGTGTTACTATCATATGTGCATACGTTTTTTAAATATCATAGTTTGGTGGTACCCCGCCAGTATTGTTGGATTCATATGCGGCTTCAACAATTGCCATAGAATGTGCGACGTCTTCAACACTAGTTGGAAGTACTTTTGAAGAACCTTCTGCGTGCCGCATTAATGAAGCCATACTGCCTACAAAAGCATCGGGAAACCATGAACCTTCCAGTGCTACTTCTTTCCATTTTGGTTCTTTTCCATCTTTTAAGATACAATATTGAAACAAGTCTGGTTTACCATGCGGATAGTCAAGCAAAAGACCTATTCTTGCTTTAATGGCACCTTTTGTACCTTCCCATTTTACAAAACTCTCTTGATTTTTTTCTCCAAAATTATGATCATGATTGGTATTGATAATAGATCTTATGCTATCACCATAATCCATTATCGTAGTTGTGCGTGTAGATGACATTGATTTTGCTGGATTTGCCAAGGTTTTAGAATACACTTTTTTTGGATTACCTAAAAATGATCTGATCAAATCAATGTAATGAATACTGTGCTGTTGGATTTCTAAACGGGGGTGGTTCATTACATTAGGAAAGTACTCCCAAGGGGTGTGGATTGTTAACCGTACCTCAAAATCATATAATTCTCCAATTAGACCTTGGTTTATGAGGTGTTTTGCGGCCATAACATATGGGGCAAAGCGCATTTGGCAATTGATGGCTGCTTTCAATTTTTTACGACGACACACTTCTAAAATAGCTAATGTCTGTTCGTAATTATTACCCATGGGTTTTTGGATTAGTACCACAGCTTCATTTGGTAACAATTCTAAAGTTTTTACAAATTGACCGGGCATTAAAGTTAAATCGAATACCGCATTTTTTGGTGCAGCTTCAACCATTTCTTCAACCGTATCAAACACTTTGGGAATATTGAAAAATTCAGCCAGATCTGTTGCACGTTTTTTCGTTCGGTTGGTAATACCTGCTACGTTAAACCCTATATTCCTGTAAGCTGGTAAATGCGCGTCTTTAACTATTCCACCAGCTCCAATGATGTATATTGGTCTGTTTTCTATGGGTAATTTAGGTTTGTATATTATTTTCACGATTAACCTTTTTCTATAAGATTTATTTCTTTTTGGGCTGCGGTCAAAATATGTTCAATGTCTTCTGACGTATTAATTACTTTTAACACAAGTTGGTCTATTATATCACCTATTTCGGACCAATTGCTCTTTCTGGGAAGAGATTTCGTGTTTTTGTGTAATTCTTCCAATTTGTAATAGTAAGGTACTTTACTATTTACTTCTTTATCATGCCATGTAGATTTTCTAGAACCTATTCCCCCGTTAAGGGTTAATAACTTATCATTTTCTGTATTTATCGCAAAACGAATAAAATCGTAGGCAATGTTTTTATGTTGGCTTCCAGTACCAATAGCGTACATCCAATAAGCATTTAAAGAAACACCTTCTCCGTTAGGTCCAGAGGGGACTATGGCAATATCTACTTTGCCCTTTACCTTTGATTGTGGGATTACTTCGCACATAGATGCGAAACCAAACCAATTCACCATTGTAGCCAATTCGCCATTGGCAAATGCCATTCCTGATTTTACTGAGTCAAAATTTCTAGAATCTGGATGTAACGCCTTAGTGTTTTTTAAGGCAGCTCTGTAGAATTCCATACCCTCTTTAGCGGCATTTGAATTTACCATAACCTTGCCGTTTTCATGTACTAATTCCCCACCTCTTGTCCATAATTGTAAGCAAAAATCAAAAACAGTATTATGTCCGTCTGGATACGCAGCAAAGGTGGTGCCATACAGATTGTCTTTTGGGCGATTAAAGAATTCTGCAACCTCAAGAAGTTCATCCCATGTTTTTGGAGGATTCAAAGCCTTACCATATTTTTTTTGAAAGGCCTTTTGTTCTATGGAAGATTCCATCAAGTCTTTCCTGTAGATCAAACATTCAGGGCCATTGTGAAAGGGGAGACCAACAACCTTTTCTCCAAATTCCTGTTTTTCTAAGAGGGATGTTGACCAACCATCAGGAAAGTCATCGGGTGGGTTCTTGGTAATATATGGCGCTAAATTGACCAATGCATTTTTAGAATTGGCTTCTGTGATCCAATCTGTGTTGATCAGTGATACATCCCAAGTTCCGTTTGCCAACCCATTGTCTTTTATAATGGTATCGTAGAGCGGGTGCAAGTCCAATGAAACGGCATCCAATTCTAGTGTACATGTTGTTTCCTTACAAAAGGCATCCCAAATGTCGTCTATTGTTTTTTCAAAAGCATCAAACTTACGAACTGCAATCCTAAATTTATTCTTCATATCCTTAAGTTAGTTCATTTATGATAGCCTCGGTATGTTCCCCCAACGCTGGCGAACCTAGGGCAGAGGTTAACAATTTGCCATCAATTTTAATTGGGCATCGGGTGGTCTTATATTCAAAACCATCACCCATGACCACTTTTTGGATCATGTCTAATACTTTGAATCCTTCATGATCAAACAAGGTATTCCAGTTAAGTACATTGGCGCACCAAATATCAGCGGGTTCCAATACGGATAACCATTTTTCTGTGGTTTCGGTTTTTAAATGGTCTGCTAGAATTTTTTTTATCTCGTCTCTTTGGGTAAACCAGCTTTCAGGTTCTGGGTAGTTTTTGAGTTGTTCGCACTCTAAAAGCTCTCCAAGAAATGGTATAGCCCCCATAGCCAAGGACAAATGACCATTCTTGGTTTTATAAATACCATACGGAGCACCTAAATAAGCATGGGCATTGTTTTCTGTAGAACGTTCCGTAGGTTGCCCGCCATCATGATAAAACGTTGTGATTGTCTCAAATTGAAAATCCAAAATGGATTCCAGCATACTTACGGAAACTTTCATTCCCTTTCCAGTTTTGGACTTTTTGACCAAAGCTGCTAAAATTCCTTGTGCTAAATGGGAACCTGATAAGATATCAACAATTGCCAAACCCATTGGTACGGGACCATCATGACCATTACCGCTTAACCAAGTCAGTCCTGATAAAGATTGTAGCAACAGGTCTTGGCCTGGTTTTGATTTCCAGGGACCTTCTTCTCCGTATCCAGAAATACTACCATAAATAATACTTGGATTTATTTTTTTTATGGTTCCATAATCCAAACCTAGACGTTCTATTACTCCTGGTCTAAAATTATGGATTAAGACATCTGCTTTTTCAATAAGTTTTAAAACAAGTGTCTTGTCAGTTTTATTCTTCAAATCTGCCTGAAAACTCTCTTTATTTCTATTAATTGCCCTAAAAACAGAAGACTCGCCATTAAGAATAACATTTGAAATATAAAGTTGTCTGCATAAATCTCCAGTCTCGGGTCGTTCTACTTTAATGACACGAGCACCTAGATCTGCCAGTCGCAATGTGGCCGATGGGGCAGATAAGAATTGACTTAGGTCTATAATCAGTATATCATCTAAAGGCTTCATTTGCGAACTGTTATTTTAAGAAATTTTCAGGGTTTCTATACTTTACTGTTTGTAAATGTTCGCAGTAAAGTACCAATTCTCCAGGATGCTTGTACACTTCGTAACTTACAGTAATCAAGCCCATATTTTCATACTTTGGTTCTTTGCTTAAATGCGTGCGAACCGTATAGATGGTGTCATTTATGAATACAGGTTTAATGAACCTAAGTTTATTATAACCATAACTAAAGGTGTTTACATTATTATTGGCCATTAGACCCAGACCTAAACTGAAGACCATTGCACCGGCTACTAAACGTTTTTCAAAGAGACCTTCATTCTCGGCAAACACCTGATCTCCTACGTAGGGGTGCATATCCAATACCAATCCATTGAAAAGCATCGCTTCTCCTTCTGATATAGTTCTTCTTATAGAACGGTCTTTTTGTCCAATTATAAAGTCTTCATATAGCCACGTTTCCGTATTATATACTGGTATACTGTCATGTTTTTCTAAAGGTGTGTTTTCTGGCATTACTTATAGTTTAAATTCTTCTATTATCGCCTTATTGTGTTGACCAACTCTGGGAGCTCCTTTTGAAGCGAATATTTTTTTGTCATTAAATTGGATGGGACATCGAGTAGTATGTATCTTTTTCTTTGAATCTAATAGTATTTTTTGATCCATCTGCAGCACACTGTAAGCTGGATGTTGCAGTAACTTCGTATAGGTGAGAACATCAGAACACCAAATATCTTTTGCTTCTAAACGGTCCAACCAATATGACGTAGTTTCCTTAACAAGAACGGTTCTTAAGAGATCCATAATTTCGTCACGTTCTGTAAACCATGATTTTGGGTCATCATACTGGAACAATTCTGGACTCTTGAGTACTTCACCAAGCTCATGTAGTGACCCCATTGCTAATGAGATGTATCCATTCTTGGTTTTGTAGATTCCGTAGGGAGCAGATAAATAAGCATGCGAAGAACCTTCTTTGGCACGTTGGGGAAGTTTATTACCATTATTTAAGTAGGTGGTAATGACCTCAAATTGGAAATCCAGTATTGACTCAAGCAGACTAACCTCTACTAGTGCTCCCTTGCTTGTCTTGCCCCTTTTAATTAAGGCAGCTAAAATTCCATGAACTAAATGTGTTCCGGTCAAAATGTCCACGGCAGCCAAACCCATAGGTACTGGCTCGTCATTTTTGTTTCCAGTCAAATGTGTGAGTCCAGATAGGCTTTGTACCAAAAGATCTTGTCCTGGTTTTTTTGCCCAAGGACCTTTAGTACCATAACCTGTTATGGAAGCGTATATCAATTTTGGGTTAATTTCCCTTGCCTTATCATAATCTAATCCTATTTTTTCCATAACTCCAGGTCTAAAGTTATGCGTCATCACATCTGCTAAGGCTATAAGTTTTTTTACTTTTTTAAGATCATCAGGGTCTTTTAGATTTGCAGTATATGATTCTTTATCCCTATTTACGGTATGAAAAACTAAACTGTTTCCATCGATAAAAAGATTTTTGATAGCAATTTGTCTGCACCCTTCTCCATGGATTGGTCGCTCAATTTTTATAACCCTAGCCCCAAAATCCGCTAAACGAAGTCCAGCGGAAGGCCCAGCCATATACTGGCTAAATTCTAAAACTAAAATGCCTTCTAATGGTCTCATTCTATTTCTAATGATTTTTTATACAGTGTATTCAATTTATCCAATACCATTTTTTCATCACCTCCTGTCATCATATAGTCTCTGATTGGCGCACCAGCTCTATCTTGAAAATACATATGACCATTGTAACGCGGACGTAAAAATGCCCTATCTAAACTAGGCAGGGTGTTTTTAAAGAAATCTGCCGATATGCGGTTGGTATGTTTGTCTGTCCAAGCTTTTCTATGCCCAGGTTGTCCTCCGTTATCAAAGTATACGGTTTTTTGACAGGTTTCTGAACCCACATAAGCTACATACTTTATGGCAGTTTCAGTTTCTTTGGTACTGGCTGAGACTGCTAAACCCGTTCCGCCCAAGGTGGAAATGCCTTTTCCAAACCCTTTTATATCTACCATATCATGAAAATGCAACAATTTACGAGCATAGCCATTTCTACTATAATTGGTGTAACCATACGCCCATGGGCAGTAGGCATAGTTATCGGTTTGTGTCATTGCTTCGAATACCTGAATAGGATTCCAATTGAACATCTGGGGATCCATTTCAACGGCCAATTCCCGTAGCATCTTTAATGCTTGTATCCCAATTTCTTGAGTGACCACATAATCTGGATGTAAACAAACATCTTCCCCAAGGGTACAGCACATCATATAGAAATTCATTAGGGTATCTTGGGGGATGCCTGGCATAAGTACCAACCCTTGTTTGGCAAGAGCCAATACATCATCATAGGTTTTGGGTAATGCTAATTTCTTTTCTTGTAAAATATCTGGCCTGCTTGCAGCTACTGGCGTTGCGGCATCTATTGCCAATGCCCATTGATGCCCGTTTGATGAATAACTCTCATGGGAACGGCCAACTGTGTTGCTCTCTAAATCTTGCATAAAAGCTTTGGAAAGGTGTTTGTTCAAAGGCAAAATGATATTGTGTTTTGCTGCAAAACCAGCCCAAGGATGATCTATTACTAATAAATCATATCGCTTTGCCAATTCATTAATAGGTTCGTCCGCAAATGCCTGCAACGATCTTTTCTCCCATGTAATAGTAACATTTGGATGCAATTCTGAAAACCGTTGGGCGGTGGCTACCATAGAGGTAAATCCCCTACTGTGGTTCCAAGTGATTCCTTTTAAAAGTATACTTTTTGCGCTCATGATAGTCTATTGTTAGTGGTTCGTAGTTATAGTTGTACCCATATTGCTACCGTATGCCATGATAATAAACGAAACAACAAGCACTACCAATGCTAGCAGTAAGGTAGAGTACGTTTTTTTAGATACCTGTTTCCATTCTTTCATCACAATTCCTACTATGTAACTAAAGAAAATAAGCATGGACATATGAAGAACCCAACTGGCAAATTTATAGGTTCCCATTTGCACATGGCCAATACCATAAAAAAAGAACTGTCCGTACCATAATCCACCGCTTAAAACGGACATCCCTAAATTCAAAGAATAGTTCTTTGGTCCAATGGCTTTTACATCCACTATTTCTTTTAAGGTCTTATTTTTTAAGCCTACAATGGTAAACCATATAAAATTGGTAATAAATGCACCCCCAGTAGACAATATCAAATTTGCATTTCCTTGAAAGTTGCCACCACCGTATTCCCCAGCAATTTTTGCTATAGGTGCTCCAACTTCTAAAGAGATTCCAAATACGGCAGATAAAATACCTGCAATAATTGTTAAGCCTAAACCCTTCTTCATATTGAATGACAAAGCCACTCCACCAGAACCAACATTGCTTTTCAGGTCTTTTTCCTTTCTATATCCAGCAACACCGCAAATGATGATTCCAATGAGAGCCAATATCATTCCTGAAAAAATGGTGTAGCCGCCTGGGGCATTAAATTTTTGAAGTAATTGCCCGTTCATGCTCAATGGAACTATTGTTCCAAGAATCGCAGAAATACCTATAGAGATGGTATAAGTTAATGAATAGCCTATATGTTTAATGGCAAAACCAAAGCTCATCCCGCCAAAACCATAAACAGCTCCTAAAAGAGTTGCATTAAACAGTACTGTGCCTGGGGCGTCACTAAAAACATCCATCAAATTCGGGACGGTTAGGAATCCAATAAGAAAAGGAAAAACAAACCACGCAAAAAATGCTTGGACAATCCAATACGAATCCCATGACCATTTTTTTACTTTCTGGAACGGGACATAACACGTAGAAGCGGCTACTCCTCCCACTGCATGTATCAATGTGCCTATCAATGGATTGCTCATATTATTTTAAATTATTGAAAATTTATATGCGAAAATAAAATTTATATGTAAATTTACAAAAATTAAAATAATATTTCTAATATTGATTTTGAGTAACAAAAACGATGTCTAAAAAGAATACTACAAAATATAGTGCCCCTGCCTTGGATAAAGGTTTGGATATTCTTGAATACCTAGCTGATCAAGGTATTCCATTAGCACAATTAGAAATAGCTCAAGGCATTAACAAGACACCCAGTGAGCTATACCGTATGCTTATGCGCTTAGAGGAACGGGGTTACATAATTAGAAGTTCAAACTCAGGAAAATATAGGTTATCATTAAAAATGTATAACTTATCTCATAGACATACACCTTTTGATGAATTGAAAAGAGTTGCCCGTTATCCAATGCAATTATTAGCAGAAAAGACTAGGCAATCTTGTCATCTAAGTATAATGGACAAAGAACAACTTTTGGTTGTTTTACAGGCACATAGTCCTAACCCGGTTTCATTATCAATTAGTGAGGGGACCCATTTCCCTTTATCAATGACCACTTCTGGTAAAGTGCTTTTGTCTCGTTTTTCTGAAGAGAAACGGAACAACATACTAGCTAGAGACAGCCATTATAAAAAATGGAATCGCGAAAAAAAAGAAGAGATACGTGAGGTTGTCCATGAAGCACAAGAAAAGGGGTTTTTGTTTTTAAATAGTGAATTAACTAAAGGAATAAACGATCTTGCCATACCCATTGGGTTATATGATTCTGAATTGAATGCTGTTCTGGGAGTTTCTATTTTCTCTTCTCATCTTGAAAGAGAAAATAATCTTGAAGATATCATCTTAGCTCTCAAGAAAACACAAAAAGATATTAACACATTAATTGGATGTTGATCATACCCCATTACAATATTATGTTGAAAGATTTGTTTACAACGAAACCCCTTAAATTAAAGAAATATTCCCATAATTATATAAAGACAATAAAACCGATATATTAAAATGAAGAGAATCGCTTTTTACTTACTGGTACTTGTTTCAGCTATACAGCTAAGCTGTAAGGATTTTGAAACGAAGGAAATAGATGATCCCTATAATGTGGTGTGGAATAGCCCTTCAGCTGATGAAACTGGGCAAATGCCTCTTGGGAACGGTGATATAGCAGCTGGAGTTTATGCTATTGAAAATGACGCTTTGTACTTATTACTTTCAAAGAATGATGCGTTTACCTATAATGGAGATATTTTTAAAACAGGAAAGGTGAAAATAGAGCTGAGCCCCAATCCTTTTTCTTTAGGAAAAGCCTATCAGCAAACTCTTGATCTTAATACTGGATCTATTCAGATTACTGCGGATGAAGTAGAAATACGTGTTTGGGCAGATGCCAACAATCCTATATATCATGTAGAGGTGAATTCGCCCGAACAAATTTCTGTAAAGGCAAATGTTGAAACGTGGGAACGTTTTGATAATGCCAGCTACAATCGTTCAGGAGAGCCCTTGGATCATCCCACACAAGATGTTGTTATAAAGAAAGATAATCAAATCATAACCTACTATGCTGTAGGTGATAGAAGTGTATACGATACTGAACTGAAATATTATGAGGTTGAACATATGGCATCAGAATATCCAGACCCTTATCGTTTCAACACTTTTGGAAACCTGATTGAAAGTCCTTCACTTAAATTGAAAGAAGGTGCTTTAACAGGCAATGGCAAATCATTTGATATACGCATCCATGCCCGTGGTGAACAAGAAGAAAATATCAATAAATGGCTTGCGAAACTCAAACAACAGCATGAGCGAGCTATAGATGTTGCCAAGGATTGGGCTTCCCATAAAGCTTGGTGGAAAACATTCTGGAGTCAAAGCTGGATTAGGGTAACAGATAATACCATTCTCCCAGAACAACGTAACCAATTAGATCATGAAGCCTATAAAACCCTTAGGGAGGTAGGTGATGATGGTGCATTGGTTGGTCAAAGTTATACGATGTTTCGTTATTTAATGGCCTGCCAGAGTAGAGGGCGTATTCAAACTAAGTTTAACGGTGGAATTTTTACCCAACCGCTTAGATACTCAAAAAAACCACGTAGGCTTAGAGTAAAACAAGTTAGTGATAGTTTATACTTTAGTCATGTAGATGATAGACTCTGGGGGAGACGTTTTACCTTTCAAAATCAAAGGTTATTGTACTGGCCTATGCTAATGAGCGGTGATAAAGAACTTGTAAAACCGTTTTTTGATTATTATATAAATATGCTTCCTGTTAGAAAAGAAATCAATAAGGTTTGGTTTGGACATGATGGCGCTTATTTTCGTGAAAATATAGAGCCGACTGGAGGTGAAAGGGATTGTGGCCCTTCTGCTATTTTTGGAGATCATATTGATGAAAAACCTAGAAAAACATTACCTGGTAAAAATACTGGTCTATGGCATCATGCACATTATTTTACATCTGGTTTGGAAACGGTAACAATGATGATTGCGTATACTAAATACTTTGAAGATGCTAATTTTAGTAAGAAAGTTTTGGTTCCTTTTGCTCGTGAGATATTAACTTGGTATGACCAACATTATAAAAGAGATGAAAAAGGAAAACTAAGATTAGATCCAGCACAGGCAGCAGAGACATGGTGGACCACAGTAAATCCTACCACTGATGTATCAGGTCTTTTACACAATTTAGATGAACTGATTGCTATGAATATTGGTACTGAAATAGATAAAAACAATTGGAAACGCTTACGAAAAGAAATCCCTGAAATTCATTTAAGAGAAATTGAGGGTAAACTGGCTATTGCTCCAGGATTAGATTGGGAAAAAAGGCAGAATGCAGAAAACCCTGAATTATATCCTGTATTTCCATTCAGAAGATTCGGTCTAGGAATGGGCACAGAAGATATTGTTGACTGGACCATGCAAAATCGTCTTCACAAAAATTACTTTAATTATAAGTGTTGGACGCAGGACCAAATTATTTGGGCGTACGCGGGAAATGCTATGGAAGCTAAAAAAGGTCTTGTAGAGCGCTATAAAAATACGTCATCTAGATGTAGATTTCCATTATACGGAAGTCAGGGCCCAGATTCTTGTCCTGACTTTGATCATTTTGGATCTGGAAGTACTGCATTGCAAAGAATGTTGGTACAGGAAGTGAATGGTAAAATCTTGCTTTTACCCGCATGGCCCAAGAGTTGGGATGTTAATTTTAAATTGAACGTTTCAAAAAATACAACTATACAGGGAAAGGTCGAAAATGGGATACTAGAAAATTGGTCTGTATACCCAGAATCAAGGAAAAAAGATGTAGTACTTCATGAACTTCAGTAAGAATTAGAAGTATTGAAAATACTTTATCCTTTTTAATTTATAAAAAAACGTCTAGAACGCTATTGAAATACAATCAAAAATTGAATAATTATAATTTTTGAAATATTTAAACATTGACTCTACGAAGAAATTAATCTTAGTAGTCACAAAGAAGATAAGATTGATTTAACGGAATTCGGGATCAAGGATAAAAAAGAAACTACTTATAATAAATACATTAACTACCTAGTTTGAAACAGTACCTAATTCAGGGAAATGTTCTATCATTGAATTAATTTATATGAATTTAAGATTATCTATTGCTATTTTTATTTGTTTGAAGAATCTCTAACAATTAATTTTGACTTAATTAGTACTGATTTTTTGATATGATTAGTATTTTTATTTTCAATAATGTCTATTAAAATTTTTGCCGCATTGCCTCCAATTTCTTGAGGGAATTGTTCAATTGAAGTTAAAGAAGGATTAATTATATCAGCGAATTTATGATTAGAATATCCAATGACACCAACTTGCTTTGGCACATCAATGTTTAGCTTTTTTAATGCTTCAATGGCTCCAAGTGCCAGAACATCACCTGTGCAAAAGATGGCATCAGGATAATCGTTTTTATTTTCAAAAAGATCTAATGTTATGGAATGAGCTTCTTGCCTTGTTTTTATACTTTCAAATATCCAAGATTCTTTTAACTCTAAACTAGAAATCAATAAACCTTCTCTATATCCTTTTAATCTATCTCTATATACACTTAAGTTTGTTGGTCCACCTAAAAATGCAATTTTTTTATAACCATTTTGAACTAGATGATTTATTGAATCTTTAGATATTTGATAATCATCATTTACTACGCAGTCAATATCAGCAGACATGTCCACCCTATCGAATAACACAATAGGAATATTTTTATCTAGAATTAGTTTTAAATGTTTTGAATTATGAGTTGAGTTAGAAAAAGACATTAAAATGCCTGATACTTGACTATCAATCAAGGTTCTAATATTATCTACTTCTTTTTCAAAGTTTTCGTTAGATTGACAAATGATTAAATTGTACCCAGAAGGATAAGTAACACCCTCTATTCCGAAAACACAATTGGACATAAAGTTACTATTTATTTTAGGTATAATAACACCAATTGAGTTTCCTTTTCCACTCCTCAAGCTAGCAGCCACCTTATTCGGTGAATAGTTAAGTTCTTCAGCTGTTTTCCTAACTAACTTTTTGGTTTTCTCACTAATAGAATGATGATCATTCAGCGCTCTAGAAACTGTAGATGTAGTAACATTCAGTTTTTTTGCAACATCCTTAATTGTAACTTTTTTACTCATAATTATCGCAATATATCATAATTATTTCGCTTTTACGCAAAAAATTACGCAATCGTTTGCATGATTCGTATTTACAATGTATCTTTGGCAGGAATAATAAACAATTTAAGTTGAAAACATTTATTACAGATAATTTTTTATTGAATTCCAAAACATCTGAAAAACTATATCATGATTTTGCAAAAAAATTACCAATAATTGACTATCATAATCACCTTAATCCAAAAGAAATTGCCGAAAATGTACAATTTGATAATGCGACTCAAGTTTGGTTAAGTGGAGATCATTACAAGTGGAGAGCAATGAGAACCTTAGGTGTGGAAGAAAAATATATCACTGGAGAAGCAACAGATGAGGAAAAATTTATAAAATGGGCAGAGATATTAAAATATACAATTCGAAACCCTTTATATCATTGGACTCATTTAGAGCTTATGCGTTATTTTAAAGTCGATGAAATTCTATCCAAAAGTAATGCAAAGTCCATTTATAATGAGCTGTCAAATAAATTAAATCAAGAATCTCATAGAACAATTGGGTTGCTTGAACAACAAAATGTTGAAGTAGTTTGTACTACAGAAGACCCATTAGATAATTTACAATATCATAAAACTTTTAAAGCAAAAGAGGTAGATATGAAATTGTCAACAGCATTTAGACCAGATGAAGCATATGCTTTAGAGGATTACGAAGGGTTTTTGAGTTATATAGAGAAATTAGAAATAGCAACTAAAATTGTAATAAATTCCTATGATGATTATATAGAAGCCTTAGAGAAGAGAATTATATTTTTTCATGAGAATGGCTGTCGATTATGTGATCATGGGTTGCCATATCTTCCTTTTTTTGAAACTGGTACCTACAAAATTAAAAAGCTATTTACTAATGTTAAAAATGGCAAACAATTATCACAAAGTGAGATAGATTATTTTAAATGTGAAACTCTCAAGCATCTTTGTAAACTGTATCATAAAATGGGATGGGTTCAACAATTTCATTTAGGTCCTTTAAGGAATGTGAATTCAAGGTTGGTAAACTTGATAGGTAAAAATTCGGGATTCGATTCAATTGGGGATTTTTCCCAAGCATTAAATTTAGGGAAGTTTTTAAATCACCTTGATAAAGAGGACCAATTGACTAAAACTATAATATATAATTTAAATCCTTCAGATAATGAGGTTTTTGCTGCTATGATAGGCAATTTTAATGATGGAACTATAAAAGGTAAAGTGCAATTTGGAGCAGCTTGGTGGTTTTTAGATCAAAAAGATGGTATAGAAAAGCAATTAAATGCATTATCAAATATTGGTTTAATAAGTTGTTTTGTAGGTATGTTAACAGATTCTCGAAGCTTTCTTTCTTTTCCAAGACACGAGTATTTTAGACGTGTTTTATGTAATATGATTGGGAATGATGTAGAAAAAGGAGAATTACCAAATGATATTCCTTTCTTAGGTGAAATAATACAGGATATCTGTTATTACAATGCAAAAAACTATTTTGATTTTGATTAATATAGAATTTAAAAAAGATGAGTAAAAAGAATAAGGTAGGTAATTATAGGTATCGAATTTTAGCACTATTAATGTTTGCTACTACTATAAATTATTTCGATAGAAGTATTATTGGGGTTTTAGCTCCAACACTCGAAAAAATGTTTGATTGGTCTAATAGTGATTATGCAAATATTATGATTTCGTTTAAGGTAGCTTATGCATTAGGGATGCTTACAATGGGTGGAGTAATTGATCATTTAGGTACTAAGAAGGGATATACCTTATCTATAGCTATTTGGAGTGTGTTTGGTATGTTACATGCCCTTGTGAGACCGGGATTTAGTGTTCTTGGTTTTGCTGCAGCTCGTTTTGGTTTAGGGTTTGGTGAATCAGGTAACTTTCCTGCAGCTATTAAAACTACGGCAGAATGGTTTCCTAAAAAAGATCGTGCTTTTGCTACTGGTTTGTTTAATGCAGCAACAAGTATTGGTGCTATTGCTGCACCTTTTGTTGTAGGATGGATAGTGCATGAAAATGGTAAAAATTGGCAAATCCCTTTTTTGTTAACAGGTGTATTAAGTGCTGTTTGGGTTTTTCTGTGGATACGTATGTATAAAAAACCAGAAAAGCATCCCAAAATATCAAAACAAGAATTATCCTATATTCAAAGTGATTCTATTATTGAAAACGAAGATAAATTACCATGGAAAAGTGTATTTGGAAAGCGTCAAACATGGGCTTTTGCAGTTGCTAAAATTACAGACGCAGTATGGTGGTTTTTTCTTTTTTGGGGAGCGAAGTTTTTAGCAGATACTTTTTCTGTAAATATTAAAAATATAGCATTACCTTTTTTCGTGATTTATATTTTAGCAGATGCTGGTAGCATTTTAGGAGGGTATCTTTCGGGTGTCTTTATTAGAAAAGGATGGTCAATTAATAAATCTAGAAAAATCACTATGTTAATTTGTGCCCTAATTGTTCTTCCTGTTAGTTTTGTTGCTATTACAGACAATAAATGGCTAGCTATTTTTCTTATAGGCTTTGCAGCTGCAGGTCATCAAGCGTGGTCTGCAAATATTTACACTTTGGTCTCAGATGTTTTCCCCAAAAAAGCAACGGCATCTGTAGTAGGAATTGGTGGTATGGTTGGTGCAGTTTCGGGTATTGTAGCCGATATTATCTTGGGCTCAGTGTTAGATCAATCTGGAAATAAAGGGTATTTCTGGGCTTTTCTTTTGGTCGGTTTTTGTTATCTAACAATATTAGGGTTTGTCCATTTATTAATTCCTAAAATGACACCATTGGATGAAAATCTGAATAAGATACTTGACTAGGTGTTAGTAGTCATCTATCGATTAACTAAACTTCTTGATAAAGGGTTAGTGAATTTAATATACACCTTTTTAAAGATACTAGTAAATAGACGAATAGATTGCTAAAAAGGAATATTAAACGTACTAATTTGATACTAAAAAATTCACTTCAATATTTAAAACCAATCTTAAGGCTTTTCAATTAATGAGTCTTAAAGAAATGGGTAAATAGCGATCATATAGAGACATTACATCCATTGTTTACGATTCTTACTTGTACAAACAAAAAATTCACATTAGTAAGTTCTACAAGTATTTTGCTTTGTACTGTAATAGCACTTTTATGAAATTATTGATATATAATTAATTTTTGATTTTCATAAGATAATTTTAAGAATATAAAAATGAAGACTAAAAAAATTGTCACATTTGGAGAGGTTATGATGAGACTTTCCCCTCCAGGATATGCAAAATTTTCACAATCTACTTCTTTAGATATTGATTATGGAGGAGGAGAGGCAAATGTAGCAATAGCACTCGCTTACATGGGTATGAAATCTTGTCATGTTACTAGGCTTCCAGATAACCCTATTGGTCGATCTGCTACTCAATATTTAAGGCACAATTGGATTAATACCAAATACATTTTATATGGTGACAATAAAATGGGACTTTATTTTTTAGAAAAAGGAGCAGTACATCGTTCAAGTGAAGTGGTCTATGAACGAGATGATTCGGCATTTTCAAAAATACGACCAGAGATGTTTCAATGGGAAGAAATTTTGGAAGGTGCTGATTGGTTTCATTGGACAGGAATTACACCTGCAGTTTCAAGTGGAGCAGCAGCATCTTGTTTAAGAGCCATTCAAGTAGCCAATGCTCTTGGTGTAAAAGTTTCTGGAGATATCCATTCTAGAAAGAGTCTTTGGAATTATGGTTTGTCAAAAAATCAGGTCATCCCTGAATTAGTTGCGAGCACTGATTTAGTAATTGCTGGGACTTATGATTTACATGATATTTTTGGTATAGGGACTCCAACCTCAGATTTTACAAATAGTGCTAAAGCACTTCAAGAAAAATTCCCCAAAATTCAAAAGGTAGCTGATAAAGATAGAGAAGTACTTAGTGCTTCACATAACCGAATAAGAGGCAAGATGTGGAACGGAAATGAGCTTTTATTAACACCCTTTTATGATGTAACCCATATAATAGACAGAGTAGGTACTGGAGATGCATACGCTGCGGGACTTGTATATGGATTGGTAAATGAAAAAAATGATTACGAAGCACTAAAGTATGCTGCTGCAGCTTGTGCTCTCAAACATACTGTAGAAGGTGATGCTAATATGGTTTCTGAAGAAGAAGTCTCTAGGCTAGTTTTGGGTGGGAAACTTGGAGAAATTAAGAGGTGATTCTTTAAATAACTCACAATATTTTTTAGATTTACTCATTAAATAGTATTAAACTAATTCTCTAAAAAGAAATTAATGCAAGCTCTATAGGGTTTATCAATAAATGAAATCAACTAGCACTAAGAAGAAAATATTCTCAGCATTATTTGATAAACACTATAAAAGACTCTTTAACTACGCTTTTAAAGTGGTCAATGATAAAGATATAGCTAGTGGTCTTGTGCAAGAAACATTTATAAAGCTTTGGGAAACTATTGAAAACATCAAAAATGATGAACGAGCAATAGAATCTTACCTAATCACGGTGTTGAAAAACAAGATTATTGATAATCATAGAAAAAACAAGACTCAGGAAAAACACTACGATTTATATAAACTAAATGCAGAGTTTTCGGTTGATATAGACAACAAATGGGAACTGGAGAAAAAAATAGATGGTATTTATAATGCACTGCATCCTAAAACTTCAGAAATATTCAAATTGTCCAGAACAAAAGGGCTGACTTATTCAGAAATTGCAGCTTTAAAAAATATTTCCGTTAAAACTGTAGAAGTTCATATTTCAAAGGCACTTAAAGCATTTAAAAAAGGATTAAAAGACTATTTGTAAAATAAAAATAGGGTGTTACTGGTTGACAAACGTCTTCTAATAAATACCTAATTATGAAAGACAACATAGTTGAAGATGCTGAAATTTGGGCTTACGTTTCCAAAACTGCAGATAAACCCATTCTAAGTAAAATTGAGACTTGGAAAAACGCATCTGATTTTAACAAGCAACGTTTCAATACTATTGCTAAACTTTACGAGACAACGGCAGAAAACCCATATACAGAAAGCATAAATGTAGAAGATGAAAAAGCTAAATTCTTTGAGACAGTAGCTCCAGCGGTTAAGAAAAGTAACAGATTGCAAAAGTATTTTAAATACGCAGCAGCAGTTGTGTTGTTCATTTCAATTGCAGGTATTGCTTACCAAAGTTTCTCAAATAACACTGTAGCCATAGCCACAAATTTTAGAGAAGAAAAGAAAGTTGAACTTCCAGATGGTTCAACAGTTTGGTTAAACGCTGGGAGCAGCATTTCCTATAAAAAAGATGAACCCAGAATCATCCAATTAACTGGAGAAGCTTTTTTTGAAGTAGCCAAAGACAAAGCACATCCTTTTACTGTAGAAACACCAGACCATGTAATTGTAAAAGCTTTGGGTACCAGCTTTAACGTAAAAGCTTATCCAGAAAACAGCTATTTAGAAACTACACTTTTAACAGGTAAGGTAGAGGTGACTTCAGGAAATTATTTTGATGAGAAAATCATCATGCTGCCTAACGATAATATTAAAATTTTAAAAGCAGATGGCATCCCCGTAAAATCAACCATTCAGAATAAGAAAGCTGTGTTGATGTGGAGAGAAAACAAGATCAGATTTAAGAATATGGCATTTAGAGATATTGCTGATGACCTTAATAATCAGCTGAATATTAAACTAGTATTTAAGAATACAACAATTGCCGAGTCTCGATTTACGGCTGTTTTTGATAAATCAACCACAGCAGAAGACATTTTAGAGGTGTTACAAGACACCAAAAACTTTACGTATAAACTAAATCCAGAAACAAATGAGTGGATGATTAAATAAAAAAAGTGGGAAAATTGCAGCTTTCCCACTATAACTGTCAACAAAACCAATCGCCTAAGATTAGTATTAATTAACAACATTCAAATTTATGAAAATAAAAACAGCTGTTTCATTAAAACGAAAACGCGTTTCAAAAAGAACTATTTTTTTAATGAAATTATCACTAACCATATATCTGGTAGGCTGCTTTCAACTGATGGCAGTTTCCAGTTTTTCTCAGAATAAAGTTAGCCTCAAATTAGAGGATGCTTCGTTACAATCGATTCTTAATCAGATAGAAAGTCAAACAAACTATAGCTTTGTATATAATAATGATGAAGTAAATGTTGAACAGAAATTTAGTATAAACGTGCTTGAAAAAGATATTGCATCTACCATGAATACGTTATTTCAGAATACAGATATAAAGTATAAATTCCGAAAAAATTTGGTGGTGCTTTCCAATCAAAAAGCACAAAAAGAGACCTATACCATAAGTGGAACCATTACAGATGCCGAAACGGGCGAAACCCTTCTTGGAGCCAATGTTATAGTAGTTGATAAAGGTATTGGTGCTACTACCAACGAATATGGTTTTTATTCCTTAACCCTTCCGGAAGGAACACACACACTTCAAATATCTTATTTAGGATACGCTTCTTCAGAGGAAACTATAGGTTTAAATGTGAATATTAAAAAGAATTTTGAGCTACAACCATCATCTGATACACTGGACGAGGTAATAGTGACTTCAGAAAACAAAAATAAAAGTCAAGTACGCAAAGTATTAACAGGCGTCAATAATTTAAGCACAGCGGAAATTAAAAAATTACCTGCCTTTTTTGGTGAGCCAGATATTACAAGAGCAATATTAACGCAACCTGGGGTTTCCTCGGTAGGTGAAGGTACTGCTGGATTTAATATTAGAGGAGGGAATATAGACCAAAATCTAGTGCTTTTAGATGAAGCGCCTATGTATATTTCTTCACATTTGTGGGGGCTTTTTTCGGTAGTTAATGCTGATGCTATAAAAGGGATGACGCTTTATAAAGGGGGCATACCAGCTAGGTACGGAGGTAGAGCATCATCGGTTCTAGATATTCGCCAAAAAGAAGGAAATACCAAAGCGTTTAAAGGCGAAGGAGGTTTGGGGACACTATTCTCAAGAATTACTTTAGAAGGCCCTATAGTAAAAGAAAAACTAAATTTTTTGATGTCGGGGCGCCGGTCGTATTTCGACATATTTTTTCCGTTGATAGGAGGCGAGTTAGAAAACACAAAACTGTCTTTTTATGATTTGAATACCAAGTTAACATGGAATATAAATGACAATAACAAACTATATGTTTCGGGTTATTTTGGAGCAGATGTCATGAAGCTTGAAGAGAGTCCTGAGGAAGAAGCAGAAAACTCTGATGGCGCAAGTGGTTCCATTGATTTTAGGTGGAAAAGTTCCACGGCAACCGTTAGATGGAATCATATTTTTAATCACAAATTGTTCATGAACTTATCAGGGATTTATAGCAATTACACCTACAAATTCATTTCAAAAAATGATAACGGAGGTATTATACCTAGTGGGCAAACCTTTGAATGGGGGTCTGGGGTGCAAAACTGGATTGTTAAACCAGATGTCACCTATTATGCCAATCCAAATACAACCATGCGATTTGGGGTGAATGGTACGCTTTATCAATTTAATCCTGCCGAATTATCAAACGTGGGAGATAATTTTACTCCTGACGATTTAGACAAAGACAAGGGACTTGAAATTGCACCTTACTACGAAATAGAAAAAACATGGGGTAAGTTTACTATGAATTTGGGACTTCGCTATTCATGGTTTGGTAATATAGGTCCAAATTCAGTTGCTACGTATCATCCAGATTTTCCGTCAACAGTCAATACCATTACAGACATTAAAGAATATAAAAAAGGAGAGCTCATTAAAAGCTATTCGGGCTTTGAACCACGCATGTCTTTAAAATATGATATAAATGATAGAAAAGCACTAAAGCTAGGCTATAACAGAAACTATCAGTACATACATTTAATGTCAAATACTGCAGCAGCGTTACCATTTGATATTTGGAAACCTTCAGGAATTCATATAAAACCATTGGAAGTGAATCAGATTTCAGGAGGCTATGCTTATGATACAGAAGATGCTACTTATAATTTTTCAGTTGAAGGCTATTACAAAACCTTCACCAATTTTGTGGAGTATAAAGAAGGCGCCGATTTGTTCATTAATGAAAATTTAGAAACTCAGTTGTTACCTGCTGACGGATATGCCTACGGTTTAGAACTTGCAGCCTATAAAAATAAAGGAAGACTTACGGGTAACTTTAATTATACCTATTCGGTTTCCAAACGAAAAACAACTAGTAGATTTAGTGAGGAGAATATAAATAATGGTGATTATTACCCTTCAAATTACGATAGACCGCATTTACTTAATATTACCGCTAATTATGATTTAGGAAAAAAATGGGATGCAGGATTGTTTTTCACTTATCAAACAGGAAGACCAACCACAGTGCCTACCGGACGGTTATCTTTTGATGGAAATCCGTATTTAGCTTATTCTAATAGAAATGCATATCGAATTCCTGATACACATAGACTTGACATTTCATTCACCTATACCCCAGAAGGAAACCCAGAAACACGATGGCAAAGTAGTTGGAATTTTGGTTTGTATAATGTTTACGGAAGCCCCAATGCCTTTTCGGTATTTTCGACGTTTCATGGAGACCAGCTGAAAACCTTTCAATTTTCAGTATTTGGAGCTCCAATCCCTTTTATAACCTACAACTTTAAATTTTAATTTAAGATGAAATCAATTAAAAATATATCAATAATCATACTTCTCATAACTTTTGTGAGTTGTGTAAAAGAGGTGCCTAATGCTTCTAATTACGAACCTCAAGTGTTTATTTCAGGGTTTCTTTTAGATGGTAGTAATTATGTGAATGTAAGAATACAAAGAACTGTTCCTGTAGATGTAACATCTTCAGAATACATACCCAATGCGCAAATAGCAATCTATACTAAAAATTCAAATGGAGAAAACACTTTACTGACGGATGGTTTTAATTACTTCAACAGAACATACCGAAGTAACAACATGGTAGTTGCTACCGTTGGGAATACCTATTGGATAGAAATAGAATTAGAAGATGGAACAACCTATACATCTGATGAAGAGATTTTAAAAGAAGAAATCATCATAAAAGATGTAGAAATCACTAATGATTATAACCGCGTTATATTTTCAGATCCAGTAGATGATACCAATTTTTATTTAATCAATTATCGTTTTTATAAAAATGGAAGATTGGCTTTAGAGGTTAATAATCTCACTAATGATGTGCTCTTTAATGGAAACGACAATGCCACTTTTGATTCTACCGAATTTTTTATTGATAACCCAGATGAGGTGCGTGTCACCATTGCCAATTTAAACTACAATACCTATCAGTTCTATTTTAATCAATTTGAACAGTTAGAAAGCCAAATAACAAACTCAGGAAGCGAAGATGACCCTGGGCAATTATTCTGGCCACCACCTGCAAACTTAACGGGGAATATTATTAATACCTCAGATAATACTAGAGCGCTCGGTTTTTTTGGTATACAAAGTTCTAGTCAGTTTGTAAAGGTTTTTTAGGGGGTTTCAGCAGATTTATTTCTAAAAAAACGACACGTTTTATTAAAAGAGTCATATCTGACTTGTAACAAATTTAATGTTATATCCGTCGATATAATATCAATCAAAAAACACTAATATGGATTCAAATAAAAAACTAGGAAGACTAGCAGGTCTTATTTTTTTAGTACTCGCAATCACAGGAATTTTTGCCGAATTTTTCGTTAGACAAAAATTATTCGTTCCAGGTGATTTAGCTGCAACTTATCAGAACATCACAGAAAACCAATGGCTTTTTCGCTTAGGCTTTGTAAGTGACTTAATTATGTCTACGTCTTTTTTCTTTTACGTGTTCGTTATGTACACAGTATTTAAAAAGGTTAACAAGAATTTGTCAGTATTAATGTTGCTTTTAACGGTTATTTCTGTGGCTATGTTTTGTCAAAACGCACTAAATCAATTTGCCAGTTTAAAGCTGCTTACAACAGATTATTATGTTGGGGCTTTAAATTATGAACAATTACAGAGTTTGTCTGTTTTCTTCTTAAACATTCATACTGATGGTTATTTTATAAATCAAATATTTTACGGCTTGTATATGTTTCCGTTAGGCTATATGATTTTTAAAACAGGCTTAGCGCCTAAAATAATCGGAGTATTTCTAATGCTAGGCGCTATTGGAGACATGATAGATTTTATTGTCTATTTCCTGTTTCCAGAGGCTGATTCTGTTATTTTACAAAACGCAACAATTTTTGCAGATATTGGAGAGATATCCCTGTGTTTATGGCTTATAATTATGGGTTTAAAAAGTTATGATACCATTAAGAAAGTATGATTCGCGTCAATTCTTTTGAATTAACTAAATAGAATACAGGAAATATTATAATATCTGTTCAGGCCTCTCAACTTGAGAGGCTTTTTTAAAGATTGGTTTGGTCAATTTTTATAAAGGCCCATAAACATAAAATTTATGAGCCTTTAAACGTCGTATGAAAAAACGTAACCAAACTATTTTGACTATCCGTTAGATTTTATGTTTTGATTACCTAACTTATAGGAAATACTAATACTTGCTCTTCTACTGTCCCAATTACCATGACCACTGGAGTAAAGGCTATTAAAGTTGGAATAACCGCTCCATCCACTCTGGTAAAAAATATCAGATACACTTAACTTTATATTTATTTTTTCTTTGGAAAATTTTCGCTGTAAACCTAAATTTAAGCTATATGTTGGTTCATATAAAAAAACACCTTCCCAAATACCGGGTCCATTAAAATATCCTGATATTTCACCTGAAATTTCATAAGGTGGTTTAAAGTAAAAAAGAAAATATTAATTAACTTTAGAGAACTGGACTAGGGCTTTTCATAGGACACTTTGTTGCCCACAGTACTTTAGTTTTTCCAATTTTGAAGTCGGTCGAGATATAAATAATTTTCCACGAATTCTTTATGTTCAGAACTGGTCATTTTCTCCAATAAATTCAAGGCTGAAATATAACTTGCTAAATTTCCATTTGACGAACTGAATTTTCCGTCCTCAACAAAAGTTACCAAACTATCATTCTGTACTTTTAATTTCGGATAGTCTTTTTGTAGTTGTTCTCCGCCACCAATGTAAGTGACGATTTTATATCCATCTGCAATTCCAGATTTTCCAATTAATTGAGCTCCAGCACAATTACTCACAACATATTCAGTTTCTTTATTTTTCTCTTTTATAAAGTTTACTATTTTTTCGTTGTGAACTTGTGCATACATATCATAAGCACTTGGTACAAAAAGAGCTGTTAATTTTGGGCAATTCTCAAACGTAAAATCAGGTACAATTTTAATTCCTTCTTCGGTTGTGATTGGTTTTTCAGAATCTGCAATCGTGATTACGTTAAAAATTTGTTTTCCACTTTCTGCTGGTTTAGCGAAAACATCTGAAGTTGCAATTACTTCGCTTTGTAAAACTCCGTTATACATCAAAAGTCCGATTGTTGGTAATTCCGATTTGAATGGTTTCAGGTGTTTTGTTAGAGTATCCGAAGCTATTTCGATTTGATTTATGGTCTCTTTTTCGAGATTATTTTTCGATTTTTCAGAGTTGCAACTTATCAGAATAGTTGCGAAAATCATTATTGTCAAAACTATATATTTTGTCATTTTGTTCTGTTTTTCTCGTTATGTGGGCAACGGTTTAGCTCGTATGTTGGATTATTAGATAAAATATAGCAATTTGGATTAAAATAAGGTAACCACTCAGTTTTGTAACAATTCTGTTTTTAACCCTAGAATGAGGCAAATTCCAAATAATGCTTCAGCGCCCGTGGCCACCACTCCAACCGTTGGAATACCTATTTCTGGAATTAATGGGCTAATTATTTTGGTATTTTCTAAAAAGTTTTCCCAATTGCCCAAGCAGATATTTCCGTAGGCCATAGCCCTAGTCTGCCCTAAACGACAGACAAAAAATCAAATCCAATACCGAACCTTAAAACTAATTTTATGATTTAATTTATTCAGCCATTTCCATAGCCTTTTCGAGAATTACAAGATTTTTTGCACTTCTTGGATGTGTCACAATAGCTAATACTCTCGTAATAGAATTACTACTTGGGTTACTTCCAACTTCGTGTAATGCCATCAAGGGTTCATAAAATGTATCGCCAGGTTGAAGCGTTCTAAGGGGTTGGCCTTCAACCTTGAATTCGTAAATACCTTCCAAAACATAACCATATACGGGCCCTGGATGACGATGTGGCATAGATTCTGCTTTAGGCTGAAGAGTTACTTCAACCGTCGAAACACGTGCTGGTTGGCCATCTATTTCTTCCTCGACATCTACCGCTGAGATGATTTTTGTGCTTGGCATTTTAGCCATAGTAGATTTCTTTTGTGCTTGAGCGGTTGAATTAAATGTTATAAATAGTAGAATGACAAACTGAATGGTTGAATGTTTCATAAGATATTGTTTCTTTAAGAAGATTAATTTATTTGAAACAAAAATAGCGTATATTTAACCCATTAATATAGGATAGAATAGATAATTTAAATGGGTCAGAATTCATTATATAATACTATTAAAATTGAAAGAGAAAGAGCAATACCAGTTTACTTGCAAATTGTCAATACCCTAATAAAAGAAATACAATCTGGTAGATTGCGACCAGGAACTAAAATGATGGGAATAAAGTCATTGTCTACTTTGTTAGATGTTAATAAAAACACCATTGAAAAGGTTTATATAGAGCTAGAATTGCAGCAATGGATAAAAAGTGTTCCAAGAAAAGGAACTTTTGTTTCTGAAAAATTACCTGAATTTCAACCCAAAAATTGGAATAACCAACCAGAAACAAAAGTTAAAAAAGGAATTAAAATCGATCCAGTAAATTCATCTTCATCACACATCACAAAAAATGATAAGGTATTAATTTTCGATGGAGGATTACCAGATCCTAGAGTTATAGACCATCAAGCTATTGGGAGAGCTCACAGGAATATTTTTAAATCAGACCGCTATTTAAACTTGTTTTCATACACAAGTGCTTATGGTGATGAAGTACTTCGTAAAGAATTGGTGAAATATTTAAACGATACGCGTGGAATACCTTGTAATGAAGAAAACATATTAATTACCAGAGGAAGTCAAATGGCTATATTTTTAAGTATGAAAATCTTGCTTAAAAAAAATGAAGTAGCTATTGTTGGTATGCCAGGTTACTTTGGAACCAATGATGTTTTAGAATATATAGGCGCTAAAGTATTCAATGTTTCTGTTGATGAAGATGGGTTGGTGGTAGATGAAATAGAAGAGATATGTGAAAAAAATAAGATTAAAGTTGTGTATGTAACTCCCCATCACCATCATCCAACCACAGTAAGTTTAAGTCCAGCTAGAAGAATGAATTTGTTAAGGTTGGCAGAGACTTATGGGTTTCATATTATTGAAGATGATTACGAATACGATTTTCACTATGGTAATGCCCCTATACTTCCATTATCTAGTTTAGATGGTCTTACAAATACAATTTACACTGGCTCATTTTCTAAAACTATTAGCCCTGGATTAAGAATAGGTTATTTACTGGCAGATGAAAAAATAATTGAGAAAGCTGTTGAAATACGAAAAGCGATTGATTGTCAAGGAAATCCGATGATGGAAAGAGCTATGGGTGTTTTGTTGCAGCAAGGAGAGATAGATAGAATGATTAGACGATCGCGTAATATTTATAGGCAACGTAGAGATTATTTTTGTGAGGCACTAAACGCTCATTTTTCAAACGATATTGCATATAAAGTACCAGAAGGAGGATTAGCAGTTTGGGCTAAATTTGATTCATCTATAGACTTAATGGAAGTATACAAAAAAGCCTTAGACAAAAACCTCAATTTAATTTTAGCCCCTTATTTTGGTCCATCACTTAATGCTACCCGCTTAGGCTTTGCATCTCTTACTTTTTCTGAAATAGATAAGTATATGGGGATTTTAAAGCGTGTATTAAAACACTTTAAATAATAAAACTTCTCTCTTTGAGAGGCTTTTTTTATGCTTTTAATTTAGAACTTAAACGGTTTCGTTGTTTTTAATTAAAATATCATGTTTTTCACTACACAACTAATTAAAGATTATATATTTGCAAAAAAATATTTTTTCAGCTGATTAAATGAAAAAATAGAATTTTAGTTGTTTAAAAAGATTAATACATCAATATAAATTAACCAAACATTAAAATGAATAAACAAATAGATCAGCAGGCGGCAGATAACATTAGATCTTTAGCTGTAGCAATGGTAGAGAAGGCAAAGTCAGGTCACCCTGGAGGGCCAATGGGAGGTGCAGATTTTATGCACATACTTTATTCTGAGTTTTTCAACTACGATCCTTCAGATATGACGTGGCCATTTAGAGATAGATTCTTTATGGATGCTGGTCATTTATCCACTTTAATGTATGCGCAATATTACCTTTTAGGAAACTATAAAAAGGAAGATATCGCAAACTTTAGACAATGGGGTTCTATAACTCCTGGTCACCCTGAGGTTGATTTTGAAAGAGGTATTGAAAATACGTCAGGACCATTAGGTCAAGGACATACCATGGGTGTTGGAGCTGCTATTGCTGCTAAGTTTTTAGAAGCAAGGTTTGGTGATTGGATAAACCATAAAATCTACGGATTTATTTCAGATGGAGGTATTCAAGAAGAAATATCTCAAGGTGCTGGTAGAATTGCAGGTCATTTAGGGTTGAGTAACTTTATCATGTTCTTTGATTCTAATGATATACAGTTATCAACATCAACAGATGAGGTAACGACTGAAGATACTGCCATGAAGTATGAAGCTTGGGGATGGAAAGTGGTTACTATAGATGGTCATGATCATGAACAAATAAGAAAAGCATTAACAGATGCTAATAATGAAACTGAAAAACCAACGTTGATTATTGGAAAAACAATAATGGGTAAAGGTTGTGTTGCAGAAGATGGAACTATGTATGAAGGGTACTGTGAATTACACGGTAAACCAATTGGAGCAACAGGCGCAGATTATGCAAAAACATTATTGAATTTAGGAGCAGATTTAGATAATCCGTTTGATATTTTTGGTGATGTTGAAGCCTTCTACAAAACTATAATTGAAGAGAAAACAGCTGCTGCTGCTAAGAAAAAAGCTGAGATTCAATCTTGGAAACAAGAGAATGAAGCCTTAGCTAAGAAATTAGATTTCTTCTTATCTGGTGAATTGCCAGAATTAGATTTTGAATCTATAGCACATAAAGAAGGATTAGCTACAAGAGCTGCATCTTCAAACGTGTTAGGATATTTAGCTGAAAATGTAGAGAACATGATTGTGTCTTCTGCAGATTTATCAAACTCAGATAAAACAGATGGTTTCTTAAATAAAACATCAGCTTTACAAAAAGGAAACTTTAGTGGTTCGTTTTTACAAGCAGGTGTTGCTGAACTAACAATGGCTTGTATTGCCAATGGTATAGCCTTACACGGTGGGGTTATTCCTGTGGTTGCTACATTCTTTGTGTTTTCAGACTATATGAAACCAGCAATTAGATTAAGTGCTTTACAAGAATTGCCAGTAAAATATGTGTGGACACATGATGCCTTTAGAGTAGGTGAAGATGGACCAACGCACCAACCAATTGAGCAAGAAGCTCAAATTCGTTTGTTAGAAAAATTGAAGAATCATAAAGGAAATGCTAGTTTCTTAGCATTACGTCCGGCAGATTCAAACGAAACCTCTGTGGCATGGAAAATGGCTATAGAAAATACAGGAACGCCAACAGGATTAATTCTATCTAGACAAGGTGTAAAAGATGTGCCTGCAAATGGGGCATCTAGATATCAAGACGCTTTAGAAGCAGAAAAAGGAGGATACCTTGTGAAAGAAGTAGAAAACCCAGACATCGTATTAGTAGCTAACGGATCTGAAGTGTCTACATTAATTGCTGCTGCTGAAATCTTAGAGGCTGAAAAAGGATTGAAAGTAAGTATTGCTTCAGTTATATCTGAAGGTTTATTTAGACAACAATCTAAAGCATATCAAGAAAGTGTAATACCAACTAATAAGCCATTATTTGGATTAACAGCTGGTTTACCTGTAAACTTAGAAGCATTAGTAGGAGCAAACGGAAAAGTGTTTGGATTAGACCATTTTGGATACTCTGCTCCAGCAGGTGTGCTAGATGAAAAATTTGGTTTCACAGGAGAGCAAGTAAGCAAAAACGTAATAGAGTATTTAGATACAGTTTTAATAAAATAATAAAAACAGATGAAATTTTTTATTGATACAGCTAATCTTGATGAGATAGCAGAAGCACAAGCATTAGGGGTTTTAGATGGTGTAACGACTAATCCTTCATTAATGGCTAAAGAAGGCATTACTGGTGAAGAAAACATCTTAAACCACTACAAAAAGATTTGTGATATTGTTGATGGTGATGTAAGTGCTGAGGTAATTTCAACAGATTTTGAAGGTATGGTAAAAGAAGGAGAAGCATTAGCTGCTTTACACCCACAAATAGTGGTGAAATTACCTTTAATAGCTGACGGAATTAAAGCTTGTAAATACTTTTCAGATAAAGGAATTAGAACTAATGTAACGTTAGTGTTTTCTGCAGGTCAAGCATTATTAGCGGCTAAAGCAGGAGCTACTTATGTGTCACCTTTCTTAGGAAGATTAGATGATATTTCTACAGATGGATTAAATCTTATTGCAGAAATAAGACAGATTTATGATAACTATGCATTTAATACTCAAATTTTAGCTGCATCTATTCGTCATACAATGCATGTAATAGACTGTGCTAAATTAGGATCTGATGTCATGACAGGGCCATTAAAGTCTATCACTGGCTTATTAAAGCACCCGTTAACAGATATTGGTTTAGCTAAGTTTTTAGCAGATTATAAAAAAGGAAACTAATATTTAGTTCTTTACGAAATTTAGTAAAGCTTCTCTGAACAAGAGAGGCTTTGTTGTTTAAAACATTATTTATTTTAATCAAATTTTAACATAATTTAAGGTAACATTAAAGATGTTAAGAAGTCTAAATATTTAACGACTAAATCAATTATTTGTAAATTTGCTATACAATACTAGTTACTATGACAGATATTAATGAAAATATAGAATCTCCCTTAGTTCTAAAAGTTAGCTTTAATAAGTTGTTAGAGTATTATGAAGATTTGGCTGAAAGTAAAGATGACTTCATGGCGGCTAAGGCTAAACGTGTTTTAAAAGTAGCTAAGCAATATCCTGAATTACGTACAGGATTTACATCTCCAAAAGTTTTAAAAGAAAGAAAAAAAGAAATAGGCGTAATTCTACAAGATTCCTTTAGTCCTATTTTAACCAAAAATGAAATAAAAACGGCATCGGTGCCTTTTCACGATTTAATTTTTAATAAATCAGAAAGATTTAAAAACATAATAAAAACGGCAGGAGAAGGGTTTGAGCTCCAAATTAAAAATATGCCTGAAGATTATAGGTATATCATTGCTTGTACCATAATCTTAAAATTTTGTTACGGATATGACATAAATTTTAAGCGTCCGTTTTATTACGAAATACCAGATGCTAATGGAATTATGCATTATTACAAAATAATGTATAATGCAGACTTCTGTGAAATACTTCCAACTAAATTTGCCAAAGAAATTACGCAAGAAGATTATGATGAATTACTAGATAATTTTGAGAATTTAGAACTTTGGAAAGAAAAATTCCCACCAAATAGTTACATATTCAAAGGCTTTGTAATATCTAATATTTTTGATGTTACAGACGATCAATCCATTTCCAATATAAAATCTACTTTAATAGGAGATGATAAGCGTAAAGATGATACCTTCATGGAAGGGTTTCATGATATTTTCAGATCGCTTTTAGGAATTAATGATATAAAAGTTGGTTTTTCAATCTATAATGAAGAAGATGGCACCTTTGAACGTGTATATGGTGTAGGTATGAACAGTTATTTATTAGGTACTTCTGAAAAAGAAGCATGTAATAATGTGTTGTGCGATTGGTCTTACAAAAGAATGTTAGAAGATCATGAATTCTTTGCTATGTCAAATATAGACAAGGTTTATAAAGAGACAGAGGGGAAAGTGCGTCATGTAAATGTATTACATCAGCAAGGCATTAAAAGTGCAATTTTTGCACCTATAGCCAATGATGAAGGGTTAATGGGAATTTTAGAAATTGTGTCTCATACTCCTAAGGTACTTAATAGCATAAATGCCTTTAAGTTGATAGATATCATGCCTTATATTATTTCTGCAGTTGAGCGATCTAAAGCAGAAGAAGAAAACTTAATTGAAGCCATTATTCAAAAAGAATGTACATCTATTCACCCAAGTGTGCATTGGCGTTTTGCTAAAGAAGCCAAAGAGTTTATCAAAAATGAAATGAACGGTGAAAATGCCAGATTCAAAAAAGTAGTTTTTGATGATGTATATCCGTTATTTGGGCAAATAGATATCAAGGGGTCTTCAGAAGCCAGAAATAAAGCAACTAAGCAAGATTTAACCCTGCAATTAACATCGGTTAAAAATATTTTTAAGAAGGCCAAAGAACTAGAACCTTTGCCAATCTATGATCAGTTTATTTATCAAGTAAAAAACTATTTAAAAGGGTTAAAAGATAATTTTCAGGTAGATAGTGAACAGCAAATTTCTGAGTTTTTTAAAAGTGAAGTAGAGCCTGTTTTTAAACATTTAACAAATGTTGAAGAGCTTAAAGAAGCCATAGAAGATTATCATAGTACCATAGATGATAAAGTGCAGGTACTCTATAAACACAGAAAAAGCTATGATGAAACCATTGCTCTGATTAATCAGGAAATGGCATCGTTATTAGATGATAAGCAAGTGGAAGCACAAGCCATGTATCCGCACTTTTTTGAACGTTTTAAAACAGATGGCGTAGAACATAACATGTACATTGGTGAGTCTATCACCAAAGAAGACAGCTTCAATCAATTGTATCTGTATAATTTACGTTTATGGCAATTACAGGTTATGTGTGAAATGGAAAATGCGTACTACCAAATGAAATCAGATTTTCCAGTGTCTTTAGATGTAGCCTCCATGATTTTAGTGTTTAATCAGCCATTATCTATAAGTTTTAGAATGGATGAAAAACAATTTGATGTAGATGGTACTTATAATGCCAGATATGAGATTGTAAAGAAACGTGTAGATAAAGCATTTATTAAAGGAACAACAGAGCGTGTTACGCAAAAAGGAAAAATAAGCATTGTATATTCTCAAAAACAAGACGAGATTGAGTACATGCGTTATATTAAGTTTTTACAAGAAAAGCACTATTTAGATACAGATGTAGAAATTGTTGAATTGCAAGATTTACAAGCCGTAACAGGATTAAAAGCTATTCGAGTAAGTGTATTATATCATAAAAATGAAAATGATAAGTTGTTTTACACTTATGATGATTTAATGAAGGAGATTAAAGCTTAATCTTAATATATTTTATCTTGCTGCTCCAGTTTGAAAAGCTACTGCAAACGCAATAACACTTACAATAATACCAACCATAAATACACTATAGGTTAAGCGTAAGATTTTGTACTTTTTATCTAATACTAAACCTAAAAAGTATAAGTCTTTTTTCATGGAGGAATAGAGGTAGTCACGATCTTGCATCATTTCGCTCATGGCCCATTCAAAGTCTTTAAGGCTCATTTTATGAAAATTACCAAAGAATAAAAGATTTACTTTTTTATTGGCAACATCTTCTTTAGTAAACTTGCCACTTGTTACATTTGGTCTTGTGGCAAGAACAGATAAAATAATAGAAGCGACTGTAACAGTCACAAAAATAACAGTTGGGATAATTAAATATTGATTTGAAGGATTATCTAACTTAGGAATTAAATTAGCCAAAACTAAAGACACTATAATGGCATTAACTGAAAGTAGAATATTTGCTTTAGTATCAGCAATATTACTTAGCGTAATATGATTTTTTAGGGTGACCCTAAACATCGTTTCAATACCACGTTCAGGCATTTCAACCTTATTTTTTTTAAATGTAAGCTCTTCTTTTTTCTGATTGAGTTTTTTGTTATCAGCATCTAATTTCTTCTTCAATTTTAATAACTCAGATAGATTTTTGCCTTTACGTTTATCCCATGCAGCAGCAGCTTCAGGTGTGTGAAACCTATGAACTGTAGAAAGAAAATTGATATTCTCATCAAGCCATTCGCTTTCGGTTAGTGTTTTATCACAAAGAATTTCCCATTCTTTTCGTAATAGCTCAGAAACTTCAAAATAACTTTTACTGCCTATGTGAGAGCAGTCAGCATCACGAATTATTTTTTCAAGCCTATTTTGAGGTGTATGATCAATTTTAGTAGCCAAAATAAGTTGGCAAACAGCGTCAATTTTTTCAGGAGCACAATTTTTAGAATTCAAAAATTCTTTAGTAATTACTACACTAGCATCTTCATGATTTTCAATACCAGTAGTGTAACCAGTATCATGTAGCCAAGTACTAATAATTAGAATCTCTTTTTCAGAATCATTCAACGCACATAATTCACTTAACTCCTTTGCCTTTTCGGTAACACGTTGGGTATGTGTTAAGTTATGGTATACAAAAGAAGTATCTAACTTTTCGTTTAAAAGTTGGGTGGCAAATTTTTCAGCTGCAAGAATCAGGTCACTCATAAAAAATGGTTTAATGTAAAAATACTAAACTTTAAGAAAACTAAAGTATTGTAAAGAAACGCAATAATTTGTCGTAAATTTCAAGAGAACTTTTCATAGTATTAAACCCTAGAGTTTATATGTAAGAAAGTAGATGAAAAATCGACCTATTTTAAATCAAAAAAATAAATTTTAAATGCTGAATTGGAAAGATATCATTAGTTTTTCCGTAAACGGAAATCCAGAACCAGACAATAGAATTGAAAAAACAGAAACGGAGTGGCAAACGCAATTAACACCAGAACAATATAGAATTACAAGGCAAAAAGGAACCGAAAGACCCCATAGTGGTGATTTTTGCACCAGTTATGAAGAAGGTATTTATAGTTGCATTTGTTGTAATACTTTGTTGTTTGACTCTACTATAAAATTCAACTCGGGTACAGGTTGGCCTAGTTTTACACAACCTATAAAAGAGAATGCTATTAAATATGAAAAAGACGAGTCTTACGGGATGATTCGCGTTGAGATAATGTGCAATACTTGCGATGCACATTTAGGGCATGTATTTCCAGATGGTCCAGAGCCTAGCGGATTGCGTTATTGTGTAAACTCAGAATCTTTACAATTAGAGAAACAAAATGGATAAAAATAATATACAATTAGCCACATTTGGAGGTGGTTGTTTTTGGTGTACAGAAGCTATTTTTAGCGAAGTAATTGGTGTAGAAAAAGTAGTGTCTGGATATTCTGGTGGTAATGCTCCAGGTAAGCCTACATATAGAGAAGTATGTTCTGGTTTAACTGGGCATGCAGAGGTAGTACAGATTACATTTGATGCTAATCTTATAAGTTATATTGAATTACTAACTATTTTTATGACAACTCACGATCCAACAACCTTAAATAAACAGGGGGCAGATGTTGGTACACAATACCGTTCTGTGATTTATTATCATGATGATGAGCAAAAGAAAATCGCAGAGGAAGTTATAAAAGAATTAGCATCATATTTTGAAGCCCCTATTGTTACTGAGATTAGTCCATTGGAGATTTTTTATGATGCCGAAGATTACCATCAAGATTATTACAAGAATAACACCGAGCAAGGATACTGTAATGCGGTAATTAGTCCTAAACTGGCGAAATTTAGAAAGCTTTATGCAGATAGATTAAAATAACCTAGTTTACTAAAAACCAGATATTAATTATATAGGCGTAAATCCGTAAATTAAATTTAAAGAAAGGGACAATTATATGTCTAATCAATTAGAACACCCAAACGTGTTTAAGGCTCCAGAGTTTGAAGTAAAAGACTGGGTTGATGTTAATGGAAATAAAAGGGAATCCATAAAGCTTTCAGATTTTAAAGGAAAGTTTAAGGTGGTATATTGTTTTCAAAGTTGGTGCCCAGGGTGTCATAAAAAAGGCTTGCCAGATTTAAAGAAAATGGTAGATGCTTTAAATGATAATAAGAATGTGATTTTTTTAGCAGTCCAAACCGTTTTTGAAGGGCATCATGAAAACACTTATGAAAAGATTATTGAAACCCAAAAGCAGTATGAGTTAAAGATTCCTTTTGGACATGATGCAGGAAATGATGGGAACTCTATTTCTAATATTATGAGAAATTACCAAACAGGAGGAACACCATGGTTTTTGTTTATTGATAAACATGATAATGTGGTGTTTTCAGATTTTCATTTGAATCCTGATGCGGCTATCGAGTTTCTCAAAACAATGTAGTTTATGAAACCTGAAATTAAGCTTTATGGTGCTGAAAGATGTCATAAAAGCCAATATTATAAACGGTATTTAGAAGACTTAAATTTAGATTATAAGTTTTTAGATGTAGAGCTGAGTGAAGATAATGCAGAGGAACTAAGAAACTTATACGAAAACAGAAAACTCAATTTCCCAACCATTACCATTGGAGAAAAGAAATTAAGAAATCCTTTAGATAAGGACTTAAAAAAATGGATTGAAAAACTACTATGCAACTGAACATAAAAGATAAATTTAATAAAGAATTACCTTCAGATCCTATTTTAGAAAATTCTAGGAGGCAAGTGGCAGAAGCCTGTTTTTCGTATGTAACACCAAAGCAAACAAGAAAACCTCAATTGTTACATGTATCTCCAGAAATGATAGAAAAACTAGGGCTATCTGAAGAAGATGTAAAAAGTGATGATTTCTTAAATGTGTTTACAGGCAATGACGTTTTATCAAATACGAAGCCTTATGCCATGTGTTATGGTGGGCATCAGTTTGGTAATTGGGCTGGTCAATTGGGAGACGGGCGTGCCATTAATCTATGCGAAGTAGAACATCAAAATAAAAATTGGGTACTACAGTTAAAAGGCGCAGGAGAAACCCCCTATTCCAGAACTGCCGATGGTTTAGCAGTATTACGTTCATCCATACGAGAATATTTGTGTAGCGAAGCCATGTTTCATTTGGGAGTTCCAACTACCAGAGCATTATCTTTAGCATTGTCTGGAGATCGTGTGTTGAGAGATGTAATGTATGATGGTAATTCAGCATATGAAAAAGGCGCCATTGTTTGTAGAACAGCCGAATCGTTTTTGCGCTTTGGAAACTATCAAATCTTTGCGGCTAGACAAGACGAAAAGAATCTAAGAAAGTTGGTTGATTATACCATAAAACATCATTTTACAGACTTAGGGGTTCCTTCAAAAGAAACATATATAGCCTTTTTTAAAGAGATTACTAATCGAACTTTAAATATGATTATCCATTGGCAACGCGTTGGTTTTGTACATGGGGTAATGAATACCGATAATATGTCTATTCTAGGTATAACCATAGATTATGGACCTTATGGCTGGTTAGAAGGTTACGAGTATGATTGGACACCAAATACTACCGACAGGCAACATAAACGTTATCGCTATGGGAATCAACCCAATATTGGATTATGGAATTTGTTACAACTTGCAAATGCTATGTATCCATTAATTGAAGAAGCAGAACCATTAGAAGCTATTCTTAATCAGTATAAAGTTGATTTTGATAAAAGATCTTTAGAAATGATGTGTTCCAAATTAGGATTGCAAATTGAAGCTGAAAAAGACCAGTCCTTGATTCAGGAATTAGAAGATAATTTACATCTTACTGAAACCGATATGACGATGTTCTTTAGAAATTTAGCTAATTTCAAAAAAGAAGGTGTTGTAGAAGGGTTGGCAGTTATTAATGATGCCTTTTACAAGCCGGATGAAGTATTTGGAAACATCGAAAAAAGATGGAAGGATTGGTTTGCTACATACGCTATGCGATTACAGAAAGAAACGCATTCTGATGAAGAACGAAAAGAAAATATGAATCTGGTAAATCCGAAATATGTGTTACGAAACTATATAGCGCAATTAGCTATTGATGATGCAGATAAAGGCGATTATAAGTTGATAAATGAATTATTTCAAATACTTAAAAAACCTTATGAGGAACAACCAGAATATGAAAAATGGTTTGCAAAACGACCAGACTGGGCAAGACATAAAATAGGGTGTTCTATGTTGTCTTGCAGTTCGTAATAAACTAAAGATAAACATCAGTTTAAATAGTGCGTTAAAGATTTTTATTCCTAAACCAAAAGAACAAACAAGTAGTTTTTATGAATAAATATGAAAGAAGGTTAAAAGGTTTTTACAAATATAAAAAACGATTGAGAAACTATAGTTCTAGAGGAGCAAACTATTACATACTAAAAACTACTGGTAAACCTTGCAGTTGCTACATGTGCAGCCCTAAAAAAAATGAAGATAAAGCAAAATATCAAGAAAAATTAAATAAAGCACATCATTCTATTAGGCTTTATTAATAAGTGTTGAATTTTAAATATTATGAGATGTCTCACTTATGTTCGACATGACACTTGGCTTTTAATTTTAATTTCACATGAAACAAAAAATAGCAATGGGAGGCGGTTGCCATTGGTGCACCGAAGCAGTTTTTCAATCTTTAATAGGGGTCTCAAAAGTAGAACAAGGCTTTGTGGCTTCAATTGATGAGAATAGTGGGTTTTCTGAAGCTGTTATTGTTCATTTTGATGATACTCAAATTTCATTATCAACACTTATTGAAATTCATTTACATACACACAAAAGTACATCAAATCATTCTATGAGAACTAAATATCGTTCTGCTGTTTATACGTATTCAAAGGAGCAAGAAGAAAAAGTAGGGTCTCACTTAGAATTATTGAAATCTCAATTTCAAGATCAACTTGTTACTCAGGTATTGCCTTTTGGTAAGTTCAAGCCTTCACGAGAACAAATTCAAAATTACTATTATGATAATCCTAAAAAACCTTTTTGTGAAAGTTTTATCAATCCAAAACTACAAACCTTATTAAGTAAGTTTAAAAAACATACAGATTTAGATAAATTAAAGCATTTAAAAAATGAATAGTCAAAGATTAAGTATTCAGAATAAAAAAGGACATAAATTACAAGCGTTTTTAGAGTTGCCAGCAAATCAGAAACCAAATAATTATGCGGTTTTTGCACATTGTTTTACCTGTTCTAGTTCTTTGAGTGCAGTTAAAAATATAAGTAGAGCATTAACAACTCATGGTTTTGGGGTAGTAAGATTTGACTTTACAGGTTTGGGACGAAGTGAAGGTGAATTTGCAGAAAGTCATTTTTCAGCCAATGTTCAAGATTTAATTTCTGTGAATAGTTATTTAGAGGAAAATTACAAAGCCCCATCCCTTTTAGTTGGCCATTCTCTTGGTGGTGCGGCTGTTTTGGTAGCAGCATCGCAATTAGAAAATATAAAGGCGGTGGCTACTGTTGGCGCTCCTGCTTCAGTGAGTCATGTGAAACATTTGTTTTCTCATGGTATAGAAGAAGTAAAACAAAAAGGCAAGGTTGAGGTAAACATTGGAGGAAGACCATTTAAAATTGATGAAGATTTTGTAAACGATTTTGATAAAACAGATCTACAAAAAACGGTTGAAAATTTACGAAAACCGTTATTGATTATGCATGCACCTTTTGATAGGATAGTTGGTATTGAAAATGCTCAAAAACTATATCATTATGCGCGTCATCCAAAGAGTTTTATAAGTTTAGATGGTGCAGACCACTTATTAATGAATGAAGAAGATAGTAATTATGTAGGAGATATTATAGGTAGTTGGGTAAAGCGCTATTTTCCAAATAAAGAAATTGAAGAACTAGATACTAATGGCGAGCAAGTAGTAGGACATTTAAATATTGTTGAAAATAATTTTACCACTTCAATACAAACTAAAAAGCATAGTCTTATTGCAGATGAACCAAAATCTGTTGGAGGTGATGATTTTGGACCTTCACCTTATGAATTGCTAAATGCGGGTCTAATAGCTTGTACAGTAATGACACTTAAAATGTATGCTGAACGTAAACAATGGGATTTAAAAGAAGTATTTGTTTATACCAGTCATTCAAAAAAGCACAGTGATGATTTTAACTTGCAAACTGATAAACCTACCTATTTAGATTTTATAGAAAAGAAGATCAAGCTAGTAGGTGATTTAGATGATACACAAAGAGAAAGACTTAAAGAAATAGCTTCAAGATGTCCTGTACATAAAACCTTAACTAATGAGGTTATATTTGAAACTTCTCTAATTGAAGATTAAAAATTACGTATTTTTATACTAGCTAATTAATCCAATTGAAATGCAAATTTATTTTAAGCGTGTATTAGCACTTATAAGTATAATACTTATAAGTGCTTGTGCAACTTACCAACCTCAATATAACGTACAGTCTATTTCTGGCAATGTTCAAGAAGACGCCATTGTACATTCCTTTTATCTTATAGGGGATGCGGGGAATTCAGCTATAGGAACTAAATCTGATGCTTTAATAGCTTTAGAGCAAACATTAAAAGAAGCTTCAAAACAGAGTACTGCTTTGTTTTTAGGAGATAATATTTATCCTAAAGGAATGCCTGCTAAAAGTGAAGAGGGTAGAGCATTTGCAGAACATCAGCTTAATGTACAAACGGAAATTGTAAAAGATTTTAAAGGCGATGCTATTTTTATTCCTGGGAATCATGATTGGTATAGTAGCGGGTTAAAAGGTTTAAAACGACAAGAAAAATATATTGAAGACAGACTTGGTAAAAACACATTTTTACCGGAAAATGGGTGTCCTATAGAAAAAGTAGAAATTTCAGAAGATGTGGTGTTAATAATTATAGATTCTGAATGGTACATTACCAATTGGGATAAGCACCCAACCATAAACGACGATTGCGAAATAAAAACGCGTTTTAAGTTCTTTGAAGAATTAGAAGGTATAATTAAAAAAGCCAGAGGAAAAACAACGGTGATAGCAATGCATCATCCTATGTTTACCAATGGACCACATGGAGGTGAATATTCTTTTGGTGATCACATGAAGCCTTTACCAGTTTTGGGAACCCTTAAAAATGTGTTGAGAGAGACCACAGGAGTATCTCCTGCAGATTTACAACATAAAATGTACAGCACGTTTAAAAAACGAGTGGTGACCTTAGCACAAGAAAATGAGAAAGTAGTTTTTGTATCAGGTCATGAACACAGTTTACAGTATCTGGTACAAGATAATTTGCCGCAAATAGTGAGTGGTGCAGGTTCAAAATCTACGGCTACCAGAAACCTAGAGGACGCGTTTTCGTCTAGTGCTTCGGGATATGCCAGATTAGATATTTTAAAAGACGGCTCGTCTTATGTGCGTTTCTTTTCATCAAAAGATGATGAATTAATTTTTCAGGCTCAGGTCTTTTCCGAAGATAAAAAAGAAGAAATAACGAATTATGGTAATGACTTTCCTAGTGAAATGCAGGCATCTGTGTATTCAGAAAAAGAAGTGTCTAAAGGTAAATTTCACAAAGCTATTTGGGGAGAGCGCTACAGAAAATACTATGGTACTAAAGTAAAAGCGCCCACAGTAAATTTAGATACGTTATTTGGCGGTTTAAAACCCTTTAGAAAAGGAGGAGGACATCAATCTAAATCATTACATTTAATAAATGATGCTGGTAAACGCTACGTAATGCGTGCTATTAGAAAAAGTGCGGTTGTCTATCTGCAAGCCATGGCATTTAAAGATCAATATATAGAAGGACATTTTGATGATACGGTAACTGAACGTTTGTTATTAGATTTTTATACGGGCTCTCATCCTTATGCTCCGTTTGTGACTGGTAAATTATCAGATGCAGTCAATTTATTTCATACCAATCCTGTTTTATATTATATTCCTAAACAAAATGCATTAGGACAATTCAATACTAATTTTGGGGATGAATTGTATATGATTGAAGAACATGTGTCTGGTGGTCATGGCAATTTGGAAAGCTTCGGGAATTCAAATAACATTGAAAGTACTGATGATTTAATGAAGCACTTGAGAAAGGACGAAAAATACCGTGTTGATGAAGCCACTTTTTTAAGAGCGCGTTTGTTTGATATGGTGATTGGTGACTGGGATAGACATACAGACCAATGGCGCTGGGCAGAGTTTAAAGAAAACGGTAAGGTTATTTATAAACCAATACCAAGAGATAGAGATCAGGCTTTTTCCATTATGGGAGATGGAGCATTGATGAAATTTGCTACTAGAATCATTCCTCCTCTAAAATTAATGGAAGGATTTAATGACGATGTTAGAAATATAAAAGGCTTTAATTTTAGTCCGTTTTCATTAGATATGATGTTACTTAATCAAACGTCTAAAAAACAATGGGAAACACAAGTAGCATTCATTCAAAAAAACTTGACGGATGGTGTTATTGATACTGCTTTTAAAGATTTTCCAGAAGAAGTTCAAACAGAAACTATCAATGAAATTAAACGTATTTTAAAAGAACGTTTGAAGAACCTTCCTAGAATAGCGGATGATTATTATAAGGTTTTAAATAAAAATGTACTTGTTAAGGGGACTGATAAAGATGATTTATTTGAAATTGAACGCATGCCCAACGGAAATACAAAAATTTCAGGCTATCGAATTAAAAAAGAGGAAAAAGGAATGCGTTTTTATGAAAAGACATTCAACCGAAATGAAACTAAAGAAGTATGGATTTATGGTTTAGATGATGAAGATACTTTTAAAGTTTTTGGAGAAGGGGATAATCTCATTAAAATTAGATTGATTGGTGGTCAAAACAAAGACACTTACACACTTGAAAATGGTAAACGCGTAAAATTCTATGATTATAAATCTAAGAAAAGTAATATCACTACTAATGAAGGATGTAAAAAGCTAACGGATGATTATGAAACCAATGTATATGATTATTCTAAACCTAAAAATAACACCAATCAATTTGTGCCAACTTTAGGTGCAAATCCAGATGATGGTTTTAAAATAGGGTTTGTAAATACTTATACAACTTATGGTTTTGAACGTAATCCGTTTACCGCACAGCATACAGTGTCTGGAGCCTATTATTTTGCAACCAACGGATTTGAACTAGGATATAATGCCGAATTTGCCAATATAATAGGGAACTGGAATTTAGCTATAGATACCAGATTTACAAGTCCTAACTATGCTATTAACTTTTTTGGTTATGGGAATAGTACACCAAATCCTGAAGCAGATGAAAATGATGGTTTAGATGTAGATTTAGACTATAATCGCGTTAAATTACAAACGTTAAGATTTGAACCTGCCCTTATTTGGCGAGGTGATTTAGGAGCTAGTTTTAAAGTTGGATTGAAATACGAATCTATTGAAATAGAAGAAACGCAAGACAGATTCATTAATCAGTTTTACAATATTAGTGATGAAGATATAGAAAATGATTTTCTGGGAGCTGAAATTGTGTATCAATATGAGAATAGTGATAATGCGGCTTTCCCAACCATGGGAATGAAATTCGCATTAAGTGCAGGGTATGTAAATAATTTAAAAGCGTCTGATGGTTTTGGATATATCATCCCTGAATTGAGTTTTGATTATAAACTCATTCATAGTGGGCAGTTAGTTTTGGCAACAAAATCTAGAGGACATTTTAATTTAGGTGAGGAATTCCAATTTTATCAGGCAGCAAATATTGGAGCTAAAACAGGATTACGAGGCTATAGAAATGAACGTTTTACAGGAAAGTCGGCGTTTTCGCAAAGTACAGATATACGTTTAAATTTAAGAAAAATAAAAACAGGCTTGTTGCCATTAAATATTGGGGTTTATGGCGGTTTTGATATTGGGAAAGTTTGGGTTGACGATGATCTACTTATAGATACTTCTCACAATTCAGACGACTGGAATACCTCTATTGGTGGCGGGGTATTTGCCAATTTAGCGAATATAACTACGCTTAATGTATCTGCTTTTAATAGTGACGACGGTTTGCGTTTTGCGTTTAGGGTTGGTTTTGGGTTTTGATATTGTCATTCAGAGCGTAGCGAAGAATCTCTTCTCTTATTATCAAAAGATTCTTCAGTCGTTCCTCCTTCTGAATGACACTACTGTAATTTCAACCGCATTTTCCCGTCTATTTTAATATAAAAAATAAAGAATGAGTAGTTTTAAAGATATAGTAAATTCAGAAAAAGTAGTGTTAGTTGATTTTTTTGGTACATGGTGTGGACCATGTCAAGCACTAATGCCTATTCTGAAAGACGTAAAAGATACCCTAGGTGACGCTGCGAAAATTGTGAAAATAGATATAGATAAAAACAATGAATTAGCAGTGAAATATCAAGTAAGAAGTGTACCTACTATGATTCTATTTGTAGACGGTGAACCCAAATGGAGGCAATCTGGTGTGCTTCAAAAAAATGATATTCTTCATGTTATTGAAACACATGGAGGTATTACGGTTTAGTCTATTTTAAGTTCGTAAAGGTTACCGCCACTAATACCTTGGTATTCATCGGTAATATATAAAGTGCTGTCGTTTTTAAAACAGATACTTTCTTTTTGTGTGGTTGAATTAAATTTGTATTGTTTTACTTCAGATTTGAAGAAAAAAGTATTTTTAAATTTAGAAAATACTAGAACCCCTTTTTCTGTTAGTAATACTAGCTTGTTTTTAGATTTATTTATGTCTGCTGAAGTTACCCAACAACCTTTTTCCTCACAAGTGCTAAACGAGTTTAAGTATTTGGCTTTGTAATCTCCCTTCTTTGTGGGTAAACTATATAAATTTGTTTTTCCGTGATCTTTAGGAGATCTGCTTTTTGTGAAAAGGTATAAACTGTCGTTATAAGCAATAAATGCTTCGCAATCAAAGTGTCTTTTGTTTTTTTTAGGTGGAAATTTTTTTTGATCTGGGTAAGAAAATGAAATTATCTTAGGTGTCACCTCTTCTTTTGAATCCAAATCATTTTTTGCAATTTTAAGTATAGATAAGTTCTTGCTATCGTTATCATTATTCCCAAAATTGCCAATATATAAATTACCCTTTTCGTCAGTTGTTACATCTTCCCAGTCCCTGTTTTTGGCTTTAACTTTAATTTGTTTTATGATATCTCCTTTGTTGTTAACACCATAAAGAATAGGTTTGTTACCGCCATCATTAATCATCCATAATATTTCTGAATCTTGAGTTTTTTCAATGCCTGAAGCTTCTTTAAGTGTTAAAGGTAAGTCTGAGATAATTGTTAGGCCAGAGTCCGTTTGGGATTTACAGCTAAGAATTACTAATAAGAATAATATGGCTAAAACTTTAGAAGTCATACAGTTTTTAATGCTAAATTTACACCGATTTTTTTATTTATGAATCAATTTGATGTTATTATAATAGGCGGTGGAGCAGCAGGTTTTTTTGCAGCTATAAACATTGCTGAAATACACCCTAATTTAAAGGTGGCTATTCTAGAAAAAGCAAAAGAAGGTTTGCAAAAAGTAAAGGTGTCTGGTGGTGGACGTTGTAATGTGACACATGCAGAATTTATTCCGCAAGAGTTGGTTCACAATTACCCAAGAGGAAAAAAAGAATTGCTAGGACCTTTCCATCAATTCATGACAGGAGACACTATTGAATGGTTTGAAAACCGAGGCGTAGAACTAAAAATTGAAGAAGACGGGCGTATGTTTCCTGTTACTAATACTTCGCAAACCATTATAGATTGTTTTTTAAATGAAGCTAAAAAACATGAGGTGACTATAGTTTATAGTTCTGTGGTACAGTCTATAAATAAAGTAGATAATTACTGGAAATTAGAAACTAACAATGGAGATTTTCAGTCTGAAAAAATTGTAGTAGCTACAGGAAGTAGTACTAAAATGTGGCAAGTTTTAGAACAACTAGGTCATAAGCTTGTGAAGCCTGTACCTTCTTTATTCACCTTTAATGTAAAAGATAGGCGGATTAAAAACATTCCAGGTGTGGTAGCTCAAGATGTTGAGGTTAAAGTTCTGGGAACTAATTTAGAATCACATGGTCCTTTACTAATAACCCACGTAGGTTTTAGTGCACCAGCCATTTTAAAATTATCTGCATTTGGAGCTATTGAGTTAGCGAAAAAAGATTATAAATTTCAAATTCAAATCAATTTTATAAAGCAAGATTTTAAATTATGTTTAGATGATTTAAAAGCTTTAAAACAAGATTGGGCTAAAAAAACAGTATTTAAGTTTGCTCAGTTTGGTTTGCCCAAACGCTTATGGCAACAGTTGGTTTTAGCTTCTCAAATAAGTGAAAATTCAACTTGGGCAGATATAAATAAAAATCAATTAGAAGCCTTGGCATCTCAACTCACCAAAGCTGTTTTTGGTGTAGATGGAAAAAGTACGTTTAAAGAAGAATTTGTAACTGCTGGAGGTATAGATTTAAAAGAAATCAACTTCAAAACCTTTGAAAGTAAACTACATGAAAATCTGTATTTTGCAGGTGAGGTTTTAAATATTGATGCTATTACTGGCGGATTTAATTTTCAAAATGCCTGGACAGGGGCTTATATTGTAGCTAGAAATATTAATTAAAAAATATCAAAATAAAGTGAATGAGTGTCCCCTCTAATAAGAGGGGAGTCAGGGGTGTGTTATTTTTAGTTGAAGATTATAACGTTTCACACCTCCCTTACTCCCTCGTTATTAGGAGGGAAACTGTTGCGTTTTAAATAAGGTGATTTAATTTATAAATTACTTTCTAAGTGTTTATGTTTAAAATAAAATATCCATATAAATTGAAGAGTATGAGTGTCTCCTCTAATAAGAGGAGAGTCAGAGGTGTGTTATTAAATTAGAAACAATGAAAATCCATTATAATCCAAAGCTAAAAGAACTTGCAAGACAGTTAAGAAATAACTCAACCAAGTCAGAAATAAAACTTTGGACTTATTTGAGAAGACATCAAATGCATGGTTACGATTTTCATAGACAAAAGCCTATTGATGAATATATTGTGGATTTCTTTTGCAATAGACTTCAATTAGCAATTGAATGTGATGGCTATTCTCATGAACTTTTAGAAGTTTATGAGAAAGACGTTAAGAAAACCAAACGATTAAATGATTTAGAAATAAGAGTGCTACGTTTTTCGGATTATCAAATTATGAATGACATTGATAATGTACTTAGAACTATTGAAGATTATATTTTTAAATTTGAGGAAAATGGTTTTACACCTCCCTTAATCCCTCCTTGTTAGGAGGGAAACTGTTACGTTTAAAAGTAAAGATGAGTTAATTAGTATGAGTGTCCCCTCTAAAAAAGAGGGGAGTCAGGGGTGTGTTATTTTAGTTTAAGACACATCTACCTTACCCATTCTTTGTTAGGAGGAAAGCTGTAATGTGAAAAAAAAGAAAAATGAAAACATACATAGCATTATTACGTGGTATCAACGTGAGCGGGCAAAAGAAAATCCCAATGGACGAATTACGAGAATCATTAAGTAATTCTGGTCTGGAAAATGTGCAAACGTATATTCAAAGTGGTAATATGATTTTTCAATCTTCAGAAGAAAAGAAAAGTGATTTAGAAACAAAAATCCATAATGCTATTAAATCTTATTTTGGATTTGACGTTCCTGTGTTAGTTTTGACACCTGATAAATTAAATGAAATTTTTAATAATTCCCCTTTTCCACAAAGCGAAAAAGAAAAAAGTTACTTTATGTTTCTTTATGAAAAGCCAGATGAAACTTTAGTAAGCGAAGTTTCTCAGCTTAATTACCCAAATGAAGAATTTATAATTACAGATAACAGTGTCTATTTTTATTGTGCTACTGGTTATGGAAAAGCAAAATGCAGCAATAATTTCTTTGAGAGAAAATTAAAAGTAACTGCAACTGCAAGAAACTATAAAACTATGGTAAAGTTGTTATCTTTGTCGGCAGAATAATTACCATGACAATACAAGATTTTATCCCAAAAGCATATACAACAGTAGTTGAAAGCGGAAGTGTTACTTGGGAATCTCCAAGTAATATAGCCTTAGTGAAATATTGGGGTAAAAAAGAACATCAAATACCTGCAAACCCATCTATAAGTTTTACGCTTAGTGGTTGTAAAACCAAAACCACATTGAGCTATTCTAAAAAAGAAACGAGTGATGATTTTTCATTTGATGTATTTTTAGATGGTGAGCATAAAGATAGTTTTAAACCAAAAATTGAAACATTTTTTAAGCGTGTTGAAGTCTATGTGCCTTTTGTAAAGGATTATCATTTTAAAATTGAAACAGAAAACACCTTTCCACACAGTTCTGGTATTGCCTCTTCAGCTTCAGGAATGAGTGCATTGGCTTTGTGTTTAATGAGTATTGAAATGAAATTATCTGATGTCATTCAGAGCCCTTCGACTCCGCTCAGGACAGGCTCCACCGAAAGGGTTTTTAATGATGATTATTTCAACCAAAAAGCATCATTCCTAGCTCGTTTAGGTTCAGGTAGTGCTTGCAGAAGTATTGAAGGCGATATAGTGGGCTGGGGATTACATAAAGATATTACAGGAAGTTCAGATTTGTATGGCGTGAAATACCCTTTTGAAGTACATGAGAGTTTCAAAAATTATCAAGATACGATTCTATTAGTAGATAAAGGAGAAAAACAAGTGAGTAGTACTGTTGGTCATGGTTTAATGCATAATCATCCTTTTGCAGAACAGCGTTTTGATCAAGCTCACAAAAACCTTTCTATGTTAATAAATGTATTTAAAGAAGGGAACTTAGATGAATTCATAAAAATAGTGGAGAGTGAAGCTTTGACGTTGCACGCAATGATGATGACTAGTCTACCTTATTTTATTTTAATGAAGCCAAATACATTAGAAATTATTAATAAAATTTGGGCGTACAGAGAGACATCAGATTCAAAGTTGTGTTTTACTTTAGATGCTGGTGCCAATGTACATTTGTTGTATCCAGAAAAAGAAACTGAAAAGGTATTAGAATTCATTAAGAATGAATTAGTTGCACATTGCCAAAATGGACATTATATTTGTGATCAAATTGGCTTTGGAGCAAGGTTAATTATTAATTAAACTTGTTTTTTGTTTAAAAATTATTTAATTTAGTTAAACAAAGTTGATTTAATGTAGCCCTAACCTAACTTTAAAATAAATGAAAGGACCACTTTTTTACTCAAAAATCTTGCTCTTTGGAGAATATGGTATCATTAAAGATTCCAAAGGCTTGTCCATTCCTTATAGCTTTTATAACGGTGCATTGAAAACTGATTCCAACCCATCAGAAAGCGCCATTAAATCTAATGAAAGCTTAAGAAAATTTACAGATTATTTAGAGACTATTGATGCTGACTTAGTATCATTTGATATAACTTTATTGAAAAACCATGTTGAATCAGGAATGTATTTTGATTCTTCTATTCCACAAGGGTATGGCGTAGGAAGTAGTGGCGCGTTAGTAGCTGCTATCTATGATAAGTATGCTAAAGACAAAATCACCGTTTTAGAAAATTTAACCAGAGAGAAGTTATTAAAGCTTAAAGCTATTTTTTCTGCTATGGAATCTTTTTTTCATGGGAAATCATCTGGATTAGATCCTTTAAATAGTTACCTGAGTATTCCAATTCTTATCAACTCAAAAGATAATATTGAAGCTACAGGTATTCCTTCACAAAAAACGGATGGTAAAGGCGCTGTGTTTTTATTAGACAGTGGAATTACTGGTGAAACTGCACCAATGATTAGCATTTTTATGGAAAATATGAAACAAGAAGGGTTCCGTAAAATGTTAAAAGACCAATTTATAAAACATACCGATGCTTGTGTTGAAGACTTCTTAAAAGGCGATGTTAAATCACTGTTCACTAATACAAAGCAGTTGTCAAAAGTAGTGTTGAATCATTTCAAACCTATGATTCCTACTCAGTTTCATGACCTTTGGAAAAAAGGTTTAGAAACAAACGATTATTATCTAAAGCTTTGCGGTTCTGGTGGTGGCGGTTATATCCTTGGTTTTACAGAAGATATTCAAAAAGCAAAACAAGCGCTTTCAGATTACAAATTAGAGGTAGTTTATAACTTCTAATTTCTTATTTTTATTGTCATCCTGAAATAAATTAGGATGTCATAAAAGATCCTTATGCTCTCAAGAAGACAGAAATATATCTTACTGAAGTTTTTTAGTATGTTTTCTGTGGTTAGAGGTTATAATATTCTAATTATTGTAGTTGCCCAGTATTTGGCATCAATATATATTCTTGCACCAGAAAAACCTTTAGGTGAGGTTGTTTTAGATGTTAATTTATTAATGTTAGTATTTGCATCGGCTGCCGTAATAGCGGGAGGGTATATTATCAATAATTTTTACGATTCAGAAAAAGATTTAATCAATCGGCCCATAAAGTCTAAGTTAGACAGGTTAGTAAGTCAGAATACTAAGTTGTCTTTTTACTTTGTGCTCAATTTTCTGGCAGTTGTAATGGCAAGCTACGTAGCCTTTAAAGCAGTAATGTTCTTTTCGGTGTATATTTTTGGAATATGGTTTTATTCACATAAATTAAAAAAACAACCATTTATTGGGAATATTACTTCGGCAATACTAACTATTCTTCCCTTTTTTGCCATTTTTATGTATTACAAAAACTTTGATACGGTCATTTTTGTACATGCTACTTATTTATTTCTAATCATTTCTATGAGAGAGCTCACTAAAGATTTAGAAAATATAAAAGGAGATTTGGCTCAGAATTATAAAACGATACCTATTGCTTATGGTGAGAATGCCTCAAAAATAATGCTTACCGTTTTATCACTTCTTACTTTAATACCAACCTATTTACTACTGTTTCATTTTCAAATAGGGCATATGTATTACTTCTTTTACTTGTGTATAGGTTTACTACTTATTTTTTTGTTCATTCTCTGGAAATCAAAAACAAAGATTCATTATTTAATCCTTCATAATATTCTTAAATTTATACTGTTAGCAGGAGTATTTAGTATCTTGTTAATAGATGTGAGTGTTATATTAAATCGTATTTAAATGCAAAACTTATTAAAAGTAGCTTTAGCTCAAATTTCTCCAGTATGGTTGAATAAAATAGAAACGTTAAAGAAAATTGAGGCTTCTATTCTGGATGCTGCTAAAGAAACATGTGAATTAATTGTTTTTGGTGAAGGCTTGCTTCCCGGATATCCATTTTGGTTGGCTTTAACAGGTGGTGCAGAGTGGGATAAAGATATAAATAAAACTATTCATGCTCATTATGTACGCAATGCTGTAACTATTGAAAATGGAGATTTAGAAGGTATTTGTAAGCTTGCAAAAGAACATAAAATAGCAATTTATTTAGGAATTATTGAAAGGCCTTTAGATAGAGGAGGGCATAGTGTTTATGCGTCTTTAGTATATATTAATGAAAAAGGAGAGATTAAATCTGTACACAGAAAACTGCAGCCAACTTATGATGAGAGGCTCACATGGTCCCCTGGAGATGGCAATGGCTTACAAGTACACCCATTGAAAGAATTTACAGTTGGCGGCTTGAATTGTTGGGAAAACTGGATGCCATTACCTAGAGCGGCTCTTTATGGTTTAGGTGAAAATTTACATATTGCTGTATGGCCTGGAGGTGAACATAATACTAAAGATATCACACGATTTATAGCGAGAGAATCTCGTTCTTATGTAATATCGGTGAGTAGTTTAATGACAAAGGAAGATTTCCCCAAAGACACGCCTTATTTAGATGATATATTAAAAAAGAGTCCAGATATTTTGGCCAATGGCGGAAGTTGTATTGCAGGACCAGATGGGGAATGGGTTATTGAGCCTGTATTACACACATCAGGTTTGATAATACAAACAATAGATTTTAATCGTGTTTATGAGGAGCGACAGAATTTTGACCCAGTAGGTCATTACTCAAGACCAGATGTAACACAGTTACATGTAAATACGCAGCGCCAGTCTACAGTAAAATTTAGTGAATAAACCCAAAACTAAATTACCAATCATAAATTAAAGTCTATCTTTGCCAAAAATTAGAGTAATGAACAGGCAACGAGGAGGGAAACCACAGGGTAAACGATTCAATAAGAATAATTCTAATACTGGTTCTAAACCAAATAAACCAGTAAATAAGAGTAATTCTGATGAGATACGTTTAAATAAATACATAGCCAATTCTGGTATATGCTCTCGTAGAGAAGCCGATGTTCATATTGCAACCGGTTTAGTGTCTGTAAACGGTAAAGTAATTACCGAAATGGGTTACAAAGTAAAACCAGGTGATGAAGTACGTTATGATGGGGCAAGAGTAAGCCCAGAACAAAAAGCATACGTGCTGTTAAATAAGCCAAAAGGGTTTGCTACAACTACCAGTGAAGGTAAAGGACGTACAGTAATGGATTTAGTGTCTAATGCTACATCTTCACGTATAAAACCTATTGGGCGTTTAGGAAGAAATTCTAAAGGTTTATTATTGTTTACTAACGATAAGGATATAGAAGACAAGTTTAAGAATTCTAAAAACGGTGTACCACGCTTATTTCATATAGAGCTTGATAAAAATTTAAAACTAGAAGATTTAAAAAAGATTCAAAACGGATTTAAATTGCAGGATAAACTTATCAATGTAGAAGAAATAAGTTATATAGATGGTAGCTCTAAGAAAGAAGTAGGCTTGAAAATTAAAAATACAGGTAATACCATTATCCGTACTATTTTTGAAAACTTCAACTACGATATTTTAAGTATAGACTGTGTAGCTATTGCACATCTTACTAAAAAAGACATTCCTCGCGGACATTGGAAACATCTGTCTAAAGAAGAGCTTAGCTTGCTTCAAATGCTTTAGTAACTACTCTGTTTAGTAATTAGTTAGTTCTACACCTCAATCTTATTTTTCGGTTGTAATAAAGTTAGATTTAACAGTTTAATGTTAATCTTAAGTTAAAAGAAAGCTTTTAAAATCTATAAAAAGCTTAAGCCCGTAGCTACGATAAATAACTTATAGTTTAAGACGTCAGACTATTTGTTTATTGTGAACTTAACCTAGCAGGAGATTGTACCCTGTAATTTATTAATTAATCTTTTAAACCTTTTTTAAAATGAAGACAAAGTTTTTATTTATGTTATGTAGTTTTTTTATGCTGTTTTTTACACTTTCTAGTTCTGGAACAGAAAATCTCTCAAACCAAGAACATTTTATTGTTCAAGAATCTAAAGAAATCAATGCCGTTTATAATGGCAGTGATGAAAGCGGATATGTTTTTACCATAGAAGAGAATGGTAAAGCTGGATCTGTCGTTTTTCAGAAGATTGAATCGTCTGTTTTAGACATTTTCGATTTGAATTCTCAAGATTTTGTTGGTGTAAATTTTAAAGTAACTTACACTACTAAAGTTGATGAAAGTGGTAGTGAAGTTCATACAATTACCAATTTAGAAAAGCTGTAATCAGCAACCTTAAGTATATACTTTAAGCCACCTTGAAAAAGGTGGCTTTTTTTATGAATACTAATAACATAACAGCCTTTTCTTTCCTCTGTAGGTATTGTTATTAGTGTGTTATCAACCTGTCTTTTAAAGTTAACAATTCCGTAATAGAACCATACCGTTTTTTGTATTTCATTTGTAATAGTGTTTATGAATACACTGTTTGAGTTAAATTTTTGACGAATAGTAGTTTTAATTTTCAAAAATTATTTTTAATTTAACACTAAGTTTTTAGTATTTGTTTTAACCCCAAACCAAAATAAAATGATACGTAAAATTGTAGATTACCAAAAATTGAATCAGAATATCTTGAATCTTCTTGTTGAAAAATTCCCTGACGGTTATGATGATGACCAAATAATTTCATTTAGAAATACTAAAAATGAAATTATTGAAGCTGTTGAAGTAAAAACTACAGATACTATATATTTAGTAAAAGTAGGTAAGCGTTTAGTACAGGCAATGCAAGACTTTGGTATAGATACTGATACCGATGATAATACACCACCGCCTGAAACAGGTTTTAACGATTTAGATTAATATTTGATTCCTAACTTTTATAATGAAAATTGCAGTTTTTAAGTCTTACCAAGATGGGTTTTTTACATTTTGGTTTGATAACGGGGATGAATTGGCTTTTGAAGAAGTTCATCCTAAAGCGTTATACAAGTATAACCTTAAAGAAGATAACTCTTTAGTAGAGAAAACATTTAAACTAACCTATTCTGAAATTTCCAACGATTTAGATAGCACAGTGATTTACCGGATAGACTCACTTATGTTAGTTTAGGTTCTTTTTTGAAAATTTCCCAGAAGAATACACCATAAACAATTAGGTATTCTAAGGAAATAATGATGAGGTTTTCAGATTTATTGGCGTTACCAATTTGCATGTAAGCGAGGTAGCTTAAAATAATAGTGAAACTCCAAACCAATGGGAATTTATATTTGGTAAAAACAGACAATATTAATAATGTTGCTACGTACCAAGGGTGAACCGTTGTGGCAGTAAAGTAATAAAAAGTCAATGCTAACAACATAGCTGTTATAAGTTGTTGTAGGTTGTTGTTTTTTCTAAAAAAGGTGATTAAAAGCACAAACAGAATAACTAACAACGGAATTATTTTACCAATAATAGCTATTTCATTATATCCTCTAAACGTATAACCAATGGCACGGGCAATGTAATAGATACTTGCATTAAATTCAAAATTTTGAAACCATAGCCCAACCGTTTCGGCATAGTTAGAAATAAACTGTGTTGAAAAGAATGGCGCAAAAAGTAACAGTGTAGTAAGTCCTACAATGGCATAAAATAAAATTAACCTTGTCATTCTGAACAAAAGTGAAAAATCTCTTTCGTCATTGGAAGGATCCCGATTGCTATCGGGAGACGAAGTAATCTCTTTTTTAGAAATAGATTGCTTCACTGTGTTCGCAATGACGTTCTTTTTTTGGTTGCTTAACTTTGGTAGTTGATTATCATACTGAACCGTTGGGTTGAGCTTGTCGAAATCTTGTTTCAGTATCTTCTTTTTTCGGTAACTGAGCGTCATACTGAGCTTGTCGAAGTACGGAGTCGAAGTGAACCACTGGAAAAACAAAGGCAAGAAAATAAGCGGTACCAACTTAGTAGAAACAGACAGCGCTAACACCACAGCAGCCCACTGCCATTTGTCAGATTGCAGCAAATACAAACTCCAAACTAAGAAGAAAATCATAACGCCTTCAAAGTGTAGATTACCTGTAAGCTCAATAATAATAAACGGATTTAATATATACCAAAAGATATTATGAACAGGCAAATTTAGTTTTTGTAATAGCTTTTTACCAAAGTAAAGCGTACCAAAATCTGCTGCAATAATGATAAGGCGTAACCCAATAACAGAGCTTAAAATATGTTGCCCTGGGAACAAATTAGCCAATACAAAGCACAATTGGTTAATGGGAGGGTAGTTGGTGAAATGGCTGGCATTTAATGCTCCCATGCCATTGTACAATTCTTTGGCATTGTTTACAGGGAACTCTCCTTTTTCAATAAAACTTTGTACGGTATATAAATACGGATTAAGACCTTCTAAAATCATACTGCCATCCCAAATAAAACGGTAAAAGTCTTGCGATAAATTGGGTATAGTAGCAATAAAAATAGCTCTAAAAATAAAGGTAATAGAGGTTAGTAGTTTAGTGTTGTTTTTATAAGTATTTACCAACCAATAGAACAACCCAAATAAAGCTGTGTAAAGTAATACGAGCTTTAAGTATTCTGTACGCTCAAGATGATATGCAAACACACCAAAAAGCATGCAAATAATAACCGATAAAAGTATAGGTGCTTTATGAAGTTTTAATGATGATGGGTTGATTTGCATGGAGTAAATATAACACTATTACTTTGTTGTATATGGTTTTAAAAACTTACTTGATTTTGTAGAAATTTTCAACTACATTAGTGAATATTATATGTTTATGTATTTGTTATTTGATCTTACAAAAATTAAAAGTTTATTATGTTCAATTGTAAGATATAAATCATTAACTGTTAGTGATTAAGGGTTGTGATGTATGACATAAACAATATATTTAAACGTTGACAAGACACATGAATAAACTACCTGCCTTTCTAGTTGTATTATTTATACTTTTAAATGTTAATTGCTTTTCTCAATCAGAAGAAGCTACAATTTTCTTTAAAGACGGAGATTCAATACAAGGTTATGGGCTTATAAAAAAAAATAAAATAAAATTTAGAGTTTCATTAGACAGTAAAGGAGATTTTTGGGATTTTGAAATGATTAATAAAATTGATTTTGAAACTTTTTTTGGAATTAAAACGTATGAATATATCAAACTAAATGAGTCTAGCGAGCCTTCTTTATTAGAACTAGTGACAAAAGGAGAAGTTTCTTTATATCGGCAAACTAGTTCTTCATGGATTTTGGATCCTGGATTTCCTGAAAACAACTTTCCAAATAATCGCAAAGTAACTAAAGTAATTAACTTTCTTATTAGAAAAAATGAAGGTTATCCTAGTTGTTTGAATTGTGGATTTATAAATAAATGGAGAAAACGTACAATGGATTTCTTAATTGATTGTCCAGTGCTAGTTAAAAAAATCAAATCCTATGAACTAGGAGAAACAGATTTACAAGAAATAGTTGAATATTATAATGATTTTTGCACTGAACTATAAATACGTTTGGCGACAAAGTATAAAAATAATGCTTAAGTTTAATTCTAAATCAAAAGGTTAGTGCGTATTTAGTAACTCTGATTTTCCTGCGGAAAACTCTCGGACACAAAATCGCACTATTCTTATATGTAATCGTTGGCATTCATTGATCAAACCGATAAAATGCAAGAATTCAGAAATTAGAAGAAGTTTAAAGCTGTTAATTGTTTTCTAACCAATTTATCATGAATAATATACTTAAAGTTTTACCAATAATATTTGTCTTGCTATTTAGTTTAGAAATGCAATCTCAATCAACAAATTATATTTACGGTAAGATAGTAGATTCAAAAAACGCTGAAGAAGTTGCATTTGCTAGTGTTTTAGTTAAAAATTCAAGAAGAGGAGTAGTAGCAGATGAAGAGGGAGTGTTTTCAATTCCGACTAATGTATATAATGAATATAAAGTGTTAGTTATATCTTGCATTGGATACCAAACAAAAGAAGTTAATTTAAACTCACTAAAAAAGGACGAGGTTAACATTATAAATCTAAAAGTTGCCGTTTCAACATTAGATGCAGTGGTTGTTAGAGCCAAAAAGAAAAAACTATCTGCAAAACAAATAGTAAAAAAGGCTATACAAGAAATACCTAATAATTATCCAAAAGAATCTTTTTCATATGTAGGATATTACCGTGATTATCAAAAAGACTCTATTAATCATATTAATTTAAATGAAGCTATAGTTGAAATACATGATGATGGTTTTCAAACAAAAGACCGTGAGATTAGTAAAGTTGGTTTATTGCAATATAAAACCAATACTAATTTTAAAAGAGAACCAAAGTTATTGGTTAATTATGATAATACTAATAAAAAGTTCATTCCAAGAGCAAGTATAAACCCAAGTGGAGGCAACGAGCTCTCTATTTTAATGGCACACGATGCTATTAGAAATTATGAAGTTCCATCCTATTCTTTCATATACATTATGAAAAAGCACTTTGTAAGGCATCATAATTTTAAGCTTACAGAGATAACTCAAAAAGATGGAGAAAACTTATATGTTATAGATTTTAAATTAAAACCTGCAGTAAATTATGATTATATAGTATCGGGTCAATTATTTATAAACCGAAATACATATGCTATTCATAAGTTAGATTATTCTTTATTTAGAAAAGAAAAAAAAGAAAATGTGTTTAATGTGCAAGTAGAGTATACAGAACAATTAGGGCGTATGTATTTAAATTATATTTCTTTCAACAATACATTTAGTGCGCCTAACCCAAAAGACTTTTTTCTTGTGGAAGCTGCTTACAATCCTTATAAAGAATATTTGCATTTAACATTTAATAACCCATATGCAATAGATAATATATATAAGTCTTCTAACTATAAAGTAGTTATAGATCATGTTAAAATAGGTGTTAAGAAAGTAATATTAGATACTTTGCATGATAGAAAAGTAAAATTGTTATTAGATTTTAAAAATCGTGAGCCACCAATATTGACAGATGATATAGCTAATAAATTAAAATTAGATATTTCAAATATTAAAGACACTCAAGGAAATGACATAGGACAATTAACCTATTTAACTTACAAGCAATATCGTGAATTGTTTGTGCAAGAATTGTTAACCAATAAAGATGGTAATACGGTGTTTATTGATAAGTTTAAACCTTTAGAAGAAGGAAAAATAACTAAACCATTAGGGAATAGGAATTACTGGATGAATACGCCATTAAGAAAAGGTGATTAAAGAAAAAGGTTAGTGTCTTTTAGTTTGTCTCGTCCTAAAAAAGTTTACATGTTTTAGATTAATCCTAAATCAAAGAGTTAGTGTATATTTGGTCACTCTGATTTTCCTACAGAAAATCCTTGGGCTCAAAACTGCACTATTCTTATATGTAAACGTTGTATATCATTTGAAAATACCTCTCTCTGAATTATGATAATGCCTTCTGACAAAGATTATAAATCAACTAAAAGGATAAAGCAGAATATCTCGAAAATAAAAGAGGAATTCGAGCCACTTTCAAAATGGATTGACAAAAAATATGATGTCAAAACATTAAATCTAATTTTTGATTTTATAAATAATAGCAAATCTCACCCACGACTTCAAGTTTGTCTCGAATATGCAAAAGACAAAGGAAAGTTTATGGACAATCGAACTTATAATTTTGACAAAACTAAACAAAACGAAATTTCGGAAAAGTTTGCCGAAATAACATCCGATTATGAAGTAAAAAATAAACCGAATTGGATTAAAAAAATACTTGGATTGACATATAAAACCAAGAACTTATTTGTTTACTTCTCAGACTTTGAGTCAATAGCTAAAATAGAGGCGAATGAAAATATTCCCGAAAAGGAAATTAAGAAACTGAAATCTGAAATTAGCAATCCAGAGTTATGGGAAATTGATAGAAGATTTGACTGCGCAACTTATTTTTTGCACACAAATGAGCAATTAAAAAAGTATCAAGATTCTGAAATACATAAAAAATGGAATGAGCAGTATTTTGACTTACTCAAAGGTTATGACGAATTTGAATATTTTAAGAAAGACTTTTATTCTGTTTTTCTGGACAGCAAAGAAAATTTTGATACGAATTATGAAAGTAATTGGTATTATTACTATAAATAAAAACGGCATACAACAGCATGTCTAGCTTATTACTTTGGAATTTCCTACTCGGAAATTCTTGCGCAATTTGCTATCTTGTTTCCTTAATCGGAAAATCATACTGGTTTTCCACAATAAGCCATATACAAACACGTTGGCAAAAAAAAAAATAAAAAATGAGTTTATTTAAGAAACTTTTTGGAAAAAAAGAAACTAAAGAGCATTCTATAGTTGCATTAACAAAAGAATTTGAAGCTTTAGGAAAAAAGAATAAAAAAACAACTAAAAAAACAGAGTATAGTAACTTTCAAGAATTATTAGAACAAAATGCTGGTCTCTCTTTTGAAAAACAACAAATTTTTAATGACTTAACAGGAACTTTAGCTTGGAATATCAATCTGAATACTGGAACTCTATCTTTTGGAAATCTTGAATTTCCTATAGAAGTAATTGGTTCCTTATCGTTTAATGATTATTCTTGGATGTGGGGTTGGGCAAATTCCAAAAGTGGAATTCCAGAAAATCTATTAGGAAATTCATTAGAATTAAAAAGAATTGGAGAAAACAAACAAATTAAAGAGTTAACAGAAGGTCACTTTGTTTCAGAAGAAGGTTTCGAGCATAAAATGGGATTAATTGCAACTGGGATATTTAAAACTGATGCTTATTTCTGTGCAAATTATGGACAAGGAACAATGGTTCTAACTATAAAATCCGACAAAATATCTAAAATAGATAATAACCAATTGGAAAAAGTACTAACAACTTTTCCACAAGTATTAAGTGCAATTGATTTAAATCACAAAAATACTTTTAAGAATTATCTTATCGACAGAAATTTAGAAATAAATATAATAGAAAATAAAATTGAAGGGATAAAAGACGGGAAAAAATTGACAGCTGAATTTGATGATTTAAATAGGTTGAAATCACTGAATGGCGAAATATAAACGTTTGCTAACAAAAGCTATAATTAATACAAGGTTTAATTTTTAGTTCAAAGAAAAACGTATTCTTTCTAAGTAAGTCAAATCATTTTGATTTGACTTTTGAACAAGAAAATATAAAAACAAACTAAATGCTTCGACTAAGTGCTAAATTGAAAGTCTTTGACTTTTTATCTATTTCTACACTTATAATAGCTAAAACGTTGGCAGTAATTTGAAAATGAAGAACTTTAAAACTGAAAAAGACAAATTATTATTTGAATTAGACTCTGAAATTAAACGGAATCCCGATAATGAAATTCTGAAATCCTTAAATAGGAATTTGAATTCATATCAATCTGTTTCTGACTTGAATGGAGTTTTAAGTAGAACTGTTTTTGATAGCCTTGATTTTGAATTTAAAATCGGAGGGAAATTAATTGAATTTGAAAATTATTTCTCTGACTTTTCGAATTCAATTCGCTCAACAGAATTGAGAGGTTTGGCGAAAAAACTAATTAAGCAAAACACACCAGTTATGTTTTACGGAAAAGCTTGGTCTGAAAATACAGCTGACTGGATTTATTTTGACAAAGTATTCGACCTAAAAAAAATACGAAACAAATTCGCATTCGGAAAAAATATAATCGAACACCAGAATTTGGATAATAGGTTAGGATTAGAAAGTGGATTTATAGACAAAACTACCAACGAGGGAATAATGGGAAAAGTGAAATAAGAACTACTGTCAACGATGCTATAATTCATTGTGGTTTTGTACCATACCAAAATAAAGTATAAGTCAAATGGTTGGATTTCGGCGGAATAATCTTGTGAAGATTCCACAATGAAATCATAACCGAGGTAGTTGTAGTGCATTAAACAAACCTATATTGGGAAAGAAGAAAAAAAAGAAATACACTGTAAAACAAATCACAATTTACTCAATTTGTTTTGTTGGACTTATTGTATTTGGAATTTATATTGACAAGCAAAAAGAGGAAAATAAAATGGCAGAGATTGACAGTGGAAATTTCAAAACATACGGAATTGTAGAAAAATTAAAACCTCATGCTCGAAAAGGCAGTAACTATGCGAGTCGAAAAGATGTTGTCTATTTATACTATGAAAAGAACGATACTATTTTTCATATAATTGAAAATTTATCCGACGGTCAAATAGCAAAACTTGAAATTAAAGAGAATGATTGTTTTTCAATTAGAGTATCGGAATCAGACAAAGATGATTTTGATATTGATTTTATTAAAAAATTGGACACATTGATTGACAAGAATCATTTTGAATATCAAGTCTATCAAACTAATATTCATAAAAATATAATCGAATAAAAACACCTATTTGTATGGATTTAAGACCTGGAAAATTGATTCTCTTTTTCGGACTTTTTTGTTTTGTAATTTCCTTGTTGCTAATCTATGTTTTGTTTTTTGTACTTGAGAAATATGAAAACGGCGGACTTTTGAGTGTTTTGTTAATGTTGATTGGATTTTTCTCAATCGGACTTTATCTTACCTTACACTACTACAAGTATAGAATTATAATCGGAGATAAATCAATGATTATTAAAAACGAAATTGGGGCAAAAAAAGAAATTTATTGGAATGATATTGATAAAGTAGATTACAATAAAACTTTTAATATGATTGTAATTTGGAGTAAGAAAAAGAAAAAATGGATTAGTCCAATTTATGGGCATTTCATTGGTTTTATTACGCCAGAAAAATATACGGAAAAACTAAAACGAATGATTGATTAAAAACTCATTACATCGATGCTAAAAATAATGTTTAATTTTAATTCTAAATCAAAAGGTTAGTGCGTATTTAGTAACTCTGATTTTCCTACGAAAAATCCTTGGGTACAAATATGCAACATTCCATATACATAACCATTGGCAACACTCAAACCTAATTAACACAAACAAAAAAATGAACCGTGAAATCATAGACATAAACGATTATACCATTTTATTGGAAGAAGCTTCTTCCAATAACAATTTAATCGATTCATGTTTTTTTGACGAGCCAGTGATTGCTATTGCTTTTTACGGTGCAGGAGATGTTAGTCTTAAAGTTAAATTTGATGGGAAAACCAAAGAATTCCATCATACCAAGGGTATGGTTCTTTCATTTTATGCAGATGAAAAGGTAGAATTTGAACATCATGTTTCAGACCAAAAGCCATTACAATGTTTAGTGATAGCAACCACCATTAAAAACTTAGACAAGTTACCTAATGGTGAAGGACAATTTTTAGAACAGTTTTTGTCACAACTTGTACATCCCAAAGACCATTATGTAGAAGGTACTGTGTTTAATATGAATCCAGAAATGTTTCTATTAGTAGAACAGTTCTTTAGCAATACTTATGAGGGTGAAATTAAAATGCTGTTCTATAAAAGCCATATGACGGCTTTACTTTCACACTATTTTGGGCAACTAGCAAAACAACAAAACACAAAAATTAATACATCACTGCTTGAAAAAATCAATCTAGCCCAAGAAATTTTAGTGTCAAATTTAGAAAACCCGCCTTCTCTAACAGAATTGGCTCATAGAATAGGAACCAATACCAATAAGCTTAAAATAGAATTCAAAGCGCAGTTTGGTGTTCCTGTTTTTAAATACTTACAAAACGAACGTTTAAAAAAAGCCTATAACTTAATTAAGAACGAGCAAAAAACTATTCAAGAAGCTGCCTGGGCTGTGGGTTATGATAGTTTAGGTTCTTTCTCTAATGCTTTTGAAAAAAAGTTTGGCTATAGACCCAGTCAGGTATGAAATTCTTTTCGAATAAATCATAATTCTTTCTGGATAAGTTGCTAGCTTATAGTGACTATAGATTTGCATCATAATTAAAAATCAAGAATTATGATTAGCAAAAAAATATTTAGCATTGTATTTGCCATTTTAGTTTGGATTTTAGGCGTTTGCTTTTACCTCTTATCGTTTTATGTACCCATTTTAGAAAATCCTGACCTGCAATCTAATATTGTACTGGCTTTAGCCATCATACCAAGTGCTTGTTTAGGAACGTATCTGTTCTATAAAAATAGCTACATGAAGCCATCTGTATTGGCGCTTACATTCATAATTGTGGCTACTATATTGGATGTATTGATAACGGTTCCTGTATTTGTAATTCCAAATGGTGGTAGTTATTCTGGGTTTTTTGGAGACCCTATGTTTTACACCATTGTGGTTGAGTTTTACTTCATTGTATTGTACTTCGGAAATCATTTAACCAAAAAAATAGAGGGATGAAAACGTGTGTTCTTTTTATAACAGTTTTCTTGAATGCGCTTTCTACAGGTTTTTTCTTTGCTTGGTCTGTTTCGGTCATTCTAGGAACAAAAAAAGTAGCTGATGTCACTTACTTAGAAAGCATGCAGAGCATCAATAGAGAAATCTTAAACCCAGCATTCTTTACAGTTTTCTTTGGGAGCTTAATTGCATTGATTATAACTGCATATCTGCAGTTTAACAACAAACCAGTGTTTTGGTTAGTCTTGGCATCAGCCATCATTTATCTAATAGGCGTTTTTGGGGTTACAGCCTTTGGGAATGTGCCGTTAAACAACAAACTAGACGCATTGAAGATTACCAAACTTAGCGTATTAGAGCTAAAGAATTTTAGAACCTATTATGAAAGTACTTGGAACCATTATCATAACATTAGAACCATTTCAAGTATGGTTTCATTTATCCTATTACTCATATCAATATTTATCAAAAAAACATTTTAAAACAATTCATTATGAAAACAAACATTTTAGTTATTGGAGGCACCGGAAAAACGGGTCGCCGCGTAGTAGAACAATTAAAAAATAAAGGAATGGAGCCTAGAATAGGCTCAAGAAATGCATCACCAAGCTTTGATTGGGATAATAAAGACACTTGGGTAAATGCCTTAAACGGCATTGAAAAAATGTATGTCACCTATTATCCAGACTTGGCTGTTCCAGGAGCCAAAGAAGCCATACAGAGTTTAACCTATTTAGCTAAAGAATTAGGAGTAAAAAAAATGGTTTTGCTTTCTGGAAAAGGAGAAGTCGAAGCAGAAGCCTGTGAAAAAATTGTTATGGATTCTGGTATAGATTATACCATAGTTAGAGCTTCTTGGTTTAACCAGAATTGGAGTGAAAGTTTCTTCTTAGAACCTATCTTATCTGGCGAAGTGGCATTACCAATGTCTGATGTGTTAATTCCATTTGTAGATGCGAATGATATTGCTGAAGTTGCTGCTACCGTCTTACTTGATGATTCTTATAATGGCGAAATCATTGAGGTGACAGGTCCGGAACTAATTACCTTTAAGAATATTGTTGACATTATTGCAAAGACGAGTAACAGAAATTTAAACTTTTACAACATTACCTTAGAACAGTATATAGATGGTATGAAACAAATGCAAATACCTAATGATGTTGTTTGGTTAATTGAGTATTTATTTAGTCATGTTTTAACCAATCCAAAAAATCAGCAGGTAGTTAATGATATTGAGCGCGTTTTAGGCAGAAAAGCAAAAACATTTTTAGAATATGCCCAAGAAACTGCTAAAACTGGGATTTGGAATCAAGTTAAAGTCAAATAATTATTGGCAATAACGCGTATAGCTCATAAAGATGAAAAGTGAACTCTATTTCAGAATGAGACAAAATTGACTAGTCCTAAATAACCGTTACAGTTTTAACTAGGATTAAATATATTAAATCTCTGAACAAACCATGGTTTGTTC
>CANKYF010000010.1 GCA_947487895.1 uncultured Flavobacteriaceae bacterium
AGGTGTCAAAAACACAGAGTTCTTTCTCTTTAGACTAACGCAAATTTTTGCTTAAACACAACATTTAGCATTGATCCAATTTTTGCTTAAACACAACATTTAGGATTGATCCGCTATTTTTTCGATAATATTAAAACCTTGATAATACAGTATAAAAAAAGGTCTTCATTTCTGAAGACCTTTTGTGGGCGCGAAGGGATTCGAACCCCTGACCCCTTGGGTGTAAACCAAGTGCTCTGAACCAACTGAGCTACGCGCCCTTGTGTTTATCAATCATTGTTCCTGATTGCGGATGCAAATATAACCTAGTTTTTAATACTGCAAAAACTTTTTCAAAGAAATTTTAAATTATTTCAGCCACAACAAAAGTACTTCCTCCTATAAAAATAAAATCCTCTTTACTCGAGTTCTTTAATGCCATTTTATAGGCTTCATTTACAGATTCATAGACTTCCCCTTTCAATTGATGAGTACCAAAATATTGCTTTAGTTCTTCAGCTGGAAGCCCTCTAGAAATTTTTGCTTTACAGAAAAAATAGGTAGCTTTTTTAGGTAATAGATGAACAATAGACTCTAAATCTTTATCATTTACCACTCCAAAAACAATATGGAGCTTATCAAATTCTTCATTTAAAATCTGCTTTACTACATATTTTAAACCCTCTTTATTATGACCAGTATCGCAAACTACCTTTGGAGTCTCATTTAAAACTTGCCAACGCCCTAAAAGCTCAGTATTTCTAACTACATTTAGAAGTCCGTTTTCTAAGTTGTTATTCGAGATATCAAAACCCTTTAACCTTAGCTCTTCAATGGTTTGAATAGCTGTTTTTATATTTTTATACTGATACTCTCCTTTTAAATCACTCTTTAAATTAGTTTCAACTGTCTTATCCGCAAATACTATTTTAGAATTATGCTTACTTGCTAAAGTTTTAAAAACATCTTTAGTTTCAGTTTGAGTTTCACCAATTACAACTGGTATTTCTGGTTTAATAATACCTCCTTTTTCACCAGCTATCACTTCTAAAGTATTGCCTAAAAATTTTGTGTGATCTAAACCTATATTTGTGATTACAGATACTTCAGGCATTATAACATTGGTTGAATCTAACCTACCCCCTAGTCCAACTTCAACTACCGCTATATCTACTTTTTGCTTTGCAAAATATTCAAATGCCATTCCAACGGTCATTTCAAAGAAGGATAGATGGTTCGCTTCAAAAAAGGCTTTATTCCGTTTAATAAAACCCATAACAAATTGCTTACTTACAACTTGTCCATTTATTTTAATACGCTCTCTAAAGTCTTTTAAATGTGGAGAAGTATACAACCCAACTTTATAACCTGCCTCTTGTAAAACAGATGCTAACATATGACTCGTAGAGCCCTTACCATTAGTTCCTGCTACATGAATCGACTTAAACTTAGTTTCAGGATTTTTTAAATGATTTACTAGTAAATGTGTATTACTTAAATCTGCCTTATATGCAGATTTACCTTGTCTTTGATACATTGGCAGTTGTGCAAACATCCAATTTACAGTATCTAGATATGTCATAGTATTATTGCCCTAATTTGAAGTTTACTTTAACAAAACCAATTTGTTTTGCTGGGGCTTTAGAATCTGATCTCCATTTATGAGAAAGTGCTATTTTTTTAGCGGGTTCCAACAAACAACGTGCATTGTTAGTAGTCCCTTTTACACCTGGAACCGCTTCTACAACGTTACCGCTTCTATTTACCACAATTCTAACAATTACCATTCCAGATTCATTACAATCTTGTTTTAAAGAAGTAAAAGAAGGTCTCCCTCTACCATTTAAGCCATAACCAACACCTCCACTACCTGAACCTGGAGCTCCAAAGTAACTAGGAGCATAAGGATCTCCATTTAATTGCCCCTTATCACCTGCCTTATTATCATCTCCTTCACCTCCTGTTTCTGAACCTTCAGATTTACTAACGCCACCAATTAAAGCATCTAACTTCTTTTTCTTTTCTTCTTTTTCTCGCTTTTCTTTAGCGATTCTTTCGGCTTCGGCTCTAGCTTTCGCTTCAGCTGCTGCCTTAGCTTTAACCTCAGCTTCTTTTTGCTTTTTAATCGCTATAGCTTCTTCACTTTCTTGAGTTAAAACTTCTTCATTTACTTGAGACGACGCTTTTGTAGGTTCTGGTTGAGAAACTTCTGGTTGAGAAGGTGCTTTTATCTTATTAGGCTCTGATTTTATAGGCGCTTTTGGCTGTATATTACCACTCCCAACGTTTGAAGTTCCAAAATTAACCGCAACACCATATTCTTCTGGCGGATCTGCTTGGAGAGAACCAACTACAAACAATAACAACAACAAAATTACAGCAATAAGTGCAGTGATTTTTGCTGAATTTATCTCATGTTTTGTCTTAAAATATCTCACCAGAATTAAATTTTCACCTTAAAATAACTATCTACTGGATTTTACCGCCAACGTAGATTTTATCTTATTTTTATTAGCAATATCCATTATAAATACAACATGTTTCATTTCTACATCTTGGTCAGATCTAATTGTTATTGAAGACGTATTACTTCCTTCCATAGCTTTAAGAATAGCCGATTCTAATTGACTTTTAGCTACCATTTTTAGATCTACAAAGTATTGATGCTTTTTATTTACACTTACAGATATGTTTTTAACCTGTGTAGTTTTACTTGATGATTTAGGTAATAACAAATCTATCGCTTCAGCAGAAACTAATGTTGAAGCTATCATAAAAAAGATGAGTAACAGAAATACAATATCTGTCATAGAAGACATATTGAACTCTGGTGTTACTTTATTTCTACCTCTAAAATTCATATTAGATAGGTTCGTTTAAGTGATCTAAAAACTCTAACGAATTAGCTTCCATTTGATAAACTACTTTATCTGTTTTAACCACTAAATGGTTATAAGCTATATATCCTACTATACCAACAATTAAACCTGCAACTGTAGTTGTCATTGCTGTATATAACCCCCCTGCTAAAACGTCCATTTGAATAGAACCTCCTGCATTAGCAAGTTCAAAAATTGCTAAAATCATACCAACTACAGTACCTAAAAACCCAATCATAGGTGCTGCACCAGAGATAGTCGCTAAAACACTCACATTTTTTTCCAGTCCGTAAATCTCTAATCTACCAGCGTTTTCAATGGCTGTATTAATATCTGCTAATGGCTTTCCTATTCTTGTTATTCCTTTTGCTATTAATCTAGATACTGGTGAATTTGTTTGAGCGCATAACATTTGAGCCGCATCAATTTTACCATTACTTACATGGTCTTTTATTTGATTCATAAAATTTGCATCTATTTTAGAAGCTGCTTTAATAGCAAATAATCTTTCAAAATAGATGTAAGTAGCCACTATTAAAAGTAAAAATAGAATAGCTATGATAATTTGCCCCGCAGCACCTCCACTGGTTATTAGCTCAATTATTGAAAGCGTTTTTTCAGCAGACTCTTCATCTGTAAGTAACTCAGCGCCTTCTTGTGTGTTTTGAATGGTTAGTAATTTAAATAGCATAAAATAATAGATTTATTGCAACTGTATAACGTTTGTTTTTTTGTTAAAGTATAACAAAAAAGGGTTTTGATAAAATCTAGTAGACAATTATTAGACCAACTTAATTAAATATTAACAAAAATATTTAATTAAACCATTCCTCTAACCACCATAAATGCAGCTGACCCTACAACAAAACCAACCAATGCTAACCATGATATTTTACGTAAGTACCAGAAAAAGTCAATTTTTTCCATACCCATAGCAACAACACCTGCCGCAGAACCAATAATTAACATACTCCCTCCTGTTCCTGCTGAAAAAGCTATAAAGTGCCATAATTGATCATCTAATGGTTCTGAGAACATACCTAAACTAGCTGCTACTAATGGTACATTATCAATAACTGCAGAACCTACGCCTAAGAACATTACAACTAAATCTGACACACCATTTTCTACTAATTCAGTACCTAATTGTGGCGTACTCTCTCTTAACCAATCTGCTGCTCCAAACAGAATCCCTAAAGATTCCATTGCTGCAACTGCCATTAATATTCCTAAGAAGAATAATATACTTGGTAATTCAATTTTAGATAAAGAATGGTGTACTGGACTATGGTGTGCATGTGCATCACTCTCTGCTCCATCAATTTCAGTTAAACTGAATTTAGAACTACTATAAATTTCGGCAAAAATCGCTACAACTCCTAAAGACAACATCATACCCACATAAGGTGGTAAATGCGTTACCATTTTAAAAATTGGTACAAATACGATAGCTCCTAACCCTAAATAAAGCATTGTTGAGCCAAACTTAGATTTCTTTTTTGGCGCTTCTTCTTGAATATCTAAATCTCCTTTAAAGGCAGGTAAGAATGAAGCTATTAAAGATGGGACTGCCATACATAATAACGACGGAATTAATAAATAACTAATTAATTTTCCTGTGGTTACTTTTTTACCAATCCAAAGCATTGTAGTAGTTACATCACCTATTGGAGACCATGCACCACCTGCATTTGCAGCAATAATGATTAAACCAGCATACCAGATTCTAACATTTCTATCTTTAACTATTTTCTGAAGAATAGAAATTAAAACTATAGTTGCTGTTAGGTTATCTATAATTGCAGAAAGAACAAAAGCTAAAATTGAAAATATCCATAATATTTTTGACTTTTTCTTTGTTTTGATAAAATCTTTAATAGTAGAAAACCCATCGAAATAATCAATAATTTCAACAATGGTCATGGCTCCTAAAAGAAATACTAAAATTTCAGCCGTTTTACCTAAATGATGCAATAATGTTTCTTCCATTAAGTGCATCTTTTCTTCATGTTCTAGCAATCCGAAATTTTCTAATAAAGCATGTTTTCCAGAATCAAACCACTGCGGAAAACTATCTAAACCAAGCGCGATACAAGCCCAACAAATGGCCATCATTACCAGAGCAGGAATTAATTTATCTATCTTTATACTGTGTTCTAAGGTAATGGCTAAATAGCCCATTATAAATACTAAAATAATTACTGCTTCCATGGTGTCTTTTTAAATTAACTGGTTTAAAGCAATTTCAAAAGCAGTAGCACTAAAACCTGTTTTAGATTTATTTTTGGCATATACTCTTTCTATTGCTTCTTTTATTGTATTTGATGTATCGTTAAAAATTGCTTCGTCTGTTATTTTCACCTTTCGCTCCATAAAGTAGGCAAAAACTCTAGCCATACCACAATTTGAAATAAAATCTGGTATTAAACTAACACGAGAATCTGTATGCTCCATTATAGAACCAAAGAAAATTTCTTTATCTGCAAAAGGTACATTTGCTCCACATGAAATAACTTCTAAACCACTGTCAATCATTTCATCAATTTGATTTTGAGTGATTAGTCTAGAAGCTGCACAAGGTGCAAAAATTTCTGTTTTAATTCCCCAAATGCGCTTATTTGCTTCTTCAAACGACATTAAATTTTCGGCTGCTAATGTATTACCCTTTTTGTTAAGAAAAAAATCACTTATTTCTTTAAATGAAAAACCTTCTTCATTAATTAGGCCTCCAGAGATATCAATAATACCAACAACTTTAGCTCCCATTTGAGATAAATAATAAGCAGCAGCAGCTCCTACATTACCAAACCCCTGAATTACAGCTCGTTTCCCTTTTACATTACCTCCGTATGTATTGTAATAATGTTTTACTGCTTCAGCTACTCCAAAGCCAGTAATCATATCTGCTACTGTATATTTTTTTGAAATGCTAGGTGAATAAGCTGGATTTTCTAAAACTTTAATCACGCCATGCCTTAACTGACCTATTCTGTTTATTTTATCAGCTTCGGTAGGTTTAAAATGTCCATTAAAAACGCCTTCTTGTGGATGCCAAACACCACTTTCTTCAGTTATTGGAATTACTTCATGTATTTCATCAACATTTAAATCTCCTCCAGTACCATAATAGCTTTTTAACAACGGAGATACCGCCTTGTACCAACGCTCTAAAACACCTTTTTTCTCAGGACTTTTGGGATCAAAATTTATTCCCGACTTAGCGCCTCCTATAGCAGGACCAGAAACCGTAAACTTAATTTCCATAGTTTTCGCTAAAGATAGCACCTCATTCATATCTAATCCTTGTCTCATTCGGGTTCCTCCACCAGCTGCTCCTCCTCTTAAAGAGTTAATCACTACCCAGCCTTCTGCATCTGTTTTGGAGTCTTTCCAATTAAAAACTATTTCTGGTTTCTTGTTTTCGTAACGTTTTAATAATTCTTTCATTTTTATTTTGATTAATTCAACTAAAGCTTAAATACTTAATTTCCAAAGGGTCACAAATATGTGTAGCTAAAGCTGAGTCATCTTATAAAAAAAATTGAATTTTAAACGAAACAAATATAAAAAACTTAAAAGCTTAAATATTAATTTTGAGTTATTTTTAAGGTAGAAATATAATACCCGAGCTATGATCTTTAGACGCTCCGGTAACACTTTTAAGACAATTAATTTCGTTTTTTAGTTTTAAAATTCCTAAAAACCCAAAAATTAACGCTTCTTTAAATTCTATTAACGTTTTAGAAGGAATTACAATTTCATGATTGGTAAGTGTTTTTATTCGCTTTACTAAAAAACTATTATAAGCACCTCCGCCTGTTAACAAAACAGTTCCGTTAGGTGTATCTTGTATACAGTTAGATACTTGTATAGCTATATGTTCTACAAAGGTTCTCAAAATATCTTTTAAATCATTTTTATGAGCATCTATCAATCCGAAAATGTTAGTATTAACCCATTCAAGACCTAAAGACTTAGGAGCAGTTTCTTTGTAAAAACTTAAATCATTCAGAGCTTTTAAAAGTACTTCATCTACATCACCTTGAGCAGCTAATCTACCTTCATCATCATAATTCAAGCCTATTCTTTTAACATAATGATTAAGGACAATATTTACTGGACATATGTCATAGGCTATTCGGTCATCACCTATTTGGGTTGAAATATTTGCAAACCCTCCAAAGTTTATACAATAATTATATTCCGAAAATAGCAACGCATCTCCAATTGGCACTAAAGGAGCGCCTTGCCCACCAAGTTCGACATCTTGAACTCTAAAATCACAAACTACTTTTTGGTTGAGCAATTTTGCTAACTTAGGTTTGTTTCCTATTTGATATGTCAGTTTATTATCTGGTTGGTGTAAAGCCGTATGCCCATGGGAACAAACAACATCAATATCATTTATATTATGCTTTTTTATAAAGTCATTAATTACCGAAGCTAAAAAGCTAGTATAGTCTTCGTCTATTTTTTGTAATTCATCTAAAGAGTGCACAACCAAACTTCTTAAGGTATCTATCCATTTTGGAGAATATGCTATTGTTTCGGCTTTTATTAAATCAAATTTCCAATTATCTTTATACTCAAAAGAAGCATAAATCAAATCTATTCCATCTAAAGAAGTACCAGACATTACACCAATTACACGGCAATCATTTTTTATCATATTAACAAAATTAAGCATATTCACCAAAAGATATCGCATTTAAAACAGTATATTTGACATTATTTTTGAATAAAAAACATTTTAAACGATTATGGATTTTAAACTATCGGAAGAACATTTAATGATAAGAGATGCAGCTAGAGAGTTTGCACAGATAGAATTATTACCAGGAGTGATTGAAAGGGATAACAAACAGGAATTCCCAAATGAGTTGGTTCAAAAAATGGCCGATTTAGGATTTATGGGAATTATGGTAGATCCGAAATACGGCGGAAGTGGAATGGACTCTATTTCTTATGTTTTAATAATGGAAGAACTTTCTAAAGTTGATGCCTCTGCTTCGGTAATTGTTTCTGTAAACAATTCTTTGGTTTGCTACGGAATTGAAGCTTATGGAACTGAAGAACAAAAGCAAAAATACTTAACAAAGTTGGCCTCTGGAGAAAACATAGGTGCTTTTTGCTTAAGTGAACCAGAAGCTGGCAGCGACGCTACTTCACAAAAAACCACAGCCATAGACAAAGGCGACCACTACTTACTTAACGGTACTAAAAACTGGATTACTAACGGTGGAAGAGCTGATGTTTATTTAGTTATTGCACAAACCGACAAAGAAAAAGGTCATAAAGGTATTAATGCCTTTATTGTTGAAAAAGGTATGAAAGGCTTTGATATTGGACCTAAAGAAGACAAACTAGGTATTAGAGGAAGTGATACGCATACGCTTCAATTTAATGATGTAAAAGTACCTAAAGAAAATAGAATTGGTGAAGATGGCTTTGGTTTTAAATTTGCCATGAAAACCCTTTCTGGAGGTAGAATTGGTATTGCAGCTCAAGCTCTTGGAATTACATCTGGCGCTTATGAATTAGCTTTGAAGTATAGTAAAGTACGTAAAGCTTTTGGAAAAGAAATTTCTCAACATCAAGCTATTGCTTTTAAGTTAGCTGATATGGTAACAGATATTGAAGCCGCTAGAATGTTGGTAATGAAAGCTGCATGGGATAAAGATCAAGGCAATAATTATGATAAATCTTCAGCAATGGCAAAATTATATGCTGCTGAAACAGCTATGAAACACACCGTTGAAGCGGTTCAAATTCATGGAGGCAATGGTTTTGTAAAAGAATATCATGTAGAACGTTTAATGCGTGATGCTAAAATTACGCAGATTTATGAAGGCACCTCAGAAATACAAAAGATTGTGATTTCAAGAAGTGTGCTTAAAGATTAAAACCTTCGTAAGAGATTTAAAAAATATTTTTTTGGCAACTGTTTTTTTATGGTTGCCATTTTTTATTCAAAAAAACTTATTAGATTTATGTTAAGTGCTTTTCTTTTTACCGACTTAACATACTATATTTTTATATTTAGCAAAAAATATAACACATGCAAAAAACATATTACGATCCGGCAGACTTAAGAAAATTTGGAAAGATCACAGAATGGAGCGAGGAATTAGGCAACAAATTCTTTGAGTATTACGGAAAAGTCTTTGAAGAAGGAGCCCTTTCTGCTCGTGAAAAGGCTTTAATTGCATTAGCTGTTTCGCATACAGAACAATGTCCTTATTGTATTGATGCCTATACAAAAGACACATTACAACGCGGCATTACTAAAGAAGAAATGATGGAGGCTATTCATGTTGGTGCTGCTATAAAAAGTGGTGCAACTTTGGTACATGGCGTTCAAATGATGAATAAAGTTAATAAATTAGAAATGTAAATTACATTGATGATTATTGAATTGCGATTTTAGATTTTTATCATATCATTACTCTTAAATCGTATATCTCAAAATCGTAAATCATAAATCCAAATAATGGCTATAAAGTCCCTACATAAAAGAGAAAGTCAATTAGCTAATAGTAAACGTCAATTAGAAATTTTATCTAATGGTATTTTTCAAAATGGCGAATTACCAACCTTTAAAGATAAGATTGCAGAAAGCAATCAATTTCCTCTAAAGGCACAAAAATTAGAGATTCTACAAATAAATGTTGGCTACATGTGTAATCAAGTTTGTGAACATTGCCATGTAGACGCAGGTCCAGACCGTAAAGAAATAATGACTAAAGACACTATGCAACAGTGTTTAGAAGTCATTAAAAAAACTGGGGCTCATACCTTAGATTTAACTGGTGGTGCACCAGAAATGAATCCTAATTTTAGATGGTTTGTAGAAGAAGCTGCTAAAGCTGGTATTAAAGATTTTATTGTACGTTCTAACCTTACCATTATTAGAGCCAATAAAAAATACCATGACTTACCAGAATTCTTTAAAAAACACAATGTACATGTAGTAAGCTCAATGCCACACTGGACCCGTGGAAAAACAGACAAACAACGTGGTGATGGTGTTTTTGATAAATCTATTCAGGCGTTAAAAGATCTAAATACCGTTGGGTATGGTATGAAAGACAGTAGTTTAAGGTTAGATCTAGTTTACAACCCTTCAGGTGCTTTTTTACCAAGTGATCAAGCTTCTATGGAAAAAGATTTTAAAAAAGCGCTTTTAGAAGATTTCAACATTCATTTTCATAATTTATTTGCAATTACTAACTTACCTATTAGTAGGTTTTTAGATTATTTAATTGCTTCTGAAAATTATGAAGATTATATGTACGCTTTGGTAGAAGCTTACAATCCTTCTGCTGTAGCTAATGTAATGTGTACCAATACCATTTCGGTGAGTTGGGATGGCTATTTATATGATTGTGATTTTAACCAAATGCTACAATTAACTGTAAATAGTAAATCAAAACATATTTCTGATTATAATGAAGACTTACTTGAAGGTAGAAATATAGTTATTTCTCAACATTGCTATGGTTGCACTGCTGGTGCTGGTAGTAGTTGCCAAGGTACAGTTGCTTAATTTTTCGGTTTATGAAAAAAATCGCATTTTTCTTATTCACTCTAATTTGGTCTTTAAGTTTCTCTCAAAAGAAACTTAATAAACTTTTAAAGTTAGAGAACACTGAAAGCATTCCTTATGTATATGTTGAAGATTTAAAAAAAGACATATCAAATGTGATACTATTAGATTCTAGAGAACCTAAAGAATTTGCTACAAGTCATTTAAAAAATGCCATTTGCGTTGGGTATGATTTTTTCAGTTTAGATTCTATAACTACAAAATTGCCAAATAAAGATTCAAAAATAGTAGTGTATTGTTCTTTAGGCATTCGTTCTGAAGATATAGCAGAGAAACTCAAAAAAGCAGGCTATAATAACATACTTAACCTTTATGGTGGTATTTTTGAATGGAAAAATAATGATAATCCCGTTTATAATTCAGAAGAAAAAGAAACAGAAAATGTGCATACATTTTCTAAAGAATGGAGTAAATGGTTAAAAAAGGGAAATAAGATATATGAGTAAAGAATTAGTTATTGTTTTTGTAAAAAACATAAAACTCGGAAAGGTAAAAACACGTCTTGCAAAAACTATAGGAAATCAAGGAGCTTTTGAAGTTTATAAAGAACTAGTAGATATTACCAAAAATGCTTTAGAAAACTTAAATACTGAAAAGCGAATTTATTTTTCTGAAATGGTTATAGAAACCAAATGGCCTAATCTTTATAAAGCTGTTCAAATAGGTGGAGACTTAGGTGAGCGTATGAAAAATGCGTTTCTAAAAGGTTTTCAAGATGGTTTTGAACGCATTGTTTTAATAGGGTCTGACTTACCAGACATAAACGAAACACACATTAAAAACGGATTAGAAGCCCTAAAAGAAACCGATACTGTTTTTGGCCCTGCAGAAGATGGTGGATATTACCTTATTGGTTTATCAAAAATGAATGAACTAGTTTTTAATAACAAACCATGGAGTCAGTCTAATTTATTAGACGAAACTCTTCATGAATTAAAAGAAAATAACATTACATTTAGTACTTTAGAAACGTTAAACGATATTGATACATTTGAGGACTTAGAAGCTTCTAGCTTCTACAAATCAAATATAACATTACAAGAAAAAATAAGGCATTTACATGATTAAATATATTGAAGAAACAGTAGAGTATTTACTAGACAAAGGCTTTGAAAACCCTGAAATTGGTATCATTTTAGGTACTGGATTAGGGCAACTTATAGACGAAATTGAAATTTTAAAGCAGGTAAGCTATAATCATATCCCTAACTTCCCTACCGCCACAGTAGAGTTTCATAAAGGCAAATTAATTTATGGAAATCTTGCTGGTAAACGAGTAATTGTCATGCAAGGTCGTTTTCATTTATATGAAGGCTATACACTTCAGGATATTACCTTTCCTGTTAGAATCATGGAAAAACTAGGCATTAATACACTGCTGGTGTCTAATGCTGCTGGTGCCATCAATTTAGATTACAAAAAAGGAGAACTTATGTTAATTGATGACCACATTAACCTTCAAGGTAGCTCTCCATTAGCATTTAAAGGTGTAGAACAATTAGGCGAACGTTTTACTGATATGAGTGCGCCTTATGACAAAGACATCAATGTGAGCTTTCAAAATATTGCAAAAGAAAATAACATAACACTTCATAAAGGTGTTTATGCATCAGTAGTTGGTCCTCAATTAGAGACTAGAGCAGAATATAGAATGCTAAAAATTATTGGAGCAGATGCTGTAGGTATGAGTACCGTACCTGAAATAATTGTTGCGAATCATTTAAAATTAAAAGTGGCAGCTGTGTCAGTTTTAACAGATGAATGCGACCCAGATAACCTAGAACCTATAAACATTGAGGATATCATAGCTAATGCTGCAAAAGCAGAACCTAAAATGATAACCTTATTTAAAGAATTAATACAAACACTTTAATTAAGTAGGCAGTAGCAGTACTCAGTAGGCAGTCACAATTGACAAAGGAATAACGAAACTCCTAATACTGAATACTGGATACTGGATACTGAATACAGAGAAACATGAGTAATTATTTAGAAACTACCAAAGACGTATATAAAGAAGCTGCATTAACACCAGACGTAGGACTGTGTTGTACCACTAATCCTATCTGGGAATTACCTGGGTTGAAAATTCCAAAAATAATGCAGGAAATGAATTATGGGTGTGGATCTACAGTACATGCTAGAGATTTATCTAATAATCCTAAAATGTTATATGTTGGTGTTGGCGGCGGCATGGAGTTATTACAATTTTCCTATTTTAATCGTGAAAAATCAGGAGTTGTTGGTGTAGATGTGGTTGATGAAATGCTAGAAGCCTCTAGAAAAAACTTCAAAGAAGCCGAAGAACTAAATCCTTGGTTTAAAAGTGAGTTTGTTGATTTAAAAAAAGGCGATGCTCTTAACCTACCTGTTGAGGACAATAGTATTGATGTAGCTGCTCAAAACTGCTTGTTTAATATTTTCAAAGAAGAAGATTTAAAGAAAGCCATTGCAGAAATGTATCGTGTTTTAAAACCACACGGACGCTTAGTAATGAGTGACCCTACTTGCGAACAACCTATGAATGATAACTTACGTAACGACGATAGATTACGTGCGCTTTGTTTAAGCGGAAGTTTACCAATAAAAGAGTATGTAAAAATGTTGACAGATGCTGGTTTTGGTACTATTGAGATTAGAGCAAGAAAACCTTACCGTGTATTGAGCCCTAAGCATTATGACACAGATGAATTAATCTATATAGAATCTATAGAAGTTGCTGCTATAAAAGATCCAATGCCAGCAGATGGTCCTTGTGTATTTACTGGTAAAGCTGCTATTTATTTTGGTGATGACGATTTTGTTGATGACAATGCAGGTCATATTTTATTGAAAAACCAGCCACTAGCTGTTTGTGATAAAACTGCTGCTAATTTAGCAGCGCTTGATAGAGATGATATTTTTATAAGCGAGTCTACTTATCATTATGATGGTGGTGGATGTTGTTAGATATTAATTTATAACCCTTGTATTCTTTTAGTGAAAAGAATACAAGGGTTCAATCTATTTTTTCTCAGTCTTACTAACATTAGTAACCTGCCAGACTTATTATTTCATTAGGTTTTAATGCGCTTAATTCTATAATGCTCTTACCAGACTTTTTCATCGCTTTTCTAATAAGATAGTTTCCTGCCCTATATCCTATAGAAGTTCTACCATCAGGATGTTCTCCCATTACCCATTTATTATAACTTGCATCAAGCGGAAGATCTAAAATTTCTTTCACCCAACTATCAGCTTCAACTGTAAAGGAATTTGCATCGCATATATACCCCGTTTGTATTTCTGCAAACACAACTGCTAAACCCTCATTAACCATGGCATTAGGAATTCCATATCCAAATTTATTATCGTATATAGCCCAACCCCGTGCTAAATGATGGAATTCATGAAACACTACACTTTTAATCCCCAATTCAAGAGAATCAACAATACCCCCATAATAACTATTGGAAAGCTGAATGGCAATTGTTGGAGGAGAATTCCATTCAGTTCTTCCCGTTACACCTCCAATATCATCCAAATCCCAATTTACACTCTCAACAACAACTTTTATACTATCAGGAAGATTTGGTAAAACATTACAAACTTCTCTCCCTGATTTATTTATCAATTCACTGACGAATATTTTTTGTGGCCCTGTAAACTTAAGTGAGTCTTCCTGAAAGACAATCTTTATTTTCCCCAATTGAGATTGTCTCGAATTACAGGCAACAACGCACAATATGAGTACAATTAAAGCAAAGCTCTTTAGTATTTTCATTTTATACTTTTCCATTGCACATTAACCTTTCCTTATGTAAATATTCCCCGAAACGGTTTCCATTATTAACGGAAACGTTCCTCCATTAATTTGTTTTGACACCTTGTTATTAAATGACTTGCCGTGTTTCCCTAAATCAGTTTTTTCAAAGTCCAAATCAGAATATATAGTACCTGTTACAGATTTTGCATTAAGCTTCGCCTTATTAACTTTAATATCGAGAGCTCCACTTATTGTTTTTAATCGTAATTCTCCATTATATTTTTTTATGGTTACGTCTCCAGAAATTAAATCGGTAACCAAGTCACCTTCATAAGCATCTGCAAATACACTACCTGATATACTCTTTATTCTAAGCTTGATATTCTTGGGTACTATGACAACATAATTAATATCTGATGTACCGCAACAATCACAATTGTTATTTTTTCCATCTTTATTAGAATAATAGACGTTTCGTTTTTTACTTTTAAAATAATCTCCAAAATCTGAATATAGCTTTAACTGTCCCGAACTATTTTCGCTCTTAATACTGTAATTGTCATTACCTGTACCATCATCAATATTTACTGATGCTTTTACTATAATTTCATTAGTGTTTCCATGCACAACTTTAATATCCTGAGCGAACTTAAAGTTGATGAAAACCTCTTGATCTTTAGAAATTTGCTCTTTTACTTCTACTTGTTTTTGGGCATTAAGCGTTACTACACTTAATAGTGCCACTATAATTATATATTTCATTTTGACTGTTCGTTTTTTTGATTGATGATTATTTTTTTCTGAGATATACGTTTCCTGTTGACGACCTAAGTGCTATGTTTACGCCTCCTCCATTGAGTTTACTTTCAATTTTACGATTTGCTCCAACTACTTTCATACCGTCTGGAGCATCAATTTTTAACTCAAAATCAGTGTAAATGGTTCCCATAGTAGAACGTAATTCTAAATCGGCTTTTGTATTTGATGGTAAAGACACATCAACACTTCCTGTTGAACTATGAATTGTAATTGGCGACGATTGATTAACATTTACAAAATCAACTTTAATAGCCCCTGTTTCTGTATGGGCAGTAATGGGACCTGTAACTTCATTAAACGTAATATTACCCACATTACTGTTAACTTCAATTTCAGAAGAGAATCCTTCAAAAGTTACTGCACCTAGCTCACCACAATCAATATGAATATCTATTGTTTTTGGAAGTTCTATTTTTAGTCCGTTTCGTTGCATCCACGATTTTAAGTCTTTAACACGTAATACACTTCCCTCTTGACTAACTGAAACCCCAAGCCCTGTGTTATCAGTTCCTCCAGAGTAAATCGCTTTTAATCCTTCAGCTCGTTGATTGTTTGTACTATCCTTCCCAATACTTTTGAATTTTAATTCATTATCTGAGCCAGCCGTTATTGTAACCTTTGTTCCTGTTTCAATATATACTTTAGTGATTCCATTTAAGCTTTTGGTATAATCTTCCTGAGCATAGGTGAATATAAAGCTTAAAAAAGCCATTAGATTTATAATAATTCCTGTTCGTTTCATTTTGTTCGATTTTAATTTTTGATTAAATAATTTGCAAAATTCCATCATTTACTTGCTCTTTTACAAAATCTGGCGTATCCGAATGCTCCAATAGTTGCTTCATAGGAGCAATAGCGCGCTTTTCCTGAATCTTCACCAAAAATTGAATAATTGCAATTTGTAAACTTGGATTTTTCTGCGTTGTTAGAGCCTCAATAAACGCATCTTTTACAATTGATGACTCTGGAAATTCTGATAATGCTTCTGCTGCAGCCAGTCGCACATTAATATTTCCGTCGTATTGCATACGTTCTATCAAAGCTTCTAATATCTTGACATCTGGTTGTTCAAAACCTTCTGTATAATTTACTGCTTGAATACGTTTACTAACAGATTGATTTTCAATCATTGCTAATACCACACTCTCTTTTAATTCATTAGTTTCTATTTGTAGTGCTACTATTTCTTGATTGGCATCTTGTTTGGTTTTATGACTCCCCAGAAAATATCCTGAAAATAAAAACACTATAGATGCTGCCACTTGAAATGCGCGTTTCCATGGAAACTCCTTTTCTTGTTTGTTAAGTTGAACAATTTTTGGGTTAGATAGTTGTTTTTCTTCTTCAAGAAGTTTATAAAACCCTTCCCTTAAGCTTTCACTAGGTACTTCTTCCTCTATATCATTGAATGCCCTAAAAAGCACAACCGTTTCATCATAGAACGCTTTACAATTACCACATGTTTCTATATGCTTCTGTATTTGCTCTCCTTCATCAGTTGCTAATTGACCGTCAATGAAATCTACAATGTGCTGCTCTATATCTTTACAATTCATGGTTATATGGTTTTAAAATAAACGGTTCTTAGTTTTTTTATAATACGGTGTATTTTCACTTTTACTGCACCTTCACTACTTCCTGTTATTTCGGCTATTTTACTATACTTTAGTCCTTGAAATCTATTTAGTACAATCAATTCTCTTTCTTCTTTATCTAATATTTTTATAGCCTCTTGTAAATGTGATACATTATCATTTTTATCAATACTATCTTCACTTTTACTGGCTACCAGTTCAACATCAATATGCCTTGACGTTTTTTTGGAATTCTGGTAATAATCTGAAAACTCATTTCTTGCAATTCTAAAAATCCATGATACAAATTGACCTCCTTTATAAGATTCTCTATAACGCATCACTTTATAAAATACAGTTTGCGTCATGTCTTCACATATTGCCTTGTCTCTTACCATTTGAAAATAAAAATTGTACAACCGCTTATTATAGCGTTCAAAAATATGAGCCATAGCATCTAGATTACCTTGAGATACATATAGCATTAATTCTTCATCGGTTAGCTTTTTCAATTCTATTTTGTTGTGGTTTGGCTTAAAGACCTTTAATTTATAAAAAGGTTACACGAGATGTTCATTTTTTTTGAATGTATCTTTTAATTATGTAAGTAATAGTATAAATTATGGACTTAAATTTAGCCTCTGGAACAATATCTAGTCTGAACTAAATTATTACTTAAACAAAATGAAGCAACTAGGATTAATTATTATTCTTTCACTTTTTTCATGTGCTGGTTCAAAAAAAGCCATTGAGAACACCACAAAACCTTCACCTGTTTCAATATCTCAGGTTAAAAATGATACCGTTAGCACTACTGTTAATGAAATTACAAAAGATATAGATTCTATTAAAAAGCCTGAAAAAGCTCCTATAAAAACTGAAGAATCTCATCAAATACCAGCAAAAAAAATCTTTGATGAACAACATGACTTATGGAATGAACTCTTACAAAAGCATGTTTCAGAAAACGGCAATGTTAATTATGAAGGGTTCAAAAAAGAGCAAAAAAATTTATATGGCTATCTTCGTTTTTTAAACCTAATTTATCAACATGAAAGTTTCAATACCAGTTCTAAAGAACAAAAGCTTGCTTTTTGGATAAATGCATATAACGCCTTTACTGTAGATTTAATTTTACGTAATTACCCTCTAAAAAGCATTAAAGATCTAAAAGATCCATGGAAACAACGTCATTGGAAATTAGGAGATAAATGGTATAATTTAGATGAAATAGAACATCAAATTTTACGCAAAATGAATGAGCCTAGAATTCATTTTGCAATTAATTGTGCTTCTTTTTCTTGTCCTAAATTGCAAAACAAAGCTTTTACTGTGGATAATTTGGAAAAGCTGCTTACAAATGCTACAAAAGAATTTTTAAACGATACATCTAAAAATAGTTTGACAGAAAATCAAATCCAAATATCAAAATTGTTCCAGTGGTTTAGCAAGGATTTTAAGCAGAACGGTTCTTTAATAGATTTTTTAAATAAGTATTCAGACGTTCAAATTTCAGCTAAAGCAAAAAAGAGCTTTATGGATTATAACTGGGATTTAAATGAGTAATACGAAGTATCGTTTCAGAATCTAAACACTAAAACTATTCCCCATCAAAGAACTAAAATGAAAAATCAAATATCCATCATAATACCTACTTTAAATGAAGAAGTTCATATTAAACAACTTCTCAGTCATCTTTTAGAAAATTCTTTAGCAGAAAATGTAAAAGAGATCATAGTGGTTGATGGTGGTAGCACTGATAATACTGAAGCTTTAGTTAAAAAAGTACTCGATTCATTTTCGAAAACAGAAAACATCCTTACAAACATTAAATTTATAACATCTACAAAAGGAAGAGCTAAACAAATGAATACAGGAGCAAAAATTGCTTCTGGTAACATTCTTTATTTTTTACACGCTGACTCTTTTCCGCCTAAAAATTTTGATCAATTGATAATTTCTGAAGTTCAAAAAGGTAATGAAGCTGGCTGTTTTAAAATGAAATTTAACAGTAGTCACTGGTGGTTAAAATTAGCAGGGTGGCTAACACAATTTTCATGGAAAATTGCTAGAGGTGGTGATCAAAGTCAATTTATCACCAAATCTCTTTTTAATGACATTGGAGGCTTTGATGAAAGTTATACCATCTATGAAGACAACGATTTAATTGCTAAATTATATGAACGTAATCAATTTGTTGTAATCCAAGAATGGCTAACTACTTCCCCAAGATGTTATTGTACAAATGGTGTTTGGAGACTACAATTCCATTATTGGCATATTCATTTAAAAAAATGGCTGGGTGCCGATGCGCAAACGTTAAATAAATACTACTTTAAGCACGTTCTTGTTAAAAAATGATAAATCTGATGTAACAAAATGTTAATTAGGGCAGTCTAGCTTTTGTAATGATATATTTTCATTGCAAAATCAAAAAACATGAAACACCTTTTAACCATATTTGTTTGCTTAATCGCCATTTCGTTATCATTTTCTCAACAATCAATTGGTGCAAAGTTATTAGATTCTACAACACAAAAACCTATTCCTTTTGCCAACATTAGCTTTGGCAAGAATTCTGGTGTTATCACTAATTCTAATGGTGAGTTTCAAATTCATTTTAAAAGAAAATTAAAAAAAACAGATTCGCTTATAATTAGCTGTATGGGTTACGAATCTAAGTCTATTGCAGCCGAAAAATTCACTGACAGCTTGCTACTTTTAAAACCTCAATCTATTGAATTAGACGAAGTTTTAATTTCAAACAAAAATTATTCTGTTGAAGAAATCATAGAAAAGGCGTATAACAATTTAACTAAAAATTACGATTTCAATTTTAATAAAAGTAAACTGTTTTTTAGAGAATCTAACTTTAATAATATTACTAAAAACAGTATTAAGGTAAAAGAAACTACAATACCTGAATTTAATCAAGCATTTATGGATAGTCTCATGATGATGATGCCTAAAAATGCCGGAGATCACACCGAAATTCTTGGGGAACTATATACCAAATCTAACGAAGAAAGCACCCATAAATTAAATATTATAAAAGCGTCTCATTTATATGATAAAAACCTGGAAATATCTTTTGAAGGTCTAGAAGAACGTTTTAATACCATTTTTAAAAAGCATGTAAAACGTGATTCTTACTTTAAAATTAAATCAGGCATTTTTGGCACTAAAGAAGCCATAGATTCATCAATGTTTGATAGCTCTGAAAACAAAAAAGAAAAAGAGAAAACAGATGCGTTTATAGAGGAGCAAAAGAAAAAAGAAGAAGAACGAAAAAAGAACTTTTTAAAATACAGAAAAGAAACTATTGCTGGATTAGAAAAAGCTAGTTTTCTCTTTGAAGACTCTCATTTAAACTTTTTAGAAAAACCTAAAAAATATAATTTCGAGATTCTAGACTATCTTTTTGTTGGTGATGCTTTTGCCTATAAAATTAGTTTTGAACCAAAAAGAAGCGCTGATTATAAAGGTATCATTTATATAAATACTGATGATTTTGCAGTTATTAGAGTAGATTATGAAAACGTAAAATTGCTTAGAAACTTTAGACTTTTAGGTCTTTCGTATCAAGAAAAACTACATAAGGGTACTTTAATTTATGCTAAAAACAACATGGATGTTTATGCTCTTAAATACGCTGAATCTAAAAACAGTATGAGTTTTGGTATAAAACGTCCTTTAAAAATTATTGAAAAGAATAAAAATGTTAAAGGGCGTAGAAAACAAAATGAATTATCTACAGACATTCATTTTATAATGTCTAATACAACAAAGAAAGAATTGGTAGTTTTTGAAAATCATGCTATTAAAGATTCTGACTTTAATAGTTTTTATGAAAAACCTAATGTAACACCTACTTATTTACCAGATTACGATCCTAAATTTTGGGAAGGTCACAACGTCATTGAACCTAATCAGGCTATTAAGGATTTTAAGAGTATTGAGTAAACCCCACTGGGGTCATAGTATATCAAAGTAATGGCTACCACTCGTGTCCTCACGAGTGGCGGCAAGAGTAAGAATTACTTTTACAAAGTATTGTGAGCACTAGTTACAAACTAGATAATTCTTAAATGTCATTATTTAATTTTAATATTTGTTTCCTTTAATCCCTTATCTTCTAAATAGTCTATTAAATCTTTTGAATTTCCAACTTTTGCATGGTGTAATAATGTAAACCCATGTGGTCCTAATGAAAATGTTAGTTTTGGATAAGTTTCAAGTATTGGCATTACTAAATCTGTTTTTCCCAGCATTGTTAGAGTAAATAAATTCACCCTTGCTCCCTTAGATATTAAATAATTAGCAATTTCTTTATTGCCTAAGTGTGAGGCCCCTTCAATGGCTTCTTCAAAATCTGAATTTCCCCAATCATAACTAGAGAATATTAGGTTAGGATGCTCGTTTAGCATTTCTTTTACCAATGGTAAATTTTTGTGTCCTGCTACAACAAACTCTTTAACTAAATTTTTGTCAAAAACCTGATCATAGTTTTGAGAAGATTTTCTATTGAATGAGAAAGCTGGAATGACGCTCATTAAAGCGAGACCCCCTATTGAATTTTTGATAAATTTTTTTCTGTTCATAATATTGATTTTAACTACATAGGGCTAAAATCAAATTATTAGAAGTAGTAAACGTTAAGAAACATGTTTCTTAAATAAAATATTTATAAAGAGTTCTTTTTTCTGAATTCTGAAGGGGTAGTATTCATGATTTTTTTAAAAGCTACATTAAAAGATGTTACGGTACCAAAGCCAAAATCATAAGCTATAGTGGCTATTTTGTCTTTATTTTTTTGATTGGACAATATTTTTTTAGCGTTTTCAACTCTGTAAAAGTTTACAAATTCCCGAAAAGTATAATTGCTATTTTCATTTATAGCTTGAGAAATTTCTCTTGAACTTGTTGTAAGTATTTCTGATAGCTTTTTAATTGAAAAATTATGATCTAAGAATGCTTTTTCGTTTTCAATAAAGTCTTTGATTTTTTTAAATAATATTTTTGATTCATCTAAATTTAATTTTGAATGGTCGTATTTATTCAAGTTAAAATGATTGCGATTTAAAAAAAGATAGGTGAATGTATATATCAAAAACACATAAAAAAGCGGACCCCAAGTATAAAAAACCTGAAAATTTAAAAGATTGCCTAGATAATAACACCATATAATTGACACACCAATAAGCATATTTCCATACCATTTTAATTTACTTTTATTTGAGGTATTATAGTTATTAATTAGTGTAATCCATGATATAATTAAATAAAGAGCAAGATGAAATACAACAATTCCGTAGTTCCAAAAAAATTCAAAACTACCATTGCTAGGAATAACTGGCAACAAAGCAATAAATATAGCAAAGGGTATTAAGTGAATATGAAATTTAGTTAATGGGGTGTCTTTCTTTTTAAGTATTGAAGCTCCATATAGCCATAAGAAGGGTCCCACAATTAATGTTCCTGATATACCAATGTTTTTTTGCCATGCTTCTAAAGGAATGTAATAACCTAATACTGATTTTCCAATTCTAACTGTTAATCCTAATAACATTAAACCTAAATATATATTTAATGATCTTTTACCCGTTTTTAAGGTAATTAGGTATGTTGAAAGAAAAAAACCTTGAAACAATCCTATTGAGGAAAGTATGAGAATTGCATTATCTACTAACATTGTTTAGAATACTATTTTTTACAGGCAATTTATTGATTAAAAATTAATCTTTTCCAAGAAAGTAAGTATTAAATATATATTGCCAAGGAGTAAAGATTTGCTAAATAGAAGTTTTATAAATTTCATGATCAAAAATTTTCAAATCCGTGATATTGATTTCACAAGGCTAAAATCAAAATATTAGGGATGAAAAACTGTAAGAAACATGTTTCTTAAATAAATATAGATACTTATATTTTTTAATTCTGAAGAAGTTGTCCGCTCTTCGAAGTTTGCAACTTCGAACTATAATAAAAGTAAAGAATAGATTTAACAAAGCTACATTTTGAAATATGCGAGACCTTGTTTTAGCATTCACGCATAACGATGCGAAGTTTTAAACTTCGCTTAGCCCTTCAGAAATAAATTCAGAATGATATTTCTTTATTTATTCCTCCCAGTCTCATGAGGATACAAAGACGGTAAATCATCACTTTGCCATACTTCTTTGGTATCAATATTCATAGCAGATACTTTTCCTTTAAATGCTGCTCCTGTATCCACATTCCAGATATTAGCAGCATTCATTGGCATATCATATTTGTAATTGGTAGTTGGTGTATGGCCTATATAAATTTCAGAATAATGCTTTAATCGCTTTGGGTAAAATATAGAAGTAGGTTCTAAATCTTTATCCATTGCCAACGCCATTTCCCAAAGAGATCTATCTACATAAAAACTAGATGTATGCACTTCTTTCTCTACGCCATGCATAGAGGTAAACCCCGCATGTAAAAACAACCTTTTTTGCTTATCTATATGAAATAAATTCATATTCTTAAAGAACTTTAAATGTTGCTTTTTCTGTTCTGGAGTAAAGTTCTCATAACTTTCTATAGTTTCTTTACCACCATGCATATACCAAGTAGAATTAACACCCTTAGAGTTCAACCAGTTTTCACACCACACATCATGGTTTCCTTTTATAAATACACAGTTTACTTTTTCAGATAATTCTATTAACAACTGAATGACATGGGCTGCTTCACTCCATCCATCTACATAATCACCCATAAAAATAAGGGAATCTCCGTCTTTAATTTCAATTTTATTTAATACTTGAATAAGGGCTTTTAAACCACCATGTATATCTCCTATTGCAATAGTACGTGCCATCTATAATATAATTTTTGGCAAAACTATAGTAGAATATTAAAAATCAAAGGAATTTTGAAGTTAAGTTTAGATTAAAAATACTGACCAATACCAAATACGAGTCCTCTTGAACCTTTTTCAGTAAGGCTTATACCATAATCTATTCTAAAAACTGCGTTGAATATCTTTTTATGTATCAGTCTAACTCCCAGACCAGAATACACTTCAATATTATCACTATTAGTAAAATCACTTAATGTACCACCTGGATTACGCCAAGTACCACTATCTATAAATACATTACTTTGTAAAACAATATTCTTTTTATCTAACAACGTATGCCTGTATTCTGTGTTAAAAATAATAGCACCAGTACCTCTATCTATGATATTACCAACACCTCTTATATTTATATTATTATCTAAAGAAAAAGGTGCAAAAGGCGTATTATCATTTTGAGATAAGCCAAGACGTAATCTGTTTGCCCAATTACCTTTTAAACCTATACGTTTAAAATAGAAAAAATCATTCCAGCTAATAAAAAAATCTGGTAACATGCTATCTGTAGATGTGACATACTGAAAATTAAATATACTTCTAAACCCAGATACATATTGGTAGTGGTAATCTAGATTATTGTACTCATAAATAAATTTAGCCAACCATTTTTTAACACTTAACGTTTGTGGTACTTCAGAACTGGTTTCTCCTGAAATATAATTATAATCTTCTTTAAAATAGGTAGCCCCTAATTCTATTCTATTCTTAAAATTAAACCTGTACAAACCTAAAACCTCAATAGACTCATTATTGTACTTATAATCGGCATAACTATTATTAAAAAAAACAGGCTCTAAAGTGGTTAAATCTTGATAGCTTACTGAAAGCCCTAGTTTTCTAGAAAACAAAAAAGGTGCTCTAAAATTTATGGCATAAGATTCGAAAACATCATGCTGATAAAAAGCACCTAAACCAATATTTCTACCTAATAAATTATACTCTGTAACCCCTAATCTAAAGGCAAACTCACCATTATTGGTAGTATAAATACTGGGCGAAGGAATTAGTGTAAAACTTTCTTCTATATTATAAATGACATCAAAACTTCCTGATTCGTTTTCAAGAACTTGATAATAAGCATGAGATACAGAAGGCAAACGCTTCAAAAATTCCATATCTTGATTTAACAACAAATAATCTAGTTTGCTACCAGCTTTAACTTCGGTTATTTTTTTCACAAAAGAAGACTTCAATCTAATATTACCCTGAACTTTTACAGTAGAAATAATAGACTCTTGAGAATAAGCCATCAAACTAACTAAACATATAAAAATGATGGCTAGAGTTTTCTTTATCATTGCACTTGAAACGTTTTTTCAACCACCCAATTTACCCAATTATCTTCACTTACATCCATTAAAGTAAAATTATATGTATTATCTATTATTAAACCTGGTGGGGTATCTCTTGTAACATTAAGTACAACGTTAGAGGTATTGTAATATTGAAAGTTATTTTCATAAGTATATGTTCCAGATAGCAAGTTGTTTTGTACATCTGTGACAACCTGAAAATAAATAGCATTATCTCCTACTGGATTATTTATCCAATTAAAAACTGGCATTGTAGATTGTGATTGGTCTATTACAACCTCATCATTCCAAACTGTAGGTTTAGAAATTTGCTTAGAACGAATGGGATTTGATATTTTAATGTCTCCTTCTAATTCAAACGTTACTATCATCCATTTTTCATGAGACGCATTATGTGTAAACTTACCCAAATACCCATTAAAAACAGGACTCTTTGGAAATTCCATTTGTTTGTAGTTTGAATAGTCATTATTATCTACCTGAATAGTTTCAGTTTCATAATATCTTATATTGACAGCACCTTCTTCTGGATAATAAAACGTTAATATATCTTCTGAATCTTTATCGCTTGCTGCGCAGGCTATAACGCCTCCTTTTTCTATAGATTTGTTCTTAATATATGAGGCTAAAGTCTCCTCAGCATTGTCACTATCTGCAGAACAAGCAAATAATAATATTGCTATAATATAAACCATTATATTACTTATACTCCGCATAGTAATCTTTAATGACTGTTTCAACTGGTTTATTCTGTGGTGTGAACCTAGAATTACTTTTTCCGCCAACATTTTCATGATTGTGAAACCATTTCCAGACAAAGCCACCAGCAAACCAATCCTCTTTCCAGAAAACGTTAAATAAGGCCTTAGTAGTATTTACTTGAGCTTCTAAATTCACTTGATTCATACTTTTATCACTTTTCCAAGGCTCTTTACCCGTAAAATCTACACTTCTATAACCAAACTCTGTAAATAAAATGGGTTTATTAAAAGTTTCATGTTTTTCTTTAATTGTTGACAAATGACTTTGCCAGCCTTTTAAACAAGCTTCTATTGTAGGTGTTTTGCTATCACTTACTGGAAAATAAGCATCAATACCAATAAAATCTAATTCGCTCCAAAATGGTGTGCGTTTAAATTCATCCCAATTGGCTGCATAGGTTAATTTTCCTTTGTAAATACTTTTTATTTCTTTTATAAGATTTAACCAATACTCTGGTCTATTGTCAATAAAGGATTCTAATTCAGTACCAATACAAAGTATCTCCAAATTAAGCTCTTGTGCTAATTTTGCATATTCTAAAATAAACTTTGAATAGGATGCTTCAAATATATTCCAATCTTCTTCTGAAGTCATTTTAATATACCCCGTAAACTCCCCTCTCCAAACCCAAATTTGGGGTTTCAACATTATTTTAATCTTATGCTTCCTAAGTGCTTCAATATATTGTTTGGCTCCTTTTGAGGTTTCTCCAAACCACTGAAAATCGGTATTGTACGTGATTTTTGAATGACTCAAACTTTTAACAAACCCAAAAGGCATTATGGCAGCGTAATTTGCATTAACATTAACAACAGGATTAACATGACTTTTATTAATGACTTCTGGGGAAGCTACAAAACTTACACCATTAATTTTTTGAATTTGGCTATTGCAAGATGTAACTATTAGTGCAATAAAAATTAGGAGCCCGTAATTTTTCATAACATTTTTTTACCGACTCCTAATTTAATATATCTCTTAAAATAATGCTCTTAGACCTATGTTAAATGTTTGACCTAAACCAGTATCTTTTCCTCGAACAAAGTTTGTATATAATGTTTCAACATTTAAAACATCTGTTAACTGATATTTTACGCCACCTCCTAGTGCTGTAAAATCTTGTGAAAAATCATTTCCTGCATCAATTAATTGTGAGTGTTGTGCTAATGCTAAAATTGTGAATTTAGAACTAGGGAAATAACTTAAGAAAACACCTGGCGTTAAACGTAAACTATTGTTAGCAAAACTATCTTCTTTTTTACCAAAATTATACTCTGTATTCAGTTCAGAAAACAGTTGCCAATTCCCCCCTGAAAAGCTGTAGTCGTAAAAGAATCTATTTTGAAAAATGAATCCTTTTTGATCTAGAAATACACCATTTTCACTTTCGTTATCAACTAAAGGAATGTGTATTGCTGTTTGAACAGTAAAATTGCTAACATTTTTTATTGGATTGAACTTTATTGCTGGCGCAAAAGAAGTAATACCAGAACGCGCTGAATTACTTTCACCATCAAATTTAAATACATCTAAAGCATCTCTACCTCCTATAACATTAGATCTAAATTCTAATAATAATCCAATATTAAACTTACTGCTTTCTGAAACACCTGTAAAAACATCTACTGTAGATGTAAAGAATGTATTTCTTGGAATATCTCGCTTATCCCCATTAGGACCAAATAAATCTTTAGTCTCAGTGTATAAATTATTGAACCATTTAATATCCCACTGTCCCTTTTTTAATAATTTTGAAGGTGTATATGTTTGAATGACACTTCCTTGAGATTCTTGATCGTCTTCTTGTGAAAACCCTGAGAATGCAAAAACTGTTAGTACTAATATTGTTATGATCTTTTTCATTGTGTTTGATTTTTGGTTATTAGACATCTTTTTTAGTGATGTTTTTTAAAGTTATTATTGTTTGTTAATATTCCAATTATAAGTAAAGTAACCTAGTTTATACTTTCCTTCTAATTTTTCTGTTCTATATTTATTTATAAAGTCTATCTCAGTCATACCTTTCATAGTAAAATCTCCTTTATACCATTCCATAATTTGAGATACTAGTACACGCTTTTTCTTTTCATTTACATTTATAAAGCTACCGTTTATGGCTTTTTTAGTTTGTGTTTCTAATTGACTATCTAAAGTTGCAGGCAGATAAGCTTTATTAATTAATGGAGGGCAACCAACAGCACCACAAACTAGCACAAAATGAAAGCGCGCATCCTTGAATTGAGCTCTTAATAATTTATGCTCAATATCATTTAAAGTAATATTCTTACCTCCTATATTATGTTTAGTTTTATCAAAAAAACCAGCGTTATCTAAAGGTGATTTAGTAGGATAATTATCTATTAAACCTTTAATTACTGATAAATTATAGGCGTTAATCCAAAATGCTTGATATACTTTAGCATTATCTTTTGTAACATTAATAGTTTTTGCTACAGCTATAACATTATTTAAATCTGAGGCATCTGCATGCAATTTATCGTAAGCAACTTTTCCGTTACTAACATATGTTTTAAAAAAAGCATCAGCCTTTTTAAAAAATTCACCAGTGTTCTGAGACACTCCTTTTATAGAAGTTATTAGTACTAATAATACAATTAATTTTTTCATCTTTTTTAAATTATTTTTGACAAAGTAACAACAGCTAGGTCGCACTTATTGTTAGGTAACTTACAAATTACAAAAAAAGATTTTGACGTCTCTTTTTAAAGATACTCCTTACAAATAAAATGCAATTTGAATCCATTCTAAATTCAAAATTTAATTTAAGTTCTTATCTTTAGTTACGACCTAACTTTACATCAACAACAAAAATATGGAGCACATTGTTATAATAGGAAATGGTGTTTCTGGTGTTACTACTGCTAGACACATTAGAAAACTTTCCGATAAAAAAATCACAATAATTTCTGCCGAAACCGATTATTTCTTTTCCCGTACTGCATTAATGTATGTGTACATGGGGCACATGAAATTTGAACATACACAACCTTATGAAAGTTGGTTTTGGAAGAAAAATAAAATAGATCTAAAAAAGGGTTTTGTAAACATTATTGATGCAAAATCTAAAACACTGCTTTTTAATAGCGGAGAAACCATGGGTTATGACAAACTCGTTATAGCTACAGGAAGCAAACCAAACAAATTTGGGTGGCCTGGGCAAGATTTAAATGGTGTAATGGGTATGTATCATAAACAAGATTTAGAAAGTCTTGAAAAATATGCGCCTAATAATAAAGTGTGTAAACGCGCAGTCATAGTTGGCGGTGGGCTTATAGGTATTGAATTGGCTGAAATGCTACATTCCCGCCATATTCCAGTTACATTTTTAGTACGAGAAAGTAGCTTTTGGAATGGTGTATTACCAGAAGGTGAATCTGCCATGATTAATAGAGAAATTTTAGAAAATGGTATCGATTTACGCTTGGGAGTCAACTTAAAAGAAATTAAAGCTGATGAAAAAGGGCAAGCCAAATCAATAGTTATTGCCGAAACAGGTGAAGAAATCGCCTGTGATGTTGTTGGTTTAACAGCTGGTGTTTCTCCAAATATAGATTTCATTAAAGAATCTAACATGCGTAATGATGCTAATTTTAGCATTCAAACAGGACGTGGTGTTAAGGTGAATAGGTTTTTAGAAACTAGTGTTCCTGATGTATATGCTATTGGTGATTGTGCTGAACAACATGAAGGTATTGGTAGTAGAAGGCCTATTGAAGCCGTTTGGTATACCGGAAGAATGATGGGAGAAACCCTTGCACAAACTATTTGTGGTAATCGTATAGAATATAAGCCAAGACATTGGTTCAATTCTGCCAAATTTATAGATATAGAATATCAAACTTATGGTTGGGTTTGGGCACAACCAAAAGAAAACGAAGCACGTTTTTATTGGGAACATGAAAGTGGCAAAAAGTGTATTCATTTAAACTATGATAAAGATACACGTGCTTTTATTGGCATCAATACCTTTGGGATTAGAATGCGTCATGAGTTTTTTGATAAAGTTTTAACCGAAAAACAAACTGTAGAATATGTTTTAGAACATTTAGCTGATGCTAATTTTGATCCTGAATTCTACAAACTTCACGAAAAAGAGATTGTTGCACAATTCAACAAAGAAAATAACACTAACATTCAACTTAAGAAAAAGAGTTGGAAACGCATATTCGCTTAATTATTAAGTTATGAAATGAGCCATAATAACTCGATGTGAATACCCACCGAAATGTTTAATGGCGAATTACATACCTGTGCTGAGTGTCACATTGAGCTTGTCGAAATGCGAAGTCGAAGTATGACAGATGAAAAAAAACAATGAAATTTAAACAGATGAAAATATTAAAACATATAGGATTAGCCATATTTATTATTGGCTTAAGCATCTTTACTGGTAGCCTTTTTACAGGTAACTTTAGTTTATCACAATCTCAATTAGATGAATATATTACTTCTAAAGGTTATAAAAGTGAAATTATTGCAACAGAGCTTAAAAAAGCTGTTGTAACCGAAGAATCATTAAACATATTTCAATTTTCAAGTAGAGTAAGAGATGCGTTTCAAAACTCAAACAATCATTATGACGCATTGATTGCAAAGTATGATACTGAAAAAAACTGGGATAAAAAAGGAGAACAGTATCAATATAAAATCTATGGTAAACCGCATACTTTAAGTTATGATTTAGCTAAAAAAGCAGGCTCAGGATTTGTAAAAGAAAATGCAGGCTTATTATGGTGGCTAACTTTTGGTTTAGGAATTATAGGTGCCTTATTATTTATATTACCTAATCTCATACTTTTAGGTGCCCCTGGTATAAAAAACAATGGTGTGTTTTTAGAAGCAAGCACCAACCGTGGTTGGATTGCGTGGTTAGTTTTGGTGTACTTAGTACTATTTTATCTACTACTTTATTTTATGCCAGATTATGTGGTTAATTGGACCTTTATTTTAGACCCTATTAGTGAGTTTTTAAACGGTGGAGCTGCAAGCCAATGGTTTGTTTATGGTTTCTTGTATTGTGTTATTATGATCGTTATGGCTGTACGTATGTACATAAAATACAGACATAATAAATATCAAGTTATACGAACTACTTCGGTATTATTTTTTCAAATAGTATTTGCCTTTTTAATACCTGAAATTATGACTAGCTTAAATATGCCTGGTTATGACTTTAAAAATGCCTTCCCATTAGATTATGACTTCTTTTTTGAATGGAATTTAGACAGTCTAAGAAACAGTGGTGCTATTGGTCTATTTATTCTTGTTTGGGGTATTGTTTTAACCTTAGTAATTGTTCCTTTAATGGTTTATTTCTTCGGAAAACGTTGGTATTGTTCATGGGTTTGTGGTTGTGGCGGTTTAGCCGAAACTTTAGGAGACCCATACAGACAACTTTCTGACAAACGTTTAAACGCATGGAAATTAGAGCGCTGGGTAATTCATTCTGTTTTGGTATTCTCTTTAGTAATGACTCTGGTAACCTTATATTGTTACTTCTCTGGAGCTGAAGCTTTTTTAGGAATTAAATCTCAATGGATTAAAGACACATACAGTTTCTTAATTGGTGCTTGGTTTGCGGGTGTAATTGGTACAGGCTTCTATCCTATTTTTGGCAATAGAGTTTGGTGTCGCTTTGGCTGCCCATTAGCTGCTTATCTTGGTTTAGTACAACGTTTTAAATCTAGATTTAGAATTACTACAAATGGCGGACAATGTATTTCTTGCGGAAATTGTTCAACGTATTGCGAACAGGGTATTGATGTTAGAGCATATGCTCAAAAAGGTGAAAATATTGTAAGAGCTAGCTGCGTAGGTTGTGGTATTTGTTCTGCGGTTTGCCCAAGAGGTGTTCTAAAATTAGAAAATGGACCAGAAAAAGGTCGTATCAATCCTACTGATATTTTACTAGGTAACGATGTAGATTTAATGGATTTGGTAAACAAAAAATAATATCTCCATTCTTTACAATAATTTAAAAGATCTTATGGCTTCTTAGTTTGAATGAACTGATATGTTATTGTATTTTTACACAACAAAATTAGCGTATGCCTAAAATAAATGTCATTATTCCTGCTTATAACGAAGCAGACTCTATTGGCAGTGTCATAAAAGATATTCCAAATATTGTAAATGAGATTATTGTAGTGAGTAATAATTCTACAGATAATACAGAGGTGAATGCTAAAAATGCTGGTGCAAGCGTTTTAAAAGAAGAACGTAAAGGTTATGGCTATGCATGTTTAAAGGGGATGGATTATGTTGCCAAAAAAAATGAAAAGCCAGATATTATTGTGTTTCTTGATGGCGATTATTCAGATTATCCTGAGCAACTTTCAGAAATAGTTGCTCCTATCATTAATGATGACATAGATTTTGTAATTGGTTCTAGAGTAAAACGACTTAGAGAAACAGGATCTATGACCATGCCCCAAATTTTTGGAAACTGGCTAGCAACCACCTTAATGAAGATTATGTTTGGAGCTAAATTTTCAGATCTTGGTCCTTTTAGAGCTATAAAATATGATAAGCTATTAGCCCTCAATATGGAAGACAAAACTTATGGATGGACAGTAGAAATGCAACTAAAAGCTTTAAAACAAAAACTAACCTATACAGAAGTGCCTGTAATGTACAGAAATAGAATTGGTGTATCAAAAGTTTCAGGAACCGTAAAAGGTGCTATATTTGCAGGCGTAAAAATATTAGGTTGGATATTTAAATACAGTTTCAAATAATGATTCTAGAAACCATTACCATTGTTATTTACTCAATAGCTATTTTGCTAATTTTCATGTATGCGTTGGCGCAACTAAACTTGCTCTTCAACTACGTGTCTTCTAAAAAAAAGGATAACAATGCACCAAAATTCAACCTAGATAATCCTGATGAAATACCTGTTGTAACCATACAATTACCAGTATTCAACGAAATGTATGTAATGGAACGCTTGCTAGATAATATTTCTAAAATTGATTATCCACAAGACAAATTAGAAATTCAGGTGTTAGATGATTCTACAGATGAGACTCTACAAAGTACTGCAGTTCATATTGCAGAATTGCAAAAAACAGGTTTAGATATTCAACATATCACCAGAACCAACCGTGTAGGCTTTAAAGCTGGTGCTCTAAAAGAAGGACTAGCAATTGCCAAAGGTGAGTTTATTGCCATTTTTGATTCTGACTTTTTACCAAATTCAGACTGGTTAAAACGTACAGTACCCTTTTTTAAAGATGCTGAAATTGGTGTAGTACAAACACGTTGGGGACATATTAATCGTAATTATTCTATTCTTACCAAAATACAAGCCTTTGCTCTTGATGCTCACTTTACTTTAGAACAAGTAGGACGTAACAGTAAGGGTCATTTTATCAATTTTAATGGTACTGCTGGTATTTGGCGTAAAGAATGTATTATTGATGCTGGAAACTGGGAAGGAGATACTCTAACCGAAGATTTAGACCTCAGCTACCGCGCACAACTTAATAACTGGAAATTTAAATATTTAGAAGATGTAGAAACTCCTGCGGAGTTGCCAGTAGTTATTAGTGCAGCTCGCTCGCAACAATTTAGATGGAATAAAGGAGGTGCAGAAAACTTTAGAAAAATGTTGTGGCGTGTTATAAAAAGTAAAAATATTTCACCTAAAACAAAAATTCACGGATTGCTACATTTACTAAACAGTACTATGTTTCTAAACATACTTATTGTAGCGGTTTTAAGCATCCCTATGTTATATATAAAGAATGAATACACGCATTTGAAAGACTACTTTTTAATAATGAGTTTCTTTGTAATGAGTACTGTTATTTTCTTTATTTGCTATTGGTTTATGTATAAAAACATTTACGGTAAAGGCATTAAAAACTTTGTTAGCTATATAGGCATGTTCTTTGTATTTTTCTCTATAGCAATGGGCTTTTCTTTACATAACTCTATTGCTGTTTTAGAAGGACATTTGGGTAAAAAATCTGCTTTTATTCGTACACCAAAATTCAATATTAACAACCTTAAAGATTCTTGGAAAAACAATAAATACATTAAAAAGAAACTATCTGCTAATGTGTTTTTTGAAGGTCTTTTAACCATCTATTTTGGCTTTGGTATGTATAGTGCCTTTATTGTTGGTGATCAAGGTGGTGATTTTGGATTATTTCCGTTTCACCTAATGTTATTTGCTGGTTTTGGGTATGTATTTTTTAAGTCTTTGGCTTCGAAGGTATAAAACCAAATAAGCCCTTTAAAGGGTATGTTTACCTCTTATTTTATTGCGTTAGTTCTATTAACTGTTTTAGATACAACTCTGCTTCAGGCGTGTTTTCTTCAGGAGACCAGTTTGCAAACCCTTTATCTTGTTTTTTTATGTAAGGTCCGGGTTTAACTTCAAAAACTACGGTATCCTCTTCCAAAGCATAAAAACTATGAATAACGGTCGGTTCTAGGTCAACCCCAAAAACATCTGAATTAGCATACAATTTTTTATGGGACTGAATATTTCCTTTATCATCAAATGTAACAAAGCATATACCACCACGTAAAACTAGGATAGATTCCGCTTTTTGATCAGTTTCATGACTATGCGGCCTTATATAACTTCCTGGTTGAACCACATTGAACATTCTGTGTAATGTATCTGAATCTGATTTATGCAGAGGTGAAATTATTCGTTTACGTGGACTCTGCTTAGATAATTCAACAGCAGTTTCAATCAATGAGTTTTCAATAAGAGTAACATCGGTTTTAGGCGGATTAGTAGCTAATGGAAAATTTGGCACGTCGAAATAAATATTTAGTTACCCTACAAATGTAGTGTATTCTCAAAAACATAAAACTACTAATCGAGCTTAAGTTGGATAAAACCAACAAACACTCAAAACATAACTTTTCGGATTGTCAGTTCGAGTAATTTCTGAGGCACAAAGAAATTGTATCGAGAACTACCCAAGAAAAGACTTCTCGATACATTTTTCTCTCTAAAGTCGAAAAATACTCGAAGTGACGTTTTTAGTAAGTCATAAATTACATAGAACTCAAGTTAATCAATAATCTTAAGTTCCCCAGACATCATTTTATGATATTTACAAACATAGTATAGTAAATCTGGTGCATCTTCTGGTACATAAAACAAAAGCTCAGCATCATTAGCTCCGTTATTAGTTACACCGTCATCATAGGTACTCATAGTTCCTTGTGTTTTCTCGGTTTTTATGTAAAACGGATGTCCAAAAGCCTTTACTATAAACTTATAGCTTTCTCCTCTTTTCAAAGTTAAAGTTGGATTCTCGGCTTTAGGAAAATCAGCTGATTCAATAACATATTCTTTATTGGTTACTGCGTCAACCGTGTAAGTGGCAATAGGTGCTTTTGGCTTTTTATCACCACAACTCAAAATTAAAATAGAAGACAAAGTTATAGCTATGGAAAGGATTCTAAATAGTTGTTTCATCTGTTAATTATTTATTGTTTTCAATTGTCAGATGCAATTCGCCATTTAACATTATGATAGACAATACCTTTTAGTTATTGCGGCTCATTTCATATCGATTGGTTTTCAACAAATTAATCATTTATTTTATTCCAATCAATTTGGTCAAAGCTTTTTCCTAAGTTGATTTTTTGAGATGTCTGTTTTTAAGAAAAGCTTAAAATTTGGGATGGATTTTCGGGAAATAGTTAGTCAATTCAAGATCACTTATTAACCAACTACGTCTCCAACACTGTACAACTTCTTACTACAATACTTATTCTTCTAAGAGGCTGTTATGATTTGTAATATAATTAATTATATGTCTTCATTTTAGATATTTTAGCTTTGATTTATTCATTTACAAAAATATGATTTGTAAACAAAGTATGAGGAGCACTTACCAAATTAATATCGAACTTTAAGGAAGGTTCAACTCTTGAACTAGCATTATGAATCCTAAAAGAGATTTGCCAACCTTCATTTAATGAAACTAGTAAAGTAGTAGTTGAGTTTTCTTGGTAAACAATTTCTATTAACCTCGTTGGTAATTTCAATTTAGGGATCTTTGCTTTTGGCTTAATTTTCTCAAATGGTAAGTTCAGAGTTCCATGCAAATTGTAAACTTGTATTTCAACTTTCTTTTTACCTTTAATTACCTTGTAAAAATCTTTATTACCAATCAAATATTGAACTAGATTTTCCGCCACAATATTCGGGTTTTCTTTATCCAATCGAAGTAACTCTTTCCTAAACGCATCTAAAATTGGAATATACACGACTTGATGCATATTTTCAATTGAAGTCCATTTAGTAGATTTGTCTTTTACTCTCATTTCTGTGAGCATATCAAAGATTGGTTTAATTTCTTTGAAATAACTTTTTGCGCAAGGAATATCTAACCATTTTTCTCCAAAGTCAATTTTTTGCGATAATCTTGAATGCTTGACCGCTCTATGATTATTCTTAGCAGAAATCCCTATTTCCCATTTTTGTAAAGAACGTATAATTAAAACATCCCGAACATCTCCTGTTTGACCAACTTGATCGCTAACAAGTTCTAAAGCAAGAATATCATCTTTATTTATTCCATTCGACAGTCTCGGTTCTATATCAATTAAAAAATTTATTGCAGCACTTGCAGTAATCCTAAATGTGTCCTGTTCAATCTCACTAAAACTATCAAAAAAACCTTTCGCTGTTGCGTAAGGTTCGTTCACCGTTATAGAAACACTAGTAATATTTTTTAAGCGTTCATAAAATTCAAACAGTAACGCATATTCAAATGCTTTACCATTAATAGTTTGGCTTGCCATAAATTATGAAAATGTATTTTCTAATTCTAATTTCTTATTAGTCCTTTTTGTTTTCTTTTCTGCATTCTCAATTTGGGACTTAATACTTATAGCAATATGTTTTGCAAGATTAATAGGGACAGCATTTCCAATCATTTTGTATCCTGCAGAAATATTGTTATAATGAAAAATAAAGTCATTTGGAAAGGTTTGAATTCTTGCACATTCTCTCACGCTCAATCTACGATACAAATCTTCCTTTCCTGGTACAAAAACTCTAATATTTTGTTCAATGAATTTCATCTTAGGTGCTTGAGGATGAAGAGGTGCGTGCCTTCCTCCTGCCTGAATAGTAAAAGATTGTTCGTCCCAACTTCTTACTCTATTTCTTGACATAAACATTGAAGAAAAACCTCCAATCATATATTCGTGATTTGGGACTTCACAGTTTTCTTTATTTGTCTTATTACCTTCCTTTGCAGGCACAACAGTATTCTTTAAATCACCTATTGCTTGTTCTAGAGTTACCTTTTCTTTTAATGCTTGGGGAAACTCAAATGCGAAATCAAGGTCTTCACGAATACCAACAAAAAACACTCTCTTTCTATCTTGAGGAACATCGAAATCTGATGCATTTAATAATTTAAATGATAGTTTATATCCAGCATTTTTAAACATTCTCATAATGTTCTTTAAAGCTTCTGAATGTCTTTCTAAAAGCATTCCACTAACGTTTTCAGCGAGAAAAAACTTTGGTTGTTTTACATCTAGAATTCTAATAAAATCATAAAATAATTGTCCTCGTTTGTCATTAATTCCGCGTAAAGAACCCGCTTCACTCCAGCTTTGACAAGGTGGTCCACCAATTATTCCGTCACATTCAGGAACTTGATCTGATTCTATATTTACAATACTTCTTCGGTCTAATATTGTGTTTTTATGATTCTTCTCATAGGTTTCCCAAATTTCTTTATCATATTCGTTTGCCCAAATGACATTAAATCCAGCTTGCTGAAATCCCAAATCAAGTCCCCCTGCTCCTGCAAAAAATGATACTAAGTTCATATTGTTTTTTCTTTTATAGTTCTTCTATATTCCGCTTTTTCTTCTGCTACTTTTAATAACTCTTTTGTACAGTTTAATTCATATATATGCTTTCCTAATTGATCAGTAATATACTCTTTTTGAAGCTCACTAAATTTTAAACCAAAAACTTTAGCCAAAATAGGCAATCTCTTTTGATCAAAATCTCTTTTATTATTCTCCATTTTACTTAAATTGGCAGAATCTAAATTTAGTTTAGCAGCCAACTGTGTAAGGGTTAACCCTTTTTTAGTTCTTAAATCTCTTATATATTCTCCGAATGTTGTCTTCATTAGACTTGTCAAGTTTTGACAAAAATAAACAAATTTGAATAAATAAAAAACCCTTCCCAATCAAGAAAAGAGCTTTTTATTTGCATCGTCACTTCGAGTGAAATTCTGAAAGAATTTAGCACTTCGACTAAGCTCAGCAGAACTATCGAGAAGTTATATCAAAATTTACTTGTTTTCGATACAATTTCAATTAAAAAATTGAAATCACTCAAACTGACGTAAATTTCACCTACATCCCCTTCAACTCAGAAACCAAATCTGTCAAAGCAGCTTTAGCATCTCCAAATAACATTGAGGTTTTAGAGTTATAGAATAATTCGTTTTCAATACCAGCATAACCCGCTTTCATGCTTCGTTTGTTAACAACAATATGTTTGGCATTTTCTACATCTAAAATTGGCATTCCGTAAATTGGACTAGATGGATCATTATGTGCCGCAGGATTCACAACATCATTAGCTCCAACTACTAATACAACATCTGCATTATTAAATTGTGGATTGATATCATCCATTTCCACTAGCATATCATATTCAACATTAGATTCAGCTAACAATACATTCATATGCCCTGGCATACGTCCTGCTACTGGATGAATTGCATATTTTACATTCACACCTTTACCTGTTAATATTTCTTCTAATTCATGAATTACGTGTTGCGCTTGTGCTACTGCTAGTCCATATCCTGGAACTATAATAACATTAGTGGCATAATTCATCATAATGGCGGTATCACTGGCTGTGGTTGTTTTAATAGTACCTAATGTTTTATTAACACCTTCTGGACCACTAGCACTAGCAGAAAACGATCCAAAAATAACAGACGCTAAGGTTCTATTCATGGCTTTACACATAGCTACTGTTAAAATAATACCTGCAGATCCTACTAGAATACCACCTACTAACATCACCATATTATCATACAACACACCAGTAATGGCAGCTGCAATACCCGTTAATGAGTTTAATAAAGAAATTACCACAGGCATATCAGCACCACCAATAGGCATCACAAACAAAATACCGTACACCAATCCGCCTACTAGTAAAGCATACAGCAATACAGGTGTGTCAATACTACCTGCAGTCATATAAGCAGCTAAGCCAATAACAGCAATAATAAAAACATTATTGATGATATTATACTGCGGAATTTTAATGACACTTTTTACTTTTCCGTTAAGTTTTCCCCAAGCCATTAAACTACCAGAGAAAGTAATTGCTCCAATAATAACTGCTGATAGAACAGTAATTACCATAGAAGCACTAGTTGCTTGAATATCTGCATTTCCAAACTCCACAATTCCAATTAAAGCTGCACTAGCCCCACCAAAACCATTAAATAACGATACTAGTTCTGGCATTTTAGTCATTTCAACTTTAACTGCAATCAACCACCCTATAATAGCACCAACTAGTATAGCAATACCAATTAATGCATAAATAATGGTTGGTACTTCTAAATCATGAATAAAAATAGTTCCTACAATAGCTAACCCCATACCGGCAGCAGCTATTAAATTACCAGACTTAGCAGTGTCTGGATGTCCTAATCGTTTTAAGCCAACAATAAACGTAACTGTGGCTATTAGATATATAATACTTAAAGCTACACTCATTATTTCTTCTTTTTAAACATTTCTAACATTCTGTTGGTAACAGCAAAACCACCAACAACATTTAAAATTCCTAAAACTACCGCCACAAAACCAAGCGCTAAGGCGAGATAGTCTGTAGGGTTTGAATGTAACATTACTAATATAGCACCTACTATTACCACGCCACTTAAGGCATTGGCTCCAGACATTAATGGTGTATGTAATACCGCCGGAATGCTTTTTATAAGCTCTACTCCAACAAAAGTTGCTAAAATAATGATGTAAACAATCTGTAGATTGTTATTTATAAATTCTATAATTTGTTGCATTTTGGTTAGTTTTTACGTTGAATACCGTCTTGTACAATTAGGGTTTCATCAGTGATTTCTTCTTCTAAATCCCATTTAAAATTTAAGTCTTCTGTTAAATGTGTAATGAAATTATACATGTTTTTTGCATACAATTCACTAGCATTTGTAGAGACACTTTCTGGTGAAATGGTTGTTCCTATAACCTTTACACCATTTACAACAACGGTTTCATTGAGTTTACTAACCTCACAATTACCTCCTTGAGACGCAGCTAAATCTATAATAACTGCTCCATTTTTCATTTGTTTTACTTGTTCTTCAGTAATTAAAAGCGGTGCTTTTCTTCCTGGAACATTAGCCGTGGTAATGACTAAATCTGCTTTAAATAAAGACGTATCAACGGCTTCTTTTTGCCTTCTCTTATAGTCTTCTGAAGCTTCTTTAGCATAGCCTCCTTCAGATTCTTCACCTGCATTATCTACAGAAATAAACTTAGCCCCTAAAGACTCAGCTTGTTCTTTGGTTTCTGTTCTAATATCGGTCGCCTCAACAACTGCTCCTAAACGTTTAGCTGTAGCTATAGCTTGTAAACCAGCAACACCAACACCATAAATTAATACTCTGGATGGTGTTATGGTTCCTGCAGCTGTCATCATTAAAGGAAATATTTTAGTCATTTCATAAGCGCCTAAAATAACTGCTTTATAACCTGCTAAGTTGTTTTGAGAACTTAACACATCCATATCTTGCGCTCTTGAGATACGAGGCATTGCATCCATAGAAAATGCCGTGGCACCTTTGTCTGAAATAGCTTTGATTAATTCTGGGCTAGATTTGTGATACAATTGACTCATTAAAACATGACGCTTATGCACTAGTTCTAAGTCGTCTTCATCAAACGGATTGATTTTAACAAGTACTTGTGCTTCATCAAAAATGTCGCTTCTTGAAGAAATAGTTGCTCCAGATTTTTCATAATCTGAATCTTCATACATTGAATTTACTCCCGCTCCTTCTTCAACACAAATCTCAAACCCTTTCTCTACCAGTTTTTGGGTAATCAAAGGAGACAATGCGACTCGCCGTTCGCCGTTCTGCGACTCTTTTAGTATTCCTATTTTCATATTTATAATTGGTTAGTTAGTTTCTCAAATTTTCAAAAATAATAAGCTCTTTTTACATTACCTCATTTTACAGCTTACAAAATCTATTTGCCCCTTAACAAAAAATTCACAGCACCTCTTTCAACAATTTACAGCATGAATTCATTCTCACATTACACCTTTTATCTACATAAAAATATATAATACTTTTTCTACTATTTATCCATACCAATGTTTAAAAGCATTTCAGAAAGTTCTTTAGGCGCAGACCATTGTGCATTATGATCTGCAGTAATGTTTAACACAGGCCAACCTTTGTTTTTTGCTCGTTTAGCCTGAGATGCAAACCCATCTTGTTCTGACGTTTTTCCTTCTTCAACAGTTAAAATATATGTGGTAGCTATATTTAGCCTATTAGGGTTTTTTAAAGTAATTGGATCTGTCCAAGTTTTTAACGAATGTGGCACATCTGTTGGCGGTTTAGCATCTTCACTTACCCATTGCGGAATTAAAAAACCATTTTCAACTTTAAGACCTTCTAATGAGCCATTTGTAAAAATAGACAATCCACTTTCTCCATGTTCTGGTACTGCTGCATCTAAATACACTAATTTACCAATTCGTTCAGGTATTTTATCTGCAACACCTGTTACCACCATACCTCCATAACTATGCCCTACCAAAATGATGTCATGCAAATCTTCATAAAGTATTGTATTTACAATATCCATGATATGAGTGTCTAATCCAACAGTGTTAGACGCTAAATGAGCTCGTTCTCCTTGACCTGTTAACGTTGGTCTATAGACTATGGCTTTTTTACTAGTCATCAAAGAATCAACTTCTTTGAAAGCCCATCCTCCACCCCATGTACCATGCACAAGTACATAAACAGGTGATTTTTCTTTTTGCTGCGCTTGCAATGGCTGCACAAGAATTATAAATAATAATCCTAGAATACTATTTCTAACAATATGTTTATTAAAATGTGTCATAACTATAAAAGCTTAAAATCTACTTTTTAAAATCATTTCTATAATCATACATACCATAGGTAGTTTCACGAACTTTGTCTAATAATTCATTATAAGGATTATCACAAATATCAACCAATCCAATATTATAATTTTCTCCATCAAAACGTCCTGTTACAGGTTGATCTATATACTGAAACCAATGTGCTCCTACAATTAATGGATTCCTAAGTGCACTTTGAATATATTCTTGATACTTCACACCTCTATCTTCTTGACTTTCTGCTCCTTTAACCCCTACATGGTAACTTCCTCTATCTAAGGCTCCAAAATGAAATTCCCCAATCATTATTGGTTTATCAACTCCCTTAGGCAAGCCTACATGTTCTACACTAAATTCATATTTGTTAAAGCTCATTATATCCATGTATTTACTTGCAGCTGTTAATACCTCACCGTTATTAGCCCAAGCAAATCGACAACCTAAATAGTTTTGATTTGGTGCAATTTTGCCTAATTCTTCTTTTAAAGTTCTAAAATATGTATCGGCTATTTTTTCATAAAAAGTAGCAAGGTCTGCATGCGCTTTTTGATCATCTGGGGTCTTAGTTGTTTTTAATAAATCTTCCCAAGTTTTATGAGTGGTTCCCCAAACGTTGTTTAGAGCTTCTACCGACTTATACTTCTTCTTTAAATCTTTTACAAATTCTTGTTTTGCAATTTGAGTTTCTGGGCTTTTTAATACACCTAAAGCTAAAGAACCTAAATCTCCCCAAGCCAATTCATTATCAACAAAATACCCTATACACCAAGGATCATCAGCTCCAAGTTTTTGAGCTCCCATAGAAATTTTAACAGCTTTTCTAAACGCTGGATCAAAAACATCGTGAAACTTACCCCAAAAACCTTTAGAACCTTCAATTTTTGGTGTGTTTCTTATCCAAATTGACCCAACATAAGGTGTTTTTCGTTGTTTGATAACCATTGAATCTGACACAAACCCAACTGTATTTAATCCCCAATTTTTAAAACGCTTGTGCACCAAATCACTAAATGTATCCGACCAATCTTGTCCATATGTTTTATAAAGATTTGCCTCGTAAAAATTATAAGAGGTATATTCTTCCATAGTGCTATAAACACCATGCGAAGCTTTACCTCGCTTATTGTAAAACTTGCCATATACAACATCATCCTTACTTGGTAATGTATCAAAATAATGTTCTCTTACAGTAATACCAGTTCGTGGACTTTTGGGAGCTATACAATTCACCCCTGCTGACCAAAACAGATAACCTTCAGGATCTACCATCCACCATTTGTCATTGTATTTTTCTGTTCTAAAAAATCCTGTAGCTTTTAGTTTTGGACCGTCTGCCCAACCTCCATATTTAGTTCGGTTAGCAGCTCCGTTTTTATGTAAATCAAGGTTTTTAGTGCTTTCTTGAGCACTTTCTTTTAATTCTGAAAGCGAATGTACTTTACCTTTCCAATCTTTATGCTTATACTGTCCGAACTCATCTACAAAAGGGAAAAAACCAGTAGTATCTCTTTCCGTAAGAATGCCTTCAGCTCTAATATTATCAATAGTAATTTTATTGGTGGTTACGGCATAACGCGAACCAAATGTTATTTGCTTTATAGCATCTTGGTCTGTTTTTATTTTTCCTGGAATACCACGCATGCCTACCACTTCCAATTGAGGTTGATACACCCAAGGAGTCCAAGCTAAATCTACTGTAATGGTTTTCGTTTCACCTGGATATAAATCCACATAATTTGAGCAGTACCAACGAATTAAACCATCTGGATCATTCCCCACAAACATTTCAGCTTGCATATACGCATCTCCAATATTAGTTACATCTGCCTTAACCTTATGGTATCCTTTAAGACCCCAAGATGAATCATTAGGTTTTGTTATTTTAATTGTTGGCTTAGTAGCTTTATTACCAGTAGTTAAAATTAATTGTCCATCTTTAAATGTATGTGAAGCATCTTTTAAGTCATCAACATTTACAAGAGTACTATCAGTAAAATTAAATAATGTGAGTACTTCTGCTTTTTTAGTTTCTACCTGTTCTTTACAAGATAAAACTAGTGTTAAACAACATAATAATAGCCAAAGTCTTTTGAGATGAAATGTCATAATGTTTTAGTTTATTGGTTTATATTGTTAAAGATATCATCCATCAACAAGAACAAAACCACATAAAACTCGATTTATACTATACAGTTACACGCAACTAACTGAAATTTAAACTCTAATTACTCTAGTTTTACTACTCAAAGCGGAAATTTAGCCTTAATCTTATCTAAACTTAAATTATGGATACTCCCCACATGCGTATGTAGCTTTGATGTATCTGGCACATAAGTTCCATCTTGCACTTGTCCTCCAATTTTTTGATACGCCTCTCTAAAACTTTGACCCTCTACTACTAATGTATTTATGTTATCTACTGTAAAAAGATATTTATATTTATCATCATTTAAATCAATATCTTTAACAATCACCTGTTGAATAGCATAATTGAAAATATCTAAAATATCTTTCAACTCTTCAAAAGCAGCAATCATATTTTCTTTTAACAACTGAAAATCTCTGTGGTAACCACTTGGTAAATTATTTGTTATAAGTACCATTTCAGTTTGAAGCGCTTGAATCTTATTGCATTTTCCTCTAATCAATTCAAATACATCTGGATTCTTTTTATGAGGCATAATACTACTACCTGTTGTTAACTCATCTGGAAAAGTCACAAAGCCAAAATTCTGACTCATGTATAAGCATACATCCATAGCAAATCTTGACAATGTATTTGCCAAACTTCCTAAGGCTGCCGAAATGGTTCTTTCATTTTTACCTCGTCCCATTTGAGCCGCCACTACATTGTATTTAAGTGTTGAGAATTCCATTTCTTTGGTTGTTAATTCTCTGTCTATTGGAAATGAACTACCGTAACCTGCTGCAGATCCTAACGGATTTTGGTCAACTGTTTTTAAAGCCGCATTTAATAAATACACATCATCAATCATTAACTCCGCATATGCTGAAAACCATAATCCAAATGATGATGGCATCGCTACTTGTAAGTGTGTATAACCCGGTAATAATTTATCTTTATGAGTTTCTGCTAAATCTAACAGTGTATCGAAAAACGTTTTAACTTTACCCTGAATTAACTGTAAATTCTCCTTGTAGTATAAATGACAAGCTACTAAAACCTGATCGTTTCTAGAACGTGCCGTATGAATCTTTTTCCCTACTTCGCCTAAAGATTTGGTTAGTTCATATTCTATCTTAGAATGCACATCTTCAAACTGCTCATCAATGACAAACGTCCCTTCTTCTATTTGTGAAGCCAATACTTCTAACCCGCCTAATAACTCCTTTAATTCTTCAGCTGATAGAATGCCAATACTTTGCAGCATTTTAGCATGTGCTTTAGATGCAATTACATCATATTTAGCTATATGAATATCAATTTCGCGGTCGTTACCAACCGTAAATTGTTCTATTTTATTATCTATTGAAATACCTTTATCCCAGAGTTTCATTATTTCCTTTTTTTGTCATTCCCGCGAAAGCGGGAATCTATTTTGTTTTATTTCTTTTGGATTCCTGCCTGCGCAGGAATGACAGAACTACTTTAAAGTAAGCGTCATTGCGAACGCAGTGAAGCAATCTGTTTCATTAAGCAGATAAACTTCGTCATTCTTCCTCGTTATGACGTCATGCGATTACCCGATTCAACAATTCCACATATATTTTAATACCTTCTTCTATTTCGTTTAAATAAATAAATTCATCAGCCGAATGCGAACGCGTACTATCTCCAGGGCCTAATTTTAAACTAGGGCAAGATAATACGGCTTGATCTGATAATGTTGGCGATCCATAAGTTGTTCTTCCCATCGCAACTCCAGCTTTCACTAAATCGTGGTCGGTTGGAATTGATGACGAATTTAAACGTAAACTTCGTGGTGTGATACTAGTCACTGGTGCTTCTTTTTGTAAAATTTCTGCAATTTCAGCATTAGAATACGCATCATTCACACGAACATCAATTACTAATTTTAAATCTGCAGGTACTGCATTATGTTGTTTTCCTGCATTTATCTGACTTACGGTTAATTTGACATCACCCAAAGCTTCCGACCCTTTTTCAAAGGTACAATCTTTGAACCATTGCAATGCTTCAATAGATTTATATATCACATTATCATCATTAGGATGCGCTGCGTGACTTGGTGTTCCTGTTAATACTGCATCAAACACTACTAAGCCTTTTTCGGCTACTGCTAAATTCATCAACGTTGGCTCTCCTACAATAGCCACATCTACTTTAGGAATTATAGATAGCATACTATTTAATCCGTTTGGACCACTGCTTTCTTCTTCCGCAGAAGCAACAATTACTAAATTATATTTTAGGTTTTCGTGATTGTAATAATATGTAAAGGTTGCAATTAAAGATACTAAACAACCTCCTGCATCGTTACTACCTAAACCATATAATTTCCCATCTTCTACAATAGCTTTTAACGGATCTTTTGTATAACCATTATTAGGTTTTACCGTGTCATGATGAGAATTCAATAACAAAGTAGGCTTACTTTCTTCAAAGTGTTTATTAACTGCCCAAACATTATTTTGAGTCCTCTTATAGTCAACACTATAACGCTGAAACCAAGCTTCTATATGAGATGCTGTTTGGTCTTCCTCTGAAGAAAACGATTGTGTCTCTATCAGTTGTTTTAAAAGTGCAATAGCATCTTGTGTTAATTCCTGAATCATGATTACAATGTTATAGTTGTAAAATTATCATTTTCTTGGGTTAACATTGCTGTATTTCCCATATGAATGTTTGCTACGCCTTTGTTTAAAGCATCAAAACAATTTTCAAGTTTTGGTAACATGCCATCGGCAATGACACCTTTTTCTAACAAGTGTTTATAGATTTTAGAATCAATATTTTTAATTACTGAATTCTTATCATTGATATTTTCTAGCACGCCATTTAATTCGAAACAATAATAAATAGAAGTTTCGTAAAGTTCACTCATTCCAACTGCTACTTGACTTGTAATGGTATCGGCATTGGTATTTAATAATTGCCCATTACCATCATGTGTGATGGCACAAAATACAGGTGTAAAATTGGCTTGAATTAATTTATCTATTGAATTATGAGCTACTGCTTTTACATCTCCTACAAACCCAAAATCAATCTCTTTTACAGGTCTTTTATCAGATTTGATACTATTCACATCTGCTCCTGTTAATCCAATAGCATCCATATGTAAAGCTTGTAATTTGGCAACGATGTTTTTGTTTACCAGTCCGCCATACACCATAGTAATTACTTCTAAAGTATCGGCATCTGTAATACGACGTCCATTTACCATTTTAGATTCTATACCCAATTTAGCGGCTACACTTGTAGCTCGTTTACCACCACCATGCACCAATATCTTTTTACCTTCTAACTTTGAAAATAATTGCAAAAAAGCATCTAAGGCATTGGCATCTTCAATGATATTACCTCCTATTTTTACTATGGATAGTTTTTCCTTCATTTGTTTTTCTATTGTCATTCTGAACCTGTTTCAGAATCTAAACTTCATGAGATGCTGAAATAAATTCAGCATGACATACATCTATTTATTACTTTCCAATATCTTCTTTAACACCAACTGTGCTGCATACGTTCTGTTATTTGCCTGTTCAATCACAATAGAACTATCGCTATCTAACACGGCATCTTCAACTACTACATTACGCCTTACAGGCAAGCAGTGCATGAATTTAGCATCGCCTATTTTATCTTTTGTAATCATCCAATTAGGGTCTGTATTTACTACTTTCCCATAATCTTCATAAGAACTCCAGTTTTTGGTATAAACGAAATCAGCATCTTTAAAAGCTTCTTCCTGATTATGATAAATAGGCGTATCTCCAGTAATTTCAGGACTTAAATCATAGCCTTCAGGATTGGCAATCACAAACTCAACATCCATTTTTTGCATAGCCTGTGTAAAGCTATTAGCCACAGCGTGTGGCAATGACCTGATGTGTGGCGCCCAACTTAATACTACTTTAGGCTTCTCTGTTTTTTTATGTTCTGAGATAGTCAATACATCTGTTAATCCTTGTAACGGATGACCAGTAGCACTTTCCATATTTACGATTGGTACGGAAGCGTGTTCCTTAAAAGCACTCAACACTTGTTCACTTTCGTCTTTTTCTTTGTCAGTTAATGATGGAAAAGCTCTTACCGCAATAACATCACAATACTGAGATACCACAGCAGCCGCTTCTTTAATATGTTCCGCAGTATTTCCATTCATAACGGTACCATCTTCAAACTCTAAACCCCAAGCATCACCAGACACATTCATTACAATAGGGTTCATTCCCAAATTCAATGCTGCTTTTTGCGTACTTAAACGAGTGCGTAAACTGGAATTGAAAAACAATAATCCAATGGTTTTGTTTTTTCCTAATTCAACATGTTCTAACGGATTTGCCTTTAAAGCCTTTGCTTCTTCTATCCAAGCTTCTATATTGTCAATATCGTTTATAGATGTGTAATGTCTCATTTATCTATTCTTTTTGTATGAAAACTTAAAAGCTTTACGTCATTGTGAGGAACGAAGCAATCTTATCAATTTACAGATTACTTCACTTTCGTTCGTAATGACGACATATTTTAACTTTAGCACAAAACCTTAGTTTTCATTTTATAATACTTTCAATTCCATTTTTTGGTGAATAATTCCTGTTTTAAGTGATGGATATAGTGAACCTATAGGTTTAAAATTGAACTTCCTATAAAACCCTATAGCTGTTTCTCTTGCACTTAATACAGTTTTAGACAAGCCTTTGTCTACACCATACTTAATTAATTCTTTTAATATTTTTGCTCCAATGCCTTGCTTTTGAAAATTTGAATCAATGGCCATTTGAGATATGATACTTGTATTATCTTCTATATTTAGACGCCCCGTTCCAATAACCTTATAATCATTTGAACACACTAAATGAATTCCCTCTTTTTCATAGGCATCATTTATTAACTCTGAACTATTATCCATATTCTTGAAAAATAATTCTTTTCTAATCGCAACAGCTTTTTGATATAAAGGGTCTTCGGTTGTGATATAATTTAGCTTAAAATTCTTCAATCTTTATTTTTTATATCACCACAGCTTCTTTATAAAATGAATGGCTTCTATTTACATAAAATAATTTTTTCATTTTTTCTTATTTCACAAAGAGTTTCCCCCTTTGCTTAACTCCATCATTTGTGTTTACCTGATAAAAGTAAACTCCTGAAGGTATATTTTTTTCACTTTTAAAATTCCATTGATATTGATTTGAATTTTCTAAAATGTGAACTTTATTCAATCTTTTAATCAACCTACCATTAATATCATATATATGTATATTAGAATCATCTATATTCTTTATCTTGAAAATAAAAGTTGTATTTGAAGGGTTAGGATAAACTGTCACTATTTTGGTTCTTCTTTCCTTTAATTTTTTTTGAACTATCTTTTTTTCTGATTCTAAAATCTCCACTAAACTACTATGATCAATTTTATAAAAATGCACATCAAATGGTCCAAAATAATCATTAATACTTCCTGCGTAAGTTAAAATATCTCCTTCAAATAATTTGTGAACAATTCTGTTCGCTGGAGATATAGAATGCGGTAAAGGAATTATAGTATTAAAGGATTGTTTCGTCATATTCACTGCCATAATTAGTAAATCTCCATTAGTATTCGTTTTAAATAATGTTCTAATTGGGTATTCCTCATATAGTGGTGCTTCAGAAATAAATAACCGATAGTTATTTTGATTTGTTTTTTCAGGTGTTACAGAAAGAATATAAGGTGCTAAAATATCAATCTCACTATTTATTTCAGACGCTTTATCCCATAAGCTTACATTATGATTATCAGATATACCTTCAATAGTAATTTCCGGTAAATGAGATTCCTTTCGTTTTATATTATAAAATAAAGGGTTGTCATATGCAAAACTAAATATCCCAGTAGCTCCATGAACAATGGACGCATAAATCATTGATCCTAATTGATTAGGGGTTGGTGTATAAAAATCATGTGTATCTCCATTAATTTCCGAAAAAGCCTGATATACATACCAATTAGGTTTTTGATTATTAGATGCTTCTCTAGATTGCTCTATGATATTTGCAACTTCTTTTCCTGTTTGCCTAATACCTTCTGGGTTTATACTATAATTTATACTGCATATTGTATCTGATCTATTCCATAAAGGATATGGATCATGACCAACAGCCTCACCTAATCTGGCAAAATTCTGCCATTCTTCATATAAGTCATCATATTCAGAGTCTGTTGTATCAATAAAATCATCAACATGAAAAAAAACATGAGTGGAAAGATTAGAATATTCATCATATATATCTGTTAAATAATCTAAGGTTATATCATGATTTCTGGGCTCATCTGCAGTGTACATTCCAAAAACATGCTCAAAAGAATTTAATTCTATAATTGGGTTTTTAAAAAATGAAGAAGACAAACTTCCTGAGATATTATTTATTTCATTAACTAACCAAAATTCATTTTCCGCATTTAATGGTGTAGGTCGGTATACACCAATACCATCGGTACCATCTGCATCCCAATCTCCACTTATAGGGATATCTCCAAAATCTCCAAAAGTTATTTGAAAGAAGGGCTCGGTGGAATTATAATTTTGATAAAACCAAAATCGTCTTGTTGATGGTCTGTACAAAGCAAAACCATCTTCTCCATCACCATTCCAATCCCCAATAACAACTTTATCGTTCAGATTTCCAACAACTCTACTATAAAACTCATGACTATCACCTATTTCTTGGTAGAATAATAGTCTTCTTTCGTTAGGTCGATATAACACAAAACTATCTTCCCCATTGCCATCCCAATCTCCAGAAAATGGAATATCTCCTGTTTGAATTATAGAATTATGTGCTGTAAAAACCAGAGGGGTTATCTGATTGTAGAATGACATTGTCTGATTTCCCTGTACTATTTGTGATATTGCTATCCCATCTTTTCCATCTCCATCCCAATCTCCAGTAAAAACAATACTTTCATTATTTCCAAATTTCAATTCTGTATCCAACTTTTTATCTCCATCCAAATCATAAGCAATAAAGTTTGTTTCTACGCTGCTCATTCCTATATGATCTTTATTACCTCCATTAAATTTACCTGTAAATGCCCTACCTCCATGTTGATTATTAAAATAGACAATGGTCTTAAATTCATTATTTAAATTATCTAACGTATTTTTTAGCCCATCTTCTAAGGGATAATATTCAGGCCATAAAAATCCTAAATTATACCCTGCATTATAAATTTCTTCAATATCTTCAGGAATAATATTATAAATTCCTTTAGGGAAAAAAGATAAATTTGGGTCATAAGATGTACGCGTATTTCCCTGACTATCAATATGTGGAACACCATTAGTATAAAATATCTGTCTGCCTTCTGATAAATCCAATAAGTCTTCATCTTCACATGACACTCTATATGAAGCATTGACATTGAAATCATTATATATCCAAAACACATTTTCTAATCCTTCTTCAAAAGGTCTGTATAAAGCAAAGTTATCTTTTCCATCTCCATCCCAATCTCCAGAAATTGGTATATCACTAAAATTACCTGTTTGTATACTTAAGTTTGAATTCAACTCATCATAAGTTTCATAAAACCAAAATCTTCGAGTGGATGGTCTATAAATTGCAAATTCGTCTCCACCAATTCCATCCCAATTTCCTGAGATTATAACATCGCCTTGATTTCCAGCAACCCGAGAATAAAAAGGATGAACATCAGATATATTTTGATAAAACCAAATTCGCCTAGTACTTGGTCTATATAAAGCAAACCCATCTTTTCCATCTCCATCCCAATCTCCAATTATAGGTTGATCTCCTTGATTTCCAACAACTCTCGAAAGAGCAATTTCACCTGTCATATAATCAGCATAGAAGATAAATTCTCTCGTAGAGCTTCTATATAAAGCAATCTCATCTCTATCATCACCTTGATAATCTATAGCTAATGGGATATCACCGACGAGTCCCATTGGTACTGTTAAACTATTCATTTTCCCATCTCCATTGCCATCCAGTAAACCATAAGATTCTGATGCGTCTACTTTCCAAACTGCTACATAATCATTTGGTGTATCTGCATTCCATTTACCTGAGAAAGGAATATAATTTTGGGATGTCAGAGAGGTATAATAAACTAAGAAAAAAAATGAGATAAACTTAATTATACTTTTCATATTTAATTTTTAACTATATATCAATAAAAACCCTACAATTAATATGTAGAGCATTTTCCTATCTAATCTTGGTAAACGGCACTTTATTTTCCATAGCATCAACTATAAAATTATCCTCTAATCCGTTTACAATCCATGTTTCTATATTAGCACCTTTAGTAACCTGAGCTGCTTCAATTTTACTTTGCATACCTCCACTACCGTGAGACGATTTAGAACTCACTACTTCATCGGCTAGCTCACTAAAATCTATGACTTCATCAATGGTTTTTGGCGAACCATTTTCCATAGAGGCTTTGGTATAAATACCATTAGTGTTAGTTGCTATGATAAATAAATCGGCATCTAATAAAGAAGCCGTTAATGCTCCTAACTTATCATTGTCTCCAAATTTAATCTCATCGGTAGCAACTGTATCATTCTCATTAATGATTGGTATGTAATTGTTATTCACCAACACATTAATAGTATTGGTAATATTCACTTTACTTTCCTCTTTTTCAAAATCTGAATACGACAATAAGCATTGCGATGTCAGCAACCCATATTCTCTAAAAATCTCCTGATAAATTCGTATTAAATGTGGCTGACCAATAGAGGCCAATGCTTGCTTCACAAAAATTTCTTTACGCTTACTCTCCAGCTTTACAAATTGTTTCGCCACTGCAATAGCTCCAGAACTCACAATAATAAACTCACAAGTATCTTGAAGTTGCGCAATTTGATTAGCGATATCTTCAATCTTTCCTCTGGAAATATTATCGGTTTCCTTAGTAAGGGTATTAGACCCCATTTTTAGTAATATGCGTTTCTTTTTTTTCATCTTTATAATGCACTTCGACTAGTTTCACTAGCTACTTTCAAATAAAAAATATTTTATTTTTAGTAATGCTCAGTGTGACATTTAGATAACAATTTATAGATTAACGAATTTGACCACTACCATGAACGTACCATTTGTTGGTTACTAAATGTTGAAGACCTATTGGTCCGCGTTGGTGTAACTTATCAGTACTAATAGCTAATTCACCTCCTAACCCTAATTGTCCACCGTCAGTAAAACGTGTAGACGCATTGTGATATACCGCTGCTGTATCTACATTTTCCATAAACAATTGCGCTTCGGCCTGATTAGTTGTAATAATTGAAGACGAATGCCCTCCAGAATACTTATTAATCATAGCTATGGTATCTTGATTAGACCCTATTTCTCCAATTAAAATTTTATAATCTAAAAACTCTTCGTACCAAATATCATCTGATTTGATTGATTCCAAACCATTTTCTTTTGAAACAGTTTCATCTCCTAAAACTTCAATTTTGAAGTCTTTCAACTTTGAAATCAATGCCTTTACAAATTCACTTTTATTTGGAAGGTTTTCATCAATCAACACTTTATCTACTGCATTACACGCCGATATTTTAGACTTCCCATTCATGATGACATCTACCGCAACATCTAAATCAGCCTCTTTATGCACATACACAAAGTTATTACCGCGCCCACTAATAATTACTGGACAGGTAGCATGCTGTTTTACAAAAGCGATTAAACGCTCACCACCACGAGGCACAATTAAATCTACTTTTTGAGTTGGTTTTTCTAAAAAAGCCTGAGTTTCTGTTCTATTGAACTGTAAATACTCTACCCAATCTGTAGAGGCGCCTTGCTCCTTCAATGCTTGATGCCATAGTTCTACTATTTTAAGATTAGAACGTAATGATTCTTTACCTCCTTTTAGTAAAATTTTGTTACCAGATTTAAACGCAATCCCAGCAGCTTCAACGGTTACATCTGGACGTGATTCATAAATAATCAACACTGTTCCAAAGGAAGCCGTTTTGTTATATACCTGCATACCGTTGTCATGCTTAAAACTGAAACGCTCTACTCCAACAGGGTCCTCTTGAGATGCTAAATGCGTCACCGCTTTTTTCATCTCATCAACTTTAGAATCATCTACTTTTAAACGGTCGAACATAGAAATATCATCGCCATTATAGCTATCTAAATCTACTTTGTTAATGTCTATTATAGCTTTGCGTTCTTGTTCTAAAAGTTCTGCCATTCTTAATAAAACAGCATTTCTTGTATCTATGGATAATAGTGTGTTCATTTTAACTAACTGTTTGTTCAACCTTTTTCAAAGCTTCAACTAAAACATTAAAGAATTGGTCTATATATTGTTTTTCAATATTTAAAGGCGGTAATATTCTCAACAGCTTTTTATTTGCTGCACCTCCCGTAAATATTTTGTAATTATAAATTAAATCTTTGCGTAGGTCTCCAACTTCAAAATCAAATTCTAAACCTAACATCAATCCTCTTCCTTTTATATTTTTTATCTGCGGAATTGCTTTTGCTTTCTCCACAAAATAAGCGCCCATTTCATTAACATTATCTAATAGGTTTTCAGATTCAATGGTATTTAACACCGATAAACCTGCTGCACATGCTAAATGATTTCCGCCAAAAGTAGTACCTAACATACCATATTTAGCTTCAATATCTGGATGAATTAAAATCCCTCCAATAGGAAATCCGTTCCCCATTCCTTTTGCTAAAGAAATGATATCTGGAGTTACATTATAATGTTGAAATGCAAAGAATTTACCTGAACGTGCGTAACCACATTGAATTTCATCAGCCACAAACATCGTATTGTTTGCTTTACACAACACATCTACTTGCTCAAAGAACTCTTTAGAACCTTGGTCTAAACCACCAATACCCTGAATAAACTCTACAATAACCGCACAAACATCGCCTTTCTCTAACTCTCTTTTTACACCTTCAACATCATTCAACTCTAAAATAGTCGTCTCTTGTTGGGCATTGATAGGAGCGATAATATTTTTATTATCGGTTGCAGCAACTGCCGCCGAAGTCCTTCCGTGGAAACCTTTAGTAAAAGCTACCACACGTTTCTTTCCTGTTTTGAAGGATGCTAATTTTAGTGCATTTTCATTGGCTTCAGCTCCTGAATTCACTAAAAACAATTGATAGTCTTTACAACCAGAAAGCGTTTCTAACTTATTAGCTAATTGCTTTTGTAACGGATTTTGAATGGCATTAGAATAGAATCCTAATGTTTCAACTTGCTTTGTAACTGCCTCTACATAGTTAGGATGTGCATGTCCAATAGAAATCACCGCATGCCCCCCGTAAAGGTCTAAATACTTAGTTCCCTGGTCATCATACACATGAATTCCTTTACCTGAAACTGGTGTTACATTATATAATGGATAAACGTCAAATAATGGCATTTTTAACTCTTTTTAATTTGATTAATTTTTTCAAACGAAGCATTAATCCCTTTAATTAATGAGGAACTTAATCCTTGATGCTCCATTTCATTTAAGCCTTCAATAGTACAACCACTTGGTGTAGTCACTCTATCAATTTCTGCTTCAGGATGTCTACCAGATTCTTTTAATAAACTAGCAGCTCCATAACAAGTTTGTAATGCTAATTCATGGGCTTCTTCAGCTTCAAACCCTAATTGAATAGCACCTTGTGTTGTAGCACGTACCAAGCGCATCCAAAAGGCAATACCACTAGCGCAAATTACCGTCGCTGCTTGTAGTTGCTCCTCAGGAATGACCATTGTAGTTCCTAACTGATTAAATATTTTCTGTGCCAATTCTATCTTTTCTTCACCAATTTCATTGGCAGATAAGCAAGTCATTGATTTCCCTATAGAAATAGCCGTATTTGGCATGACACGAATAATATGTTTATCTGCTCCAATAACACTTTCAATTTTAGAAATAGCAAACCCAGCAGCCACAGACATTATCAAATGTTTTTTAGTAATTACCTCAGCAACTTCTCTAAGTACTTTTTCTACATGTCGGGGTTGTAACGCAAAAATCACCAAGTCAGAATTCATTACTGCTTCCTTGTTATAATTGGTAATAGTTACATACTGTTCTTCTTCAAACTCTGAAACTGCCGATGTATTCTTATCACTCAAATACAGTGATGTAAACGACTTATTATTTATTAGCCCTTTTGCAATAGAGCTTCCTAAATTTCCAGTTCCTATAATAGCTATTTTCATGGTTCTATTATTTTTTTGTTATTCCCTCCAAAGAGGGAATCTATTTTAATTTTGTTTTATGGCGTTACCCACAAGGGGTCGCGCTTTCCGCTATATCTTTTTTGTCCGTCATTGCGAAGGTAATTTTCAATTACCTGTGGCAATCTCTTCATCCAAAAGAGATTACTTCGTCGTACCGCCTCGTAATGACGCCTATTTGTTATTTCAAAAAAGGATGCCGCTGCAATCGCTAACGCTCCACTCTTTCCCTAAAAATAAGTAGCCTTTAAGCCTAATCCTATTGCTTCTTCCAACCCAAAAATTAAATTCATATTCTGAATGGCTTGCCCAGAGGCGCCCTTCAACAAATTATCAATAACACTGGTTATCAACAACTTTCCGTTATGCTTATGCAAATGAATTAAACACTTATTGGTATTGACTACCTGTTTTAAATGTAATTGTTCATCTGAAACAAAGGTGAAAGCCGCATCTTTATAAAAGTCTTTATAAATGGTTTTAGCTTCTTCAACGGTTCCTTCAAAATCAGTGTAAATGGTTGCAAAAATCCCTCTTGAAAAATTCCCTCTATTTGGCATAAATAGAATGTCTGAATCAAAAGTATCCTGTAATTGTTTTACCGACTGATTGATTTCTCCTAAGTGCTGATGCGTAAATGGTTTGTAATATGAAAAGTTATTATCTCTCCATGTGTAATGCGTTGTTGCAGATAACGATGTTCCTGCACCAGTAGCACCTGTCACTGCATTTATATGCACATCTTGATTTAATAAATCAGCATCAGCCAATGGTAATAATCCTAATTGTATTGCCGTAGCAAAACAGCCTGGATTTGCAATATAATCAGCGTCTTTTATGTCTTCTTTTTGTAATTCAGGTAACCCATACACAAAGGTTTTTGCCTGCGCTGAGCCTGTCGAAGTGAAAATTTTATCGGCTTCTAATCTAAAGTCATTTCCTAAATCAATAATCTTCGTGTTTTCTGAAAAGGCATTCGCTTTTAAAAACTTCACCGAATTACCATGACCTAAACATAAGAACAACACATCTACATCTGGGTTCACAATATCTGTAAACGCTTTATCTAAAGAGCCCACCAAATCTTGGTGTACTTTACTAATAGGGTTTCCTGCATTACTGGTACTGAACACAAAATCTATCTCAGCCTCAGGATGATTAATTAGCAATCTAATTAATTCTCCTGCTGTATAACCAGCTCCTCCAATTATGCCTACTTTTATTTTTTCCATTTTACTTTCATTTCTATTGAGATGCTGAAACAAGACTTCGACTGCGCTCAGTCTGACAGTTCAGCATGACAAAACGGTTATGAATTTACTTGTTGATAAATCTTGTTTTGATTTCCAATGATTTTAATGAATCCTTTGGCGTCATCAGCTGTCCATGCTTTGTTTTCTTCACCGTAACTTCCAAATTTAGCACTCATTAAATCATGTTCAGATTTTATACCGTCTAATGAGAAATGATATGGCTTTAAGGTTACAATAACATCTCCTGAGACTTTCTCTTGACTACTTTGTAAAAAGGCTTCCATATCTCTCATTACTGGGTCTAAATACTGACCTTCATGTAAATGCATACCGTAGAAACTAGATAAATACTCTTTGTGTTGTAATTGCCATTTCGTTAACGTATGTTTTTCTAATAAATGGTGTGCTTTCACGGTAATCAAGGCAGCAGCAGCTTCAAAACCAACTCTACCTTTTATACCCACAATAGTATCCCCAACATGAATATCTCTTCCTATAGCATAAGCTGACGCTAAATCGTTTAATTTTTCAATATTTACTTCTGGTGCATTGACCTCTCCATTTAAAGCTACCAACTCTCCTTTTTCAAAAGTTAAAGCCACTTTTTCTTCGCCTTCTTTTTCTAATTGCGATGGATATGCTTCACTTGGCAATGGTTTTTCAGATGTTAAGGTTTCTGCACCTCCAACACTAGTTCCCCAAAGCCCTTTATTTACAGAATACTGCGCCTTTTCCCAAGACATATCAATACCATTTGCTTTTAGATACTCAATTTCTTCTTGTCTAGATAACTTTTGGTCTCTAATTGGCGTGATGATTTTAATGCCAGGTGCCAATGTTTGAAAAATCATATCAAAACGTACTTGGTCATTTCCAGCACCTGTACTCCCATGTGCTATATATTCTGCATCAATACTCTTAGCGTATTCAATAATCTCAATAGCTTGCACAATACGCTCTGCACTTACAGATAATGGATAGGTGTTGTTCTTTAATACATTCCCAAAGATTAAATACTTCACTACTTTCTGATAAAAAGTAGCTACTGCATCAATATTTTTATAGGTAGTAACCCCCATTTTATAGGCATTACTTTCAATATAATTAATCTCATCATGTGTAAAACCTCCTGTGTTTACACTTACTGCATGTACTTCATATTCTTTTGATAAACTTACTGCACAATATGATGTATCTAAACCGCCACTATAGGCTATTACCAACTTCTTCATTTGTTCTTTTAAATTTTATTTTTAAGAATCTTATTAAACTGATTAATTTTTGATTCAAAATAAGGATTCACGTAATACTTATATTTATACTCATCTCTTAGCTTCCCTAATTTCTCCAAAGTTTCAATTAGTATAGGAGATAAGTCTTTTAGTGTAATAAACTTCATTCCTAACAACTCATTATTATTATGAACTGTAGGCTCTTGAGCTATAGAAATCAAAAAATCTTTATTGAATTTTTTAGTTAACAAATCCATTAAAAGCAGTCCTAAATTGTGGTTTCTATAGGTTTTATGAACCCACAAAGACGATCTTTCATATACTGAATATTTATCGATAACATGTTTATGAGCAAAAATATGCCCACATATCTCACCGTCTTTCATTAACAAATAACAGCCGTTATTTAAACGATCTAACAACATACCAACACTGGCATGATACATAGCAGGAAGCTTTTTTGTTCTTTCTGAGATAATCTGTAATTGTGTTTTAGAAATCTCAGAAGTGAAAACAATGTCTAAACCTTGCGCATCGCAATAGGCTTTTGCTTCCTCTACAACAGTATTTTTTTCTATATTCAATATTGAATTCATTTTCAATAATTAATAAACACTTTAGGTTTAATTATATCCAAAGCATTTAATAAAAGCCTTTTGGCTTCTTTAATTTTTTTATTCTAAATAATAACGAAAAATGAAAGTAGCGAATACTTTCGTAAACTGAATAGCCCCTTAGGGGCGAGTTTGAGGAAAACGCACAACCACAGCTCTAGTAGTTGCTACTAGAACAGAAGAGATAGGAGATATGTTGTTTCTTGTTTTCACTGAATAACTATCTTAACTATTAACTCTAAATCGTCGGCGTGAGCCCCTTTCGTTAATATGAGCCGCAAAATTACAACTTATTATGAATTACGCAACCATTAAACACAAAAAATCAAGGTTTTATAATTTTACTTAAAAAAACTCTTAGCTCATCTTTTATTAAAGACGACTTACTGCTTATAAATAAAATCTCTGGTAGACACCTTATCTGAAGTAGGAAAATCTTCTGGTAGTATTGTTTGAGTTACTTTATTTGTAGCTGCCCATTCAACACCTCTAGTTAGCAGTGTTATAAAACCTACACATTCAAATGATTTTGAATCATGCCCTAAAGGAGTGTGAAAAATTCTCCCTTTACCATAACTTATTACCATGACAACTGGCTCTTTTTGCTCTAATTCTGGAGCTTTTTTAGTAGAAACTGCAGTAGCTAAAATATCAACATTTTTAGCTGGCCCTCTTAAAAACGCATAACATTCATCGGAAGCATGCATCCATACTTTAGGCATATCTTTTGTAATAGGGTGCTCTGTATTAAAGATAGTTACAGGAAACGGCTCTTTTTTACCGTGTGCGCCTGCTTTTCCCTTACTAAAATCCCTTACTACCTTGTTATCTTTACCAACATATAAATACGGACCCTCTTTTTCTGTTCTTCCTCCCCAACCTCCTATGGCTATCATTTCATTGTAAGCTTTCCACTTTGGAAAACTATTATCGGCAGCATGCACACTTACAAAACCACCACCATTTTTAACATAATTTTCAAAGGCTTCCTTAGTTTTTTCAGACCATGATGCCGCTCTCCAACCAAAATTAGATATAACTACATCGTATTTAGAAAATTTAGGACTAAAATCTGGGTCGGTCTTTGGTTCTCCTTCAACACCTTTTGGTACTTTTTCTGCATAAGACAACCAATCATTAAACTTTTCACTTTTATTTAAAAATTTGGTTCTAGCTATATCTACTTTAAACAAACCTGTTTCTTCTAGATATTGCTTCATCATAATGGTTGACTTCGGCCATACATCATGATTATTTTGTCCATCTACAATTAATACTTTTATCTTTCTTCTACACGTATTACTATAAGTAACATTAGTAAAAACAAAAAAACATAATAATAAGAAGCTTACACGTTTAATCATAGCTTTAATCTCAAAACTATTATTCTAATTCTCTAACCCAAATATTTCTATAACTCACACGACTATTATCGCCATGATCTTGTAGTCTTATTGGGGCTTTACCATGAGGTTTATTTTTAGGCCATCCTTTATATTCTGTAGTTCCTTTTATTTCAAAATGGTCTTGAATAAGCACATTATTATGAAGTACCGTAATGGTTCCTGATTTAATTTTCTCGTCTTTATCATTAAATTCAGGGGCATGATAAATAATATCATAGCTATTCCATTCTCCTGAAGGCACCGATGCTTTTGCTAAGGGCACAGATTGCTTATAAATGGAACCCACTTGACCATTTACATAGGTATCATTTTCATTATTATCTAGCACTTGAACTTCATAACGTCCTTGCAAAAAAACACCACTATTACCTCTGTTTTGCCCTTTTCTTTGGACTTCTTTAGGTGATCGCCACTCAATATGCAATTGCACACTCCCAAACTTTTGTTTGGTTTGAATATCTCCTGATTTATCTTTAACAGTCATTGCTTCATCACCTAAAAACCATTCTACAGACCTTCCGTCTTTTGAATGTTCCCAACTGTCAAAATTAGCCCCATCAAATAACACAATAGCATCACTAGGCACACCATTTTGCCCTGTTGGGTTTACAATTGGTGGTACGGGTTCGTAGAATTCTGTTTCTTCAGGTTTTGTAGGCTCATTCAACTTTTCAGTGACCTTTTCCCTTTCTATCCTCTCAATTGCTTTTTCCTTAGCCATCTTTTCACTTTTGTCTTCTAAAAAATTACAAGAAAAAATGAGCAACACTGAAAACAAAATTAATGTTTTCTTTATCATAATTTTATATACCTAAAACACTCTTCAAATAATTCTCATCAATATCTCCTCCAGCAAAATCATCAAAACTGCGCTCAGCCGCTTCAATAATATGGCTTTTAATAAATGGCGCACCTTCTCTTGCGCCTTGTTCTGACGATTTAATACAACACTCCCACTCCATTACGGCCCATAAATCTAGTTCATACTTCGTCAATTTGGTGAAAATGCTTTTAAAGTCTACTTGTCCGTCTCCTAAACTTCTAAAGCGTCCTGCTCTATCTTTCCAGTCTGCATAGCCTCCATATACACCTTGTCTTCCTGTTGGATTAAACTCGGCATCTTTTACATGAAATGCGCGAATGCGTTCGTGATAAATATCTATAAACGATAAATAATCTAATTGTTGCAATACAAAATGACTTGGATCATACAATAAATTAGCTCTAGAGTGATTTCCTGTAGCTTCTAAAAAACGCTCATAAGAAATGCCATCGTGTAAATCCTCTCCTGGATGAATTTCATAACATACATCAACCCCTTGTTCATCAAAATGATTCAAGATAGGAAGCCATCTGTTTGCTAACTCTTTAAAACCCATTTCTACCAATCCGTTAGGTCTCTGAGGCCAAGGATACACTGTATGCCACATTAACGCTCCTGAAAAAGACGCATGAGATTTTAACCCTAATCTTCTACTAGCTGTTCCACATTTTTTCACAAAGCCTATAGCCCATTCTGTTCTTGCTTTTGGGTTTCCTCTAACTTCTTCTGGTGCAAAACCATCAAACATGGTATCATAAGCTGGATTTACGGCTACCAATTGCCCTTGTAAATGAGTGGACAATTCAGTAATCTCTAATCCATAAGATTGCACTTTTCCTTTTAACTCATCACAATAGGTTTGACTTTCAGCTGCTTTTTCAATATCAATTAAGCTAGATTCCCAAGTTGGAATTTGTATGCCTTTATACCCTAAATCTGCTGCCCATTTACAGATACCATCTAAGGTATTAAATGGTGCTTCACTCCCTGCAAACTGCGCTAAAAAAACCGCTGGTCCTTTAATTGTTTTCATCTGTTAATTTAATTTTATAAATCTAACCAAACATTACCTTTCTTGTGAGACTCCACACATTTTTCAATGAATTTCATCCCTCTAACGCCATCGTTTATATTAGGATATTCTCCAGCATCATGATCTAGACCTTTAATGGCTTTTGCTACACCATAATATATATTCCCCATAGAATCAAAAATCCCTTCTGGGTGCCCAGGAGGTAATTTTGTACCATCTAAAGACACCGTTCCGTTATAAGCATGTCCTGGTTTTAACAGCTGGACAGGTTTATCATCGGTTAAGTGATATAAATAGTTTGGATTTTCCTGTTTCCAATTAAAGCCTCCTTTGGTACCATAAACTTTCACTGCAAGACCATTTTCCTCTCCTGTAGCTATTTGGCTTGCTCTGATAACACCTTTTACATATTCCGAAAAACGAATTAAAACAGTACCGTCTACATCCAGTTGATTGTCGGCATATCTGGTGTTCAAATCTGCAAGCACTGTTTGAACCTCCATACCCGTAAGGTATTCGGCCATATTGAAAGCATGCGTTCCAATATCTCCAATACAGCTACTGATACCGGCTTTTTCAGGATCCAATCTCCAAATAGTTTTCCTAAGCTCTTTATCTTGAAGTACAGGATTTATCCAACCTTGGTAATACTGAATATCAACTTTTTGAACTTCACCTATTACACCAGACTGAATCATTTCACGCATTTGACGCACCATTGGATACCCTGTATAGGTATAAGTTACAGCAAAAACTGTTTTAGATTTTTCTAAAGCTGTTTCTAATATAAATGCTTCATCTAAAGTAGTTGTTAATGGCTTTTCGCAAATGACATGAAATCCATTGTCAATGAGTTTTTTTGCCATTGGAAAGTGCAAGAAGTTTGGTGTTAAAACAGAAACTACCTGTATTCTTTCATCTTCCGGAAGTTGAGTTTCTTCTTCAACAAAAGTGTCAAAATCTTTATATATTCTATCTGTTCTTATCCCTAATTTCTCAGCGAAACCAATATTTTCTTCAAAATCTGGATTAAATACACCTCCAACAATTTCGTATTGATCGTGCATTGCAGAAGCTACTCTATGTAACACTCCTATAAGGGAATCTCCCCCTCCTCCTAAAACACCTAATTTTATTTTTTGTGCCATTTAATAATAATTATAATCTAAATATGTTTCTACTTACTGTAATGTAATCTTGTTTTTTTAAACTCTTTTCGCTTCTAGTTTTTTACGTTGGGTGTATAATATTCCAAAAAGCACCACTAATACCATTGGAAAAATAGCAATGTTACTTAAGGTTTCCTGACCCGCCATTAACTCTGCTTGTTCTACAGAAGCACCAGCCTCTATAGCTGTTGTTTTCGCACTGTCTAACCAAGAGCCTATTACTGGTTGCCAAATACTTGTTGCAAACATACCTGCTCCACCAATTAATGACATCCCTAACGCACCCGTTTTTGGGATGTACTCACTAACAAAACCAATCATTGTTGGCCAGAAATAACAAACCCCTATAGCAAATAAAATAGCTGAAACATATACCATACTACCAGTTGCAGTACTCATCATATATATTGCTATTGCTGATATTATAGCAGAGCCTAATAATACTCCTGGAGGATTTAATTTATGAATTACTGGTCCCGCAAAATAACGCCCTACAGCCATTAAACCTGTTACCATTGCTAATATTAACATGGGGCTTGCTCCTGTATTTCCTAAAATTTTCTCAACCCATTGCTGAGTACCTAGCTCGGTAGTTGCTGTTAACGTCATACAAATCACCATAAAAATGAAAAGGGGTGATAATAAACTCTTAATATTCATTTTAGTATCTGAAACTGTACTTTCGTTTTTCGGGAATGTTTGTCCAAAGAACAAAAACCCATATAACAATGTTGGAATTAGCATGAGTCCAATTTGCATTTGCCACCCCATATTAAAATCTGTCATAAATTTAGATGCCAAAGCACCAATTACGATACCTCCTGGAAACCATACATGAAATTTATTCAGCATAGTTGTTTTATTATCTGTGTACATACCTGCAATTAATGGATTACAAGCGGCTTCTACAGAACCATTAGCAAACCCAATAAAAAATGTTGAAATAAGCAAGGTCCAGAATCCACCAGCAAAAATGGTTAACAATAACCCTAATAAATGTGATACAAATGCTACTAACATTAGTTTACGAGGGCCTACAGAATTATAAACAAGTCCTCCAAAAATAGTTGCTATAGGAAATCCTAAAAACGCCATACTATTTACCCATCCTAACTGGGTATCAGATAATTGAAAATCTGTTCCTAATTGCCCCAAGATCCCAGCACGTATTGCAAACGTCATTGCTGTTACTACTAGCGAAATACATGACGCTAAAAACAATCTGTTCTTATTAATATTCTCCATAAAATTTTAGTTAGTTAATTATAATTATGATAATTCTTTGCCAACTTTAATTAGCAAATCTCTAGTTAGTTCTATTCCTTTGTCTTCAGAAACATTTTTTCCTTCATATTCAATGCCCACAAAACCAGTATAACCTGTTTCCTTAACCATTTTCATAACTTTAAGATAGTCTATTGTTGTTTCATTTCCTTCAGCATCAAAATCATATGATTTAGCACTCACTGCTTTGGCAAAAGGCAACAATTCTTGCATACCTTTATACCTGTCGTAAGCATCAAAACATGGTCTTACACCATTTTCATCTTTTTCTCCTTTATTTATACAGAAATTACCAAAATCAGGCAGTGTTCCGCAGTTTTCATTTTTTACTTCAGAAAACACCTTATGCATCCATTCCCCATTAGAAGAGAATCCTCCATGATTTTCAACCAAAACATTAATATTAGACCCTTTGGCAAATTCTGATAATTGAGTTAAAGAATCTATAGCAGTCTTAATACCTTCATCAAAGTTTGTAGCACCAGCCAAATTAACTCTAATAGCATGACATCCTAAAAAATGAGCTGCTTCAACCCATTTGTAATGGTTTTCAATAGCTAGTTTTCGATTCGCTTCATCTGGTATTGCTAAACCACCTTCTCCATCAACCATTATCAGTACATTTTTCTGTCCTTCGTTATTAGCTCTCAACTTCATTTCTTTTAAATACGCCATATCTTTGGCTTTATCTTTAAAAAAGCCATTAACATATTCCACTCCTTCGCAACCAAAACTTCTTGCTTTTGCTGCAAAATCTAAGCTATCTAATTCACCTGCGAATAATGCATTATGAAGCGACCACTGCGCTAACGAAATTTTAAATTCCCATGGCACATTCTTCTCTTTAGAAGACATTTGTGTATCATTACTTTTCTTTTCCGCGTTTTTACAGGAAGCCAAACCAAGAAAAGATAAAGCAAGTCCAGATTGACTTGCCTTGTATATAAAATCTCGTCTTTTCATACCTAAATTTAGTTAGTTGTTGTTTTGGTATTATGTGAAAATACACAAATAAAACATCTTGATTGTTTATTTTTATTCAGTGAAAGAATTTAAACAAATTTAGACCTAAATTCCAGGGTAAGCAACTAAAGAATTATTTACATTTTGTGATTTTCTATATTCATTTGGCGAACATTTTTCATGCTTCTTAAACACTGTTGAAAAATATTGACTAGTAGTAAAACCACACATATAAGCTACTTCACTAACCGTTAATTTATCGTCTTCCAAAAGAATTTTTTTAGACATTTCCAACCTACGCATCGTTAAATAACGCATTGGCGTTAAATTAGTTAATTGCTTACAATGATGCGTGAAACGTGTTAAACCAACACCCGCAGATTGAGACATTTGCTCTATCGTCCAGTTCTCAGCTAAATTTTTATCTAATTCGTTTAAAAAATACTTTACACTTCTAGAACTATCAGTTAACGACTCATTGAGCTCTATTTTTTCAGAATCTAATAAATCTAAAATTAAAATCAATAAATAATTAATTAACAATCTAATTTTAGATGCATTGCTCCCTTTAACATCTGTATTTATTGCAACATTAATCCTCTTAAAACAATCTCTAACGTGTTGATCTGTCTTTAAAATAGACTTTTCATTATGCCTTAGCATTTTAGTAAGTCTAGATAAATCTGTTTCCGTAAGTGTAATCCACTCTGGCCATACCCATTCTTGGTGAGGTCTGCGAACACCTAGATCAATGATAACCCAGTAAAACTTCCCCATCCCAATATTAGGATTACCAACTTTATGAGCTTCCCAAGGACGTGTTATTGTTAAATGATTTGGTGTTAAGAGCACTTCTTTATCATCCTGTGCATAAGGCATGGTACCAGACTCTAAAAAATGAAACTCTATACCTTCGTTTCTATGCCAGTCCAATCCCCAATCTTGCGGTTCATTTGCATCCCAGTAACCAATACTATTCAACCCTAAAGTATTCCCATCTAATCTTTCTCCAGGATAGGTATGCCTTGCTAAGGCTTTAAACTTAAGTTTTTTACGCTCATAAGCATCAATTAGAGGCACACAAGTATCTGCATGATACACAACACCATCAGCCTCATAAGGTTCTATCTTTTGTATGTTTATTTTCACTGAAAAATTTTAAACATCATTAGCGTGCAAAATAGCTAATTTTCCACTTAATATAAAAATAATTGCTATTTTCAACATAATTAGCAATAACTTATATGTTTTTTTCAACTTTCTAAACTTATAAAACAACTAATTTAAATGAATAATAATTCTGCTGTAGAACAACCTGAGCAATACGATGCTATTGTAATAGGTACAGGAATAAGTGGCGGTTGGGCAGCCAAAGAACTTTGTGAAAATGGACTAAAAACTTTAGTACTAGAACGAGGTAGAATGGTAAAACATATTGAAGACTACCCTACTATGTATACAGATCCATGGGATTTAGAACATAGAGGCAAGCAACATCCGGATGAACTAAAAAATCAATATAAACAAAGTAAACTATGGGGAGGAGGTATTACTCGCCCCACTACAAAACATTGGTTTGTTGATGACGTAAAACACCCTTACAATGAGACTAAAGACTATTTATGGATACGTGGTTATCATGTTGGCGGCAGATCTATTATGTGGGGAAAACAATCTTATAGATTAAGCGATCTAGATTTTGAAGCTAATAAAAAAGATGGACATGGTATTGATTGGCCAGTACGCTACAAAGATATTTCTCCTTGGTACGATAAGGTTGAAGAATACATTGGCGTATCTGGAGAAAACTTAGGACTACCCCATTTACCTGACGGAAAACTAGAACCTCCAATGGAGCTTAATTGTGTTGAGCAAGACTTAAAAGAACGTATTAATGATAATTTTGAAGACGGTAGACTCTTAACTATTGGTCGTGCAGCACATATTACCGGAGACAAAACCCATGAAGGCAGAAGCAAATGCCAATTTAGAAATAGATGTATGAGAGGATGCCCATTTGGAGGCTACTTTAGTAGCAATTCATGTACGCTTCCTGCAGCAGAACGCACTGGAAATATGACTTTGAGACCGCACTCAATAGCTTATGAAATTGTATATGATGACACTCTTAAAAAAGCAACTGGCGTAAAAATTATTGATGCCGAAACTAAAGAAAAACTATTTTTTAAAGCTAATATTATTTTTTGTTGCGCATCTGCTATAGCGTCTTCGGCTATTTTAATGCAATCTAAATCAGAACGTTTCCCAAACGGACTTGGTAACGATTCAGGTGAGCTAGGTCATAACTTAATGGATCATCATTATGCTGTTGGTGCAAGTGCTGAAGTTGATGGTTTCAATGATAAATATTATAAAGGTAGACGTCCTAACGGATTTTATATCCCCAGATTTAGAAATTTAGGCGATAAAAAAACGAAAAAAGACTTTGTTCGTGGATACGGTTATCAAGGGGGTGCAAGCAGAACTAATTGGCAACATGCTGTTTCAGAATTATCGTTTGGAAAAGAATTAAAAGACAAAATATTAAAACCAGGACCATGGGAGATAGGAATGTCTGGTTTTGGAGAATGCTTGCCTTATCATGAAAATAAAATTTCTTTAAACTATGAAAAGCCAGATCAATGGGGGTTACCTACAATAGATTTTGATGCTGAAGTAAAAGAAAATGAAATAAAAATGCGTATTGATATGAGAGACCAAGCAGTTGCCATGTTAAAAGCTGCTGGTTATAAAAATGTTAAGGGTCATCTTGGTAAAGCAATACCGGGTGCATGTATTCATGAAATGGGAACAGCACGCATGGGCCACGATCCAAAAACTTCTGTTTTAAATAAGCACAATCAAATTCACGCTTGTAAAAACGTGTACGTTACCGACGGTGCATTTATGACCTCTTCTGCTTGCCAAAATCCTTCCTTAACTTATATGGCATTTACAGCTCGTGCTGCAAATCATGCGGCAAAAGAATTTAAAAAAAATAAAAATAGCTAGATTATGAATAGAAGAACCGCATTAAAAAATTTAACAGCTGGTATTGGATATTCTATTGCAACTCCAGCAATATTAAATATTCTGTCATCTTGCAGTAATAATAGTGATACTTGGACGCCTTTATTTCTTTCTGAAGATGAAAAGCTCATGGTAACCCATCTAGCTGATCTAATTTTACCAAAAACTGAACTCCCTGGGGCTCTTGACGTTAATATCACCCAATTTATTGATCTAATGTATCATGACATTGAAACAAAAGAACACCAAGATATTTTTAAAAAAGGAGCAGATATTTTCTCTAAAAAATCTATACAAAGCTTAAATAAACCCATATCTGACATTACAAAAGACGACTTTAGCCTACTTTTAGATACATATTTGAATCTTTCTAATACAGATTCTAATATCATTTTAAAAGAATTAAACAAAGACATAAAGAACATTCCTGAAACTAAAATAGACACTTATTACATTTACAAATTCCTATTATCTGTGAGGCATTACACCATTTTCGGCTATTGTACCTCTGAAGAAATAGGAGAAAATGTTTTAGCCTATGACCCAATTCCAGGAGTTCAATTAGGCTGTATTTCTGTTGAAGACACAGGAGGAAAAGCTTGGTCTTTATAAAATAAGTAAAACTATATATGGAAGGTATTGATGAAAAATACGATGCTATTGTTATTGGCACAGGAATTACTGGAGGCTGGGCAGCTAAAGAATTATGCGAAGGCGGATTAAAAACCTTAGTTCTAGAACGTGGTAGAATGGTAAAACATATTGAAGACTACCCTACTATGTATTCAGATCCATGGGATCATGAACTAAAAAACAATCTCTCTTCCGAAGAAAAAATAAAATATGCCAAACAAGCTAGAACCGGTTACGCTGTTAAAAACGATACCAAACATTGGTTTGTTAATGATATTGACCATCCATATAATGAAAAGAAACAATTTAACTGGATACGTGGCTACCATGTTGGTGGCCGTTCTATTACCTGGGGAAAACAAACTTACAGGTGGAGTGATTTAGATTTCACAGCCAACCAAAGAGATGGACACGGTGTTGATTGGCCTATTAGATACAAAGATATAGAACCTTGGTATAGTTATGTTGAAAAGCACATTGGTGTTAGCGGAGAACCTCTTGGTTTACCTCAGTTACCAGACAGTGTTTTTGAGCCTGCTATGGAATTAAATTGTGTTGAAGAGCACTTAAAGGAAAGTATGTCTAAAGAATTTGGGCGTGTTTTAACCGTAGGAAGAGCAGCTCATATTACAGGCACTAAAACTAGAGAAGGAAGAAGCCAATGCCAAAATAGAAATAGATGTATGAGAGGCTGTCCCTTTGGCGGCTACTTTAGCAGTAATGCATCAACATTGCCAGCGGCTGAGCGCACTGGGAATATGACGTTAAGACCTCATTCAATAGCCTACGAAATTATTTACGATGCCGATAAAAAGAAAGCAACTGGTGTAAAAATTATTGATGCAGAAACAAAAGAGAAAATTGAATTTAAGGCAGACATTATATTCTGCTGTGCTTCTGCAATGGCATCAGCATCTATATTAATGCAATCTAAATCTGATCGTTTTCCAGATGGATTAGGAAATGATTCAGGCGAGTTAGGACATAACATTATGGATCATCACCTAGGTGCAGGCGCCTCTGGTAAATTTGATGGTTACAAAGATAAATACTATTACGGGAGAAGGCCTAATGGGGTATATATTCCAAGGTTTGTTAATCTAGGAGACAAAGCTAGTCAAAATAAAAACTTTTTAAGAGGTTATGGATACCAAGGAAGAGCTTCTAGAGGTGATTACACAGAATCTTTAGAAGAATTAGCTTATGGTGTTGAGTTTAAAGAAAAAATATTAGAACCTGGCGGTTGGCGTATGAGTATTGGCGGTTTTGGAGAATGCCTACCGCATCATGATAACAAAATGACTCTTAATTATAACAAACTTGATCAATGGGGACTTCCTACAATAACTTTTGATGCCGAATGGAAAGAAAACGAATATGCTATGAGAAAAGATATGGTTGCTCAGGCTGTAGCCATGTTTGAAAAAGCAGGATTTAAAGATATACAAGAAAGAGATTATGCTCGTGCCCCTGGTATTGGTATCCATGAAATGGGAACAGCAAGAATGGGAAGAGACTCAAAAACATCTGTTTTAAACAAATACAATCAAATTCATGCTGTACCAAATGTTTATGTTACAGATGGCGCTTGTATGACGTCTTCAGCTTGTCAAAATCCATCATTAACTTATATGGCGTTAACCGCCAGAGCTGCAAATCACGCGGTTAAACTATTTAAAGCTCAAAAATCATGAAACGAAGAGACGCTCTAAAAAACATAGGACTATCTTTAGGTTATGCTACAGTTGCACCAAGCGTAATGAGTATTTTACAAAGCTGCACATCTGAAGCAGAAAAATGGACACCCCAGTTTTTATCTATAGAGCAAGGAGACGTTGTAAAAAATCTAATAGATTTAATACTACCCGAAACAGAAACATTACCTGGAGCATTACAAGTTAACATCCCTGAGTTTATTGACCTTCTAGCCTTTAAATCTTATGACACTGAGGATCAAACTAAATTTTTAGAAGAAATTGATGCAGTCGTTTCTGAATTAACAAAAAATAAAGAGCCACAATTTACAATTCAAGATTTAAATACAGAAGATTACGTTAACATTTTAGACTCTTATTTAAAAACCAAACCTAATGACCGTCAACATTTTAATGCAGAGAAAAAACTTATTTTCAAAGCACTTTATAAGTTAAGAAATCAAGCTGTATGGGCATATAAAAACTCAGAATATATAGGAGAAAAAGTACTTTCTTACAATCCCATTCCAGGAAAGCAAAAAGGCTGTATAAATGTTAATGAAGCCACCAAAGGCAAAGCATGGTCATTACAATCTTAAATCCATACTAATCAAAAAATTAAAAAATGATCAAACTAAATACTTCTATAAAACTAATAATACTAATTACCATAAACTTGTGCTTAGTTAATTGCAAAAACAAGGAAAAAACAAATGATATCGTTCAAGAAAAAACACCGGAAAAACAATGGACAAAATTATTTAATAGTAAAGATCTTAATGATTGGGTTGTTAAAATAAAGGGATATCCTGCTGGAGTTAATCATAACAATACGTTTATTGCAGAAGATGGTATTTTAAAAGTGAATTATGAAAAGTATCAAGACTCATTCAATAGTACATTTGGTCACATTTATTACAAAAAATCATTTTCAAATTACCGCTTTAGAATGGATTACCGCTTTGTTGGAGAACAGTTATCAGATGGCGCGTCTTGGGCAACCAGAAATAGTGGTATTATGATCCATTGCGAAGACCCAAATAAAATTGGTTTAGACCAAGATTTCCCTATTTCAATAGAAGTTCAACTTTTAGGTGGAAATGGCTCTGAAGAACGTACTACCGCTAATTTATGTACACCAGGAACTAATGTTGAAATTAATAACGAATTAATAACCGAACATTGCATATCATCAAACTCTAAAACATTTCATGGAGAACAATGGGTACACGCAGAAATAGAAGTTAGAAATGATTCCATCATTAAACACTTTATTAACGGTGAAGAAGTAATAAGCTATTCTAAACCACAATATGGTGGTAGCCATATTGATTATAATATTGACTATTGGAAAAGCCTTGAAGGACAACCTCTAAAAGAAGGTTACATTTCATTACAAAGCGAAAGCCATCCCATTGAATTTAAGAACATTGAAATATTAGAACTAGAGTAAAACAAAATGGGTAAAACAAGAAAAATAGTTAATATAATTCTGTGTATTCTCTTTATTGCCTTTGCTATTTTACAACTTAATGACCCTGATGGATGGTTGTGGTTTTTAATTTATTTTGTAGTAGCCTTAATTAGTATAATTGAAAATTTCAAAAAACTCCCTAAAACTTTTCTTTGGGTAGTTTTCTTTGGATTAGTTATCTATTCTGCATTTTATTTCTCATCATTAATAGACTTTTTAAAAACTGACAACAAAGAAGAAGTTTTTGGTGAGATGGTATATGAGAAACCATATCTTGAAGGCACCAGAGAGTTTATAGGTTTAATATTAGCAGCATTAGCAATATTATATCATTTAAAAAGAAAACCTATTTCTTAGAAAATTTCTAATCGCAAAATCTCTCGTAAAATTTACACTTATTTTCGCAGCTCTTAGCCGCCAACTTTAATAGCGTTACATACTAAACATGAAACATTTTAGCAAAAATCTGCTTTTTATTTTCTTAATCATGTTTTGCCATACTTTGTTTGGGCAAACATCTATAAAAGGATATATTCTTGATTTTAACAACACTCCAATTGAAGGCACCAATATTTTACTAAAACCAACTAATAAAACAACTAGCAGTAATACTAATGGAGAATTTATGTTTCAAAATGTACCTGAAGGTGAATATACGTTAACAATTTCTTCTTTAGGCTTTAAAACTCAAACCATAACAATAACCTCTAGTGAAGAAAAAACATTTTCTATTACACTTGAAGAAGACTTATTAAACCTTCAAACTGTTATTGTTACAGGAACTTTTAATCCAGTTAAAAACATTAAGTCTTCAACATCTGTAAGTACATTAACATCAAAAGATATTCAAAGAAATTTCCCAAGAGGAACCGCCAATTTATTACAAAATGTGGCAGGTACTTTTACAGATGCATCAGCAGGTGAAGTTTTTACAAGAGTTTACACCAGAGGTATTTCGGCTTCCGCCGAAGATGATATGGGCTGGTATTATGTTTCTCTTCAAGAAGATGGGCTTCCTGTGAGTTTAATTCAGCATTCTTATAATTCGCCAGACTTGTTTCATAGAACCGATTTAACAACCAAAAAACTAGAAACAATAAGAGGCGGAAGTTCATCCATAACCGCTATGAATGCTCCCGGAGGTATTTATAACTTCATATCTCATAACGTGTATCAAAATTTTAATGGTGAAGCACAAGTAACACAGGGGTTTCAAGGAAATAACAACAATCCTTTATATAGAATTGACACTAATATTGGTGGTCCGCTTCAAAATAACTGGTATTTTAATGTTGGCGGACATTATAGAAAAGATGATGGCGCTAGAAATAACGACTTTACTTTTAGCAAGGGAGGACAATTAAAATTCAATTTTATAAAAACCAACGCTAATGGGTATTTTAAATTCTATGGAAAGTATTTAAATGATCGAACAAATAGATACACAGGGGTAGCCGCTACAAATTGGAATGCCCCAACAGCAGCTTTTGGTCAAGATTTTAATTCTACCTCACTTTTAATGCCTTCTTTTAATGTTAATATTCCAGATGGAAGAAACATTAACAAAACCAATACATTTAACCCAACTAATGGTGTACATGCCAAAGACTTTGCTTTAGGCCTTGATCTCTCTCAACAACTTGGCAATCAATGGACTTTAAGAAATAATCTAAAATTCTCAACCAAAAATGCCAATTGGCAAACGTCAATAAGCAATGCTTTTGTTTCACTTAACGACCCTACAGCATATCTAATTAGTGATATTACCGCTTTTTCTAGAGCAGATGCGCCTCTCCCATTTGGACAAGTAATTTTTAGAGACGTTCTATCTAATTCTGAAATTGCCAGAATAGACAATAGTGGCTTATTTGGCGGTAACCCATTTCAATATCTAACAAATGGTTCTTTACCAAATGATGCCATAATGGGAACCTCAGCATGGTATAAAGATATAGATGCAAACGAATGGATGCAACAGCTTTCTATTAACAAACAAATAGAACAACATAACGTAACCTTAGGTTTTTCTAGCGGTCTATCAAACACATCTTATTTTGGACAAGGCTCTTTTGGATACGCAACTTACGAACCAAATCCAAGGATGTTACAGGTTACTTTAGAAAACCCAAATCAACCAATTCTAAATATTTCTGATGAAAATGGTGTTAGCAATTATGGTGGATTATTCTATGTAAATACTGAAGCTAACATAACTCAATTAGCCACTTTTATAAATGACAGATGGCAATTAAACAACAACTTACATCTAGACATAGGTTTAAGATATGAAAGTATAAAGCATAAAGGCAATAAAGACAGATTTGCGCCTTTGGGATTACCTGGTGGTGTAGACGGAAATGAAAATACAATTTATGATAATGGAATAATAGGTTCAACTGGAGAAAAAGACTTTTTCAATTACACATATAGCTATGTTTCTTATTCTGTAGGAATTAATTATAGTTTCAATAAAAATTCTGCTATTTTCTCTAGGCTTTCCAAAGGACATAAGGCACCAGAATTAAATTATTACTTTGATAATTTTAGAAACGTTCCTATCAACTCTAAAGGTGAAATTCAAAAAATTAATCAGTTTGAACTAGGGTTAAAATGGAGCTCAAAAATTATTTCTTTTACTGGGACTGCCTTTTGGAGTAGACTTAAAGATATAGGCACATCAAATTTTGAATTTGATGACAATTCTGGAGGTATTTTTTACACGCCTATTCAATTTAATGCCTCTAGAACTATTGGATTTGAATGGGAAAGTGTTTTAAAAGCTACTAATCAATTATCATTTGAGTTTAACGGTGTAATTCAAGATCCTAAAGCAACCAAATGGAAAGTATATGATGCAGCTGGCACTATTGAAACTGATGACGATGTTATTCATGATTTTTCAGGAAACCAGCTTGCTTTCAACCCTAAAGCCATGTTTAATTTAGGTAGCTTTTATCAAAACAAAAAGCTTTCGGCGTTTCTGAAATGGCAATTTATGGGTAAAAGAGAAGGCAATGTATCAAACGGATTTCAACTTGATGCTTATAGCTCATTTACAACTGGTTTAGGCTATAAAATTTCTAAAAACTTATCTGCGAACGTAGTGGTGAATAACCTTTTTAATTCTGAAGGTTTAGCCAACTTTTTTGGAGCTAATACTTTTGGAGCAAGCGGAAGCGCAGCTACACCTGAATTTATTCAAGCAAACCCTGACGCCAGTTTTATAGTTGTACCTATTTTACCTAGAAGTTCTTTAATAAGACTGAACTATATTTTCTAACAGAAATACAAAAAGCAGCCCAAAGCTGCTTTTTATTAGTATATTATATTTATAACTGATTGTTATTTTAAAGAATTAATCCATCTAGCTATTTGAAACGCATCTCCTTTTGGCACTTGTGGTAAAGCCAACATTGGCACTTTATACTCTGGCCAGTTTTCAGGTTCAGGCTTATAAATTAATTCTACAATTCTTTTGTCTTCATAATTGCGCTTGGCAATGTCTTTATAAGATGGTCCAATAAGTTTTTCATCTTTTTTGTGACATGCAACACATGTATTTTTAGCCAACAATGGCGCCACTTCTTTATCTGTTAATACTTCTACAGCGGGTGCTTCTTTTACTTCGCTTTTGTTTGTTGCAGATTCTTTTTCATATGAAAACGACTCTTTTTCTTTTTTCTTTTCTCCTCCGCAGCTCATCAAAACTACTGTAGCAAAAACTGTCGTTAATACACTCTTAAATGTTTTCATTTTTAATAAATTATTTTCTAAGTCTAATATAGTTTACTGGTCTAAAATACGGCAAAAAAAGCAACTTTCAATCTTCAATTTTATTTTTTACTCATCATTATTTCTACATAAAGACTATACAATTAATTCATCATCAAACTCTATTGAAATAAATCATTAAGACAGATCAACTACTCTTAAAAAATAATTCTTTACACCAATTTATTTCACAATTGAGCAAAAAAAAGCTACCGATATTTTATAAAAAATACCAGCAGCCGAATTAGTGATTATTTAGTTTAGTTAGTTTTAAACTATAGGCTTCATAGCCGTCATTGAAGATCTTAAGAATCTACCAATTTTTTCAACTGGATGATTTCTTAAAGTTTCATTGATCTCAATTAGCTTAGCATTATCAACACCTTCTCCATTATCTTTTGCATAAGCTTTACCAATAACATCTGTATCGATAGTTTTCATAAAATCTGTTAATAAAGGCTTACAAGCATGATCAAATAAATAACATCCGTACTCAGCAGTATCAGAGATTACACGGTTCATTTCATATAATTTCTTTCTTGCAATTGTATTTGCAATTAATGGCGTTTCATGTAATGATTCATAGTAAGCAGACTCATCAATAATTCCAGATTCAGTCATAGCTTCAAAAGCCAACTCAACACCTGCACGTACAAATGCTACCATTAACACACCATTATCATAATATTCTTGCTCTGAAATTTCAACATCTCCAGCTGGTGTTTTTTCAAAATTAGTTTCAGCAGTAGCTGCTCTCCATCCTAATAAGTTAGCATCACCATTAGCCCAGTCTGCCATCATATCTCTTGAGAACACACCTTCCATGATGTCATCCATATGCTTTTGGAATAACGGACGCATGATATCTTTTAATTCTTCAGATAGTTCAAACGCTTTAATCTTAGCAGCATTAGAAAGTCTATCCATCATGTTAGTAATACCTCCGTATTTTAAACCTTCGGTTACAGTTTCCCATCCATATTGAATTAATTTAGAAGCATATCCTGCATCAATTCCTTGTTCTACCATTTTATCAAAACATAAAATAGATCCAGTTTGTAGCAACCCACAAAGAATAGTTTGCTCTCCCATTAAATCACTCTTAACCTCAGCAACAAAAGAAGACTCTAAAACACCTGCTCTATCACCACCTGTTGCAACCGCATAAGCTTTAGCTTGTGCTAAACCTTTTCCTTCTGGATCATTTTCTGGGTGAACAGCAATAAGTGTTGGCACACCAAATCCTCTTTTATACTCTTCACGAACCTCAGAACCTGGAGACTTAGGCGCACACATAATTACAGTTAAATCTTCACGAACTTGCATTCCTTCTTCAACAATATTAAAACCATGAGAATACGCTAATGTTGCTCCATTTTTCATTAATGGCATAACCGCTTTCACAACATTAGTATGTTGCTTGTCTGGTGTAAGATTTAAAACTAAATCTGCAGTTGGAATTAATTCATCATAAGTACCAACATTAAATCCATTTTCTGAAGCATTAACAAAAGATGCTCTTTTTTCTTTAATAGCTGCTTCACGTAACGTATAAGAAATATCTAATCCAGAATCTCTCATATTTAACCCTTGGTTTAACCCTTGAGCTCCACAACCTACTATTACTATTTTTTTGTCTTTTAATGCTTCTACACCGTCTGTAAACTCAGATGCATCCATGAATCTACATTTAGACAACTGGTCTAATTTACCTGCTAATGTAAGTGTGTTAAAATAATTTTCCATTTGTAATATTCTTGTTTTAATACTTGGTTTACACCATTAAAGGTGCTTGTTTAATTTATAGTTATTATTATTTTTTAACAGCGTCTAACAACTCTGTAACTTTCATTTCGTCTTTAGTAACGGCAATTCTTCCAGAACGCACAAATTGCATGATCCCAAAAGCATTTAAATCTCTTCGTAGAGCTTCAATCTCATGGCGTCTTCCTGATTTTTCTAATACAAAGAATTCTTTGTTAACCGTTACAATTCTGGTATCACTTTCTTTAATGATATTCTGAATTTGAGGTTCTTCAAATAACAATTCAGACTTAATTTTAAACATACATGATTCAGTAAAAATAGTTTCATCATCTGTATGATAATAAGCCTTAATGACTTCAACTTGTTTTTCTATTTGTCCAACTATTTTTTTAGCTTGAGTTTCACTCATGTTAACAACAATTACAAACCTATTTACATTTTCAATTTCAGATTGTGATGTCGTTAAACTTTCTATATTGATATGTCTACGCTGAAAAATAGCTGAAATACGATTTAATAAACCAATATTGTTTTCGGTATAAATTGAAATCGTCAATGTTTTTATTTCTTCGTTCATTTCTTAAAAATATATTAGAAAAAAGATGAAAGATTTTGAAATTATAATCCTCTTTCTAGTTATACCATCTTTAGTCTTTGTTCTATATTCTAAACTCTTTATTAACTTAATCTTACATCTGATACAGAAGCACCCGCCGGAATCATTGGAAATACATTATCTTCTTTTTCCACACAAACTTCTAAGAAGTATGATGAATCTGAAGCAATCATTTCTTTAACAACATCTGCCAATTCCTCGCGTTTTGTAACGCGTTTAGCATCTATGTGATATCCTTTAGCAATAGTTACAAAATCTGGATTAGTCATTTCTGTAGACGCATAACGCTTATCGAAAAACAATTGTTGCCACTGACGTACCATCCCTAGAAACTCATTGTTTAATACCACAATCTTAACTGGTACTTTTTGCTGAAAAATGGTACCTAACTCTTGAATATTCATTTGATAACCACCATCTCCAATAATAGCAACAACTTCTCTATCTGGAGCCGCCATTTTAGCGCCAATTGCAGCTGGTAAAGCAAACCCCATTGTTCCCAGACCACCAGATGTGATATTACTTTTAGTAATATTAAAATCCGCATATCTACAGGCTATCATTTGATGTTGACCAACATCAGACACTATTGCTGCATTACCTTTTGTTTGCGTATTAATTTCTCTAAGCACCTCACCCATAGTAAGACCTTCCTTTTCAGGAAGTATGTCTCCTTTAATGACTTGCTCAAATTCAACTTTATATAATTCTTTAAACTCTTGAAGCCAACTTTCATGAGAATTAGCTTCTAATTCATTTAATAACAACGCTAAGCTTTCTTTTGCATTCCCAAGAACTGCTACATCTGTTTTTACGTTTTTATCTATCTCAGCAGGATCAATATCAAAATGAATGATTTTAGCTTGTTTAGCATACGTATTTAAGTCTCCTGTAACACGATCATCAAAACGCATTCCTATGGCAATTAACACATCACACTCATTGGTTAATTTGTTAGGTGCATAGTTACCATGCATACCAACCATACCAACATTTAATGGATGTGACGTTGGAATTGCTGAAGCTCCTAAAATTGTCCAAGACGCAGGCACTCCAGATTTTTCAATCACAGTCTTAAGTTCTTCTTCTGCCTCGCCTAGAATAACCCCTTGACCCCAAACTATGAATGGTTTTTTGGCATTATTAATTAATTCTGCCGCAGCTTTTACAGATTCTATATTAGTTTTTGGTACTGGGTTATAACTTCTTACTCCTGTACATTTTTCATATTTAAAATCAAACTCTTGAAGCTGAGCATCTTTAGTAATATCTATTAAAACAGGTCCTGGCCTACCGCTTTTTGCTAAATAAAAAGCTTTAGCTATAACTTCAGGGATATCCTCTGCTTTAGTTACTTGATGATTCCATTTTGTTACAGGTGTAGATATACCTACTATGTCTGTTTCTTGAAATGCATCACTACCTAACAAATGAGAAAACACTTGTCCAGTAATACATACTAAAGGTGTAGAGTCAATTTGCGCATCTGCAATACCAGTCACTAAATTAGTTGCTCCTGGTCCAGAAGTTGCCATAGCGACACCTACTTTACCAGAAATTCTTGCATACCCTTGAGCTGCATGAGCTGCTCCCTGTTCATGACGTGTTAACACGTGATGAATTTTATCTTGGTATTTAAATAATTCATCATAAACTGGCATTATTGCACCTCCAGGATACCCATAAAGAATGTCTACGCCTTCAGCTATTAAACATCTAATAATAGCTTCACAACCTGTGATACGCTCAGTTTTTATAGCGTTTGTTTTATTTTGTTCAATTGTTTGTGTTTCCTTCATAATCTTAACTTATGGTTAGAAAGATGTCTGCTTTCACAGAAATTTAATACTTATCTGTTACACATCCTTCTGATGCAGACGCCACAGATCTTGCGTATTTAAATAGTATTCCTTTATTGAATTTTAATGCTGGTGCTTGCCACTTTGCTTTTCTACTAGCCATTTCTTCATCAGAAATATTTAGTGTAATACTGTTATCTACAGCATCAATAGTTATAACATCTCCAGTTTCAACAAGAGCAATAGCGCCTCCAACTTGTGCCTCAGGAGTTACATGCCCTACTACGAAACCGTGTGTACCTCCAGAAAAACGACCATCGGTAATTAACGCTACAGATTTACCTAAACCTGCTCCCATAATCATAGAGGTGGGCTTCAACATTTCTGGCATTCCAGGACCTCCTTTTGGTCCAACATAACGAATAACAACAACATTTCCTTTTTCTACTTCTCCATTAGAGATTCCTTCGTTTGCTTCAGGTTCACTGTCATAGACGACTGCTTTTCCTTCAAACTTTAAACCTTCTTTTCCAGATATTTTTGCTACCGCTCCTTCTTCCGCTAGGTTACCTCTTAAAATTTGTAGGTTACCTGATGGTTTTAATGCTTTATCTAAGCTATATAGTAAATCTTGCTCCTCAAACTCCATTGCTTCAACATCTGCAAGATTTTCTGCCAATGTTTTACCTGTTACTGTCATACAATCACCATGCAAGAATCCTTTCTCTAACAAGTATTTCATGATTTTAGGAGTACCTCCAATACTGTGAACGTCTTCCATTAAATATTTTCCAGATGGTTTTAAATCACCAATAAGAGGTGTTTTATCACTTATTCTTTGAAAATCTTCTAAAGTAAAATCTATATCAGCAGCATAAGCAATTGCTAAATAATGTAATACCGCATTGGTAGAACCTCCAAGTGCATTAACTAGAGTAATAGCATTTTCAATAGACTTTTTGGTAACAATGTCTTTTGGTTTTAAATCTAATTCCAAAAGATTTTTCATAGCCTTGGCAGTACGTTCTGCTTCCGTAAGTTTATTAGGGTTTACAGCTGGTATAGAAGAATTATAAGGCAATGCCATACCCATACACTCTATAGAAGATGCCATAGTGTTTGCTGTATACATTCCTCCACATGCTCCTGCTCCAGGAATAGATTTTTTAATAATCTCCTTATATTCAGCTTCATCAATTTCTCCAGCTATTTTTTGTCCTAAGGCTTCAAATGCAGAAACAATATTTAACTTACGTCCTTTATATTTACCTGAAGCAACACTTCCTCCATATACCATAATAGAGGGCCTGTTAAGCCTTAACATTGCTATAATAGCTCCTGGCATATTTTTATCACACCCCACAACTCCAATTAATCCATCATAAGCCATACCGTTTACTACAGTTTCCATTGAATCTGCAATGATATCTCTAGAAGCTAAAGAATACTTCATTCCTGGTGTTCCCATAGAAATACCATCAGAAACACCAATAGTACCAAACGTTAACCCTACTTGTCCAGCTTCGTTTACGTGTTTTTTTATTTCTTCGGCTATACCATTTAAATGCATATTACATGGATTTCCATCATATCCAGTGCTTCCAATTGCAATTTGAGCTTTTTTCAAATCTTCTTCTGTTAAGCCTGTTGCATAAAGCATAGCCTGAGAAGCTGGTTGAGAAGGATTCTGAGTAACTGTTTTACTATATTTATTAAGTTCGCTCATGTTTCTTATTAATATTTTTAAATCTTATTTAGATATTTTATGATATTTTGATGATTTTAAGACTTTTTATAAAAAAAGCTTATTTATAGTCAACGAAAATAATTCTTTAGGTATTTATTAGCTTTTTTTAATGATTATGCTAGTTAAATTCACTACACTTAAAAAAAATACAACAAATTGAAAATCAGATAATTAATATCGAAATTTTATGATGTCCAATAGCCTAAAAAATTTCATAAAAAAACCTTCCTTAGAAATATAGGAAGGTTAATTTTATAATATTATTTCAAATAACACTTCCTATTGCAGTAGAGAGACCTCTAAGACAATAATAGAAATGATATTTAAAACTTGTTTTTTCATATTAACACTGCAAATATTAATTTTTAAAAAGTAGCAACCAATTTTTTTTAATAAAAAAATAAAATTTGATTTTCCTTTTATTGAAATTTCATACTTTTGTCAACATAACAATAGAGGAAAGATTTGACTGATTGCAACCTCTTTATACTGAACTGTTTTACAAATACATTATAATTGTTCAGCATAAAAAAAAATGCTAAAGGCAGTGTTAACTTCCTTGACGTTTTCCGTCAAATCTCACTCATAAATTTATACATAATGCCTTATTTATTTACTTCGGAAAGTGTTTCTGAAGGACATCCAGATAAAGTTGCAGATCAAATTAGTGATGCACTTATAGATAATTTTCTAGCTTTTGATTTAGATTCTAAAGTAGCTTGTGAAACACTAGTAACTACAGGACAAGTGGTACTTGCTGGTGAAGTAAAATCCAACACATATTTAGATGTTCAAAAAATTGCTAGGGACACTATTAACAAAATAGGATACACCAAAGGTGAATATATGTTCGACGGAAATTCATGTGGTGTCTTTTCGGCAATCCATGAGCAATCTGAAGATATTAATCAAGGAGTTGATAGAGGTAAAAAAGAAGATCAAGGTGCTGGTGATCAAGGAATGATGTTTGGCTATGCTACAAATGAAACTGAAAACTATATGCCATTAGCATTAGATTTATCTCATTTAATATTAAAAGAATTAGCTGAATTACGTAGAGAAAATAAAGACATCACCTATTTACGACCAGATTCTAAAAGTCAGGTTACCATAGAATATAGCGATGATAATGTTCCTCAACGTATTGATGCTATTGTTGTTTCTACACAACACGATGACTTTGATGAAGACGATACTATGCTTTCAAAAATTAGAGAAGACATAAAAAATATCTTGATTCCAAGAGTTATTGCAAAATTACCTGAAGCTGCTCAAGCATTATTTAATGAAGATATTAAATACCATATTAACCCTACTGGAAAGTTTGTAATTGGTGGTCCTCATGGAGATACAGGTTTAACAGGTCGTAAAATTATTGTAGACACTTATGGTGGTAAGGGTGCTCATGGTGGCGGAGCATTTTCTGGAAAAGATCCTAGTAAAGTTGATAGAAGTGCTGCGTATGCTACACGTCATATTGCTAAAAATTTAGTTGCTGCTGGCGTTGCTGATGAAGTACTAGTGCAAGTAAGTTATGCAATAGGAGTTGTAGAACCAATGGGTATTTTTATTGAAACTTACGGAACAGCTAAAGTAGATTTAACTGATGGCGAAATTGCTTCTAAAGTTTCTGAGGTTTTTGATATGCGCCCATTTGCCATTGAAGAACGTTTAAAATTACGTTCGCCAATGTATAGTGAAACGGCTGCTTATGGACATATGGGACGTACTAATGAAGTGGTTTCAAAAACATTTTCTCAGCCTAACGGAGATAGTATAACACTTGATGTTGAATTATTTACTTGGGAAAAACTTGATTTTGTTAATAAAGTAAAAGAAGCTTTTAGACTATAACACATTCATAAAAATTAATATTTAAAGACTGCCTTAGTGCAGTCTTTTTTTATATTAAAAAACAATAACCTCCTTGTTTTAAAAAGAGTATGACACTTATACAAAACAAGAAGAGTTAGGATTAACTTTATTCCTCTTATAAGCTACTCTTTGTAAAATAGAAAATGGTATAAAACAAAAAAACAAGCTTTATATTTAGCTTGCTTTTTCTGTTTATTTGTGGGAAGAGCAGGATTCGAACCTGCGAAGGTAAAAACCAACAGATTTACAGTCTGTCCTCGTTGGCCGCTTGAGTATCTTCCCAAAACCGAGCGCAAATATATTATTGTTTCATTATTAAACCAAAGAAAAAAGAGATTCTGTGAAAGTTTTTTTATCATGATAACACCTTCAAACCTGTAACTACTTCATTTTTAAACAAATCATTTATCACTCTCCTTAAAATGGTTTGATTTTTGTATTTTTCGTCTTGACATGAGATACACTTTTTTAATACTGCTTTTTTCATTTTTAAATCACGCTCAAAATCCAATACAAGCTACACTTGTTAAAAGTTTAGACTTTCCTAGTGACTATATCGTTTCTATAGATAATTTTGGAACAACATATTACACCACCAATAATACGTTTTATAAAAAAACTAAAAACAATACTTTAAGCTATAATAATCTACAATTAGGAGATTTATTTTCCATTAATACGTTCAACCCCTTAAAAATCAATTTATTTTACAGAGACTTTAATACCGTAATTATCCTTGATAATAGACTTGCTGAAGTTCACAAAATGGATTTTAACTCCATTCAACCCTATAAAAACATAACTCATATTTCTAGTGGTTTTGATAATACACTTTGGGTATTTAACCAAGACACTCAACAGTTAGAATTGTACAATTATAAAAACAATACTACTAAGGCTAGATCTCTGCCAATACAAAGTAACGTTTTAGATTTAAAGAGTAATTACAATAGTGCTTGGTTACTCACTGAAGATTACATTTATCAATATAACTACTTTGGTAATTTACTTTTAAAAATTAAAAACAATGGTTTTACTAAACTAACGCATAGTAATAATGATATTATCCTCAAAAAAGAAAATGACTTGTATTTTCTTGGAGAAAACTCTAAAACCACAATATTTATAGAACTACCAAAGTTCTTGATAAATCAGTTTTTTGTAGTGAATGAAACCTTGTATATTTACCACCACCAAACCCTAGAACAATTTCAATTAAAAACTAACTAACCATTATTATGCACATTGCAATTGCCGGAAACATAGGAGCTGGAAAAACTACTTTAACTAAATTACTTGCTAAACATTACAAATGGGAAGCACAATTAGAAGATGTTGTAGACAATCCATATTTAGATGATTTCTATAATCAAATGGAACGCTGGAGTTTTAATTTACAGGTGTATTTTTTAAATAGTAGGTTTCGCCAAGTATTACAAATTCGTGAAAGTGGCAAGCAAATAATTCAAGATAGAACTATTTACGAAGACGCTCATATATTTGCGCCCAACTTACATGCCATGGGATTAATGACCAATCGCGACTTTGAAAACTACAAATCACTATTTGAGTTAATGGAATCTTTAGTAAAAGGACCAGATTTATTAATCTATTTAAGAAGCTCTATACCTAATTTAGTTTCTCAAATTCATAAACGAGGAAGGGATTATGAGAACTCAATTAGCATTGATTACTTAAGCAGATTAAATGAGCGCTACGAAGCCTGGATTCATGGCTACAAAAACGGAAAACTTGTTATTATTGATGTAGACAATCTTAATTTTGTTGATAAGCCTGAAGATTTGGGCAAGGTAATTAATACTATAGATGCTGAAATTCATGGTCTGTTTTAAGAAAAGACTTTTTAGTTAGATTTATTTTTAACTTCAAAATACCCTTTCTTTGTTAAATAAACACCGCTATTGGTATACCCTTTTAATGTAATCTCATAAATACCTTCAACATCTGATGTGTAAAACTCAATCGGCTCATTTTCTCCATTTAAAGTAATATTGGGTTGCCATAAAAGTTGACGCCTATAATCTGGAATTCTTTTAAGCTGATTTCCAAAATTCACACCATAATTAGGAGAATAATAGATTTTTTTATTTTGAACAAGGTCTAACTCTAAATAATGCAACCCTTTAAATTCTTGACTATTTGAAGAAAACACATTAGTTTTTTTGGTTCGTATATCAATAATACCATTAAATATTTTTGGGCCATAAAAATAACTTCCTTTCACCAAGTTTACCTCATCTATTTTATAAGGGTCATAATCTATTAAATATTGGTTGTCTTGCACTAAAACACCATCAAAAAGTACTAAAGGCTCATAATCTGCAAAAGGATAATTCTCATAACCTTCATAAAAATATATTTTAAAAGAGTATTTATCTTTCTTTTTTCTAATAGCTGCTCCTTCTACCACCTCAACAAATGTCTCTCTTACGGTTGGAAATCTAGCATAATCATCTAATTTATATGAAATTGAGGAAGATTCAAAAAAGGAGTTTGGCTGCATTTTAATAACAGTACTATCTAATTTAACCACGTTATATGCATTTTCAACTTGGTTTGAAACACTCTCTGCACGAAGCCATTTCTCTGTATTAACATCTAACTGTATTTCATTGAATACTAGATTTTTGTCATATCTAAAGGATTTGTCATCTAAAACAATTTTGAAATTTTCAGGATTAGAATCCATAACTTGTAAAAAGCATTTTTCGCTAAAATAGTTTTCTCGTAAATTAAATATAAATCTACCTGACTCATCTGTTAGTACATTTTTATAAATATAATTTTTATCAGGAATTGATAGAGTAATCGTTTTATCTACTGCAACCTCATTATTTTCTTTAAAAAACACTTGCCCCGAAATGATCTCCCCTCTTAATTCTGGCAAACAAAATTCTCTTGATGTATTTATAATAGTGTCTTTTAGCAAGCTTCCCTCTTTATTAACAAAAGAATCATATTTTAATACATTTGTTTTTCTAATTGAAAGCACATAACTTCCATTACTTGCAACACCATTTAAATTTAAAACAGCTTTACTTCTGGGTTCATATATTTTCGAATCTGTATTTAATTCACTATTTTCTATATCAATTAACGGAAGCAATTCGTCTCTTAATTTTATATCAACTATTGAAGTATTACTTTCTAGATTAGGGTCTTTAGTTCTATCTGTAGATGAAATAAATGGATTGATAATATATATATCTTTTTGAAAAAACTGTTCCGTCTTATTATTGTTCATCCATTGTGTATACCCAACAAGCTTGTAATTTCCTGTATTAACATTTGGTGGTATAAAAAAGTCTCCATATGCTATACCTTTTTCAAGTTTAATCTTATGCTTAAACAGTTTATTATACTCTTTATCTATTAGTTCTACATAAGCAATTTTACTTATCTTACTAAATGTGTTATCATTTTGTATTAAGCAAAATAATTTATAATATAAGGGTTCTCCAGCAACTAAAACTTCATCATTAATTTCAATAAAAGCTTTTTCTCTGGGAATTGAATTTAGCATTTCTGATTGAATATCTGCCTTAACCTGACCTAAACTAATACCTGAGTACAAACAAATCAATAGGTATAAATAACATTTTTTATAATCCATTAGTCTTCCCAAAATAAAGGTTTTTCTCCCGAAGCAAATGAAGTGCAATTTCCACATTCTGCTTTAACAATAAATACTACACACATATCTTGCCCAAAAAATTTATATCCATGATCTTTTAAAAGTCTAAATAAAAACCCTCTTTCATCATGTTCTGTAAATGGTGGACCAATTGCACCGAAATTATAATCTCTAAACTCATCACATTCAAACAAGTAACTTGGTTTTCTTTCTATTTCAAAATCTTTGTAATTAAAAAATATTCTTTTTGAACTCATTGAAGACACATCAAAAAAACCAATTACTTTCTCATTTTCATTTACTTCAGAAAAAATATTACCTTGAACAAACCCTGGTTGATTTTCAATAAGTAAACTTTCATCATCACCAAATTCTTTTAATATTTTATAAAAATTATTCGCATCAGCAGATTGCACAAATTGTTTTACTAAAATACTGTAGCGATCTCTTAAAAGATGATCATCAGCCTGTATGAACCTAATGGGATATTTTAGCACTCTACTCTCATTTACCCCATTAATACTTGTAACAAATATATCGTTGGAAACATCACTCAAATAACAAGTTTTTTCATTTAGAGGTCTTCTAACCCATATTGGACGCTCACTACAAAATAATCCTGTTTGCACATCATCAGCCCATTCTTCTGGATCTAATACTAAATCAAATGGGAAATGGTTTTTAGCTATAATCTGATAGGTTTCCTCGTACTCATATCTAAAATAATTTGCATTTCCTTGAGCCTCTTCACTATCAACAAATATCTGTACTCCAAGACCATTTTCAATATTTATTAGCTCCCCATATACTTTTTCTATTTCTACTTTAGAAGGTAATACCTGAGTACTTGAACTATATTGTCTTCCATTTACAGCAATTTTCAATTTATACGAAACGCCTAGTTGTGCTTGAAACTGTTCAGCGGATTCATAAACACCATAAGCTGTATGCTCAAAATTATATACCATAGAATTACTTCCTTCTATACTTACTTGAGCACTTGTTACATAATTTGGTTCACTACCTTCTTCTAACGCTATGGTACGAGACAATTTTATTTCCTGAGTTTTAAGCTCATCTGTAATAGTAGCCTCTATTACTAAAGCATCTTCAAAAGTTTCTGTAACAGCATTGAAAGGCTCTGTACAATCAAAAAGCATTGTTGTGAGCAACAGAAAACAAATGATGATATAATTTTTTTTAAAATTCATTTTAAAATTTAAAATTATAAGTTATAGTTGGTACTGGTATTGCAAAAATTGATGATTTATACCCTTTTATTTGTCCATCTTCATTAACAAAAAACACAGAAAAAGGATTATTTCTCCCCAAGACATTATACACTGATATATTCCAAAAGCTATGAGCTAATTTTACATTTTTATGATTTCCCTCTATGTTTAAGCCCAAATCTAATCTGTAATAATCTGGAATTCTAAATTTATTTCTATCGCTATACAATACGTGCTCAATTCCATTTAAAAAATATTTCCCAACTGGGTAAGTTATTGGTCTACCTGATTGATAACTAAAATTCATAGAAAAACTATATCGCTTTGTTAACCTATAATTTGAAACTAAGCTTAAATCGTGTGGTCTATCTTGATTAGCTGCAAAATAATCGCCATTATTAACTCTATTAGTTAAAAACTCACTATCCAACTTAACAAAAGTTCTAGCATAAGTATATGCTAGCCATCCATTTAATCGACCTTCTTTCTTTTTAGCTAAAAACTCTACGCCATAAGCCTTACCATCCCCTTGCAACAATTCTGTTTCTATATTTTGATTTAAAAACAATTCTGCCCCAACCTTAAAATCTAGTAGATTATTCATTTTTTTGTAATAACCTTCTAAACTAAATTCATAAATATCACTTTCAGAATTCTTGAACAATCCTAAAGATACTTGTTGCGCCCTTTGAGGCTCAATATTTAAATCTGATAGTTTCCAAGAATCTACTGGAGAAGCTGTAGTATTTGTTGATAATAAATGTGAATATTGAATGGTATTATTATATGATGCCTTGATAGAAGAAGTAGGAGATAAAAAATACCTCGCCGATATTCTTACTTCTGGTCCACCATATGTTTTTATAAATTCATTACTACCAAATTCTTTAGTTTCTACTACAGACTCCTCACTTATTGGAACATTAGGGGCATATATATTCTGCATACTGGGTCCTAATGCAGAAAACATAGAAAACCTTAAACCTAAATCTAATGAAAGTTTATCACTCACTTTATATAGATCTGACACATAAACTGCCGACTCTAAACCTTTTTCCTTATCTACTTTTCTATTTGTTACGATAGACTCACCCCCTAAAGGCTTTATCTCTCCTGGGTCTATTGCATAAAGTTTACTACTTAAACCATATGTAAACTTGTGCTCATTACTATGCAAATATTTAGCCCTAAGTTTTAACTGAGTTTCATTTATTTTATAACCAAAGTCTGAGTTTTGATTGAAATTACCATCAAAAATTATGTTAAATTTATACTGACTTGTAGCTAACTGAATAGAAGCAGAATTTTTAGAATTAAATGTATGATTCCATTTTAAAGAACCTAATCTATTACCATAATCAAATATAGAATCTGATGTTATACTAAATTTATCATTACTAAAATACCCCATAGCTTGTATAGAGTTTTTCTCATTAATTTTATCCTCATACTTCAAAACCGCATCAAAAAATGATGCTTTACTGTTTTGTAATGACTCTTCTGAAAGTGATCTTAAAACCCAATTGGAATAAGTAGCTCTTGCACCAACCAAAACGGCCGATTTATCTTCTACAACAGGTATTTCTAACATTAAATTCCCTGTAACAGGACCTATATTACCTTCGCCAGATAATTCTTTCTTATTAATTTCTTTTGTTGAAATATCAATTACCGATGATAATTTACCCCCATACTCAGCAGGAATACTTCCTTTATAAATATCTACACTACCAGTTGCAAATGGATTTACAGCTGAAAACACACCAAAAAAATGAGATGGATTATAAATGGCAGCATCATCAAAAAGTATTAAATTTTGATCTACTTTTCCTCCTCTTACACTGTACCCTAAAGCACCTTCGCCAGCTGTTTTTATTCCTGGCATTGTAGTGGCTACTTTTACAACATCTCTTTCTCCTAAAACCAATGGAATATTTTTTATTCCTTTTACATCAACAGAAGTTACGCCAACAGCTACCCTTTTAATATTCTTATCTTTATCAGACTTTACAACTATCTCATCTAAGGCATTGATTTCTTCTTTCAAAGAAAAATTTAAAGAACCACTCCCATAAACAACTATTTGCTTTTGATTCTTACCATAACTTAGAGAAGAAATTTCTAAAACATGATACCCTTTAGGAACCATTAAAGAATAGTATCCAGATTGGTTGGTTACTGTATTAATACTTGTCCCATCAATATAAACACTTAAATTTTCTATTGGTTTTTTAGTTTTTCTATCAACAATAACACCAGATAATTTATGTTTTTTTTGAGGTGAATTCGCTTGTTCTTTTCCTATTGAAAAAATCTTTCGTGAGCCAATAGAACGGTTGTTATATTCTTTTTGTAGCACTGGTATTTTCTTTGCTTCTGCATCTGAAATTTCTGTTTCAATTTCTTCTTTATTAAAATAATCAAAAGGAAGGTTATTTATAATTACGTTATTTTTAGTAAGAATAACTTTGTTATCAGTAACGAAATAATTTAGTTGAGTTTCTTTTAAAAGTTCTTTTAAAATATCTTCTAAACTAGAATTTTCAAATACTCTTGTTACTCTAATATTTTTCAACCAACTTTCTTCAAAGTAAAAATTAAATTCTGAAGCTTTTTCTAATTCAATCAGAGCTTCTTTGAGACTAATATCATTTAAATCTAAAGAAATTTCACTCTTTTTTTGAGCATGGGTTAGTTGAGAAATCAAAATAAGTACAAAAGTGATTTTAAATATCCTTGACATTAACTTTTTACTTAACTTCATTATGTGAGTTTAAATTATCTAAATACTTTAAAAGATTTAAATAGAATTTTTCTTTATTTTTTCTTACTAAAGCAGAATTCTTTTTATAGAAGTACTTTATAGACTTTTCATAGAAAGGGAAAGCCTCTAGAAAGCTTTTTTTCGTTGAAATCTGATAATAAACATCTCTGTAACCTGCTATAAAATACGTAGATTCTCTAAACTCAAATGCTATTTTATTTTCGGTTAGTTTTTCTACTACTTTTTTTACATGTTTACTGTATAAAGAAAACTCACTTCCAATATATTCTTCTTTAAAAAATCCATTACGATACACTGATTTTATTATCCCGGAGTTATTTGGTAGTCTTTTAAATTTATGCCCTATCAATTCAAATTCTTCAACCATTTTAGAATTGAGAGCTAATAGATTAACTCTTTCATTTGTATAAGCTATAAGTAACAAATCATGTACTAATTCATACTTAAATTTCACATTATAATATGGTTGCCCATCATAAAGCACATAGCCGCTTACAAAATCATAGGAGCCATAAAACTTATTGTTCGTTTTTGATGTTCTTATTTCTTCAGGATATATATCTAAATATTCTTTACCGTTAAATGCTCCAAAATTTTCTTCTTCGGCGTAAGAATCAAATAAATTGTAATATTTAGATTCTTTTTTATATTGAGAAAAGACACAATTGAAAGATAATAAAATAAGGATTAATATTAAGGAATTACATTTCATCTTTAAGTTTAAAATTCTCCCTAAAGATAACTTTTTATTCTATCACAAATAGTTCAAATTAAGCATTAAATGATTCAAAACAATCATTTTAACTTTTTCACTACTGGATTTTTCCTAAACAATTTATCTAATAAACAAAAAAACCACGCATACCGCGTGGTTTTTCGCCAGAATTGGTTCTTAGGTCTTTTGGCTAACCATTACTCTTTAGAGCGTCAACACGTGCTCTTACTTCTGACTTTGTTCCTTTAAAGGTTTCATATGTTGTAGATTCTTCACCATTTTCATTTGTAATTACTGTAACTACAGCTTTACAGCTGCCGTCTTCATTATTAGTCATGTCAACCACAACTTTCCTTACAGTTTCTATTGTATTAATTTCATTTTCATTATATGCCTGAACAGCTTCATCTGAAACTAAGCTTGGAGCAATAACCAATGCCACTACACTCATAAGTTTTAATAAAATGTTCAATGAAGGCCCTGAGGTATCTTTAAATGGATCTCCAACCGTATCTCCAACAACAGCAGCTTTGTGAGCTTCTGTACCTTTTCTACCTTGTTCTTCTATAGTTTTTTTAGCATTATCCCAAGCTCCTCCTGCATTAGATTGAAAAATAGCCATTAATACTCCACAAGTTGTAACACCCGCTAATAAACCACCAAGCATTTCTGCACCTCCAATAAAACCAACAGCAACTGGTACAGCAATAGCTAATAAACCAGGAAGTACCATTTCTCTAATAGATGCTTTAGTTGAAATATCTACACATTTATCATATTCTGCAACCCCATTAGCTTCATCAAAAATCTTTCTATCTGCCTCTGAAGCTTTACTCATATCTGAGTCATACTTACGCATGATTTCTAAAGCAGCTTTTAATTGAGGTATATCTCTAAATTGCCTCCTTACTTCTTCAATCATAGCCATGGCAGCTCTACCAACTGCATTCATTGATAATGCTGAAAATACAAACGGTAGCATACCCCCAATTAATAAACCTGCCATAATATCTGGTTGAGAAACATCAATAGACTTTACGCCTGCTGTTTTCATGAAAGCAGCAAACAGCGCTAATGCTGTTAATGCAGCAGACGCAATTGCAAATCCTTTCCCAATAGCAGCTGTGGTGTTACCAACAGCATCTAACTTATCTGTTCTTTCTCTTACTTCACTAGGTAATTCTGCCATTTCAGCTATACCACCAGCATTATCGGATATTGGTCCGTAAGCGTCAACCGCTAATTGAATTCCTGTATTTGCCAACATACCAACAGCAGCAATTGCTATCCCGTATAATCCAGCAAAATGATGCGACACTAAAATAGCGGCAGCAATTAGTATAATTGGAAACATTGTAGACATCATACCTATTCCCAAACCTGCAATAATATTTGTGGCAGCACCAGTTTCAGATTGTCTAACAATAGAGTTTACTGGTTTGGTACCTGTACCAGTGTAATACTCAGTTACTTTACCAACTGCTAAACCAGACACTAATCCTGCAATAGTTGCATAAAAAACGCCCATAGCTCCAAAAGGCAATCCATCTACTTCTGCAGGTATAAAATTTGTAATTAAAAAGTAAGAAGCAATAAGCATTAAACCTGCAGAACCAAACTCACCTATATTTAAAGCGGCGTGTGGTGACCCTCCTTCTTTAACTCTTACAAAGAATGTTCCTATAATAGACATTATAATTCCAATAGCCGCAAGTGCTAATGGCAAATACACCGCTCCAAGACCATCAAAACCAGGAGTAACTATTAAAGCTCCAAGTACCATTGTACCAATAATTGAGCCTACATAAGACTCAAATAAATCTGCTCCCATTCCAGCAACGTCACCAACATTATCACCTACATTGTCTGCAATAGTAGCTGGATTTAGCGGGTGATCTTCAGGAATACCTGCTTCTACCTTACCAACAAGATCTGCACCAACATCGGCTGCTTTGGTATAAATACCTCCACCTACACGTGCAAATAAAGCAATTGATGATGCTCCTAATGAGAATCCAGATAACACATTAAGAATCTCTGTTATTTCCCATCCTTGCCCGCTATAAATCATAAACAACCCACTTAGCCCTAACACACCCAATCCTACAACTCCAAGCCCCATTACAGCTCCTCCAGCAAACGCAACTTCAAGTGCTTTTCCTAATGATGTTCTTGCGGCACTAGTAGTCCTTACATTTGCCTTAGTGGCTACTTTCATACCTATAAAACCTGCCAACGCAGAACAAATAGCTCCAACAATAAATGATACAGCTACCATTCCATTAGAACCATCTTCACTGTTCCCTTTAAAATACAATAGTATAGCTACAGCTATAACAAAGATTGATAAAATTTTATATTCCGCTTTTAGAAAAGACATTGCCCCATCAGCAATATTCTTAGCAATAACTTTCATAGTATCAGTCCCTTCATCTTGTTTTGACACCCATCTACTTTTAATAAAAACAAACGCCAACGCCACCACGCCAAAAAGCGGTAAAAAATTCACTATTAATTCCATATTTTTTTAGTTAGTTATAAAGTTATTTAATGCCAATAAAAGTAGAAAAATAAAAGTGATAAAAAAAAGTATTATTTATTAAAGATTAATCACCTAAACACCCTTTAAATTATAATATCGATATTACCGAATTTTAAGTGAGTTTATTTTTGCTTTATCAAATAAAATTTACTGGATGTAAAAAATTAATAATAACTCTAAAAAATTTATAATTGAAAATAAAAAAAGCCACTTTATTATTTATAAAGTGGCTTAAGTTTTAAAACTCAAATGGTTTTTTATATAGTAAAAGTTCTCTTTTTCTTATGTTCGCTATCATCATAACGCTTAACGCATTCATGATATATTTTTATAGCAGCTTCTGCATTTCCCCATCCTCCTGTATCAACTTTTTTCTTTTCTAAATCTTTATACACTTTAAAAAAATGTTCAATTTCTTTAAGTCTATGTGGGTTTATGTCTGAAATATCCCATTTATTACTCCAGATAGGATCTGACACAGGAATACATATTATTTTTTCATCTGGTCCTTTTTCATCTGTCATATAAAAAACACCTATTGGTCTTACCTCCATTACAACCATAGGAAATGTTGGTTGATGTCCCAAAACTAATACATCTAAAGGATCTTGATCTAAGGCTAGTGTCTCTGGAACAAAACCATAATCACCTGGATACATCATTGAAGAAAATAGCATTCTATCAAATCTAATTTTATTAAGTACAAAGTCATACTCGTACTTGTTTCTACTTCCTTTTGGTATTTCAATTAATACATCAAATGTAACCGCTGTTTTCTTACTCATATAAATAAAATTTGTATTGCAAAGGTACAGAAGTGTACAATGTTTAACAACACAAAACCACTAAGCTTTCAATTTTTCACAAAACCTTAAAACTAACTTTAACTATACGGTTTTTCAGCAATTAAAAGCTATCAATTTTTACTATATTGCAACCATCTCTTAACAATAACTAACTCGAAAACCATGAAACCAATCTTAAACACATTAATTTGTTTAATGTTGTATCAATTTACATTTGCTCAAACCCAACCTTGGCAAGGGAAATTTGAACCCATTGACAATCTAATTTCTCCTCCTAACAGTTTTAGAGCTGCAAGTGGTGCCCCAGGAAAAGATTACTGGCAGCAGCATGCCAATTACAAAATTAAAGCGCAATTAGATGAAACTAATAATATACTTTCTGGAGAAGAAACTATCACTTATTTCAATAACTCTCCAGATGACTTAAGTTATTTATGGATTCAACTTGAACAAAATGTAAATAAAAAAGGGAACGAAGATTTTGGTTCTATAAACAACAATATTAAAAACGGCATAGATGCTCGTAAAATGCAATTTCTTACTCGGGCTATAAATTTCCCAGCTGGTTATACGATTAAATACGTTAAAGATAAAGATGGTAATAATATAACAACCCTTGTTAACAACACTATGATGAAGGTAAAACCAGATCAACCTTTAAAATCTGGCGAATCTATAACATTAAATATTGCTTGGTCCTATCATATTACAGATAGAAGTATGTTTTTACTATCTAGAGAAGGTTATGAATATTTTCCTGATGATGATAATACAGTTTATCTAATTGCTCATTGGTTCCCTAGAATGGCAGTATATAACGATACTGAAGGCTGGCAAAATCAGCAATTTCAAAAATTGGGCGAATTTGCACTTGAGTTTGGTGATTATGATGTTGAAATCACCGTTCCATCAGATCATATTATAGCATCAACCGGATCATTACAAAACCCAGAATCTGTTTTAACAAAAAAACAACGTAAACGTTTAAAGCAAGCTTCAAATTCTTTTGATAAACCAATAATGGTTATTACCAAAGAAGAAGCCATTGAAAATGAAAAGAATAAATCTAAAAAAACAAAAACCTGGAAATTTATAGCTGAAAATGTTCGCGATTTTGCATTTGCTTCTTCAAGAAAGTTTATGTGGGATGCTCAAAATGTAAAACTTCCTACCAATACAGTAATGGCTATGTCTTTCTACCCTAAAGAAGGATTGCCTGTATGGGAAGAAGAATCTACTAAAGCTATCATGCATGCTTTAGAGGTATATTCTGAAGCTACTTTTGATTACCCATACCCTGTTTGTATTTCAGTCAATACATCAAATATAGGAATGGAATTTCCAATGATTAGTTTTAATGGGGGAAGACCTAAAAACGGTAAAATTAGTAAAACTGCTAAAGCTAACATGGTAGGCACTATTATTCATGAAGTAGGACATAATTGGTTTCCAATGATTGTGAGTTCAGACGAACGCAAGTGGATGTGGATGGATGAAGGCTTAAACACCTTTTTACACCAACGTACAGTTGCAGAAAGATATCCTGATTTTAATAGTGTTACACCTAAAAGCATCATCCCATTTATGAGTGGTGATAAAAATATTTTAAGACCAACAATGACCACTTCAGATAACGAATTGTTTAATCAATTTGGAGCCAATTTTTATGTAAAACCAACTGTTGGCTTACAAATACTCAGAAACTCCGTAATGGGTAAAGAGCTTTTTGATGAAGCCTTTAAAGAATATGCAAATCGTTGGAAGTACAAACACCCTAACCCTGCTGATCTTTTTAGAACTCTTGAAGATGCTAGCGCTGTAGACCTAGATTGGTTTTACAGAGGCTGGTTCTTTACCACAGACCATGTAGACAGAGAACTTAGTAATGTAAAATGGTTTAAAGTTTATGAGGAAAATAAAAATATTGAAGACCAGAAAAAATCTTCTGAAATAAAGATTACTAGTACTGATGGCAGTAATAGCAATAAAACTGAAAACATGAACTTTTCAAATGGTCCAGAGGTTATTAATATGGTTTCCACTCCAGATAATGCATATGGGCAATTTTTATCTAGATTTGATGAAGATGAAATTAGAAAACAAGTCTCAGGAAAAAACATTTATGAAGTCAACATTAAAAACATAGGAGGCCTCATAATGCCTGTTACCATTGAATGGACATACAAAGACGGATCTAAAGAAACTGATATACTTCCTGCTCAAGTTTGGAGAAGAAACGAATATGAAATTAAACATGTTTTTGTAAAAGATAAAGAAGCCGTTAAAGTAATTTTAGATCCTAATTTTGAATTTGCTGATACCAATTCAGAAAACAACAATTTCCCAAAGACTAAAAAAGCATCTGAATTTGACAGTTTTAAATCTGGTAAGAATTAATTTTTCGAGCTAAACATTTGTTACGATAAAATCTATTAGTCGAGAGGCCAAACTAGCTGTTTGACTGTCTCTATCGTATTTTGGATTTAGCTCTGCAATATCACATGAAATTACTTTTTTAGAGCTTATTAAAAACTCTAAAATTTCGTATACAAAATTTGGACTGAAACCAAAAGGAGATGGCGCGCTTACACCAGATGCGTAAGCAGAAGAGAAACCATCTAGATCAATGGTGATATACAAGTAATCATTGTTTTGAATGAATGATTCTAATTTATTCTGAAGAAATTTTACATCTTCTTTTAAATGAGAACAAGCATCATTGAATGCAAAATCGACTTGAAACTTCTTAGCTATTTCAAAAAGCTGTTTGGTATTGGATTGTTTTTGAATTCCAATAGCGAAATAATCAATCTTTTCTCCGTTTTCTGAAAACTCTAAAAGAATTTGGTTGAAAGGTGTTCCTGAATTTGGTTTTCTATCAACAGGTCTCAAATCAAAATGAGCATCAAAATTTATAATTCCAATTCTTTTTTTGGGAAATGCCTGTTTCAAACCCATATAGTGTGCATAGGCTATATCGTGTCCTCCTCCTAATCCGATTGGAAAAACACCTTTTTTAACGAGATTGTTAATTCCTAATGAAAATGCTTTTTGGCAAGATTCTAAATCATTATCCAAACAAATAACATCTCCAAAATCCATCACAGATATATTTTCAAAATGAAATGGTAATCTTCCTAATTTTTCTCTAATAATTAATGGTCCATCTATAGCTCCTACTCTTCCAAAATTTCGTCTTACACCTTCATCACAAGCATAACCTAATATTCCGAAATCTGGAGTTTTACAACCCTCCAAACCCTTCAAACTTCCACACAATATATGTTGATACCAATATTGAGATTCAATTCCAAAAGTGGTTTTTCTTCCTGCCCAAAATTCTTGTTGACCTGGTTGATAATCTACATGTATGTTTGAAAATTCACTAAACAACAGCTTCTCCTTTTAAATATATTTTTTCGATATGATTGTTTCCAAAACTATAGGGCATAAAATTGTATGAACTAATGGGTTTCGTTAAAATAAGATTTGCCAACTTCCCTTTTGTTATGGAACCTACTTGTTGTTCAAGCCCCATAGCATATGCTCCATTAATTGTAGCCGCATTAATAGCTTCCTCGGGTGTCATTTTCATTTTTATACAGGCTGTAGATACTACAAAATTCATATTCCCAGAAGGAGCAGACCCAGGATTATAATCTGTTGCTATAGCTAATGGCAAACCTGAATCTATCATTTTTCTCGCTGGCGTGTATGGTATCCCTAAAAAGTATGAACATCCTGGTAATGCTACTGGTATGGTAGATGTGTTTTTTAAGATTTCTATATCTTCATTCCGCATTTCTTCTAGGTGATCAACTGAAAACGCTTTATACTTTACGCCTACAGCAACACCCCCTATAGCATTAAATTGATTGACATGAATTTTAGGCATTAAACCATGTAACCTCCCTACTTTTAGAATTAATTCAGTCTCTTCGACAGAAAAATAACCTGTTTCACAAAACACATCAATGAAATCTGCAAGTTGTTCTTCTACTACTTTTGGTATCATTTCATCAACTAATAATTCCACATAGCTTTCTTTATTATTCTTATAAGCTTCTGGTAAAGCATGTGCACCTAAAAAAGTGGCCTTTATTGGTATAGAAAACTCTTCTTTTAAACGTTTTATAACTCGAAGCATCTTTAATTCGGCTTCTAAAGTCAAACCATATCCTGATTTAATCTCAATAGCTCCAGTACCTAATTTGATAACGTCTTCTAATCTTTTTTTACTTTGAATGTATAAATCCTCTTCAGATGTATTCTGAAGTTGCTTTGCGGAATTTAAAATCCCTCCGCCGCGCTTTGCTATGTCTTCATAAGACAATCCGTTAATTCTATCTACAAACTCAGTTTCTCTGGTTCCTGCATAAACAATATGTGTATGCGAATCGCACCATGTAGGCAATATCAACTTACCTGATGCATCTATAACTTTAGCATCTGAAATTTTGGGACAATCTTTCATTTTTCCAAAATCTGATATCAGTCCGTTTTCAACTACTAAAAAAGCATTTTTTATAGTAGGCAAGATTGACATTTCTTTCCCTCTTAGAAAAGACACTTGTTCTTCTCTAACTTGGATTAATTCTTTTATATTTTTAAAAAGTGTCTTCATTAAAATAAAGATTCTAAAATAGTGTCATCTACTAAATTTGGTAAGGTTACTTTTAAATTTGGAGTACGTTCCATTTCACGTTGTATTGCAAAACGGGCATTATCATTTCTTGCCCAACTTCGTCTTGAAATACCGTTATTCACATCATAAAACAACATGTTTTTAAGTCTGTTTTCTGCCGCTTCGCTACCATCTAATAACATACCAAAACCACCATTTACGACTTCACCCCATCCAACACCACCACCGTTGTGAATTGACACCCAAGTGGCTCCTCTAAAACTATCACCAATTACATTATGCATTGCCATATCTGCGGTAAACTTACTGCCATCATATATATTTGAGGTTTCCCTATAAGGTGAATCTGTGCCACTTACATCATGATGATCTCTGCCTAAGATAACTCGCCCAATTTCTCCTTTTGCAATAGCTTGGTTAAAAGCCAGAGCTATTTTTGCACGTCCTTCTGCATCAGCATATAGTATACGCGCCTGAGAACCAACTACCAATTTATTTTGTTTTGCATTTTTTATCCAAGTGATATTGTCTTGCATTTGTAACTTAATCTCTTCTGGAGCTGTTTCCAAAATATGTTTTAGAACCTCTTCGGCAATTGCATCTGTTTTATCTAAATCTTCTTGTTTTCCTGAAGCACACACCCACCTAAATGGTCCGAAACCAAAGTCAAAACACATAGGTCCTAAAATATCTTGCACGTAAGAAGGGTGTTTAAAATCAATATTGTTTTCAGCCATTACATCTGCACCAGCTCGTGATGCTTCTAATAAAAAGGCATTTCCATAGTCAAAAAAATAAGTACCCTTTTCTACGTGTTTGTTTATAGCGTTGGCATGTCGTTTTAAAGACACTTGTACTTTTTCTTTAAAAAGCTTTGGATTCTCTTTTATCAAAACATTGGATTCTTCAAAAGTACAATCAACGGGATAATACCCTCCTGTCCATGGAATATGAAGCGATGTTTGGTCTGAACCTAAATGAACAAATATATCTTCCTTATCAAAAGACTCCCATACTTCAACCACATTACCAATGTATGCTATTGATACTACTTCGTTTTTTACTTGTGCCAATTTCACTCTTCTCACTAAATCATCTATATCTTCTATCAATACATCTACCCAGCCTTGTTCGTATCGCTTTTTAGCCGCTTTTGCATTGACTTCTGCACAAACCGTAATGCACCCCGCTATATTTCCTGCTTTGGGTTGAGCTCCACTCATACCACCTAAACCTGAGGTTAAAAATATCTTTCCTGCTGGTGTTTTTTCTTTTGATAGTAGTTTCCTGAAAGCATTCATAATAGTAATGGTTGTACCATGTACGATACCTTGCGGACCAATGTACATGTAAGACCCAGCAGTCATTTGCCCATATTGTGTGACGCCTAATGCGTTATACTTTTCCCAATCGTCTGGCTTAGAATAATTAGGTATCATCATGCCATTAGTCACCACAACTCTAGGTGCTTCTTTGGAAGACGGAAACAACCCCATAGGATGACCAGAATACATATGCAATGTTTGCTCATTCGTCATAGTGGCTAAGTATTGCATAGTCAACGTATATTGTGCCCAATTTTGAAATATAGCACCATTACCTCCATATGTGATTAATTCTTCTGGGTGTTGCGCTACAGCAGGATCTAAATTATTCTGAATCATTAACATGATTGCAGCAGCTTGTTGAGATTTTGCAGGATATTTATCAATAGACCTTGCATAAATTTCATAATCTGGTTTAAACCTGTACATGTATATGCGTCCGTATTCTTGAAGTTCTTCAGCAAATTCATTTGCTAGTTCTTTATGCCAATCTTTAGGAAAATAGCGTAACGCATTTCTAATAGCCAATTGCTTTTCCTTTATAGACAATACATCTTTTCTCTTAGGCGCCCTATTTGCATTTTTAGGATACGCTTTTCCTTGAGGCAATATATCTGGTAACCCTTGTAAAATTTGCTCTTTGAACGACATACCCATACTACTTTAAAATAAATTTTTGCTGTTTTACTAATTGTATCATGGCATCAATATCATCTTTCAACAAACGATCTTCTTCTAATCGTTTCACTTTCTGTCTAATTATTTTAAAATTAGATTCAATAATATCAGAAAAGGTATTTGGTCTTCTAAATTCTAATGCTTGTGCTGCATACATTAATTCTATGGCTAAGATTTTCTCTAAATTTTCTAGAATCTGATTGAATTTACGCCCAGAAATACTTCCCATAGACACATGATCTTCTTGACCTAAAGCCGTAGGAATACTATCGGCAGACGATGGAAAACACAAAGATTTATTTTCAGACACCAAAGCTGCTGTGGTGTATTGTGGAATCATAAAACCAGAGTTTAAACCGCCTCCAGTAGTTAATAGTCTTGGTAAACCAAATTTACCTTCTAATAGTAAAAAGCATCGCCTGTCTGAAATATTTCCTAATTCTGAAACTGCAATCGAACCATAGTCCAATGCCATTGCTAAAGGTTGTCCATGAAAATTACCGCCCGAAATTGCTTCAATATCACTTAATACAATTGGATTATCTGTTACCGAGTTTAATTCAATCTCAGTAAGCTCTTTTAAATGATAATATGCATTTCGTGATGCGCCATGCACCTGCGGAATACAACGCATAGAATACGGGTCCTGTACGCGTTCGCAGTTTTCATGAGCATCAACATTTTGTGATTTATAAAGTAGCATAAACATGCGTTCTGCTACTTTAACGGTTCCTTGAAAAGGTCTTATTTTATGTAATTCATCCCTAAAAGGCGCAGAACTCCCTTGATATCCTTCAATACTCATAGCTCCAGCAACATCTGCTAAATCTAATAAGTAGTCCATTTTTTTTAAACCAACTACTGCATGCGCCAAAATAAATTGTGTGCCATTTATTAACGCTAATCCCTCTTTGGCTTTTAGTTCAATAGGTTGTAGGTTGTATTGTTTTAAAACTGACTTAGCCGAAACAATTTTATCCTTAATCCAAAACGCGCCTTCTCCTATTAAAGGCAAAAACAAATGAGATAAGGGTGCTAAATCTCCAGAGGCGCCTACCGAACCTTGTTCGGGGACTACTGGTAATACATCATTTTCAATGAAATACAATATGCGTTCTATAACTTTGATACTAATACCCGAATATCCTTGACACAACGCATGTACTTTGCAAATCATCATGAGTTTTGATAATTGCTTATCAATAGGATTCCCAACACCAACAGCATGTGTAATTAGTAAATTTTCTTGAAGTTTATTAGTTTCATCTACAGTAATTTTTACATCGCACAAAGGCCCAAAACCTGTATTAACACCATAAATGGCCTTGTTTGAATTGGCTAAAGATTCTACTTTTTCCCTACAGTTAATAACACGCTGCTTCACTTCAGAGGTAATTACACCTTCTAAAGTACCTTTTGCAATTGCAACAACTTTACTTATGGTTAATTTATCAATACCGTACTTAAATTGCATTTTATAGATTTTAACTAATCATTACAAAGTTATTTCTATTTTTAATGCTTAAAAAGACTATTTTTGTAACAAATTGATAACTATGAGTAATCAATTAGAATTACGCCATTTAAACTATTTTCTAGCTGTTGCTAAAGATTTACACTTTAGAAAAGCTGCGGAAAGACTATACATTTCCCAACCTGGTTTAAGCAGACAAATAAAACAAATGGAGGAAGATTTAGGTATCCAACTGTTTGAGCGTCATAATCGAAAAGTTGTACTCACTAAAGCAGGCAACTATCTTAAAAACGAATTAAGCATCCATTTAAAGCAGTTAGATGACATCATTAACCATGCTAAATTGTTGCATGATGGTAAAAAAGGACAATTAAAATTAGGATACGTAGGTTCTGCGATGCAACAGATTATCCCTAATTTGCTTTTAAAGTATAAAAAAGCACATCCTGACGTTATATTCAGCTTAAACGAGATTGATAATCAAAAACAAATTGAAGACCTATTAAACTTTAAAATAGACATAGGTTTCGTAAGGCTTGAAAACACCCCCTCTACTATTGCAAAAAAGGTTGTTTTAAAAGATACATTTTGTTTAGTACTTCCAAAATCTCATAAAATTGATGAGAACAACTTTAAGCGTTTATCACAATTACAACAAGAACCTTTTATTTTGTTTGATCCTGAATACAGCGAATCATACTACAATAAAGTGTTACAAGTGTTTCAAGGCAGTGGTTTTACGCCGCAAATATCTCACCTTACCATTCACGCTAGTTCTATATACAAATTGGTGGAAAATAATTTTGGTATATCTATTGTGCCAAAATCTTTAATAAATGAAAATGTGAAAGGTGTTAAGTTTATAGAGTTGCATAAAATTAAGCAAAGAACGGAGCTATCTGTAGTCTGGAATAAAAACAATAGAAATCCTTTACTAATTCATATCTTAAGTTTGATAGATAAATTAAATTTGTAAAAACAATTTCAACGAATGCAATCCAGTAAAACTAAAATATTCTGCTTTTTAATTGCTATTGCATTTTCATCATGTAAAGAAAAACCAAACTACACTAAAGCGTCACAGTTTAAAACAAAGTTTCAAAAGCAAGTTGGTGCGTTACCCTTGAAAATCAAACACCCAAAAAATAATCCTTCAACTACAGATAAGATTGAATTAGGAAGGCTCCTTTTTTTTGACCCCATTCTTTCAGGTAATAAAGATGTGGCGTGTGCTACTTGCCATCATCCTAAAAATGGTTATGCTGAATTTAGAGATATTTCAATTGGTGTAAACGGAAAGGGTTTTGCCAACAAAAGAACGTTTAACCAACCTAATACTATTCCTTTTGTAAAACGAAATGCTCATACCGTTTTAAATACCGCTTTTAATGGTATTAGCACTTTAAACAGTTATCAACCTGAAGAAGCGCCTATGTTCTGGGATTCTAGGGTAAAAAGTCTAGAAACTCAAGCTATTGAACCTATAAAAGCATTAGAGGAAATGCGAGGGGCTCATTTTACTGATGTAGACATTCTAGAAAAAGTGGTTAATCGATTAAAATCTATTCCGGAATATCAAAAATTATTTAAGAAAGCATTCCCTGAGAGCGATAGTATTTCAATTGAAAATATTGGAAAAGCCATTGCAGATTTTGAAAGAACATTGATTGCAAATAATTCAGATTTTGATAAATATATGCGTGGTGATTCTACAGCTATATCATTGGCAGAAAAAGAAGGATTCAAAATTTTCAAAGAAGTTGGTTGTATTAACTGCCATAATGGGCCCATGTTTTCAGATTTTAAAATGCATGTTTTAAGTGTTCCTGAAAATGAAAAATTAGATAGTATTGATCGTGGTTTTGAAAATCAGTTTGCCTTTAGAACACCTACCCTTCGCAATTTAAGATTTACAGCGCCTTATATGCATAATGGTACTTTACCTACCTTAGAAAAGGTATTAGAATTCTACGAAGACCTTACGTTTAAAAAATCTAGAAACCCAAATATTAATCCTACTAAGATTGATACTTTGGCTCAAGGTTTAACATTAAGAATGAAAGACATGTCTCTTATTATTTCATTTTTAAACACACTTAATGATGATGGTTTTGATAAAACTGTTCCAGAAAGTGTACCAAGTGGATTACAAGTTGGTGGAAATATTGATTGATTTACATCAGAAAATTAGTTACTTTCACATACGTAATTAAAACTAATATGGCTTAACAATATTTTTTAAACAGGCTAAAAACAATCATAAATCACTTAATTACAGTGTTTTAAATAATTTACACATAATAAATATAAACGTACCTTCTGTTTAGCCAGGAGTTGTAGAGCATAACCAAAATGACAAGAAAAGAGCTAATTGATATTGGTCGAAGAATAGTTGCATGTGATGGGACTGAAAAAGAAATAGACGATTTATCAGAACTATTTGATAAAAACGTCCCTCATCCAAATGGTTCAAACTTGTTCTTTTACCCTGAAAACTATAACGCAAGAAAAGACAACATATCAGCATACAATCCTTCTATTGAAGAAGTTGTAGACAAATGTTTAGCCTATAAAGCAATACAATTATAAAATGAGTGATAATTACATAACCATTACAACGTCAAGAGAAGTTTCAGAACCTATTGAATTAAAAAATAAGGTTATTGAATTTTTACAATCTAAAGAGTATGTGGAAAGAGAGCTTTCAGATTGCGTATTGAATATGAAAAACAAAGGATATAGACCTGGTAAAAATCATGTTAGTGCGATTGGCTATGATGAAGATTTATTGAGTTTAAATGTCTGCGGTTTAGAATTCAAAACTCAAAGAGAAGTTATGAATGCTGGAGCATTTACAGCAATGACGAAAATGGAATGTCCAAATTGTAATAAAAATAGATTCGAAGGAATAACTCCTCAGGATTTTTTTACTGATAATTGTACTAAGGAACAACTAGAACTATTCCATTCGGTTTTCCCTCAATTTGATAGTTGGACTAATGGATATGAAGCGAAATTGAAATGCCCACATTGCTTAACTGAATCAAAAATTGAGAATTATAAAACTGATAATAGTATTTCTTTTTCAAATTTTGGCTTGACCTTTTGGAATTGGTCTGATTTGACAAATGAATTCATTGAGGAATTAAAAACAGTAATAAGAACTGATATTATTAGAATAAACGGACATATATAAAATACGCTCTACAACAATGGGTATAATGCATAGCTTCCTAACGTCAGCTACGGCACCATACCCGGAACGTTGAGTGCAATTTGAGAAAATGAGATTTTGGATTTATATAGAAAGAGATTTAGTTGATTTACAATCCGATTTTGAAAAAATTTTCGGAGTTGACAATTTATATCGAGATTATGAAAACGTTTGGGAATGGATTGAGTCAAGTAACCGAGAGTCTGACCTCTATTTGAACATTAGCCGACCGCATGATTGGGAAAAAGGAGAATATGATAAACCAATTATTATAAAAGTTGAATCAAATAACAGAATTGAATTAAATGAATCGGAAATAGCGTTCAAAATAAAAAAGCAAATGAATTGTGAAGTTTATGCTGGAGAAATATACGCTGACAGAAATAACAATCCAGTAATTGGAGAAGAAAGAAAGTATTAAATCTGTATACAACAATGTTTAATCGCTAATTTATCACGAAACTACTCATAGCCAATATTTTAAGGCACTAAAAACAAACCTATGAATAGAACTTTAAACTTTCAGAAAAATTTAATCATTTTTGGGTTGCTATTATTGATTATTGGAATGATGATATTCATTGCAAAATCATCTGTTTTTGAGACTAACTCAAGCAGTTTGTCAACTGGAATTACATTTGACTTATTATTAACAGTTCCTATTATATACTTTTTGTTAATCAGAAAAACTAGAATTCCTAAAACTACGGTCGTTCCTTTTTTGATTCTTGGGATGTTAGTGTGCTCAATAATACTTCCAACCGAAAACCAATATTATCTCAACATTTTTAAGACTTGGGTATTCCCCATCGTTGAACTTTCAATAGTGTCTTACATAATCTACAATGTGAACAAAGCCATAAAGCGATATAGGCTGAAAAAAAACGAAAACATTGACTTTTTCACGGCTTTGAAAAACACCTGCTATGAAATACTTCCAAAAAGTATAGTTATTCCTGTAGTAACTGAAATTGCGGTTTTTTACTATGGATTTATTTATTGGAAGAAAAGAAAATTAAAGGAAAATGAATTCTCTTATCATAAAGATAACGGAACAGTTGCACTATTAATTGCGATAATTTTAATTGTTGCTGTTGAAACTGTTGTTTTACATATTCTCCTTGAGAAATGGAATGTTACTGTTGCTTGGATTTTGACTCTTTTGAGTATTTATTCTGGAATTCAGCTTCTTGGATTTTTAAAATCTATGTCTAAAAGACCAATTTACATCAAAGGCGATAAAATATATCTTCGATACGGCATAATGAATGAAACAACTATTGATTTAAAAAGTATTGACAGCATCGAGATCTCATCAAAAGATATAGAGTTAAATAAAGAAACGCGAAAACTGTCATTTTTGGGAGAATTAGAAAGTCATAATATTATTATTCGCTTGAAAGAAGAAAATACGTTAACTGGACTTTATGGAATTAAACGAACATACAAGAATTTAGCACTACATGTTGACAAGAAAATTGAATTTAAAAACCGAATTAATAACGCCTTACAACAATGGGCGTAAGTAATTGTTTGTTATAGTCTACTTCTGGAAATCCTCACGGATTTTCAGTTTGGTATGTACTTTCAAAATTAAGTATTAAACCACGTAACTACTCATAGCCAAGGTCATCACCCTTTATCATGAAAAACCCAGCAACTCTAACATTATTCGCTCTATTTATTAGTACACTTTGTTATAGCCAAAGCTCTTATGAATATAGACAACCAAAAGAACTTGGTGAAGGATGGCATACAAATGACTTAAAATCACATGGCATTGATTCAACCTTGATTTATAGATTTTTCAATCAGTTAAAAAGTCGCAAACACAAAATACATAGTGTGTTATTAGTGAAAAATAACCAACTTATTCTTGAAGAATACTTTAATGAACATTCCGTTAGTATGCAGCACGACCTCCGCTCTACAACAAAAAGTATTCGGTCTATTTTGATAGGAATAGCAATAGACAAAGGCTTTATTGAAAGTATTAATGATCCAATACTAAAATACCTCAAACAACCAATTCCAAAGAAAAATCTTGATAGCAGGAAGCAAAAAATAACCATAAAACACCTTTTGACTATGTCGAGTGGGCTTGATTGTAATGATTGGGATAGTAAATCAAAAGGGCAAGAAGACAAAGTTTACAAAAAAAAGGATTGGCTTCAATATACATTAGACTTGCCAATGATTAATGAACCAGGAGAGGTATCAAATTACTGTTCAATGGGTGTCGTACTGCTAGTAGAAATAATAAGTCAAGCTTCTGGAATGTCAATAGATAAGTTTGCCGAAAAGTATTTATTCAAATCTTTAGGTATTCAAAACGTAAATTGGGGACATACTACAGATAAAGAAGTTATTCCATCTGGAAAAAGATTATATATGACCTCACGTGATTTGGCAAAAATTGGGCAATTAGTACTAAACAAAGGAAAATGGAACGGAAAACAAGTAGTTTCGGGAAAATGGATTGAGGAATCTACAACGCCAAAAACAAAAATAACTGGTATTGATTATGGCTTCTTATGGTGGAATATTCCATTCATTGTAAATGAAAAAATAATAATTTCTAAAACAGCAACAGGAAATGGCGGACAATATATTATGATATTTCCAGAAATGGATATGGTCGCTATATTTACTGGAGGCGCCTATAATTCACAAGAAGATAAATTACCTTTTGTCATTATGAAAGATGTATTTCTAGCTTCGTTGAATAGTGAAAGTGACAAAAAGTAGTTATCTATATAATGTGAATGAATTATAACAAATGGATAACAATCTGAATCAAATCAAAACAGAAGTTTACGACAAATGTTCACTTGAAATTTCAGACTTCAAAATTGAATCAGAAAGTAAAGAGTATTATGCCTGTAGATTTAGACTGAACAGATTAAACATTCTCAGTAGAAATGCTAAAATAACACCAAAAAAAGTTGGACAATTTGTTACGTTTTGGAAACGAAATGGAATCGGACCGATTGAACCATTTAACGAAAAAGACAACATTGATTTTTATATTATAAACGTAAAGACTGAAAATGAATTTGGACAATTTGTTTTTCCTAAATCTCTATTGATTAAAAAAGGAATTATCTCAATAGAAAACAAGGAAGGAAAAAGAGGTTTCAGAGTGTATCCGAAATGGGATATTGCAAAAAACAAACAAGCTGAACGAACTCAAAAATGGCAATTAAATTATTTTTATGAAATAAATAGTTCTACAGATTTAAAAGAGGTTGTCAAATTATATAATCAAAAATAAAGTATATTATTAATTACAACGCGTTCTATAAGTGTTGTCTCAATCTACGTGGAATTGGCTGTAAGTAAGTGACAAATCGAAATTAACGGTTATTAGAAAGTGTCTAGTCTATTACTTGTTGCTACATACTTCATATTCCTAATCCAAAAAAACATGTTCTATTTAATGATAAAATGTTAGAAGAAAACTTTACTTATTTTGAAGTTTCTCTAAAAAATACAGCTAATTATTTTTTCCTATCAATTACATAATTCACCATAAGTTTTAGTGAATTTTTATATTCAGAATCTGGATAATCATTTAATAACGCTAGTGCTTCCTCTTGGAAAGCTTTCATCTTATTAATGGCATATTCTAACCCATTATTATTTTTCACGTAAGCAATAATTTCTTTAACTCTTTTTTTGTCTTTATTATGATTTTTTATGGAGTTTATAAGCCAACGTTTGTCTTTTTTATCAGCGTTGTTTAAAGCATAAATTAAGGGCAATGTCATTTTTTGTTCCTTAATATCTATACCTGTAGGTTTACCTATCTGTGTGTCTCCATAATCAAACAAATCGTCTTTAATTTGAAAAGCCATACCTATAAGCTCACCAAATTTTCGCATTTTTTCTACATGTTCTGAGTCAGGTTTTACAGATGCAGCCCCTAAACTACAACAAGCGGCAATTAAAGTAGCTGTTTTCTGTCGGATGATTTCGTAATAAACATCTTCTGTAATATCAAGCTTTCTGGCTTTTTCTATTTGAAGCAACTCACCTTCACTCATTTCACGCACCGCTACCGAAATAATTTTCAACAAATCGAAATCATTATTGTCAATAGACAATAACAAACCTTTTGAAAGTAGAAAATCGCCTATTAAAACAGCTATTTTATTTTTCCAAAGTGCATTTACTGAAAAGAATCCACGACGGCGGTTACTATCATCTACAACATCATCATGAACAAGTGTTGCTGTGTGAATTAGTTCAATAACCGAAGCCCCTCTGTAAGTACGTTCTCTAACCTCTCCATTTGATACCATTTTAGACACCAAAAACACAAACATTGGGCGCATTTGCTTTCCTTTTCGGTTCACAATGTAATGAGTAATTCTATTTAACAACGCCACCTTACTAGACATTGATAATTGAAACTTTTGTTCAAAAAGTTCCATTTCAAAAGCTACGGGTTCTTTTATTTGTTCAACTATTTTCAAATTTCTGGAATAAAGTTTTACAAATTTAACAATTAAAGATGCTTCCGCACTAAATCCTTTACTCTAAAATAGATACAAATTACTTCTATACAACCAAAAAAAATACTATTAGCCGATAAATACACTGTAAATGACTAAAAAAGAATAACTTAAAGGAATTAATTCCTAAATGATGATTATATGAAAAAAAAAATACTTTTAATATGTTTTATTACAGCTCTTATTTCAAATTTCAGTTATTCTCAAGTACTTCAATCTCAAAATTTCAATGAATTAAGTCTTGGTGATGTAGGTACAGACATTACAGGTGTCACTCCTGGTCAAGGAGACCTATTAACATTTACAGATTCTGGGGAAAACTCTGATTTTCTTATCGTAGATTCTACTCTTTCATTAGAAAACGTACTACTACTTAACGGCCCAACTGGTGATACAGGCTCAAGGTTTGTTTGGATGAATGGACTAAATACAAGTTGGTTAAATAGAACTTCTGGTAATAATATTATTGAAATTGAATGTTATTTCTTTACAGGACCTGCAACTAGCAGCGATGTAATCACTGGCATTCAATTATATGACTCAAGCTTTAATACAATAGCTGGTTTTAGGTTCGTACCTTCTACTAAAGTTATTACTGGTCTTGCTTATTTTGATCCAGGAGGTGGCGGAACTGTTGGAACCTATTTCTTTGATCTTGGAAGTGGTGGTACAGAAATTGTATTATCTGAAAATACATGGTATCAAATTGGTTTTGCATTTAATATTACCACAGGAGAAGTTGTTTGGAGGGGGCCAGGTTTTTATGCTGGTATTACTGGAGCTTTGGCTGGAACAAATCCTTTTGAAGTAGATTTTGTATTAATCCCAAATAGTACAAATACATCTGCTACAATTACTGGGTTTGATGACTTAGTAATTACAGCAGTTGATACTGAAAACCTTCTAGGAATTACTAGTAATGAATTATCTAAATCTGTTAAAATATATCCTAACCCTATTTCAGATGCCATTAATTTTCAAACTCCTAATAATATTGATATTACGAGAATTGAAGTTACTGATATAAATGGTAAGATAATTAAATCCGTACAGAAGGAATTTATAAGTAACAGCTTAAATTTATCTGATTTAAATTCAGGATTATATTTTTTGAATATTTATTCTAATGATGGAAAAGCATCTAAACGTTTTATAAAAAAGTAATTTTATATATAAAAAATGAAGCATCTATCTTCTACTAGATGCTTCATTTTTATTTGCTAATTGCCCGCAAGCAGCATCTATATCTTTACCTCTACTCCTACGTACGGTTACTGTAACATTATTAGCTTCTAAGACTTTTTGATACATATCTAAAGCTTCAGGATTTGCTTGTTGAAACTCACCATCATCAATGGGATTATACTCAATTAAGTTTACCTTACTAGGGGCAAATTTGCAAAACTTCACTAATGCATCTACATCTTTACGCTTATCATTAATACCCCTCCAGACCACATACTCATATGTAATTCTATTTTTTGTTTTTGAATACCAGTATTCTAGAGCTTCTCTTAAATCTTTTAAAGGAAAGTTTTCATTAAATGGCATGATAGCGCTTCTCACTTCATCTATAGCTGAGTGTAATGATACCGCCAATTTAAATTTCACACCATCATCTGCCATTTTTTTAATCATTTTTGGAACACCTGATGTTGATACAACAATGCGTCTTGGAGACATAGCTAACCCTTCTGGCGAAGTAATTTTATCTATAGCTTTTAACACATTATTATAGTTCATAAGAGGTTCTCCCATTCCCATAAACACAATATTACTTAAAGGTCTATTATAATAAAGTTTACTCTCTTTATCTATGGCTACTACTTGATCATAAATTTCGTCTGGATTTAAATTGCGCATGCGTTTTAAACGCGCTGTTGCACAAAACTTACAATCTAAACTGCAACCTACTTGACTTGAAACACAGGCTGTAGTTCTTGTTTCTGTTGGAATTAAAACGGACTCTACTATTAAACCATCATGTAACCTTACTGCATTTTTTACAGTACCATCTGAACTGCGTTGCATGGTATCTACCTCAACATGATTGATAACAAAATTATCCTCAAGCATCTGCCTAGTAGCTTTTGATATGTTTGTCATATCTTCAAAACTATGTGCAGACTTTTGCCATAACCACTCATAAACTTGATTGCCTCTAAAAGCCTTATCGCCTTCTTGAACAAAAAAATCTCTAAGCTCATCTTTTGTTAACGCTCTTATGTCTTTTTTACTTGATGCCATTTGTGTTGTAAAAGTAATGAAAGGATTTACGAATTACGATTCTTAATTAACGATTTTAAATAACTCATAGAGCATTTGTTTAACCCTTTTAATATATTGAATACTATAGAAGAAAGAAAAAGCCTCGATAAACGAGGCTTGTATTTTTATGTATAATAATTATTAGATAATTAACATAGCATCTCCGTAGCTGTAAAACTTATATTTTTCTTTTACTGCTTCTTCATAAGCACGCATTACAAAATCATGACCTGCAAACGCAGATACCATCATTAAAAGCGTTGATTTTGGCGTATGAAAGTTAGTTATCATACAATCAGCAATGCTAAAATCATACGGTGGGAATATAAACTTATTTGTCCACCCTTGCATATCATTTAACAATCCACTAGAAGACACAGAGCTTTCTATGGTTCTCATTGCTGTTGTTCCTACCGCACATACTCGCCTCTTATTTTGAATAGCATTGTTAACAGTATCCGCAGCCAATTTATCTATAGTAATTTCTTCACTATCCATTTTATGTTTAGACAAGTCTTCTACCTCAACTGGGTTAAAAGTTCCTAAACCTACGTGAAGTGTAACCTCTGCAAAGTTAACACCTTTAATTTCTAAACGCTTTAATAAGTGTTTTGAAAAGTGAAGCCCAGCAGTTGGTGCTGCTACTGCTCCTTCATTTTTAGCGTAAATAGTTTGGTAACGATCTTCATCTTCAGGTTCTACATCTCTTTTTATATATTTTGGTAGAGGAGTTTGCCCTAATTCCTGTAATTTTCTACGGAATTCTGAGTAAGACCCATCATATAAAAAACGAAGTGTTCTACCTCTAGAAGTGGTATTATCTATTACCTCAGCTACTAGAGTATCATCATCTCCAAAATATAATTTATTACCAATTCTAATTTTTCTAGCTGGATCTACCAAAACATCCCAAAGACGTTGCTCTTCATTCAATTCTCTTAATAAGAATACCTCAATTCTAGCACCCGTTTTTTCTTTATTACCATAAAGTCTTGCAGGAAATACTTTTGTATTGTTAAGAATTAAAACATCTTCTTCATTAAAATAATCTATAATATCTTTAAACAGCTTATGCTCAATAGTTTGTTCTTTTCTGTTTAAAACCATTAAACGTGCTTCATCTCTATTTTCTGAAGGGTACTCTGCTAAAAGCTCATTTGGTAAATCAAAGCCAAAATTAGATAATTTCATGTGGTAATTTTTATGATTATTTACAAGCTAAGAACCTTAATGTTAAGATTATATAGCCCAAAGTTTTAGTTAATTTTTAATTGACAAATGGTATAATTAAATCTTACCATTTTTTCACAAAGTTGCAAATATACAATCTGTGAATAGGGGTTGTCAAGTATTTAAGTAATTATTATTCAGATATTTTAAAACCAATAGATTTTAGATCCTCCCAAAATGTTGGATACGATTTAGAAACTACCATCGCATCTTCAATAACTATAGATGCTTTTAGTGCTATTGGTGCAAATGCCATAGCCATTCTATGATCATTATAGGTAGCTATAGACACCATTTCTTTAATACCTTTTGAGGCTTTTAAGTGTAAAGATTTGTCTGTAATATCTACTTCACCTCCTAATTTTTCAATTTCGGTTTTTAAAGCAACTAATCTATCTGTTTCTTTAATTTTTAAGGTATGAAGTCCAGTTAAATCACAAGGAATACCCAAAGTAAAACATGTCACAGCTATAGTTTGGGCTATGTCTGGTGCATTTTTTAAATCTAGAGTAAGTGGTTCTATATTTGAACTTACTTTTTTTAGTGTTATCGAATTTTCAGAAAATGTTGATGCTACACCAAAATGTTTGTAAATATCTACTAAACATGAATCTCCTTGTAAAGATGCCTTTTTATACGATGACAATGTTATCTCTGTACCAACTTCACTTATTGCTGCAATACTAAAGTAGTATGAAGCCGAAGACCAATCTGATTCTACAACCAGTGTTTTAGCGTCTAACGATTTAGTATTAGGTTTTACAGTAATTACATTTTCTTTAAAAGAAGTTTCTACACCAATTTCATCTAACAAGCTTAAAGTCATTTTTATGTAAGGTACAGAGGTAATCTCGCCCTTTAAAGTTAACTCTAGTCCGTTTTCTAACTTTGAAGCAATTAACAATAATGCAGAAATATACTGACTACTTACATTAGCAGCCAAAGACACTTTGTTTTTAGTAAGTTTTTTTCCTTTTATTTTTAAAGGTGGAAAACCTTCATTTTCACCATACGTAATATCTGCTCCTAATGCTTGTAATGCCTCAACCAAAATTTTAATGGGACGTTCTTTCATACGTTTAGAACCAGTTAAAGTAACGCCTCTTCCTTCTTGTATTGAAAAGAATGCTGTTAAAAATCGCATTGCTGTCCCAGCATGATGAATATCTACAATATTAGAATCTGTAACCAATGCATTGGTCATTAAATTACTATCATCTGAATTTGATACGTTATCTAGGTTAAAAACTGGATATAAAGCTTTTAAAAGTAATAGTCTATTAGATTCACTTTTAGAACCCGTTATTTTAACTGAAGATGTTTTAAGTACTTCAGATTTATGAAGCGTAATTTGCATATTGTTGACTGAGGTTATAAACAAGCTGCAAATTTACTGGATAATAGAGATTAATACTATGAAACTTGATGATTTTTTTTGAAGCTTTTAATAAAAAGCATTCCAATAGAATTATTAAAGGTATTATTTCAATTTTTCATTATTATGATGTCTATCGTGGTCACGCTTTGCTTTCTTATCCATTCGTTTATCAAAAGCAGCTTGTAAATCTGTTCCTGTTTGATTTGCCAAACATAACAATACAAACAAAACGTCTGCTAATTCTTCACCTAAATCTTTATTTTTATCACTTTCTTTCTCACTCTGTTCTCCATATCTACGAGCAATAATTCTTGCTACCTCCCCTACCTCTTCAGTAAGTTGCGCCATATTGGTTAACTCATTAAAATAACGAACACCATGTTCTTTTATCCAATTATCTACTTCTTTTTGAGCGTTCTTAATATCCATCATGCTTTTGTTAAAACTACTTGTTCTGTTTCTTTTTGGAGCAATTTATTAAAATATTCTTTTAAAGCCTCATAATATATTGAGGAGATAATAGACTGATTCAATTTAGAAGTTACTAATACTTGAATAGTTTTAGCATTCCCTATTACTTTATATTGAAATGTTCCCATATTTTCTGGAAGACCTATAGCTGTAGCTTCTGGTAAACTTTCTATCTTATACCCTTCAGGTATATTGATAATAAGTTTATAAGAAGTGGTTGATGGATATCCAAAATCTACTGGAAACTCTCGTTTTTCTAATTTAAAAGGGTTTTCATTGGTTTTTAAATAAAAAAGAGGTGAGAAATACATTTTATCTCCAATAATATCTGCTTGACTCTCTTTAATAAATTTATAAGACTCTACAATTGGTTTTGATAGGTCTTTATCATTTTTAACCTGATAATCTGATACTTCTATACCTCCATATTTATTTTCTAATTTTTCTAAATAAGCATCTTTATCTGCTCCGTTATACTTATTTCTAAATGATAATGCTTTATGGTTTGTTTTTACACTTCTATAACTGCCCTCAAGCGTACCTTCTTCATCTATTTTAACCATCATTGTCATTGCATTTTTAGACTTAGTAGTTGGATACAAATCGATTAAACCTGAACCGCTATTTTTGGCAACTATTCTTCCTTGCCAATTTAAAGCTCTAAACGGTAAAACATTTGGAACAGAATACGTATCTGTAGCATCTAATAGCATAACTGAATCATCTGGTAGTCTCAACCATGTAACCACATAATTAAAACCTTCTCTAGTAGGAAATAAAGGGATACCGTGACTTCTAGTACTTACTAAAACAGGGTTAGCATTTAAGCCTGCATAACGTAACATAGCGGTTAACATTAAATTAATATCACCACTACCACCTACATGATTTTTATATGCTTTTTTCACATCATCAGCATAAATTCCATAATACCCATTCCATTTTACTTGAGATTTCACAAAATTAAAAATGAGATTAGCTCTCTCTGCAGGGTTAGAAACAGCCCCAATTAAAGCATCAATATCTTTTTCAAAATATCCCGTTTTTTCTAGCTCCTCACCAAAACTTGAGCTTTTGTATATTCTTTTCACAACATCTTCCCAAGTTGTTGAATAATATTCTGTTGCTGATCTTGGGAACTTCGTATATGAAAGTTCATACTTTACTGATGATCTATAATTATTAATACTATTTACGTAGGGTTCTTTCTTAAGAGCTGGTATATTATCTAAACTATATTTATTAATTTGTTTACTATAATCTACTTTAGAGGTACTAAATGATTTTTGTTCTAACTGATAATAACTATTACTACTCCTTGCTGTATTAGTAAAAGTGATTGAGCCTCTACCACTTTCGATTACAGGTTTTACAGATAAAAATCCTTTTGTATTAACCTTGAAATTATAATACTCAGGAACTTCAAAACTAGCTTCTACTTTTTTTATTGGTATACTATGCTGAAATACAAATTCATCTACTTTTGAAGCAAAAGGAGATGTTATTTCGTATTTGTATTCTAAAACGCAACCTGGTTGTATATTGGGCATTGTAAATTTAACTTGGTTAGAGTATTTACTTGCTTCTGTTTTAAATATGCCACTTTTGTCAAGTTTTTCGCCAACTACTTTATTATTTTCTAGTTTATAGGTATAGGCTTTTAACCCAGAAATCCTTTCTTCTGCGCCACCACTTTTATACAACCTAATTTGCTTAGTTGCAAAATCAAAACCTTCTTGATTATAAATTTTGATACGTTCGTGTATTTCAGTTTTTAATTCAAAGCCATTTTCTTTATTATATTCAAAAAAACTTTTTCTGTACTTATATAGGTAAGCAGCATTAGCAGAAGAATCAATAGAACATATCTTTTCTTCTAATTCTTCTTCAGATACCTTACCAAATTTATAATTCTGACTAAATGTTGTTATAGTAAAACATAAACATAGAACTGTAATAAGTATTTTCATTTAATTATTTTTTAATTAAAGCAATTTTAGCGTTATCTAATTTTGAAACTTCTTTGTAAAAACCTCTAAAGGCAGCATAATCTTCTTTTGGAAAATCACCATCTTTAACTGTGAATTCTCTATGATAGATTATTGTATTTTCATCTGTTACTTCTAGAGTCATCTTATAGCTTCCAAATTTATTTTCAATAGACACATTTTCTGGCTGAGATTCAATTTTATAATCTGAAGGAAGTCTTATCTCAACCTCATCAATATCTTTAAAGCCTCTTTTAATTTGAAGCGGTAATTTTCTATTTCTATACCTATCTGGTATATGAGTATTTCTGTTAAGTGCATTAACCTGTAATAACATTCTATTTCCTATAACTTTTGAATAATTAGAAGCGTTAAAGCTAATATCTTCTATAAACTCAATACTATCTCTATCATTATTCAAACTCATTTCCTGAATAGTTAATCCATTAATATATTTCCATCTTTTTTTATAATGAACATCTAAATCTCTTTCTGTCTCTGTTGCCAAATAATATTTATCATCATACTGAATTCCTTTTGAAACTGATATTACTTTTGCTTCAATAGCTCCTTCATTTGAAACACTACACTTCCCTTTAATTGATTGAAGACTTTCTTCTTCTTCATATTTTTTAGTATGAACAATCTTTCCTCCTTCTGGAGTAATAACTAATGCATCTCTATCATCTGTAAAATCACCAATAAAGCCGAAGGGCAATTTCTGACTTGTACACTCCAACCATATATCTTCTTCATTTTGTCTAGGAATATTAAGTATTACATGATTCCCTTGCATAGAAGCAAAATCTTTTTCTATACTTCTTTGAGATTTCCTAGCATATACAACGGTGTAATGCGATTCTACTCCAACCTCATTTAAAAGAGCCATAGTATAGTTAGTTAACGCTTTACAATCTCCATAACTAACCTCATCAACTTTAGATACATTAAAGGGTTTCCAACCACCTATTCCTACTTGCACGCTAATATAGCGTACCTTATCTTGTACATATTGATATACTTTTTTTGCTTTTTCTATTTGGCTTGTATCTCCTTTTACTAAATTTTGAATTTCAGTTTTTGTTTCTAAGGGTAAATCATGTGTTTCCTTTATTAAATCATGATACATCCATTTTCCAAAGTCATTCCAATTCTCAACTTGGGTATTTACTCCTTCTAATGAAAACTTATTGGAAGCAACCAACACTCTTGGAGCTATTAACGTATAAAAAGGGCTATACTGCTCTGGTTTAAAAGCTTCAATATTTGATACTTTAAAACTAAATTTATTTGCAAGTTCTTGCTTTTCTAAATCAAATTCATTGAAGTTTTTTTCTTTAGTTCTTATTGTTATACCTTCAGGAAACTCTATACTATAAGAACTATCTTCTACACTTAAAAAATAACTATCTATAGGATTAAAAGGCTTTATAAAAGCCGTATTACTAGTAACGGTTTCGCAAATAAACTCCATGGTATAAGGATAGCTTATGGGTGTATATTCTAAGTATTTAACTCTGGAATCTGAATATAATGTACCACCATCAACAGCACTAACATCTTTAAATTCATTCTTTTTAATTTTTTTTATTTGTTGCCCAAGAGCATTGTAAACAATAACCTGAAGTTCCTTTATTTTTTCATTATTATCATAATGAACATATGCATGCGTAGTTCTATTACCCTGTTTATTGAGAACTGTTATTACTCGTCTTTCTTTAACATGCATTTCATTAGCAGATTCTAAAACAATATCAATAGTATTATCCCTTACTACGGCATTTGCATGTTCTGTTAAATTATCTGGTATTGTTAAACTTGTATAAATTTTACTCTGAGAATAACTTGAGATGTAGAAAAACAGTAAAAAAACTGTTATGTATTTTTTAAGCATATACGTTACTATTAACTTAGGAAAACCGTTTTTACATTTAAAGAAAGCTACTAATAAAGTTAGCTTCTAACTAAAAAGTAAAAATTAGTTGGTCAAATTAATAAAATAAAACTAAATAAAATGAGGGATTATCCTTTGTTTTTTGAGTCGATTATTATAGTTACAGGGCCATCATTTATCAGAGCAACTTTCATATCTGCACCAAACTGCCCTGTTTGAATAGACTTTCCTAAATCTACTTGAACTTGTTTTATAAAGGCTTCATATAAAGGAATTGCTACATCAGGTTTTGCTGCTTTTATATAACTAGGTCTATTCCCTTTTTTTGTTAGCGCGTGTAGTGTAAACTGACTAACTACAATGATATCTCCATTAATATCTTTTACAGATTTATTCATGACGCCACTTTCATCCGCAAATATTCTTAGGTTTATAAGTTTTTTAGTGAGCCAATCAATATCTTCGCTAGTATCATCATCTACAATTCCTAAAAGAACTAAAAGTCCTTTTTTAATATCTGCAACCTTATCTTCATTAATAATTACACTAGCCTCAGATACTCTTTGAATTACTAACTTCATTCCTTATCCCAAATATCGGTTCTATAGTGCTCATCTTCTCCTTCTAAAATTTGCACATAACTTCTATATCTTGAATATGCAATTTCATCATTATCTAAAGCGTCTTTTACTGCACATTTTGGTTCTTTAATATGTAAACAGTTATTGAACTTACAATCTTGTTTTAAAGCAAAAATTTCAGGGAAATAATCGGCTACTTCTTCTTTATCCATGTCTACCACTCCAAAACCTTTTATACCAGGTGTATCAATTATCTTTCCTCCAAAATCTGTATCAAACATTTCAGCAAATGTAGTTGTGTGTTGCCCTTGCATATGTAAATTTGATATTTCTTTGGTTTTTAAATTTAAATCTGGTTGAATGTTATTTACCAATGTAGATTTACCAACCCCAGAATGACCAGAAAACATACTCACTCTATCTTTCATTATTGCCTTTACCTTCTCAACATTCTTTCCCGTTTTAGCCGAAACTCCTATACATTCATATCCTATTTTTCTATAAACATGTGCTAAATACTTTGCTTCTAAAAGTGTTTCTTCATCATAGGCATCAAGCTTATTAAATAATAAAACCGTTTTTATAGAATAAGCTTCAGCGGTCACCAAAAATCGATCTATAAAACTTGTTTGCGTTGGTGGGTTATTAATAGTAATTATTAAGAATACCTGATCTAAGTTTGATGCAATAATATGGGTTTGTTTAGATAAATTGACAGACTTGCGGACTATAAAATTCTTTCTTTCATGAATATTAAAGATTATCCCAGATTCTACATCATTAGATTGCTCCAAATCAAAATCCACCCAATCTCCTACAGCTATTGGGTTGGTACTTTTTATACCTTTAATTCTAAATTTACCCTTAATTCTGCATTGATAGGTTTCTCCCAACTGTGTTTTAACAGTATACCAACTTCCTGTAGATTTATAAACGAGTCCTGTCATATTTAACTCAAAAATAATTTAAATAAATTATTTATTCTGTGTTAATACTTATAAATTAGTCTCATAAATTTTTTAACAAAAATCAATAACATGAAAAAATTAATTTTAATTATCGCTATTGCGGTATTTAGTTTAGCTGAAGTTAATGCTCAAGTAGAGTATAAAGTTATTACTAGTGTAGAGTCTATTGTACCTAATGGGTTAGGTCGTTCTAGAATTATTAGTGCTAACGAATCTAAAGACTACAAAGAATATACATCTACTCAAACGGCTGAAGACAATACCCGTAATAAATCTAAGCGTGGTGAAATTAGAGTTAAAGGTTTTGATGAAACTAAACTTTTAAACTTCTATAATATTGGAGGGATTAGATTTCAAAACATTGCTGCTAATGATGCAATCATCACTTCTAAAATAAATACTATGATTGAAGAAGGTTGGGAATTAGCATTTGTAACAAGTGCTGTTGAAAGTGAAGCAGGTAAAGGTGATGGAAAAGGTATCTTTATTACTAGATATATATTTAAAAGATCTAAATAATTATTATTTAGACCATAAAAAAAGCCTCGCTATGCGAGGCTTTTCTATTTCTACTAATTAACCTTTAATAGCCTTCTTTGTTGAAATCTTTTTCCCATCTGCAATTATGTTAATAATATACATACCTGATGAGAATTGTGATAAATCAATATTCAATTGTTTAGTATTTAAATTTTGGAAACTCATTTGATTGACTGATTGTCCAGACATGTTAGCAACATTAACTTTAATATTTTTGTACACTTTTGAAAGTTTTAAATTAAACATTCCACTTGGTGATGTATTTGGATACATAACTATTTCATTTTCTTTATCGTTTTTAAAATATTGATTACTAATACTTGTAATATAACATCTAGTTGTATATCTACATGAATGCCTTCCATATCCAATTACGGTAACTTCATCTAAAACCTCATTCCCTTTTAGCATTACTTCTAGTTTACTTTCACCTATAACAGGAATTTCTATCGCTCTATAACCTAGATATGATATCTGTAGAGTATCACCTCTATTACCATTAATTTCGAAATGCCCTTTAGAATTTGAAACTGTCCCTTTTTTAGAATTCTTAATAAGAATATTGGCATTTTCAAGAACACCAAATTCATCAGACACAATACCTGTAATCGTTTCTTGCGCTTGAAGTTTAAATAGAATTCCTATTAAAAAGAATATAAACGTAATTTTTTTCATGAATTTGATTTTTTAGCTGATTATAACCCAAACCTAATTCAAAATCATGCTATTCTAAAGTCAGAATGAGTGTAAGTATCTTTTCATTGAGGGAAACAAAAAAGCCTCGCTATACGAGGCTTTTTTACTTTTAATTCCTAATAATAATTAATTAACCATTAATTATTTTCTCTTGGTGGTTAATTGATTCTTGGTGAACCGCCTTGAACATTTTCAAAATAAACTCTTCACTTAAACCATGCTCTTGACCTTCTAAAACCATTCTTCCTAAGATTTCATTCCAACGCTTGCTTTGTAAAACAGCAACATTTTTCTCTTTCTTTAATTGACCGATCCCATCAGAAGCTTGCATACGTTTACCTAACATATCAATAATCTGGTTATCTATAATATCAATTTTAGCTCTTAAATTATTTAACTCATTATTATACGCTGCTTCTGGATCTGCTTCTTTTTTAACTTTTAAATCACGCATAATTTGCACTAAAGTAGAAGGTGTTACCTGTTGTGCAGCATCACTCCAAGCATTATCTGGATCATAATGTGTTTCAACCATTAAACCATCAAAATTTAAATCTAATGCAGTTTGACACACATCAAATACCATATCTCTCTTACCTGTAATATGAGATGGGTCATTAATTAATGGAATATCTGGAAATCTATTTTGAAATTCTATAGCCATTTGCCATTCTGGATTGTTTCTGTACTTAGTTTTTTCATACGTAGAAAAACCTCTATGAATAGCGCCTATATTTTTAACACCAGCAGTATATATTCTTTCAATACCACCTAACCATAATGCTAAATCTGGATTTACTGGATTTTTAATTAATACAGGTTTATCTGTCCCTTCTAAAGCATCTGCAATTTCTTGCATTATGAATGGACTAACCGTAGAACGAGCACCAATCCAAAGCATATCAATATCATGCTCTAAAGCCAATTTCACATGAGCTGCATTTGCAACCTCAGTACAAACTTTCATACCCGTTTCTTCTTTTACTTTTTGTAACCACTTTAAACCTAAAGCACCTACACCTTCAAAGTTACCAGGTCTTGTTCTTGGTTTCCAGATACCTGCTCTAAAATAACTTACATCAGTATCTTTAAGTTCATGTGCTATTTTAAGCACTTGCTCTTCTGTTTCAGCACTACAAGGTCCTGCAATTACTAATGGATGATTTAATCCTAAATCATCTAACCAACTTCTTAACTCTTTCTTGTTTTCCATAATTCCTAATAAAATTTCATACTTCAAATTCCACGATTCTAATATTTATAATTCTTTGCTGGAATTTGGTGTTTCAATATTGTTTTAATGTTAATTTATTCCGTTTAATATATCTTTTATGTGATTGGTATCTTTCATTTCTTTGAACACTCCTTCAAAATCGTCACTCTCCATCAACTTTTTAAATTGTGTTAGATTATTTATGTATTCTTCTAAAGTTTCAATAACGTTCTCTTTATTCTGCTTAAAAATAGGTGTCCACATTTCTGGTGAGCTTTTAGCCAAACGTACCGTAGAGGCAAATCCACTACCCGCCATATCAAAAATATCACGCTCATTTTTCTCTTTATCAATAACCGTTTTTCCTAGCATGAATGAACTAATATGTGATAAATGCGATACGTAAGCTATATGTTTATCATGAGCTTCAGGGTTCATATAACGAATACGCATACCCAAAGCTTTAAATATTTCTAGAGCTTTTTCCTGAAGCTTAAAAGCGGTTTTTTCAACCTCACAAATAATATTTGTTTTACCTTCAAACAATCCGCTAATAGCAGCACCAGGACCAGAATATTCGGTTCCAGCAATTGGGTGTGCTGCTAAAAAATTTCTACGCTTTGGATGATTTTCAACAATTTTACAAATAGCTTCTTTTGTAGACCCAGCATCAATCACTAATGTGTTATCCGATATGTTATCTAATATTGATGGCAACAACTTAACAGTTGCATCAACAGGTATAGACACAATTACTAAATCTGCATGTTGTAAATCATCTAACGTCGCTTTTTTATCTATTAAGCCAAGAGACAAAGCTTGTTCTATAGTAGTGTCTTTTCTACTGATACCATGAACAACCACATCTGGAAAATGCGTCTTGATATCTTTAGTAAGACTACCACCTATTAAACCAACTCCTATTGCATATATATTTTTCATAGCCTCTCCCAACCCTCTCCAAAAGAGAGGGCTATAGAATTATTTATTTTTATTTTTTACTTTTTTCATTCTGCAAACTGTTACTAAGACTGCTTACTTATTTCACTCTAGCTATACATTCTTCAATAGCCTCTACTGAAGCACATAACGAAAATCTAATATATCCTTCACCTTGAGTTCCAAAAATAGTACCTGGTGTTATAAAAACATGATTGTCTTTTAACACAGTATCTATAAATTCTTCAGATTTTATATAAGGTGGTAATTTTGCCCAAACAAACATACCCGTAGCATTTTCATCATAAGTACAATTGAGTGCTTTTGCTAATTTCCAGATTAAATCTCTTCGCTTTTTATACACACTATTTAATGTAACATACCACATTTTAGAGCATTTTAAAGCTTCAATAGCCCCTTTTTGAATACCATAAAACATACCAGAGTCCATGTTACTCTTTACCTTTAAAATATTTTTAATATGCTCACTATCTCCTAATACCATACCTACACGCCAACCAGCCATATTAAAGGTTTTACTCAAAGAATTTAGTTCTAAACACACTTCTTTAGCACCTTCTATACTTAAAATACTTGTTGGATTATCATTAAGAACAAAACTGTACGGATTATCATTTATGATTAAAATATTATTTCGTTTTGCGAAATCTATTAAACCTCTAAAAGTAATTTCTGAAGGTTGCGCGCCTGTTGGCATGTGTGGATAATTAACCCACATTAACTTCACTTTACTTAAGTCTAATTTTTGTAAAGCATCAATGTCTGGTAACCAGTTATTTTTTGCATCTAAATTATAAAACACTGGTTTTGCACCTACCAACTTAGTTACTGATTGATATGTTGGATACCCTGGGTTTGGTATCAATACCTCATCTCCTTCATTTAAGTAAGTCATTGAGATATGCATAATACCTTCTTTGCTTCCCATAAGAGGTAACACTTCTGTTGCCGGACTTAGATTTACCGAAAAATGTTCTTTATAGAAACCAGCTATTGCTTCACGTAACTCGGGCAACCCTTGATAACTCTGATATTTATGAGCTGTAGCATCTTGTAAACTATTAGTAATAGCTTCTAAAACTTTTTGAGGTGGTTGTAAATCTGGACTCCCAATACCTAAATTAATTACAGGTTTTCCGTTAGCAATCATTAATCCTACTTCTCTTAATTTTCTTGAGAAATAGTATTCTTCTACTGTATGCAATCTATTAGCTACTTCAATCATACCTTTGCATTTTTATATTCGCCTAACACTTTAAAATCTTCACCCATAATCTCTATAAGCGATTTTGCTTTCTTAAAATCTTTATAATCTTCAAAAGTTACATCAACAAAAAAGGCATATTTCCATGGTGTTTCAATAATTGGTAATGACTGAATTTTTGTTAAGTTCAACTTACAATCACTCATTACATTTAGAATAGTTGCTAAACTTCCTCGTTTATGGTTAGCTTCAAACTTTAATGATGCCTTACTAATATTTTCTTCTTTAACTTCAGAGTTTGTTCTTTTTACAATAGCAAAGCGTGTTTCATTACTCTTAATTGTTTGAATACTATGCGCTAAAATATCTAACTCAAAAATATCTGCTGCCAAAATACTTGCAATAGCCCCAACACCTTTTAATTGATGTTTATTAATTCTATCTGCTACCTCTGCTGTATCTTTATCTTCTACTAACTTAATATGCGGATGTTTTTTAAAGAACTCCTTACATTGCAACAATGCCATTGGATGCGAATACACTTCTTTAATATCTGCTATTGTTTGTCCAGGCAATGCCATCAAATTATGCTGAATATCTAAATAATGTTCACCTACTACATGCAACTCATTCTTATCTATTAATGCATAATTTGGTATTATAGAACCTGCTATAGAATTTTCTAAAGCCATAATTGCAGCGTCACATTCTTTAGTGATTAAAGCCTCAACCACTCTATCAAATGTTAAACACTCAATAAGACTCACATTCTTATCAAAATATTGTTCTGAAACAATATGATGATAAGATCCTTTTACGCCCTGTATTGCTACTGTTTTTATCATAAAAAAAAGTCCCGATTTTCATCGAGACTTATATTTAAATTTATTATCTTAAATTATATATACATCGCCTCGTTTCTTCTACTAAAAAAGAAATAAAAAAAGCTAAAATATGTATATAACACTGTTGTTTTCATAATTACGCAGCTAAAGTAGCTAATATTTTAAGAAATCAAAATTGTTGAAATACTTTTTTTTATCTTTTAAAAAAAAATTAAAGATTTTACAGTAAAAATCATTTTACTTTATATAATCATTTATTTTTGAGCAAATATTTTAATTATGTCTATAACGGTTGATAGTATCTCAAAACTTTACGGCAACCAAAAAGCCCTCAATAACATTTCTTTTACTATTAATAAACCAGAAATTGTTGGTTTTTTAGGTCCTAATGGTGCTGGTAAGTCTACTATGATGAAGATTTTAACCACTTATGTGCAGCCTACACATGGAAGTGCTAAAGTAAACGGATATGATATTGATAATAAACATAGCGTACAACAAAGTGTTGGATACTTACCTGAACACAACCCATTATATTTAGAATTATATATAAAGGAATACCTAACTTTTAATGCAAACGTTTATAAAGTTTCTAAAGAACGCATCAATGAAGTTATTGAACTAACTGGCTTAACTCCTGAAGTTCATAAAAAAATAGGGCAGCTCTCTAAAGGGTACAGACAACGTGTTGGATTAGCCACTGCACTTCTTCATGATCCAGATGTTTTAATTTTAGATGAACCTACTACTGGTTTAGACCCTAACCAATTAGTTGATATTAGAAACCTCATTAAAACTATTGGTAAAACCAAAACGGTATTTCTTTCTACACATATTATGCAAGAGGTTGAGGCCATGTGTGACCACGTGATTATTATTAATAAAGGCGAAATTGTTGCTAACAAAAAACTTTCTGAACTTAGAGACGAAAAAGAACAAACTGTAATTGTTGAGTTTGATTACAGAGTTGAAGATGCCTTTTTAAAACGTCTACCAAAAGTAACACAAGTAGTGAATTCGCATGATTTTGTATATGAAATCACGTTTAATTCTTCTGAAGATATGCGTTCTTACGTATTTGATTTTGCTCATGATAATCAATTAAAGATTCTTCAGTTAAACCAGAAGAATGCTAGTTTAGAAAATATGTTTAGAGAGTTGACCAAAAATTAAATTTTGAGTTTTTAATTTTCTGCTACTATTTAAACAAGTTGTTTTTTTATCAAAATCATGACAAATATCATCTTAAACAGAAAATTCTCCCACTAATTTTGTTTCATATTAAATAACTAGAGTTACTATATCTTATACTAAGTAATAAGTATATTTACTCTATAATAAACAGGTATTATGAGCAAAGGAATTTACGTAGCCACTATAGAACCAAATAGTGGTAAATCGGTTGTAGTTTTAGGCCTAATGCGTATGCTTTTAGGTAAAACAGCTAAGGTAGGTTACTTCAGACCCATTATAGAAAATGTTGAGGAAGGCGAAATGGACAATCACATTAATACAGTGATTTCTCATTTTGAAATAGACATTAACTACAAAAAAACATACGCATTCACTAGAAGTGAAGTTTTAGATTTATACAATAAAGGCAAGTCTGGAGAGGTCATTGATGAAGTTATCAAAAAATACAAGCGATTAGAAGAACATTTTGATTTGGTTTTAGTTGAAGGCACCGACTTCTCTCATCAAAATTCAAGCTTAGAATTAGACATTAATCTACTCATATCTAAAAACCTTGGTTTGCCTGCCATTATTGTAATAAATGGCGATAAAAAAGAGAAAAAAGAACTTGTTGATAGTGTGCAGTTAGCTCATGATACTTTTAAAGAAGAAGTAGATGTGCTCTCAATTATGACTAACAAAGTTGAAAAAGATGATATTGAAATTTTAAAAACGCAGTTAAATAAACGTATAAATTGTGGCACTGATATTACGGTTATTCCTAAGATTAAAAGTTTAGCGAATCCTACCATAAAAGAAATTATTAAGGTCTTAGACGCCAAAGTTCTTTTTGGCAAAGACATGCTTAACAACCAAGTTAAAAATTCTGGAGTAGGTGCCATGCAACTAAGAAATTATATCACCAAACTTAAAGACGGGTCTTTAGTAATAACTTCTGGTGATAGAGCTGACCTTATAATGGGTGCACTTCAAGCTCATATCTCTAAAAATTACCCTCAAATTTCTGGCATCGTTTTAACAGGAGGATTACTCCCAGAAGAGTCTATTTTAAAATTAATTGAAGGTTTATCTAGTGTAGTTCCTATTATTAGTGTTAATGATGGAACATTTAATGTTACTAATGCTATTGGTAAAATAAAACCAAGAATTTATGCTGAAAACACCGAAAAAATCACCACTTCAATTTCCACATTTGAAAAACATGTAGATACAGATAAACTAGCTGAAAAGCTTGTAACATTTAAATCTGATATTTTCACACCAAGAATGTTTCAATATAACTTATTACAAACCGCTCTTAAAGACAAAAAACATATTGTATTACCTGAAGGTTATGACGAGCGTGTACTTAGAGCAACTGCAAGATTAGTGAATGCACAAGTAGTTGATGTTACTTTAATAGGTGAAAAAGAAAAAATACAAGAACGTATTGCAAGGTATGATATCCCTTTAGATATTAATAAAATTAATATTGTTTTCCCAATACAGTCTCCTCATTTTGAAGATTATGTAAATACATTCTATGAATTAAGAAAGCATAAAGGTGTTAATTTAGATGTGGCCAAAGACACAATGTCTGATGTATCTTATTTTGGAACTATGATGATCTACAAAGGGCATGCAGATGGTATGGTATCTGGAGCCGTACATACCACCCAACATACTTTAAGACCTGCGCTTCAGTTTATAAAAACAAAACCAGGTGTTAATATAGTTTCCTCTGTATTTTTTATGTGCTTAGAAGATAGAGTATCTATTTTTGGAGATTGCGCCATCAATCCAAACCCAAATGCAGAGCAATTAGCTGAAATAGCAATATCATCTGCTGAAACCGCTAGAAATTTTGGCGTAGAGCCTAAAGTTGCCATGTTATCTTATTCTTCTGGAGCTTCTGGCAAAGGAGAAGATGTAGATAGAGTTAGAAAAGCTACTCAAATAGCTAAAGAATTAGCCCCTGATTTAAAAATAGAAGGACCTATACAATACGACGCTGCGGTTGATATGCGTATTGGTAAAAGCAAATTACCAGATTCTGACGTTGCAGGACAAGCAAGTGTTTTAATATTTCCAGATTTGAATACTGGCAATAATACATATAAAGCTGTACAACGTGAAACAGGAGCATTAGCCATTGGCCCAATGTTACAAGGCCTTAACAAACCTGTAAACGATTTAAGTAGAGGGTGTACCTCAGACGATATTTATAGTACCGTAATAATAACCGCAATTCAAGCTCAAGAACTATAACCTATGCAAGTATTAGTATTAAACTCAGGAAGTTCATCATTAAAATTTCAATTATTTTTAATGCCTGAAGAGCAAATAATTTGCTCTGGGCAGATAGAACGTATTGGCTTTAAAGATACTATTTTTAAGTTTAAATCTTCAGAAACTTCTATTGAAAAAATCACATCAATTACGAATCACAAAGAAGGTTTAAAAATAGTAGCAGACCAACTTCTAAATAAAAAAACAGGAGTAATAAAATCACCTAATGATATTTCTATAGTTGGGCATAGAGTGGTTCATGGTGGGAAACACTTTAGCAGCACTACTGTTATTACGGAAGAAGTAAAAAATAAAATAAAGGCATTATCATCTTTAGCACCTTTACACAATCCACCTAATCTAGAAGGTATTGAAGTAGCTGAAACCATTTTCCCAAACTCCAAACAAGTAGCCGTTTTTGATACAGCGTTTCACCAATCTATACCAAAGCATGCTTATAAATATGCCATTCCCAATGAGTATTTGGATAAACATAATATTAGATTATACGGATTTCACGGTACAAGTCATAAATATGTTTCTGAAAAAACTATTGATTTCTTAGATAAAGACCATTCAAAAATCATTACTATACACTTAGGGAACGGCTGTAGTATGACCGCCATTAAAGATGGAAAAAGTATAGATCATACACTAGGCTTTTCCCCTGTAAGTGGTTTAATTATGGGAACTCGCTCTGGCGATATAGATCCCGCTATTATTTTTCATCTCGCTGAACGCCATGGTTTAGAATTAAAGGATATTAATAACATGTTACAAAAGAAAAGTGGTATGTTAGGGTTAACAGGCTACAGTGATTTGCGAGACATTCAAAAAGCTGCAGAAAACGGTGATGAAAATTGTATATTGGCTTTAGACATGAATGCTTACCGAATAAAAAAATACATTGGTAGTTATACTGCTATTATGAATGGATTAGATGCTATTGTATTTACCGCTGGTATTGGTGAAAACTCAGCTAAAATAAGACAATTAGTTTGTACAGATATGAGTTATTTAGGCATTGATTTAGATTCTGAAAAGAATGAAATCCGTTCTGAAAGTATTAGAGCCATTAACAAAACAAATGGAAAAGTGCAAATTTTGGTGATTCCAACTAATGAGGAATTAGAGATCGCTAAACAAGCTTTAAGCTTATTTCAACTTAATTAATTTTAGGCCTTATACCCAATGGTATAAACCCCTTCCATTTTTAAAACTTTACCATTAAATTCTAATTCTGGCTCTTCTATAACTTGAGTTATTATTTTATTAAACCCTGTCTGAGTTAATAAATTTTCAACATTAACAGTTTCGTACTTTTTAAACCCAAACTTAGATAGCTCAATTTGCTCCATAAGTTTTTTAGAACGGTAGGCAATCAATAATTTACCATTAGGTTTCAATACTCTTAAAAGCTCTTTTACATTATCTTCAGGTTGAGGCCAAAAATAAAGCGTGTTTGTAGTAGTAATGCAATCAAATGAGTTATCATCAAATGGTAGTTTCTCTATTGAAGCTTCATGAAATTCAACTTTTTTAGAATTTATAAATGTTGTATTTAAAGCGCTTGCTTCCCGTACCATATCCTTAGAAAAATCTACACCAACATAGGTTAAATCATCAACCATTTCAAACAAGTCTTTAATAAAAAAACCGTTCCCCATTCCTATTTCAAGAATAAAATCTCCTTTGTTCGGTTTTAAAACCTTATATGAATTAAGGCAAATATATTTATTTCCTTTATTCATTTGAAGCCCTACTTCTTTCCCTGTATCACCCGTAGGTTTTCTTAATTGAGCCGCTAGTTCTTTTGGGCTTAGCTTAACATCTCCATCGAATTTTTCTGCCATATCTAAGTTTATTGAAAAATAAGTTTTCCTTTATATAATTCTTCTACTTCAATTACTGCTGGTGTATTCTTAGAAATCACATCGCCAGTGCTTAATACTTTCCCTTTTATTGATTGTTGCGGATTAACAATCATATCATTACTGCCTCTATGGAAAATTGTAACATTCTCTGCTATTAAATTTTCGCCTTCAAACCTCCCATTTCCAGCAAAAAAAGATACACTTAAATTATCTACACTTCCAGAAACAAAACAATTAGACAACCCGTTAAAGACTAATCTAAGAGAACTATTATTTACTTGCAAGTTAAAATTACCAACAATAAATGTATCTGGAGCATTAAAATCTTCTGATAAAATAGTTAAACTAGGATAGGTTAAAACACCATCAGACCTTATATCATATTGTGTTGAACTTCTTATTTCAGTAATATTAGGTGAGGTAACAAAAACTTTGGTTATCCCATAGTCTCGTACATAATTACAGGTGTTGTTGTCAGTTAGAATTAATTGATCATCAACTACTTCAACTTTAACATCATTTATTAGATTTTTTCCTGTTTCAACAATTACTTCTTGTGTAGCACCATCTTTTAGAATAAGCTCTACATCTCTATTGACAAGTATTTTATTGAAATTTTTAACATTTACTACCTCTTGAATAATAGCTCCTGTTGTTTGAAAACAATCACCAGCATTTTCACTATCACAAGCAAAAAACACAAAAAATAATATTAGGTATTTTAGATTATTCATTAACGGCATTTCCTTTTTCATCTAATGGTAAAAACGGATTAAAAGCTATTTCCCAAAGATTATTATCCATATCTGCTACATAACTACTATAGCCTCCCCAAAACACTTCTTCAGGTCTTTTTACAATTTTCACTCCTTTCGTTTCTAATTCAGAAATTAAATCATCTACTTCTTGTTTGCTACGTGTATTATAAGCTAGTGTAAACTTTTTAAAGCCAGAACCTTCGGCACTCACCGTGGCATCTTCGGCTAATTTTTCACTAGGATACAATGATAACAAAATACCATTCAGTTGAAAAAATGAAATACTATCATTACTAGCTCCCATCTTTTCCCAACCAAATTTATCTTCGTAAAACTTTGTTGCTACTTCTAAATCATTCACCCCTAAACCTACAATTGTTAATCTTTGTTCCATATTTATAAGTTTTATAGTCTAATTCCAACACCTAACTCTACGGCTTCTGCTTTAGCTCCATGTGACTTAAGTGTTAACCCTGCAAACCATTTATCACTAAAATAACGTTTCAAACCTACTCTTACATAAGTCCGACCTTCAAAATCAAAAGGGTAATACACATAGTACGCTAATTGTGTGAGTAAACTAGTTTTATTAACAAATAACTCATGCCCCACAAATAAAGCAACCCGTTTGTAATCTTCATCTCCTGAAACATTATCTTCAGGAAATGCTACAGATCTATATTTGATGAACTCTTTTAAAAACTGAGAAAAGAACACGTCTGCACCTAATTGTAATGCACTTTTTCTATTTATTCTTTTATCGGCATATGCAGAGAACGTATAGAATGCAAATTGCCCACTATTTATTATGTCACTTTCATTAATACCTGCTCTAAATACAAAGTTGTATTTTACGGGTTCAGTGAACTTTTTATCATCCTCTGCTAAAGTATATTGATAGTCTGGTTCCTCTTCATCTAAACTATAGGTAACTCCTAAATTTATGGCCATGGAGTTTATACTTGTATTTGGTGCCTTTACATTAGCATTGGAATAATGGATAAAAGACACCCCTCCTTGTAAACCAAACCTATTAAAAATACGTTCTTTTTTGTAATTAAGCATCACATATGTGCTACTTAATAAACGAGATCCAAATGCTATATTCCTAAAGTTCTCTTCTTTATGATATGGATTTGTTGTTAAAGCAATTCCCTGTCCTACTCGCGCCATCAAATTACGCTTAAAAAAATAGAAATTGTAATGTGCATACAAAGAATAATTGTTACCTAAAACCTCATTTTTTAGATTTTGGTATGCAAAAGACACTCCATAGTCTGGATAATTATATCGCTGCTCCCATTCTTTAAAACCATACGTTTTTTTATTCCAACTTAAAATAACACCTTCTGGGTGTCCTTGAATTAGGTGTAGAATATCATTATTATGAAGCGCTATATTGCCTTTAAAATAATTAATATCAAAATAAGATGAGTATTCACTTTCTTGAGCAAAAGAAACACAACAAAAAAAACATAAAAAGCAGGTTAAAAAAGACCTCATGAATTGGGTTTAGTAGGTTGTAAAAATAACCAATTAAAATAACGCAGAGGCTATTGCTTTTACATTATCACTTTTGCCCATTGAGTAATAATGCAAAACAGGTACACCAGCTTCTTTTAACTCTTTAGATTGTTGGATTGCCCATTCAATACCCACTTGTCTTACCGCCTTATTATCTTTACATTTATCTACTTCATTAATTAAAGCTTCTGGTAAATCAATACTAAATACATGTGGTAATAATTGTAAATGGCGTTGTACTGCTAAAGGCTTAATACCTGGAATGATAGGAATATCTATACCATTTTCTTTTGCTAGTTTTACAAACTCAAAATACTTAGAATTATTAAAAAACATCTGAGTAACCACATAATCTGCACCTGCGTCTACCTTAGCTTTTAAACGTTTTAAATCTGTTTGTAAAGAAGGGGCTTCCATATGTTTTTCTGGGTAACCTGCAACACCAATACAAAAATCTGTTTTAAATTCTGTTAGATTTTCTTCATGTAGAAACTTACCATTATTTAAGTCGGTTATTTGATTTACCAACTCACAAGCATAGGTATGACCTCCTTTTGTTGGTTCGAAGTATTTCTGGTGTTTCATAGCGTCACCACGGAGTGCCACCACATTGTCAATTTCTAAATAATGACAATCTACCAGCATATATTCGGTTTCCTCTTTTGTAAAACCTCCGCAAATTAAGTGCGGAACTGGGTCTATATTGTATTTATGTTTTAAGGACACTGAAATACCTAAAGTTCCTGGACGTTTTCTAATAGTTTTTCGGTCTAGAAGTCCGTCTTTTTCAACATACACATACTCCTCTCTAGAGGTAGTTACATCAATAAATGGCGGATTGAATTCCATTAATGGATCAATATTATTATATAAATCCTGAATATTCTTTCCCTTTACAGGTGTTACAATTTCAAACGAAAACAATGTTTTTCCGTTAGCTTGTTTTATATGATCTGTTACTTTCATTTATGCTGAATTTACTTGTACTGAACTCGTTTCAGTATTTCAGTATCTTATTTTATTTGCCGTTACTATGATGCATGGTTGCATTTTCCAAACTACAAGGTAGTATACTGTAATCGCTAACGCGAATTTATAATTCTTATTCTAAAACAAGAGCAGAAGGCTGATATTTATTCATTAATTCTTTCACATCTTTTAATAATTCTACAGATGCTTCAATCTCCGTTTTTCTTATGGAAACACTTTCAATATTAAAACCAATAGGAATATTTTTTCCTTGACAATACTCTAATAATTCTTTGGCAATATTTTTACAAATATCAATCGACTTAGAAAGAATATCTTCAGAATGTTTTAAGTCGTTTTTTAACCATTTAGGAATATCAATGCCTAACCATTCCATAAATTCCATAGTTTTTATAGAACCACATGGGGTTAGTGTAAATATTATTGGGCGTAATTCCCTATTATTATCTACAGAGCTATAGTAATAATCTGAAAGAAAGTTTTTAGTATTATTTATGTTATACACACATTGAGAAATAAAAAAATCACAACCTTTATCAATCTTACTAAACAAACGAATATGTTCGTCATTCTTTTTATAATGGCGTTCAGGAATCGTAACACCACCTAACTTTAATGATGATTCTGCATTCTTATTAATTTGATAAGCATCACTTAATGAGAGGCTAGACTTCTGTTTATTTGATGGAGTACCAACAAACACTGAATAATCTATATGTTTAGAATTTTCATGAATCCAGCTGTTTAATTCTCTCTCAGAATATTTACCAACACTCTTGTAAATAATCTTCGGAATATTTAATCCCTTTAAGTAATTTGAATTGTATACATCTGGACTTAAGGTTTCCATAAACGGAAACGGTCTGGGTTTAGCGTTTCTAGAAGACTCATCTTGAATATCATACAGTACCAAACCATCAACACCTAAACTCTTTATTCTATTTATTTGTTTACTGGCTATTTCAGATACTTTATCTGTGCTGGTTTTAAGCTTAGGCGGCGTTAAACCATAAAGCAATATTCCAGATGCTTTATTTTTTATTTTTTCTTCTAACATTCTTCTAACTTCTTATCTCAAAGTCTATTGTTCAGCTAAATTAGCATGTAGCCATTTTCTAGCAACACTTTTTTCTATACCTTTTCTTGAAGCATAATCTGTTACTTGGTCATCAGTAATTTTACCTAAACCAAAATATTTGGCTTCAGGATTAGCAAAATAATATCCTGAAACAGCTGCAGCTGGCCACATGGCTAAGCTTTCAGTTAATGTAACCCCTATAATTTTTTCAACATCTAATAACTCCCAAATAGTTTCTTTTTCTAAATGATCAGGACAAGCAGGATATCCTGGAGCTGGACGAATACCTTTATATGTTTCTTTAATTAACTCATCGTTAGTTAAATCTTCATTTGATGCATACCCCCAATGTTTAGTTCTTACTTGTTTATGCAAATACTCAGCGAAAGCTTCAGCAAACCTATCAGCAATTGCTTGCGCCATAATAGCACTGTAATCATCATCTTTTGCTTTATAACTATCTGCTAATTCTTGTGCTCCAAAAATAGCAACACAGAAAGCTCCCATATAATCTGTTTTTCCAGAATCTTTAGGCGCTATAAAATCTGCCAATGCATGATTTGGAACGCCTTCTCTTTTCTTTAACTGCTGACGTAAGGTTCTAAATATTGCTATTTCTTCTCCTTTTTTCTGAACAGAAATATCATCTTCATTTATTGAGTTAGCTTCAAACATTCCAAAAACTGCTCTTGGTTTAAGTAACTGTTTTGCAACTACCTCTTGAATCATTTCTTTAGCTTCTTCAAACAATTGTGTAGCCTGTTCACCAACAACTTTATCTGTTAAAATATCTGGATATTTACCATGTAAATCCCAACTTCTAAAAAACGGACTCCAATCTATAAATGGAATTAGTTCCTTCAAACTTAATTGCTTCAACATTTGAACCCCTAACTCATTAGGTTTTTTAGTTTCAAATGTATCCCAATCTATATTATATTTTCTTTTACGAGCTTCTTCAATAGATATATAAGATTTCTCTTTCCCTCGTTTTAAAAACTTTTCACGAAATTCATCGTAGTCCTTTTTTAATTTGACCACATACTCATTGGAAGTTTGTTTATTCAACAAATCACCAACAACCGTTACTGCACGTGATGCATCATTTACGTGTACCACTGCGTTTTTATACTGCGTATCAATCTTAACCGCCGTATGTGCTTTGGAAGTTGTAGCTCCACCAATTAACAACGGAATATCCATATTCTCACGCTCCATTTCTTTGGCTAAATACACCATTTCATCAAGAGACGGTGTAATTAATCCAGACAACCCAATGGCATCTACATTTTCCTTTTTTGCTGTTTCTATAATTTTTTCTGGCGGTACCATCACTCCAAGATCTACTATCTCGTAATTATTACAACCTAGAACAACACTCACAATATTTTTACCTATATCGTGTACATCTCCTTTTACTGTTGCCATTAACACCTTTCCTAAAGCTTGCTGTTCTTCCCCTTTTTCTGCTTCAATAAACGGATTTAAATACGCCACCGCCTTTTTCATTACACGAGCCGACTTCACCACCTGCGGTAAGAACATTTTTCCTTCTCCAAATAAATCTCCAACCACATTCATACCAATCATTAAGTGGCCTTCAATCACTTCTATTGGCTTAGCAGATTCTTGTCTAGCTTGTTCAACATCTTCAACAATAAAGGCATCAATACCTTTTACCAGCGCATGCGTAATTCTATCTTGAAGCGGATTTTCTCGCCATGATAGATCTACTGTTTTTTCTTTTTTAGAACCCTTTACTGTTTCTGCAAAGTCTAATAAACGTTCTGTAGCATCATCTCTTCTATCAAGAATAACATCTTCTACATGTTCTAATAAATCTTTAGGAATATCATCATAAACCTCCAACATTGCTGGGTTTACAATCCCCATATTCATCCCATTTTGAATGGCATAATATAAAAATACAGAATGCATAGCTTCACGTACCGTGTTATTCCCTCTAAAAGAAAACGATACATTACTTACACCTCCACTTACACTGGCATTTTCAAGATTTTCTCTAACCCATTTTGTAGCCTCAATAAAATCTATAGCATTTTTTCTATGCTCTTCCATTCCTGTAGCTACGGGGAAGATATTTAAATCGAAGATGATATCTTCTGAAGGAAAACCGACCTTATTTACTAAAACATCATAAGAACGTTTTGCAATTTCAATACGTCTTTCGTAATTATCTGCTTGCCCTACTTCATCAAATGCCATTACAATAACAGCTGCACCGTAACGCTTAATTTGTTTCGCCTCCCAAATAAATTTTTCTTCACCTTCTTTAAGTGAGATCGAATTCACAACGCATTTACCTTGTACCACCTGTAGTCCAGCCTCAATGATTTCCCATTTAGAACTATCTATCATCATAGGTACACGACAAATATCTGGCTCTGCAGCTATCAAGTTTAAAAAACGAACCATAGACTCCTTACCATCTAAAAGTCCGTCGTCCATATTGATATCTATAATCTGTGCGCCTCCATCAACTTGATGGCGTGCAATATCCAATGCTTCATCAAATTTCTCTTCTTTTATTAAACGTAAAAACTTTCTGGAACCAGCTACATTTGTTCGCTCTCCTACATTTATGAAATTACTGTTCTCATTCAGGATTAATGGTTCTAATCCTGATAAACGCATGTATTTTGATTGTTTAACTTTCATTATTTGTAATGCTCTACTGTTGGAAACGGTTCGTAAAAATGGTGCAATAATGCTTTCCATTCTTGATATTCTTCAGATTTTCTAAAACCAATTTCATGATCTTCAATGGTTTCCCAATTCACTAACAATATATATTTATCTTCTGCCTCAATACAATTTTTTAGTTGATGAGATATGTAACCTTTCATTGAAGAAATGATCCCTTCTGCTTTTTGAAAATTTATTTCAAAAGCTTCTGATAATCCTTCTTTAATATTTAATATGGCTACTTCTAAAATCATATAAAACTATTGTGTTGCTAAAACATGCTCAGCATGTATACGTGGTTTGTATTTAGCTGCAATATCAGCAATGATTCTTATATGATCTGGACTTGTCCCACAACATCCACCAATAATATTTATCAAGTTCTTTTTTAAATATTCTTCAATTTGAGCGCCCATTTCTTCTGGAGTTTCATCATATTCACCAAACGCATTTGGTAAGCCTGCATTTGGATGTGCCGACACTGCGAAATCTGTTTTACCAGCAATTGCCTCTAAATGTGGTTGCAATAAATTGGCTCCTAAAGCACAATTAAAGCCTACAGACAACAACGGAATATGCGACACTGAAATTAAAAATGCCTCTGCTGTTTGTCCAGAAAGTGTTCTACCTGACGCATCAGTAATAGTACCACTTAACATGATTGGAATATCAATACTTCTCTCATCTTTCACCTCTTCTATAGCAAATAGTGCTGCCTTGGCATTCAATGTATCAAATACAGTTTCAACCAACAGAATATCTACTCCTCCATCAATCAAAGCTTCGGCTTGCTGCTTATAAGCAATACGTAATTCATCAAAAGTCACCGCTCTATAACCTGGGTCATTTACATCTGGAGACATACTAGCTGTTCTATTTGTAGGCCCCATTGCTCCTGCTACAAAACGAGGTTTGCTTGGTTCTTTTTGAGTAAATTCAATGGCTACTTCTTTTGCTATTTTAGCAGATTCATAGTTAAGCTCATAGACTAAATCTTCCATTTCGTAATCAGCCATAGCAATGGTAGTTCCCGAAAAGGTATTGGTTTCTACAATATCTGCTCCAGCTTCAAAATATTTGGCATGAATGGTTTTAATAGCTTTCGGCTGCGTTATAGACAACAAATCATTATTCCCTTGTAAAGGAACTGAATAGTCTTTAAAACGTTCTCCTCTAAAATCTTCTTCTGTAAATTTATAAGCTTGTAACATAGTACCCATAGCACCATCTAGTACTAAAATACGATCTTTTAAAGCTTGTTTTATCTCTGACATTATTACATAGTTTATTAAACAACTTAATTATATGAACATAAGTCGTTTTTTATTATAAAAATATCATCAAGAAAAGTGAAAAACACTATTCGTTATCTGTCCACGCTAAAGCGTGGTAGAACGTAGCACCTTTCCCGAAAAGCTCGGGAGGTTGCCAAGGTGTCTTTGGGTCTAATCCCTCTACCTTTCTTGATAACACCATTACATTTATGAACTAGCTAGCAAAAATACTAACTATATTTTTGTTTTCCTTATCTTCTAATAATTTTTCCTTATCAGCTATTTATTATTTTCCCACTCGATATCTTCAATCTTGGCATTATAACTATAAACTTCTCTTGCCAATTCTCTTAAGTCTTTATCGTCATCATAAGACATTAATAATTCATCACTTATTTTCAATAACTGTCTGTAAGAAAAGGTTAATCGATTTCTTAATTCTAAAAACCTTTTTGAAGATATTTTCCTATTTTTTTCTTGAAGATTTTCATTTCTCCAATCAAAATCCGTTTTTTTTAATTCAAATTCCGTTTCGTCTTCATTTGTAGGATTAAAACCTAGGGAAATCGCTACTCTTCTAGAGTTTTTGTAATTTATAACCCTTTCATTTCTTTCAATAGTTATTCTTTGACATTCTCTTGGCAAGTAATAGTCATCGTAAAATATGTATGGAATAATAGATTCTTTGAGAGCCTTAGTTAAATAACCTTTTTTCCTCTCTTCTTCTAGCACGTACCAATGTAAATTTGAAGACATATCTAAAACTGCTCCAACATATTTATCATCTTTATTTCTTATGAAAAAAAATCTATATGATGGAGAAATAATACTTCTATCATTATTTAATTCTGGCTCTTTGTCCCAAACCTTAGCTACATCAACTGAATCACTTATTTTTCGAATAAAAATTGTTTCTGAAGTATTTTCAGTATTAAGTCTTTCAATATATTCCTTAATCTTTTCTCCAGTCATTTTTAAAACGAAAAATATTTACTCAAACAAATCCGATGATAGATATCTATCTCCCCTATCACAAATAATTGCTACAATCACACCTTCTTCTATTTGTTCTGCAACTTCTAAGGCGCAAAACACTGAACCTCCACTACTCATACCAGCAAATACACCAGCTTCTTTTGCTAAACGTTGTGTAGTTGCTTTCGCTTGATCTTGGTTGACTTCAATAACCTGATCTACTTTTGAACGGTTAAAAAACTCAGGCACGTATTCTTTTGGCCATTTTCTAATACCAGGTATTCTGGAATTATCATCTGGTTGTGCCCCTACAATTGTTACATCTTGACTCTGTTCTTTCAAATACGTTGACACCCCCATTATGGTTCCAGTAGTTCCCATGGCAGAAACAAAATGCGTTATCTTGCCATCAGTAGCTTCCCATACTTCTGGCCCAGTGGTTTTATAATGCGCTTTCCAGTTATCATCGTTACCAAACTGATTTAAAAGTGTATACCCTTTTTCATCTCTTAATTTAAACGCTAAGTCTCTCGAGCCTTCAATGCCAACATCTGAAGATGTTAATATCACCTCAGCACCATACGCACGCATGGTTTTTACGCGTTCTTCGGTTGAATTCTCAGGCATTATTAATACCATATTCACTCCTAAAACCTTAGCAAATAAGGCTAATGCTATACCTGTGTTACCACTAGTAGCTTCTACCAATGTATCGCCTTTTTTAATATCTCCACGCTTTAGCGCTTCATTTATCATATTAAACGCAGGCCTATCTTTTACACTTCCTCCAGGGTTATTGCCTTCTAACTTTAAAAGCAATTTCACTCCTTTTTTAGACACTAAATGACTAGCATCAACTAAAGGTGTATTCCCAATGAAATCTATAATTGTATTATCTAATGCCATTCTTTTTTGGTCTAATTTTTATTTCTGTTTGATATGTAACTAATGAATTCTCTGGAACAGATTCTGTAATCCAAACGTTGGCTCCAATGACACTATTCTCACCAATGACTATATCACCACCCAAAACAGTAGCATTAGCATAAATGCATACGTTATCTTCAATAGTTGGGTGACGTTTTGTAGATGCTAAACTTTTAGCTACAGAAATACCTCCAAGTGTAACTCCCTGATATATTTTAACATCTTTACCTATAATTGATGTCTCACCAATTACAATACCCGTACCGTGATCTATATAAAACGATTCACCTATGGTTGCTCCTGGATGAATATCTATTCCCGTAATACCATGAATGTACTCACTCATCATTCTAGGTAAAATTGGCACTTTCAATTTATACAGAGCATGACTTAGTCTGTAGATTGAAATAGCATGAAATCCAGGATACGCTAAATAAATTTCAGCTAAATTATACGATGCAGGATCATTATTTTCAAATGCAACAGCATCCAAATCTAACATTCGTCTTATCTCAGGAAGATTGGTCTTAAATGTTTTCCAGATTTGTTCAGCATTATCAACTTCAAATGTTTTAAGAACTTTTAAAAAGGTCTTTTCTAAATAAGCACCATGTTCTTCCTCTTGTTGACAATCGAATAATGAATAAAACAAGCGTTTAGTGAATGTTTTAGCTGTGTCTTTTAAACAAACATTATAACTTTTCATTTGTATCAATTATAAAGTGTTGTAATAATTTTAAGATGTAAAAATAGAATTTATGTGAACACAAATTCAATTAGATTAAAAAAATAAATCCTACTAAGAAAACTTGGTAGGATTTAAGTTATATAACTATTTAAATTAAGATTAGTTTATAGCTTGTACTACCGCTTTTGGAGCCTCTTTACGTGTACCATCAAATCCGTCTATTCCACTTACTGTTGTATATTTCAACACAAATTTCTTACCTGGATTAATAATTTTATAAGCTGCTTGACACATTAACGTTGCCTCATGGAAACCACAAAGTATTAACTTTAATTTTCCTGGGTAGTAATTACCATCACCAATAGCGAATATACCTGGAATATTAGTTTGATAATCTAATGCGTTATTAACTTTAATGGCATTTTTTTCAATCTCTAATCCCCAGTTTGCTATTGGCCCTAATTTAGGAGACAATCCAAATAACGGAATAAAGTGATCTGTTTCTAAGGTAATAGGCTCTTCTCCTTTTTTAGTAATTTCTATGGCTTCAACCTTACCATCACCTAAAATATTAGTGACTTCTGCAGGTGTAATAAGACTAATTTTGCCTTCATTTTTTAACTCACCTACTTTTTCAACAGAATCTAAATGTCCTCTAAACTCATTACGTCTATGTACAAGTGTCACACTTTTTGCTATATCTGCTAAAAAGATAGACCAATCTAATGCAGAGTCTCCACCACCAGCAATTACCACGTTTTTATCGCGATACATTTCTGGTTCTTTAATCATATACTCGACACCTTTATCTTCGTAATCAGAAAGTCCTTCAAGTTGAGGCTTTCTAGGTTCAAAACTTCCTAAACCACTAGCTATTGCAACAACTGGTGCTTGGTGTTGTGTTCCTTTATTGGTAGTAACTATGAATGTGCCATCTTCTTGCTTTTCTACAGTTTCAGCACGTTCACCCAGCGTAAAACCAGGCTCAAACTGCTTACCTTGTTCTAACAAGTTTTTAGTTAAATCTCCTGCTAAAATTTCTGGGAATCCAGGAATATCGTAAATAGGTTTTTTAGGATATAATTCTGAACACTGTCCACCAGGTTGTGGTAAAGCATCAATTAAATGACACTTTAATTTTAGTAAACCTGCTTCAAATACTGTAAACAACCCTGTAGGTCCCGCTCCAATAATTATTATATCTGTCTTTATCATTACTCTGATTCTTTATTTTCAATTATGCCTTTGGTGAATTCGTTCAATTTCTCGACTTTTTCCTCAAAATCACCTTTTATTGTTTTTCTATACTCGTTTAAATTTTTTACTAGATCGTCAATATTTTCCGGAATCACTTCCTCGAAAAACTGCCTTAATCTCTTTGCCATTGTTGGCGATTTTCCGTTGGTACTAATAGCTACTTTTACGTTTCCTTTGGTAACTATACCTCCCATGTAAAAATCGCATAATGGCGGATTATCGGCTACATTGACTAAAATGCTTTTCTCTCGACACTGTTTATAAACCTTTTCATTTACTTTAGGCTTATCTGTAGTTGCTACTACTATATGTCTTCCTTTTAAAAAGCGTTTTTTATATTTTGATTTTACAAGTTTAACGTTTCCTTTTTTAGCTAAAGCTACTGTAGCTTCTCTAAACATAGGTGATACCATTGTTACATTAGCATCTGGACTTGATTTTAATAAGAACGTTAATTTCTCTTCTGCTACATTACCTCCTCCAATTATCAGTACATTAAGCTCTTTTACTTTTAGAAAAATGGGATATAAATTATTTCTTTCCATCACCTAATTCCCCATTACTTCATTGTACACTTTACTCAACACAGCTCTCTCTTTAACCACATCACCTATTACAATAATTGCTGGGTTTGCTAATTGCTTTTCTTCTACAATATTTTCTATAGTATCAATAGTCCCTATACCTACATTTTCATTATCTCTTGTACCATTCTGAATGATTGCAATTGATACGTCTTTCTTGCCTTCGTTTGAAAAAATCTTTACAATTTCACCAAGTTTACTCATTCCCATTAAAATGACAACTGTAGCGGTTGATTTAGCAGCTAAGACAACATCATTAGATAATTGATGTTTTTTAGTGGTTCCTGTAATTACCCAAAAACTTTCTGAAGCACCTCTTTTAGTTAACGGAATACCTTGGTAAGCAGGCACTGCTACTGATGAGGAAATTCCAGGTACTACAAAAGTTTCTAAGCCAAACTGCCTTACATAATCAATCTCTTCTGCGCCTCTACCAAAGATGAATGGATCACCTCCTTTTAAACGTACTACATGTCCTTTTTCTTTGGCTTTTGAAACAATGAGTTCGTTTATTTGTTCTTGCTGAAATGCATAACACCCTTTACGCTTACCTACAAAAATGAGCTCTGTCTCTTCAGAAGCATATTTTAGCAAGTTTTCGTTTATAAGCGCATCATATAAAATCACATTAGCAGATTTAATAGCTTTAATTGCTTTAAGCGTTATTAAATCTTCATCTCCAGGTCCTGCACCTACAATTGTTAACTTAGGGGTTTTTAAACTCATCTTTTTTACGGATTACGCCGATTTTGTTTGTTCTAATTCTCTAAACTCTCTTACAGATGCTAAAAATTTCTCAGCATTTGAAATATAGTTTAAAGCAAAATCTTTAGTTGGCGCATTCTTATTAATTTGATATATAAACTCAGAGAATGATGTACCTAAACTAACTTTTCCGCTTTCAACAAAAATCTCATCAAATTGAGAAATAATTCCAGCATGCGTATTTGTCTTTTTATTCTCTGCTAACAATAATGCTTTTGCAGAATTCACTAAAGACTGATACGCTAAGTAAATAGCCCCCGAATATACTTCATTTTCAAAAGATGCTTTTGCATTTTCTATTTTTTCTTCACTTTCAAAAAATAATGTAGCTATTAAGTCTATCACTACGCCAGCACATTCTCCAACTCCAATGGCTTTTACATATTTTTCTTCTTCTCCCCAATCAATAAAGTCTAATTCTGTTAAATTGGTAGCATCTTGTAAATCTTGTAAGAAGTCGTAAAAATACTTTTCACCTTTCTCTTTATAATACTCTACAAATTCTTTACTTCCAGCATTAGCTTCATAATCATTTAAAATTCTGCGTAACGCTTCTGGTCCTCTTCTACTTGGAACTTTTACTACTTTATCTGCAAATGTTGCATTCCCATCACCTAAGTTTCCACCACCTAGTAATACTTGTAAAGCTGGCGCTACTAATTTATCTGGCGTACGAACCGTCATTCCTTGGAAACCAATATTTGCCATATTGTGCTGTCCACAGGCATTCATACACCCACTAATTTTGATAACTAAATCTTGATTTTTTAAATATTGCGGATATTCTGTTTTAATAACTCTTTCAAGCTCTTCAGAAATACCAGTACTACTTGCTATACCTAAGTTACATGTATCTGTACCAGGACACGCTGTAATATCAACCGCTTTATTATAACCTGCTTCAACAAAACCTAATTTTTCTAACTCTTGGTAGAAAAATGGTACTAATTCTTCTTTTACAAAAGGAATTACTATGTTTTGACGTAATGTTAAACGGACTTCTCCAGCTGCATATTTATCAACTAAATTTGCTAATAAACGTGCTTTATCTGTGTAGAAGTCACCTAATAATACTTTAATGCCTATGGCAACATAACCTTCTTGTTTTTGAGGAATTATGTTTGTTGATTTCCATAAATCAAAAGCCTCTTGGTCTTTTATTTCAACTTGTGGTGCTTCAACTTCAATTGGTTTTGAAGCTTCATATGCATCTGCATCTATAGCTACACTTTTAAATTCAATAGCATCTTGTTCTTTAGCTATTAATTCTTTAAAAGCTTCTAACCCTATATCTTTTAACAAGAATTTCATTCTCGCTTTGGCACGACTTTTACGTTCACCATAACGATCAAAAACTCTTAAAACACCTTCCATTATTGGAATGATTTTATCTGTTTCAACAAAATCATATAATACATCTGCATGACGTGGCTGAGATCCTAAGCCACCAGCTACCATTACTTTAAAACCACGAACACCATCTTTTATCTTAGCAATGTATCCTATATCATGTAAATAAGACAACCCGGTATCTTCATCTGTAGATGAAAAAGACACTTTGAATTTACGTCCCATTTCCTGACAAATTGGATTTCTTAAGAAAAACTTATATAAAGCATCAGCATAAGGAGACACATCAAATGGTTCATCTACATCAATCCCTGCAGTTTCAGAAGCAGTCACGTTTCTCACCACATTTCCACAAGCTTCACGAAGCGTTACATCGTCACGCTCTAATTCTGCCCAAAGCTCTGGCGTTCTGTTTAAATCTACATAGTGAATTTGAATATCTTGACGTGTAGTAATGTGTAAACGTCCTCTAGAATATTCATCAGACACTTCAGAAATTCTACGTAATTGATTACTTTTTAATTTTCCGTAAGGTATTTTAATACGAATCATTTGAACACCTTCTTGTCTTTGCCCATAAACACCACGAGCTAAACGAAGGCTTCTAAATTTTTCTTCATCAATTTTACCGTTGTGAAATAATTCAATCTTATTGGCTAATTCAATAATATCTTTTTCAACAACTGGGTTTTCTATTTCTGTTCTAAAACTTTGCATGTTTTCTTTTTTTCTTTTCTTATATCTCACTTATTTAATGCCTAGTGAGAAGGCATATTTTATTGTATAAAACCAGCACCAACTGTACTGTTAGACTGCGGATCAATTATAATGAACGATCCGTTAGTTCGATGATCTCTAAACTTATCGTGAAAAATAGGCTTGTTTAATTTGAAACTTACCTGAGCAATATCATTCATTCCTAAACCAGACACTCCTTCTTCAATTCCTGAATAATCTGGATTAATTTTATGGTGAATAGCATCTACTTTAGCTAATACTTTATTAATACCATGTTGTACTGTATATTTTGCTCCAGGCGTTAATTGCTTAGAATCCATCCAACATACATTCGCTGTAAATTGCTTTTCAATAGTTGGTAAATCGTTTTCTTTTACAATCATATCTCCTCTACTTACATTTACATCATCTTCTAATGTAATTGTAACTGATGAACGTCTTGAAGCTGTTTCATACTTTTCATCATAGAAATAAATTTCTTTAATCTTAGATTTAGTTTGAGATGGCAATACTACTACATCGTCACCAACACTTAAATTGCCACCATATACTTTACCAGCATATCCTCTATAATCGTGATATTCTTCTGTTTTAGGACGAATAACATATTGTACAGGGAAACGTGGCGTACCTACATTAAAAATATCTGCTTTATCTAACTTCTCTAAGTGATCTAAGATAGATTCACCAGAATACCAAGGCATGTTTTCAGATTTGTTTACAACATTATCTCCTTTTAATGCACTTACAGGAATGAAAGAAATATTTTGATCTTGGTAATCTCTCTTACTCATCAATTCTTCAAAATCTGCTTTAATCTTGTTATAAACATCTTCTGAATAATCTACTAAATCCATTTTATTAATAGCTACTACAACATCTTTAACACGTAGTAAATTATTAATAAAGAAGTGACGGTTTGTTTGCTCAATCACACCTTTTCTAGCATCAATTAATATAATAGATGCTTGAGATGTAGATGCTCCTGTAACCATGTTTCTTGTATACTCAACATGACCAGGCGTGTCTGCAATAATGTAACTTTTATTCTTTGTTGAAAAGTAAATATGTGCTACATCAATGGTGATACCTTGCTCTCTTTCAGCAACCAATCCGTCTGTTGCTAAAGAAAAATCTAAGTAATCATAACCACGTTGCTTACTTGTTTTTTCAATAGCTTCAAGTTTATCTGTGGTTAATGATTTTGTATCATAAAGGATTCTACCTATTAATGTGCTCTTTCCATCATCTACACTTCCTGCTGTTGCAATCTTTAATACTTCCATGTTATATTGTTGTTGGCTTTTAACCTAAATTTTAATTCATTTAAAAGATTTCCGCCTTCGCGGAAATGACAAAGTTTGGCATATTAGAAATACCCTTGTTGTTTACGTTTTTCCATAGCGGCTTCAGAACGTTTATCGTCAATTCTCGCACCACGTTCAGAAATTGAAGAATCTCTAATTTCTTCAACTACTTTTGATATAGATACTGCATCAGACAATACTGCCGCTGTACAACTCATATCTCCAACGGTTCTAAAACGCACCATTTCTTCAATTACTTCTTCATCTTCATCTCTATAAACGATACCATCTTCTGCAGACCAAATCATACCATCTCTTAAGAACACTTTACGTTTATGAGCAAAATAAATTGAAGGAATTTCTATGTTTTCTTTTTCTATATAAGACCAAACATCTAACTCTGTCCAGTTTGAAATAGGGAATACACGAACATTTTGCCCTAATTCAATTTCCCCATTCAACATATCAAACAGCTCTGGTCTTTGGTTTTTCTCATCCCATTGTCCAAAATCATCTCTAACTGAAAAGATACGTTCTTTAGCTCTTGCTTTTTCTTCATCTCTACGGGCACCACCAATACAAGCATCAAATTTAAATTCTTCAATAGCATCTAAAAGCGTAGTAGTTTGCAACATATTTCTACTTGCATAACGTCCAGATTCTTCTTTAACTTTACCTTGATCTATAGAGTCTTGTACATTTCTAACTATTAGTTCAAGACCTAATTCTTCAACCAATCTATCTCTAAATTCAATAGTTTCAGGAAAGTTATGACCAGTATCAATGTGCATTAAAGGGAATGGCACTTTAGCTGGGTAAAATGCTTTAACCGCTAATCTTACAAGCGTAATAGAATCTTTTCCACCAGAAAATAGCAATACAGGCTTTTCAAATTGCGCTGCTACTTCTCTCATTATATATATAGCTTCGTTTTCTAACGAATTTATATGTGCTGTATCTTTGTTCATAATCTTGATTTAATTTTCGCTATCGCGGAAATACTATTAATTTATTTTTATTCTATTAACCGTGTAATCCACACTCTCTATTGGCAAGTGCTTTTGTTGGATCGAAATATTTGAATTCGTTTGATAAATTGTTTTCTTCTAAATAGATATCTAATTTTTCATCAGACCAATAGTAAAACGGACTTACTTTAAGCACACCATCTGCACTTACACTAAATACATCAATACTATTTCTAAATGCTGTTTGCCCTTGGCGTAAGTTTGTAAACCACACTTTTGGTTTATGCTCACTCATAGCTCTTCTAAATGGCTCCAACTTTACTTGCTCTGTAAACTCAGCATGCTTAGGATCATCTACACTAGGAATTCCCATCACCACATCTCTATGAGAAGACGTTTGCTTTGGTACATACAAAAACACATTTAAACTTAAATCTTTAATAACTTGTTCTGCATGCTTATATGTTTGTGGTGTATTATAACCTGTATCACACCAAACCACAGGAACATCTTTAATTTCAGCATTTACTGCATGTAAAATAGCAGCTTCATAAGGTCTAAAATTAGTTGTAACTACCGCTTCATTATTAAGCTCAAAAGCTTTTTGTATAATTTCTGAAGGTAAAGCGTCTTTAAACTCCTTATTTAAATTTTGTATTTGTTCTTCTGTAAACATCTCTTCCTATATTATTTTCCCCACTTAATAGCATTCCACACGCGTTCATGAAAAAAGTATAAAATCAATTTTGTTATAAAATCTACTGAAGCTATTGAAGCTGCAATTTTAATATCCTTTGCTAAAATAAAAGAAACCAACAACGTATCTAAAGTACCTACAACCCTCCAGCTTAAAGCCTTAGCAACACTTCTAATTGGTTTTTCACCAGTAGCATCCTCTTTATAAGTAGATTTTTCTTTACTTTTTAATAACATTTGCGCTATCATTTGTCGTTTTATTATATTAATCCTATCAGTTTAATAGGGATTACAAAAGTAATACTTTTTACGACACGACAAACCTTATTCACAACTTTTTAGAATAATGGAATAATTCTTAGGATATTAAGTAGAAAAAAATAACGATTATTGGAATTTTTAGGAATCTTGCAAAGCTATACTTCAGACAAATCTGCTAACGTTCTATTCCTGAAGACACTTAAAGTACTATCTCTAACCTCAACCATCAATTTATGAACGCTACATTCATGTTCATCTGGACAGTCATCACACTTTTCGTAAAAATTAAGACTTACACATGGCACCATGGCAATTGGTCCTTCAAGTACGCGCATTACATCTGTCATTAAAATCTCTGAAGGTTCTTTTCTAAGATAATAACCGCCGTGTTTGCCTTTTTTAGATCCTAGCAAACCCGATTTCCTTAAGGTTAACAAAATACTTTCTAAAAACTTTTGAGGAATATTTTCATTTTGAGCAATTTCACCAACTCTAACAGGATCTTCTCCATCACTCTTAGCAATAAATGTAAGTGCTTTTAGTCCGTATTTAGTTTTTTTAGATAGCATGATGCTAAGATAGATATTTTAAAACATGTTCCAAAGACAATGGATAGTTTAGCTCATCTAACACTTTTAAGTTAATAACACAACTAATATCTTAAATCAAGATATATTGACAATACGTAAAAAGGGTTTCAATTACTCGAAACCCTTCTCTCTCTATATATACATTATTATCTCAGTTCTTAATTAACTTAAATGTTTTTGTTGCCTTTTGATCTCCTACAAGTTTAAGTAAATATATACCTGGAGCTAAGCCTAAGTTTTCAAAAGATAATGAATACGTGTTTTCCTTATTATCTAAAGCCTTAGAAGACAAAAGTTCTCTACCAGATATACTATATAGTTTTGCAGATTCATAACCATGTTCATTTTCCAATGAAATATTTATATTAGATGTAAAAGGGTTAGGATACACATTAATACCTACTATTTTCTCCTCATCTATTAGAGTTTTTCCTTTTGTAAGTTTTGATGTGGATACTGTGGTAAATTTCCATTGTTGGTTTTGATTAGATGAATTAGATTGCCATAGTTTTACATTTTGATTATTGGAACCTCCATTTCCTCCATCAATTGAATAGTTTGATGCATTTCGTTTTTCTAATCTATAATACCCATTGCCTGCGCTTATTTTTTTCCAATGCTGATTTTGGTTACCGTTACTACACGTCCATAATTTTAGGTTTTGGTTATTAGAACCTCCATTACCACCATCTAAGCAATAGTTTGTATTTCTTTTTTTATAAGAATAAAATCCATTACCACGACTTATTTCTTCCCATTGTTGATTTTGATTATTAGTACTTGAAGTCCAAAGTTTTACACTTTGATTATTAGCACCTCCATTACCTCCATCAAGAGCATACCCAGAAGCATTTCTTTTTTGCATATGTACAAAATTTTGGGTGTTTCCACCTCCACCAGAACCGCCTCCATTGCCTGATGTGTATATTTTAAAATCGTCAATTCTAACATAAGCATCGCCATCTGCTACATCTTGACCTCCATTATAATAATTAAACCAATAAGCGTATACTTTTAATTTATTATCTCTACGAAAATTAATATTAGTAACATTACATACTTGTACTCCATCTACCCAAGCACGTAGTATGCCATTATTTTGACCTACATCATTCAATTTAACATACTGTTTAACATGATACCATCTGTTAAAATCCATATCACCTGCATCTCTTTGACTCCATGACCCCCAATTTAATCCAGAGCCAAAAGTTTTTGTACTTGCGTGTGGTTGAGCTCCAGGGTTACTTACAGAGTAAGCTTGAGGATTAAAATTTCTATAATCTGTAGTTCCATTTCTCACAGGAGCATCATAATTGGTGTAAGTGTGATATACGTAATATCTATTTTGAACATAGTTTTGATTATCACAGTTAATAGTACCACGAGCAGACCAGCCTTCAACACCATAGCCAGGTCTATTACCCCAACCAGCTTCATCATAAGTACCAGAGAATCCAGGAGCCTTACCTCCATATCCTGCACTTTGATTTCCCATGGAGGCATCATAACGAACACGATATTCTGCATATACTTCTTCTGGTTCAAATCCCCATTTCTGTTTGAGCATATAACGCATAGAGCCTCCATGATGAGATCCGCTATTAATCTTAATTTCTACACATGCACTATTATTATAACCACCAGATGTTAAATGTCTAAAGTTTTGTTCTTGATTTAAATCGTAATTGTTTTTAAAATTAGGAGAATTGAAATTGTCTTCCCATTGTTGGCTATAGGAAAAATTAACTACTAATAGTAGCAATAAAGATTTAAATAGCAATAATTGTTTTGTTTTCATAATTTTTAATTTAAAGTTAGGTTTTAAATTTTTATAAAATTAATCATCATGAACTTAAGAAAACGAGTATATATTATTGTAAATTAGGGGGTAAATAAATCACTATTGCTTGTTGACTATTAACTAATTAACTCAAAAATCTACAGCTACATTAAGGTTTACATAAGATTTCAATAGAAAGAACACTTAAAATGTAAATTAAAAATATTGCCCAATCCCAAATACAATTCCATTACCTCCATTTCCAGTTACATCTATTCCGTAATCGAAACGCAACACTGCGTTAAAAATATACTTATGAATAAAACGCAACCCTACTCCAGATTGAACTCTTGCAGTGTTTGATGAAAAAACATCTCCAAAATCTGAATTTGGTCTTTGCACGCCACTTACATCTATAAAACTATTACCTTGAATTACAAACCATTTTTTTTCTAAAAGAGTATGTCTATATTCTGTATTTAGCGCTATAATGGCACTTCCTCTATCAACTATATTACCAGCTCCACGCGTATTTAACTGATTATCTATAATTAAAGGCGCAAAAGCACTATTTTCTATTGGGTTTGTAATTTGCAACTGTAGCTGAGTCGCAAAATTGCCTTTATCTCCTAGTCTTTTAAAATATTGTGTTGTATTATTTAGAATGTAATCTGTTTGTAAAAGTCTGTTATTATCAGAAAACACAGTCCCTTCTAATAGATTTCTAAAACCTGAAATGTTTTGGTATTCAATATCTAAATCAACATATTCATGTGATGCCCTAAATGCTGTTCTTTTAATGTTAGGCTCTGGAATATTTATAAAAGTATCATCTAAATTATCTCTTATAACTACATACTCTTCTGTTAAAGCTTTAACACCAAACTCAAATCTGTTATTAAAATTCAGTTCATAAAACAAAGTTATTTCAGGTCCTTTTGAAGTGTAAATAAAATCGGTTTCATCATCAATGTTATTAGGATTCAAAAAGATAGGTTGTTGAGAACTGTCATCTACATAATTAACTCCTAAACCTAGCTTATTTGTAAATAAATAAGGATGTTCCAAGAAAACCCCAAAGCCATTAAACACTTCTTTTTTATAAAAGCCACCAAAAATGATATTCCTTCCTAATCCATTAAATTCAAAAGCTGAAAACCTGTATGAAAAGCTATCATCACTGGCTTGTCCTGCTCTAAACCCAGGAATAATACTAAAATTCTCTTCTATTATATAGGTTATTTTATAACCTAATTCACCTTTAGATTCTACTCTGTAATTTGCATATGCAATACCATCTAAACGTTTAAAACGTTCAATATCTGTAACTATTATTAAACTATCTGTTTCTGCACCTGGTTTTACCTTAGCTATTCTCGATAAAAAACTTGCTTTTGTTTTTTTAAGTCCTTCAAAGTTCAAACTTTCTACTTTAAATTGTGTTTGAGCAAACATTTGAAAGCTCATAAGAACAACTAAAAAAAAGTAAGTGTTCTTTATACTTTTCTCTTTCATAATCTTTTTTGCAGATAAGAGTCGGTATTTTTTAAAAGAAATTACTTTTTAAAATTATAAATCTAACCACTGTTTAAATGCAGAGGCCTTGTTTTTTCCAATAACAATATCTATTTCAGACAAAGGCTTTGTCTCTATTTTAAGTGAGTTGTTACCAAATTTTATAATCTTATCTATTGCATAAATAGAGACTATAATTTGCCTGTTTGCTCTAAAAAACAATTTATTATCTAGAGAAGAATATATTTGATCTAAACTATCATTAGCCGTAAACCTTTTTCCATCTTTCCTTATAATATAAGTAATTGTATTTTCTAAATATATGTAAGATATATCTTCTATTGTTATTGGCATTAACTCATTTCTAACATAAGTCAATAAACGTTTTTTTGGCAAATCTTTAATAGCTTTATCTCCAATTTCATCAATAGCTTCTTTTTCTGCTTTAGCCTCTTCTTCTTTTTTAATGGCTATGTTTTTCTGGTAATTTTCTAAAGATTCGTTTAACTTAGAAAGATTAAGAACACTATTTTGTAATTGAGATGATTTATAATCAAAGACAGCTTCATAATGATTTTTAATTAATCTAGTTGCAACTAAAAGAATAAGTAATAAGACTAACCCTAGTATAATAAATATAAAGCTAAATCTATTTTTAAACATATTAAGTTTAAAAATTACATTTTTAAACTTAATATGACTTACTATTATTAAATCTGAGCCAGGAATTGGCTCTAAACGAAAAGCTTGAGACGTTACTAATCTTTCATCTTGGACTTTAAAATTATCTATAAAGGCATACAAATCTTCTGCAGAAATATCTTCCTTTATATTTGATACCATTGAACCTGCATCATCATCTATAGTTCCTACTTTAGTAATATCTGGGTAACTCACTATTTTTCCAGACCAATCTATTATAGATATAAATATATTATGTTCACTATCATCTTCAATACTCTTTTGAATGTCTTGTATTACTTTACTTTTTTCAACGCCATTCTCAAATGCACCAGCACTAATTAACGCCAACTTTTGCGAATGCATTTTACTAGATTTTAAGTCATTATCTAAAAGTATAACAACACTCTCTTTTGTAATTATCTGTACTGCCGCATAAGCCAATATGAGATATAGCACTGTAAAAATCACTGTAGTTAAGACATAAATATTATATCTTTTCATGCTTAAATTATTAAGTATTTATTTTTAACAAAATTAAATTAATACTATAAAAATGTTAAATATTACAACCCCAAAAATTCCAATTTAAAGCGTATTTTTCACTTTCGTAAAGTTTATTTCTTTTTTTTAAATTTCTAAGCAGTTATTTGTGCTTTATAATAAGCTTGCAATTAATACAATAATAATTTGCTATATCATTTTAAAATAAAAAATATTAGGTCTATTTTAATTATAGGCTTTATTATAGCATTACTATTATATGTTAGATATAACGTATTTAATGAGTTTGACATTTACAATGAAGAAGTCTACAAACAGTTTTCACCTAAAACACTTATTAATGAAAGCAAAACACAATCATTTGAAAATTTAATTGATAAAGTTATTGTTGTTAAAGGAACACTTAAAGAAATACACTTTAAACATAACATGTATACTCTATACATAAATCATGCTAATAGTGAGTTATTTGTAATGTGTGAACTAGAAAAAGATGAATTTAACAAGGTTAAAGACCTTAAAATAGGCAATAACATAGTAATTAAAGGCGTACTTAAAGGGCATTTATTAGACATAATATTGCTACATTGCGTCATTATTTAACTTATTTTATGAAGAAAATAATACTACTAGTTTTATTTATTTGTACCAAAAGTTTTTCCCAAAATACAGAATATATTGAGAGACAAGGTATCGTTACATTTTTCTCATATACATCTGCTGAAAATATACAAGCTCAAAACACACAGACTTTAAGCCTTTTTAATACAGAAACTCAAGAAATTGCCGTAAAAATTTTAATGAGAGCTTTTGTATTTAAAAAAGCATTAATGCACGAACATTTTAACGAAAGTTATATTGAGTCTGACTTATACCCAAAGGCAACTTTTGAAGGTAAAATCGAGAACTTTAATTCACAAGAAGCATCTCAAACAAGGCTTATAAAAGGTAACTTCACATTAAAAAACATAACCAAACCTGTAGAGGTTAAAGCAAAAATACTTAAAAGCAAAAACACGTATACCATTAGTGGCTCTCTTGATGTTTTAATTAATGACTATAATATTAAAGTCCCTGCTATTCTGTCTCCAAACATTTCTAAAAAAATTGAAGTAACCTTTAGTTTTAAATATTCTAACTATGAAAAGTAAAATTTTAAACTTTATTGTATTATTTATTTTTCCGTTTAGTGTTTTTAGCCAAAGCTTACTGGAAAAACTCGAAAGTATAGAGCCAGATTCTAGCCAATATGTAATGGCAACATTTAAAGGCACACGCATATCTATTGGACATTCTATAGAAACCAGAAAAAAGAATACTTTAGAAGTATCTTTTATGAGTAGGTATTGGAATGTTCCTCAAGAAACCAGCAACTCTTTTATAGCAGACAGAATGTGTACACGCTTTGGTGCAGATTACGGCATATCAGACAACTTCACTATAGGTCTTGGAGTAGGAGCTCCAAACGGCATTATTGATGGGTATTTAAAATACAGGATTATTCAGCAAAAAATAGACAACACGGGCATTCCTTTTGGTGTTACGTTTATGCAATCTAGCACCTATAGAACCAGATCTATAATTGGTATTGAAGCCCGAAATAGCTTTTATGAAAAATTAGCTTTTACAAGTCAGATTTTAATAGCCAGAAAATTTTCTAGAAAGTTTTCTTTTCAAATAGCGCCAACATTTGTACATAGAACGTCATCAAATTTTAGCATTGATGATCATAATCACTTTGCAATTGGCTTTAGTCCCCGCTACAAATTAGGGCATCATGTATCTCTTGTTTCTGAATACTATTATGTAGCTAACCCATTAAAATCTGTAAAAACTTATGGTGCTTTTGCTCTTGGCGTTAACTGGGAAGTTAGTAAACTACTTCTACAATTTAAAATGACCAACAATCAAATTTTTAACGAAGAAGGTTTTATAACGCAAACTATAAAAAACTTTAATACCAGAGATGGTAATTTCTTCTTTGGGTTTCATGCAACCTATCATATTCAATTATAATTTAACTTAAATAAACTCTATTAATTACAAAATCTAAGATTTGATATCTCTAGTCTTAAATAGATTTATTAATAACTGCAACCAAATATCATCTTTCCATATTACTTTTAAAGTATAGTATAAATATCTTAGGTATTAATTCTAGAAATAGAATTTAAAAGCATCTAAATCTACTATCATATCATATACAACTTTATAAGGCAAAAAGTATTTATCAACTTCTAATATCAAGGTTTCTTAAAGTATATTTTACTCATTTTTTTAACTCCAATTCATAGAGCATCAAACTTTCTTTAGCTCTATTATATTTTATGATAACCAATACTTACAATAGGTGTTTTTAATTCCTTTTTAAGGCTCATTTTTCCTCTTCGCAAAGGTTCATTGCCAGTAAACTCAATAGTATTCGTCTATTTGCATCAACAAAATAATTTATTTAAAAAAAGTTAAAATGAAAAAAATCATTATGTCAGCTGCAATAGCTGCAACCATAGCATTTAGTTCCTGTTCTACAGATGATTCAAATGAAGAAATTCAAGAAGTGATTCCTGAAGTACAGAAAACAACATTTAGAGTAACTATTAAAAATACTATGAAGTATCTAAATGTTAAAAAAATTGGCGATGCTCCATTAACATCTACTGGTGCTTATCATGAAGTATCATTTAAAGCCACAAAAGGAACCTATTTAAGTTTTGCAAACATGTTTGCTCAAAGTAACGATTGGTTCTTTGGCACACAAAGCCAGGGTATAAAGCTTTGGGATGGAGATACTCCAAAAACTGGAGACATCTCTAATTATGTTAAAGTATTTGACGCAGGTAGTGAGTTGGACGAAGACTTTCTAACTGATTTCCCAAATACGCTTTATACAGCTCCTAATCAATCTGCTCCAAATACTGGACCAGCAGATAGCGATACCAATGTAAGAGATACGGGTAGAAACATATTAAATTATATGTCTACATACCTATCTTATGATGCTTCAACTAAGTACTTTACTTTAAAGATTACAAAAGCAAATAGAGAGGCTTTACATAATCCTGGATTTATTACACCAGGAATATTAGTTGTACACACATTAGACAACCCTCTTTATGAAGTAGGTGCGCCTTTAAAAGCAAATGGTTTTGAAAGTTTAGCAGAAGATGGTACTCCAAAAGCAATTTATGACTGGTTTAATGAAGAAGGAAGCACTGGTGCTCCATTAAGGTTATCATCTTCTTGGTCTGTATTATCTCCAGGAGTAGCTTATGTTCATGATGGTGATCAATCGCCTTTCTTTACAAATGGTTCTCCTATTACTTCTGAAAATGGTTTAGAAGAATTGGCTGAAGACGGAGACCCAAGCATTGCATATAGCTATTTAAATGCTTTAGAAAATGTAACTGCTGTAAAAAATGATACTCCTGCAGCTCCTGGTGAATCTTTAACATTTGAAATTGAAGCTTACCCAGGACAGAAGTTAAACTTTGCTACAATGTTTATTTCTTCTAACGACTGGTTTATTTCAAACAACCAGGCTGGTATTGAATTATTTAATGAAGATGGTAGTGTAAAATCTGAATTCAATATCTACAAAAACTATTTATATGATTCTGGTACTGAAGAAGATCAACCTGTTGGATATGGTAATGGTCAGCCAATGAATGGAAATGCCACTGTAAATGATGATACAGATAACACTGTAAGACGTGTTACAGAAATTGAAGATGTTCAATTTGCTAAAGGTTTAATTAGCTCTTCGGCTGGTGTTACTCAATATTTAGACCCTAGAGGTGGGTACAATATGGTTAACGTAACTGTAGAGGTAGTTAATTAATTCCCAAAAGGGGCTTCATCAAACCTGTTTAAGGTTGCTCCTTATAAAGTTATTTTTTGTTCTAAAATCTAAAAAAGTTTAATTAATCTATGAAAAAGGGAATTATTAATTAAATGCAGATAGGTGTACAATTATGTACACCTATCTTTTTATTTATAAAAACTTTATTATAAAAAGCATTATCCTTATTATTTTAAAGCCTGTTCAAAATCAGCAATTATATCATCTATATGTTCTAATCCTAAAGAACAACGCACCATACCATCGGTAATGCCTACCGCTGCTTTTAATTCTGGTTCAACTTTAGCATGTGTTGTACTTGCTGGGTGTGTCACAATAGTTCTTGTATCTCCTAAATTGGCTGATAAAGAGCACATTTTTATAGAATCAAAGAAAGAACGTCCGCCTTCAATACCGCCTTCTACTTCAAAAGCCACAATATTCCCCCCAAGTCTCATTTGTTTTTTGGCTACTTCATATTTTGGATGCGACTTTAAGAATGGATATTTCACCCATTTCACTTTAGGATGTGCTTCTAAATAAGTTGCTAATTTTAAAGCATTTTCACAGTGCTTATCAACTCTAACAGCTAAGGTTTCTAAAGATTTAGACAATATCCATGCATTAAACGGACTCATTGATGGTCCAGTCAATCTTGAGAATAGATAAATTTCTCTAATTAGTTCTTTATTACCAACCGTAATACCACCAAGCACGCGCCCTTGTCCGTCCATTAATTTAGTAGCTGAATGAATTACTAAATCCGCACCATATTTTATTGGGTTTTGTAAATACGGCGTTGCAAAACAATTATCTATAACTAACAGTAAATTATGGGTTTTACAAATAGCACTTAAGTATTCTAAGTCCAACACATCAACTCCTGGATTTGTAGGTGTTTCAGCATAAATAAACTTAGTATTTGGCTTGATTAAGCTTTCTACCGTTTCAGCCTCATTTATATTAAAATAAGAGCACTCTATATTCCATTTAGGGAAATATTTAGTAAACAACCCATGTGTTGCTCCAAACACAGAACTACAAGATACCACATGATCTCCTGCATCTAACAAGGTAGCAAATGTTGAAAACACAGCAGCCATACCGCTAGCAAATGCGAAACCTGCTTCTGCACCTTCCATTTTGCATACTTTCTCAATAAATTCGTTGGTATTTGGATTACTATACCTACTATATAAATCACGCTCCTTTTCTTCAGCAAAAGACGCACGCATTTCTTCTGCATCATCAAATACAAAACCAGAGGTTAAGTATAATGGTACTGAATGCTCTGAAAATTGTGTTGTTTCAGATTGTGTTCTTATGGCTTCTGTTTCAAAATGTTTTTTCTCTTTACTCATTTTCTTAATTCTAGATTTTTAAGTCTATATTTTTATTTTTTCTAAAAGTAACTACACATATAATTGCTCCCGTAACAAACCCTAAAAACAGGTACAACCAAAATTTAAAATCATTAAAGCTATCTATTTCTAACACTAACGGAATATCACCTGACAAACCATATGATAATTCTTTATACTTCATCTGAAAATGAAAAATTCTATACTGCCAAAATAAAATCCCTGAAACAAAAATTATAAAACAGGAAAATACTCCTTTATATAAAAAACTTATTTCAGTAATTCTTTCAATTATAAAGTATAATAATGGAATACTCCCAATTGAAAAAGCAAATAATAAATCAGATTTAAACTTTCTCCCCATTTGATATGGAAAACTAAAGTGTATTTCATTTAGCTGAGAAAAAGTCAAGTCAAAAAAATCACTTCTCAAATAGAAGCCTATTATTGTAAAACTTATGAATAATAATAAATATTTTAATATATAATTCACCACTATAATGCTTTACAACCAATTTTATAGATTCCCGCCTTCTCGGGAATGACAAATGTTTTATTAGTTTATATGCTTAGACAATCTTAATATATCTCCAAAAACACCACGTGCTGTTACTTCTGCTCCTGCTCCTGCGCCTTGAATCACTATAGGTTGTTCCCCATAACTCTCTGTGAATATTTCAAAAATTGCATCAGATCCTTTTACATGCCCCAACGTGCTATCTTCAGGGATTGACACTAATTTCACTTCTAAATGCCCTTTGTCTTGTGATAAATCTCCTGACAAATCCCCCACATATCTCAAGACATGCCCTTCTTGTTGCTCATCTTTTATTTGTTGGTACTGCTCATCTAAAACTTCTAACTGACTTAAAAAGTCTTCAACCGAAATATCTCTATAAGCTTCAGGAATTAAATTCAATACCTCAACATCTTCAAATTCATTTTGTAAATCTAGTTCTCTTGCTAAAATCAATAATTTTCTTGCCACATCATTCCCAGAAAAATCTTCACGCGGATCTGGTTCCGTAAAGCCTTTATCAATTGTTTCCTGAATGATTTCACTAAACGGTTTATCTTCCACAGAAAAGTTATTGAATAAATAACTCAACGTACCCGAAAACACCCCTCTAATTCTGGTAATATTTTCACCAGACTCATGTAATAATTTAATAGTATCTATTAAAGGTAAACCTGCACCAACCGTTGTTTCGTATAAATAGTCTTTATTATTTAACTCTAGTTGTTCTCTCAGTTCTTTATAAAACGAATGCGAAATGGTATTGGCTATTTTGTTAGACGACACCAAATCAAAACCTGCCTCCACCAAAGGAATATAATTTTTATAAAACGTAGAGCTTGCTGTATTATCTACTGCTATTAAATTTTCTAAATGATGATTATTTGCATAAGTGATGATATCTTCAATAGAACTTTCAAAATTACTTGACGTCACAGCTTGTTTCCAATTGGTATCTGCGCCATTTTTATCTAAAAGCAATTTAGTTGAATTCGCTATGGCAAACACATTTAAGTTAATCCCTTTTCGTTTTTCTATCTCGTCTTTCGATTTTAAAATCTGATTGATTAAGGCACCACCAACGCCTCCGTGGCCAAAAATGGCTATGTTTATCTTTTTAGAAATTCCAAAGACTTCACCATGAATAACATTCAATGCTTTATGTAATTGTGATTTTTTAACCACCAAACTCACATTCTTTCCTGTTACCGTATTATTGAACAATAATGGTGTAATCTGGTTTTTAATCAAGGCATTAAATGGCTTATGAAACGAGCTTAACTCAATACCTACAATTGAAATAACCGCTACATCATCTTCTACATCAATTTTATTTACGTCTTGCGAATAGAAATCGGTTTCAAACTCGCGTTCTAAAGCAATCACCGCTTGAGCAGCTTGATCTGCATCAATAATAAGACCAATTCCTCTTTCCGATGAGCCTTGAGACACAATACTCACACTTATCCCGTAGCTACTTAATGCTCCAAAAATTCTAGCATCAACGCCTATTTTACCTAACAAACCACGCCCCTCTAAATTAAGCAACGCCACATTATCTAAAACCGATAAAGACGTTACTTCTTTAGCGCTTGGTTTAGCGGTAATTAACGTGCCTTCATCATCAGGATTAAAGGTATTGAGTATTCTAAGGTTGATGTTTTTCTCTACTAATGGAATAATAGTTTTAGCATGTAAAACCGATGTTCCAAAATTTGCCAACTCATTAGCCTCACTAAACGACAGTTCTCTAATTTGTTTTGCATCTGGCACTAGATTAGGATCGGCAGTATAAATACCACTTACATGTGTGTAGTTTTGTAATTCTTCAGCATCTAAAAAATTAGCTAATAACGCTGCGGTGTAATTACTTCCATTTCTACCCAAAGTAGTCGTTTCGTTCTTTAGATTAGAAGCAATAAAACCTGTAACAACATTCACCACATTGTTATGCGATTTGAAATAGGCTTTTGTATTTTCTTTAGACAATTTAGATAGTGGTTGTGCATTACCAAAGGTCTCATCGGTTTTTATCAACTCACGAGAATCTGTCGCTTTAGCTTCAATACCTCTTTCATTTAACAAATTTGAGATCAGCTTTACCGATAACAATTCGCCTTGCGCCAAAATAGTATCCTTTGTCTTTTTACTAAAATCACGTAACAAACTCACCCCTTCAAATAGCTTATCTAAAGTTGAAAACTCTTCTGAAAAATCAATCGTTTTTGAGGGGTCAGTCTGATAACTTTTAAACGCTTCTAAATCGTCTTTATAGGATTCGCCTTTAATAGCTTTATCTAAAAGCGCTTCCAACTCATCTGTTGCAGAACCTCTTGCAGATACGACTACAGAGATACGCTCTCCATCTTTCACCTTATTCTCAATAATTGAAAGCACGGTATCTAAGCCTTTTCCATTTGCTAGAGATTTCCCTCCAAACTTCAATATTTTCATTCGTCTTCTTTTAGAATTAGGCACAAAAATGCCTTCAATAATTTTTTCTAGTTGATCATATTCCATTAAAAATGCATCATGCCCATGTACTGAATGGATCTCACTATACGTAACATTAGGATTTGTAAGCGCTAGTTGCTTGTGCGTTTCTCTGTTTTCTTCTGCAGTAAAAAACAAATCTGAATCTACCCCAACAATATGTATATTAGATTTAATGTTATCTAGTACATTAAAATGGTCTTCTCTTCCTTTGGTAACATCAATCGTTTTTAGCAACTGATTCATCAACTTATACGCTGATAACTGAAAACGCTCTTGTAATTTTTTACCATGATGCAACAACCAACTTTCTACATTAAAAATCTCTAAATCTTCATTTTTTGTACGCTTAAAACGTTCTTTAAAAGATTCAGGTGTTCTATAACATAACATGGCATGCATTCTGGCATCATGCACAGGGTTTTTAGAGTTGATTAAAAACTGTTCTTGTATTTGGCAGTTAGCGATTAACCAATCGGTAGATTTCCAATCTGTTGCAACCACCACTAAATGTTCTGTAAAATCTGGTTGCAATACCGCCATTTCCCAAGCAATACCACCCCCTAAAGAACCTCCAATAGCAGCATACACTTTTCCTGTTTCTAAACGTTTTAAGCCTTCTAAAAATAGTTTTGCTACATCTCGTGCTACAAAATCTTTATAGTTATCTATTACGAAACCATCAAACCCATTACCAGGAATATTAAATGCTAAAACAGAATACAATTTTGTATCAATAACCTTGTTTTCACCTATTAAATCTTTCCACCATCCATCATCACCAGCTACATTACTATTACCAGTTAATGCATGATTAACTAGTACAATAGGCGCTGTACCTAAAGCTTGTCCAAACACCTGATAACTTAGTTGTATTTCAGGGTTTAAAACACCACTTATAGTAGTATAATTATTAATTGTTATATGTTGTATCTGCTGTTCCAATGTTTATTTTTTTGTTACTATCTCTAAAGCTTTTTCAAAAGATTTTACAGTTGTTATTATGTCTTTTTCTGTAGTTGCCCAAGAACAGACACTTATTCTCATTACTTTTTTCCCAAACCAAACAGAACCACCTAACCAACAATCTCTAAGTTCTTGAATTTGTTGCAAAACCTTTTCTGTTATTTCATCTGTGCTGCAAGCAACCAATATTTGATTAAAAACAACATCATTTTTAACTTCAAACCCTTTAATATTTTTAATTGCCGTTGCAAACTGTTTGGCTCTTTGATGCATCGTCAAAATCATTTCATCAATACCATCTTTTCCAAGATATTTAATGATTGCCCAAAGTTCTATTACCCTTGCTCTTCTTGACATTTCGGGGGTATAAAACATCCCATCCCTTTGCTTGCTCTCAATAATATAACTTCCTGACATATGTAATGCACTGGTTAATGCATCATTATCTTTACATAAAACGATCCCAGAATCATAAGGCGTATTTAATGTTTTATGTCCATCTACCGCCCAAGAATTTGCTTTTTCAATTCCTTTGGTTAAATGTTTTAAATCATTTACGGTTTGAGCCCAAAGCCCAAAAGCACCATCAATATGTACCCAAGCATCTGCCTTTTTTGCTTTTTCACAAATAACTTCAAAATCATCATAAGCACCACTATTTACATTACCAGCCTGCAAAATTAACAATGAATTATTAGATAATTCAGGAATTTGTTCAGGAATAATCCTTCCTTGTTCATCAACATCAACCCATTCAATATTTTCTATCCCTAAACCTAAAACACTTATAGCTTTAAGAACTGTTGAATGCGCTTGTTTGCCCATCACAATTCTTATTTCTGGAGCATTTCTTAATCCTTTTTTATTAATATCCCAATTGTTCTTATCATATATGCGATATCTAGCTGCTCCAAGCGCACATAAATTTGCTGTTGATGTTCCACTTACAAAACCTGCTACTGTACTTTTTGGTAAGTTAAAAAGATTAGTTAACCATTTTTCTACCACACTTTCTAATTTGCTACCAATTGGAGAAAGCACGTGCATTGCTGGAGCTTGATCCCAAAAACTTGCTAAATTTTTTGCAGCAATACCAACGGGTACGGCACTACCACAAACAAAACCAAAATATCGCCCGCCTAAAGTGGCTGTTGTTGCCGAGTTTCCAAATTCATGTAATTTTTTTAATACCAAGTTTGCATCTTCACTTTTTTCTGGTAACTCTTCATCAAAATTTGATAGTCCTTCTATAGCTTCTTTAGTTGGATATACATTTCTAAAAAGAATAGTATCTACATAATCAAAAGCGTATTCTTGAGCTGACTTAAAAACATCTTTGTTTTTTAAGTCTTGAAACATTCTATTTTGAATCTTGCTCATTTGATTTAACTTTTTTTACTGTAAACTATATTTTAGCAAATGCTTGTTTTAAATCTTCTTTTAAATCTTCTACATCCTCAATACCAACAGACAATCTAATTAAATCTGATGTTACACCTGCCGATGCTTGCTGCGCTTCATCAAGCTGCTGATGCGTGGTACTAGACGGATGAATAATCAAAGACTTTGTATCACCAATATTAGCTAACAATGAGAAAATTTGAGTTTCGTCAGCAATGGTTTTAGCAGCTTCAAATCCTGCTTTTGCACCAAATGTTACAATACCACTTTGGCCTTTTGGTAAATATTTATCAGCTAAAACTTTGTATTTACTACTTTCTAAACCAGGATAATTCACCCAAGCTACTTCTGGTTGTGCTTCTAACCATTTTGCTAATTCTAAAGCGTTTTCACTATGTTGCTTAATTCTAATAGGTAAAGTTTCTAAGCCTTGTATGATATTGAACGCATTTGTTGGACTCATAGCGCCTCCAAAATCTCTTAAGCCTTCCAAGATTAATTTAAATGTATAAGATGCAGCACCTAATGTTTCATGGTATTTTAATCCGTGATACCCAGCTGATGGCTCGGTAAACTCTGGGAATTTACCATTAGCCCAGTTAAAAGTTCCTGCATCAATAATAGCACCTCCAAGAGAGGTTCCTTGTCCGCCAATATATTTTGTTAACGAGTGAATTACAATATTAGCCCCATGTTTAATAGGGTTTAGTAATGCTGGAGTAGCTACTGTATTATCTACAATAAAAGGCACGCCTGCAGCTTTAGAGTGTTCTGCAATAGCTTCTAAGTCTAATACATCTAACTTTGGGTTTCCTAAAGATTCTACAAAAAATGCTCTGGTATTATCTTGTACCGCATCAGCAAAATTATCTGGATTAGATGCATCTACAAACGTAGTTGTAATGCCTAATCTTGGTAGTGTAACACTTAGTAAATTATACGTTCCTCCATACAAACTACTAGATGCTACAATATGGTCTCCTGCTTTTAAAAGCGTTAGTAGTCCAGTTGAAATTGCTGCTGTTCCAGATGCAAATACTACGGCGCCAATACCGCCTTCTACAGCTGCTAAACGTTCTTGTAATATTTGATTGGTTGGGTTATTTAAACGTGTATAAATAAACCCTAATTCTTGTAATGAAAATAAATTTGCTGCATGCTCTGAGTTATTAAACACATAAGATGTTGTTTGATAAATAGGCACTGCTCTTGTTCCTCCGTTTGCTTTTACATCATGCCCTGCGTGTAATGCGTTTGTTGCTAATTTTTGATTGCTCATTTTTCTAATTTTTTCTGAGTTAATAAATTAATTCAAAATCCAAATATGCTGTTATAAACCGCGTACTTAATAGAAAAATGTTATGAAGAAATAAAATTACAGAAAGTAATTTTGTTACGTTATCTATCCAAACACCAATAAATGAATTGGTTGTTTAAGTAGAATTTAGCACCTTCTTTAATAAATTTAAAGGGTTGCTAAGGTTTCACAGGGTCTAATCCCTCCACCTTTCTTGATAACATTTCAATAAGTGATTGAACTTTATTTCTGCAAATATTCCAACAGAAAAATGTAATTTCCAAATTTTTTGGGATAAATTTTCTTTTTCTTTTTCTTTATATTCATTTTGCCTTGATGCAAAACGAATCAAAAAATCATATTGAAATGAGGAATTTTTCTTCTGATAAGTCAGAAGAAAACCAAAAATCAAATCTAAATTTTCTCCAAGGCTTCAAAAATTATTAACGATTTGATTTTTATATTCTGCATTTCAATTTTCAATTCTATGAATTGATTTGGGACTTTACTTTTTGCTTAAGCCAATTTCATAATAAAATGTTCTCATAACCTAGTAAATAACACCTTAAGAATGAAGTATACTTTGGCTACACTCAATAAGGATTTATTAACTATTTAGGCTAAGAGGAGAGCAACTGTTAATCATTTTCATAAGTTCAAAAATTCAAAATATTAAACTGTTGAATAATATCTAACCTGTCATCTGGAATTAAGTCTAAAAGCTAGAAGTTAAATAAGTGTTGCTTGAAATTTATCTCGAATAATATCGCCAATTGGTCTGTTTTCAATCTTAGATTCTAACCACGAAATAATATCTAAATACAGGAATGCTCTACTCTGGTAAGGGTCGTCTTCAAATTCTTTTAATTTTTTATGTAGTTTGGTAAACTCCTTCTTTACTTCATGTGGATAAATGTCTCCTAGACCACGTAAAAACTTAATGAATTCTTTTTGAACTTCATATAAATCCTCCATTTTGATAAGGAATTTATAAGTACTTTTTATAAGTATATCTAAGTTGTAATCTAAGCCCGCCTCATAATGTGCTACCAAATTTAAAATTCTAGAAAAACACAACAAGTCTTCACGCATTTGTAAAGATTTATTACTGATGATTTTTTCTAAATACTGAATACAACCTTTATTATCTCCAGCCCCAAAATACATACTAGCAATTTTGTAATAGAACACCATGATATGATGCTCATCAATTCTATTATCGTATTTTTTTAATTGCTCTAAAACCTCATCAATAAGTGGCAAACCTTCAGTAAAACTACCTTCAATAAAATGAAGATTGAATTTATTAGCATAGATATATAAAAATGCCAATCCATCTATATTATCATCTGCTGGAAACCATTTTTCATTAGTAATATCTTCTAATTTATTGAGGTACTCCTTAAACTTTTCGTATTGCCTTAAATAAAACAGTGCTTCTAACAAATAATGATTACCTCTGAGAAAAAATACTGGATTTAGAATAATCATGTCTTTATTATCATAAAAAAGACTTACCCATTTCATAGCATATTTATAGCAGGCTAAAAAATCTTGGGTTAAAAAGCTATACCACAAATGGGCTTTGTATAACCATAATTTTTCTCTAAAGCCAAGAGTATTTATATCATACTCCGGCAATCTGGCATTAAAATATTCTGTAATTCTTTTGCTTTCAATATCGTTTTTAACATAACCTGTTTTTAAGAAATGTCCGTACAGTTGTAGTGATAGATTAGACAATTTGCTGGCTACAACATTTTGCTGACTTAACTCTTTAGCCTGCACTGTTAGCTCATCTGCTCTGTTACTTAAACTCCTAGTAATGTACTGAGATTCAATTATTTTCTCTAGCTCAACAATTTCATAAGCAATGTTCTTTTCTTCATTTACAATGGCTAAGTTTTTAGCTTTATCTAAAATTTTTAAACTTTGCTTGTATAAGCCTTTATGGTATAAAATGGTTGCAAAATCTAATTGCTCTCTTATTTGTATTCTAATATCTTGGTGAGAGGGGTTTAACCTTAGGCTAATTAATATTTGTTTGTATAAATGCGCTTTTAAATTTGAGAGCTGTTGTTTCTTAACAATTCCTTTTTTTAAGATGGTAGCTTCATCATATTTAGACAGTTTATCTAATATATTGAACAGGGTTAAAAATTTAGAATCTTCATTAACTCCCAACCTACCCACATAAAGCTTAAATTGTCTTTTTTCTGATTTAGACAATGACTTTACCAAAACAAACAAATTATCTTTTTGCTCTCTCGTCATAGTTATAAAAATAAATTTAAAACACTGAAAAACAATTATTTACAAACAAACAACACTAGTTAAACATCGTAAAATAAGTAATTGAAGTAGTTCGTTTTCCGAAACCAAAATATACATTCGTATAAGAATAAGAAAATAAATTTGAATAAATGTCTGATAATAAGGTACAAATTTTTGACACAACGCTTCGAGATGGAGAGCAAGTCCCAGGCTGTAAATTAAATACTGAACAAAAATTAGTTATAGCGGAACAACTGGATTTGTTAGGCGTAGATATTATTGAAGCTGGATTTCCTATTTCTAGTCCTGGAGACTTTAAATCTGTTGATGCCATTTCTAAAGTAGTAAAAAACGCAACAGTTTGTGGTTTAACACGTTCTGTTGAGAAAGATATAAAAGTAGCTGCGGAAGCATTACAACATGCTAAAATTCCAAGAATTCATACAGGAATTGGAACGTCTGAATCTCATATAAAATTCAAATTTAAAACAACGCAAGATGCCATAATAGAGCGTGCCGTAAAAGCCGTTAGTTATGCAAAATCTTTTGTTGAAGATGTTGAATTTTTTGCCGAAGATGCTGGTAGAACAGACAATGAATATTTAGCACGTGTTTGTGAGGCAGTTATTAAAGCTGGAGCTACTGTTTTAAACATTCCTGATACTACAGGATATTGTTTACCAAGTGAATATGGTGCAAAAATTAAGTACCTTAAAGAAAATGTAAAAGGGATTGATAAAGCTATTTTATCTTGTCACTGTCACAACGATTTAGGATTGGCAACTGCAAATTCTATTGAAGGTGTTATTAATGGTGCAAGACAAATAGAATGTACTATAAATGGTATTGGTGAGCGTGCTGGAAACACTGCACTAGAAGAAGTAGTGATGGTTTTAAGACAGCATCCTTACCTTAATTTAGATACTGGTATTAATTCTGAAATGCTTTACGGTTTAAGCCAGTTAGTATCAGATAGTATGGGCATATATACGCAGCCAAATAAAGCTATTGTTGGTGCCAATGCATTTGCGCATAGTTCTGGTATTCACCAGGATGGTGTGATTAAAAACCGTGAGACATACGAAATTATAGATCCTAAGGATGTTGGTGTTACAGAATCTGCTATTGTATTAACGGCTAGAAGTGGTAGAGCTGCTTTAGCATATAGAGCTAAAAATGTAGGCTACGAATTAACTAAATTGCAGTTAGATGTAGTATATGCTAAATTCTTAGAATTTGCAGATCAGAAAAAAGAGATTATTGATAGTGATATTCATCAAATAATTGAGTCGACTTCCGTTTATAACGAGATAACTTCGGCTTAGTTTTTGTATATATAAAAATAAATGAAGTTAAATATAGCTGTTTTACCCGGTGATGGCATAGGACCAGAAGTAACTGCTCAAGCTGTAAAAGTCTTGAAAGCTATTGCTATGGAGTTTAACCACATCTTTACTTTTGAAACAGCTTTGGTAGGCGCTGGTGCTATTGAAAAAACTGGAATCCCTCTACCTGAAGAAACCATTAGCATTTGCGAAAACGCAGATGCTATTTTATTTGGTGCTATTGGCAGTCCAAAATACAATGATCCTTCAACAGAAATAAGACCAGAACAAGGTTTATTAGGTTTAAGAAAAACCTTTGGTTTACATACTAATATTAGACCCGTAATTGCTTATGATGATTTACTTAATAAATCTTCACTAAAAATTAAGCAAATAAAAGGTACAGATATTCTTATTTATAGAGAATTAACGAGTGGTATTTATTTTGGTAAAAAACATTTTACAGATGATGAAGCTTCAGATATTTGTAAGTACACCAGAAAAGAAATAGAGCGCATTGCTCATGAAGCATTTAAAGCTGCCCAAGGCAGAAAGAAAAAACTAACCTTAGTTGATAAAGCTAATGTACTAGCAACTTCAAGATTATGGCGTAAAGTAGTTACTGAAATAGCTACTGAATACCCAGATGTAACGCTAGAGTGTAAATACATTGATAACGCAGCAATGCAGTTGATTATTAACCCAAGACAGTTTGACGTTATTTTAACAGAAAACATGTTTGGCGATATTTTATCTGAAGAAGCCAGTGTTATTGTTGGATCTATTGGTTTATTAGCTTCAGCTTCTATTGGCGAAAATAAAGCCATGTTTGAACCTATTCACGGGGCTTATACCAAGGCAACCAACAAAGGAATAGCAAACCCAATAGCATCTATATTATCGGCTGCTATGTTATTAGAGCATTTTGATTTATATGATGAAGCGTCTCTCATAAGGGAAGGTGTAGATAAAGCATTAAAGCTTCATATTACAACGCCAGATTTGAATACTAAATATGATAATATAAGCACTACTAAAGTTGGTGATTTTATTGAAGATTTTATTCAAAACCCTGACGAAACTAATTTGAACTTTACAAATATACATTTAGGACAGTCCACTATTATTTAATTATTTGAGTTAGTCACCAAAAACAATTAAACTACAAGACGTCCAATTTAAAAGAGCACTATTATAGTGCTCTTTTTTTATTTAGGTATTTGTCTCGTCCTGAAATAGCGTTACACAAAATTTAAGTGTAATGAAAAGTAATTATGTAAAACGTACTCAAAAGGACT
>CANKYF010000011.1 GCA_947487895.1 uncultured Flavobacteriaceae bacterium
ATGAATCCAATAGATAATCTTTTTAAGCAAAGATCTTATTCTTTTCTCAATTCACACACAACTTTTGAGATTGATCCATTAAAAATAACAGATCAGAAATCAGAGGTTCTCAATGGTGATTTGAGCGAAATCTAAAATCATCTCTTTAAATGTTACCGTCATTGTAATGTCGTAACATAAAGTGATTACTTCATACGTTATTAAAGCAAGCTACTTTGGTTAAAACTGAATAATATACCATTATGTGAATTCAGAAGCAATTGATGGTACATCTCTTTGTTAGATTTTAGTTTTGCTTGCAAAAACGTTTTTTTTATTTTCAATAAAAACATAAATATTGGTCAGTCTTGGTAATTTGCTTACCTTTATCCAAGGATTACTAATCTTTATAGTATCAATCATTCACTATTATTTTTGTTGATGAGCTCTTACAGCAAAATCCGTCACATTAACAGGTTTCATACTTATAGTTGAATTATCAGGAAACTAGTCCAACATCAGAGTGTTAATAATTAGCACGCTAGGTACTTCAATACATATTTAGTTTTTTTGGTGTCATGAATACAATTTTGTATGAATAATGATTCAAATAATGATTGTGGTCAAAAACGAATAACCACAGCATTACTTCTTGCGGCTGGCACTGGTAGTCGCCTTTTTCCATTAACAGAAAATTCTCCAAAGTGTCTTACTATAGTAAGTGATAAATCGATTCTTAGTAGACTTTTAAAAAATTTAAAACACCAAGGATTTAAACGTCTTGTAATTGTAACAGGCCACTTAAAAGAATGTATTATGGATAATCTTGGTGAAAAATCAGGAGATATTTCTATTGAATATATTCATAGTCCTCTATACAAAACAACCAATAATATATATTCGCTTTGGATGGCACGTCATATTATAAATGAGCCATTTGTTCTTTTTGAAAGTGATTTAGTGTTAAATACTAAGTTGCTAGATAATATGGTTTACCCAGATAGAATAGCTGTTGCTCTTATGCAGCCTTGGCTTAACGGTACAACAGTTTCTATAGATAAAGCAAATAAGGTTACTGAATTTCAACAAGGAACTACTGAGACCTATTCAGGTATCCGATATAAAACAGTCAATATTTATAGTTTTTCACTTTTATCTTGGAAGTCTATCATTAAACAATTGAATCAATATGTTTCAGAAGGTAATGTAAATTGTTATTATGAAAACGTTTTTGCAGAAATGACTCAGCGTAAGAGTTTGGTTTTCGAATCTGTTTCTTTTGATCATCATCCATGGTTTGAAATAGATACACTTAAAGATTTAGCCCAAGCCGAATTGTTATTTCCTAAAGAATTGATTGAAGCACAAGAGTTAGAAAGCAATTTGGTATAGTTGCTTTTAAACAATGAAGTAGAAATAATTTAAAAGCGCAAAAGTTATAATGATAAAAACATATACAACACAAGAAGAAAAATATGAATACATATCTAAACAACATGGGGGGTACTACAGACACAATTTTACAGATCATGCCTATTTGTACAACCTATACTTTCCGCCAAAGGCTGTATTTAATCATCTAAAAGCTAACATAAACAATTTGGTTTTAAATTACCCAATGGCACAAAATGCATTAGCAGAGCTTGTTGGAGATATCATTAGTCAACCATCAGAAAGAATTGTAGTAGGTAACGGGGGTGCTGAAATTATAAAGATATTATCAGGAAGTTTAGCTAAAAAACTTATTGTTCCCGTTCCATCTTTTAATGAATATGTTAATGCGGCACCTGAAGGGAGAGTTGTGGAGTTTCCCCTTGATTTCCCTTCGTTTGAATTAGATGTAGATAAATTTGCAGAAGAAGCCATAAAAGTTGACGCAGATATGGCTGTTGTGGTAACACCTAATAATCCAACCTCATTATTAGTTCCTAAAGCAGATTTAATTCGGTTATCAGAAAAACTTAAGCCAAGTAAATGTATCCTTATTGTTGATGAATCTTTTCTTGATTTTGCCGATAATAATGAGCAAATAAGTTTAGAGAAAGATATTACTAAATACTCAAATATAGCGATACTTAAAAGTATGAGTAAGGCCTATGGAATTTGCGGACTTAGAATTGGTTATTTACTAACAGCTAATAAAGATCTATTGCAATCTGTTCGTAATGGTGTTCATATTTGGAATATTAATGGTTTTGCTGAAGAATTTCTTAGAATACTACCGCAATATAAAGCAGAATTTGAGGATAGCTGTAAAATAGTTAAGGCAGACAGAGATACTTTTTATGAAAACTTATGTGAGATAGAGGGGATGACAGTATTCAAACCAGATGCAAACTATATTTATTGTCGTTTACCTGAAGCAGCTTTAAACGGACCAGAAGTAACAAAGCGTCTTTTTATTAAATACAATATTTATATAAAACATAATGTTGGAAAAACCCAGCCAGATGCAGATAGGTATATTAGAATAGCAAGTCGTACTACAGAAGAGAATGCAATACTTATTGATGCGTTGAAGGATGTAATGTACTTAAAGAGAGAATAAGATGAAGAAGATTAAGCAAGCAAGCATGCTAAGCTTTGTTAAAGATTTACCTAATATTTGTTCTTTATTTGGGTTATTATGTGCAGTAATAGGAATATATCTAGCAATAGAAGGAAGTTTTCCTGCGGCTATTATTAGTATTTTATGGGCAGTATTGTTTGATTGGTATGATGGTATAATAGCTAGAAAGTTAAAGGGAAGAACAAAAGAACAAGGTGTTTTTGGCGGTCAGTTAGACTCTATGATTGATATTGTGAGCTTTGGTGTTTTTCCTGCTGTTTTTTTATTAAGTTATGGAAATTTTAATATTTGGTACATACCAGGAGCTTTTATAATCATTGCAGCCTGTGCTATACGGTTAAGCTATTATAATATTTATGGACTTATTGATAGCAATACATATAAAGGCCTTTCAGTAGATAACAATGGGATAGTCTTGGCTTTTGTTTTTTTATTTGAAAGATTCATAGAACAGACTATTTTTTCAATACTAATGTATGCAGTATTACTAATTTTAGCCACTTTAAATTTATCATCTATTCCAACACCTAAATTTTCAGGAAAATGGGTTTATGCCTTAATTATATATGTATTGGTATTAACATTAATTTTTGGATGGGGTATTTTTAACAAAATATAGTAAACTAAAAGAAGCGTAGAATTAATATTAAGTTTTTAACATGAAACGTAATATTAATTATGGAATGCAGATTATTAAAAGAAATCTATAGAGTTAAAAAAAGTAATAAATGTGAATTGAAAAGAATAGATTTTAAAGACATAATTGTATTATTTTTATAAGTTACAATTTAAATGACGATACTTGATATTTTTTAATATTGTGATTATGCATATCTAAATAATGATATTTTTCAGTTTCATTTTTAATAATATAGGTAACAACATTTCTAATTTTGTTATTAATTTTAGGTACCTCTTTTAGAAAAATAGTTAATGTTTTCATTTTTATTGTTTTTTAAGTTTAGCAAAAGTTGCTAGTTCTAGCTACAATTATCTAAAGGTGGTCTTTTTAATTGGAATAAGCATCATTATTAACAATCAATTTAAACCAGCAAAAGTTCTATTATTTTTTAGAATGACATCTCATGTTTAAAAGTGTCGTTTTATTATTACAGCATTAATGTTCATTCTCAATAAGACAATAACAAATTAATGGCTATATGATAAGTTTAATATAAGCTTATGTTAACATGGTTTCGAAAACTAGATTATTGTTATACAGGTATTTAACGTGGTATGACTAATATAAGTTGGCTATTAACATTTTAAACTATTATACAATTGATTGAGTGTACCCCAATCTGTCATGAATCAATTTAGAATTTTCTTATTCTTTTTTTTAATAAAAAAGGATAACTACATATTATCCCAATTATAAGACGTTACTTTACAAAAGTTTTCCAAAATTATTATTTAATAAGGATTTTTATATTTCACCTTATTTCCTCTATTTTTTTGTTTGGCTAGCGGATACTTTTTGTAACCAAGAACTCCTTAGAAAGAATGAAACTTCATTACTATTTGGATGATTCAATAAAACTTTAGTTTGAATGAGACCACTCCAAATAATTAAGCAAGTTACAAATAGAGATGATTCATCATTAGATAAATATTTGAGTGATATTAACAAAATAAATTTAATATCATTAGAACGGGAGGTTGAATTAGCTATACTCATAAAAGAGGGCAATCAACTTGCTTTGAATGAACTAACAAATGCTAATCTTAGATTTGTTGTATCTGTAGCTAAGCAACATCAAAACAAAGGCTTGTCACTCCCAGATTTAATTAATGAAGGAAATTTAGGATTATTAAAAGCGGCAAAACGTTTTGATGAAACTCGTGGATTCAAATTTATTTCTTATGCCGTATGGTGGATTAGACAAAGCATAGTACAATCTTTATCTGAAAATTCAAGAACAGTAAGGCTGCCTCTTAATAAGATAGGTGTTATAAATAAAATAAAGAAGGCAATAGCTTTTTTTGAACAAAAGAATAACCGAGAGCCTAGTGTTTATGAGATTTCCGAGATAATAGAGGTGCCTGTTTTAGAAGTTGAACTTTGTATTAAGAGTTCAGGATGTAGTGTTTCTATGGATGCACCATTATCGCAAGAAACAGAACTTAATATGTATAACGTTATTGTTACTGATATGTATCCACAGCCAGATGGTGTTTTATTGTTAGATTCACTCCGTACAGATTTAGATATTGTATTAAATTCTCTTTCAGAAAGGGAGGCAGAAATAGTTAAACTCCATTATGGTATAGGCTTAGAATCTTCAATGCCTTTGTTGGAAATAGCGCAATTATTTGGAATAACACGAGAACGTGTAAGACAAATAAAAGAATCTGCGATTTTAAGAATTAAAAATTCAAACAAGTCTCACCTTTTAATAAAGTATTTGAGGTGAAAAACGATTATTAGTTATAAAAAAAATAATTATAAACTAATATTAACGGTGTTACCTAACGTTTTTTCTTTCAGCCAACTTTCTATATATAATGACTTATATAGTTTATCTTTAGCTAAATAAGAAACGCATTTTAATTCCTAAAAATTAATGAAGCTTTATATTAAATATATGGTAAGCTTAAGATGCAAGCTTTTTGTTAAAAATGAGCTAGAAAAACTGAGTTTACACTATATAAGTGTTGAGCTTGGAATGATTGAAATAAAAGAAGATATTTCCGAATCTCAAAAACAAGAATTCAAATCAAATTTAGCTATATCAGGGTTAGAATTAATAGATGATAATAGAAGTATTCTTATAGATAAAATTAAAAACGTGATTATAGAAATGATTCATTATTCTGATGAAGTCCCAAAAGTTAATTATTCAGATTACATATCACAAAAATTGAATTATGATTACACGTATTTATCAAATTTGTTTTCAGAAGTAAAAGGAATTACTATTCAGCATTTTATTATTAAACACAAAATAGAAAGGGCAAAAGAATTGATTCTTTACAATGAACTTAATCTCACTGAAATTGCCTATAAATTAAATTACAGTAGTGTTGCTCATTTGTCTAACCAATTCAAAAAAGTTACCGGACATACACCTACTTTTTATAAAAAAATCGGACAAAAAAGAAAGCTGAATCTAGAGAACCTGTAACATGTGTAATCATATACGTCAGTTGTGTAACACAATTTAAGGTATTAGTCGTCATCTTTGTGATAGTAGTACAATTAAGCACTACTTTAAATACACAATTATGGAAACCCAGAACAAAGAAGGCGAGAAAAAGACAAGTGAGCTATTTAAATTTAGTGGAGATTGGGGCAAACAATCAAAAGCATTGAAAGTGAAATATCCAAAATTGACTTCTGAAGATGTGAAATTTGAAAGTGGTAAAGAATTAGATTTAATTAAAAGATTAGAGAACAAGTTAGATAAAGACAGAAATGAAGTTGTAGGTATCTTGAAATCAAATTATAAAAGTATTGCAAATGCAATCTAGAATATTAAGTTAAGTCTATGTATTAAGAACAGTTTTTCACTAAACTGTTCTTTTTTATTAGCTTTATTTTAAATCAGTGATTTATGTAACTATAGCCATAAAGTGTATATCTTAATATACTATCTCATCGTTATCTTTGTAAGCCTATTAATCAATTAGGGAAGTTAGGATGAGTTATTTATTCGGACTTAAAAAAGCAGACTCAAGTCTGCTTTTTTTTGTAAAAATAGTATTCAACAGCGATATATATAATTCGCTCGATTAACTTTTTTTAGTTCCATTTCATAGGTTGCAAACGTCTAATAAACTTTATTTGTTTTCTTTCATTCTGAGCAATATTTAAATGGATTGGTTTATCCTTTAAATTATTAATTATGTTCTTAACAAAAGGTTCAATGACAACAGTAGTTTTTAGCTGCTTTTTTTTAGACACCTCAAATTTTATATCTATAATGTCGTTAATGTGTAAATGTATCATAATCTATATGTTTTTTATACAACAAAGTTGAGGCTATTTTCTTTCCTTATATTACATGACAATATTGAGTTTTTATACATTTAACTGATTTAATATTTTTTAATTATTTAGTTCTAAACCGTAATATCTGTAATTCTTTTCAGAAGTTATATAACTTAATCAAAATCATAAAGTTTAACTTGTTATACAATACTTAACATTTAAAAATTTATAATTATGTCTAGAGAAAAAAGTGGTAAAGCTAAAAACAGTAAAACAGCACCAACTAGGACAGCGAAAGAAAAGAAACAAGCTAAAGCGGAAAAGAGACGAATCAAAAAGAGCGAGTAAATACAATTTGTGTTATGAAGAATTATGAATTTGAAAACCTTAAGGCATTCAACATTAGCGATAAGTTGAAATATGTTTCGAATGCTGTAATCGTTAAACACATTTTAAATGAAAAAACAGGGAATATAATGGCTTTAGCTTTGGACTATGGTAAAGTGTATAAGCCCAAACTAACACCTTTTTCGACTTTTGTGAATGTCATTGAAGGAAAAGCAGAAATTGTAATAGACAACATATCTACATATTTACAAAAGAATGAATCAATGATTATTCCTGGTCATGTTTTATATACAATAGAAGCAAATGAAAGATTTAAGATGCTTTCAATTATTTTAAAAAGTGGCTATGATGATTTAGAGCCATAGAACAAAATCAATAATAATGAGTAATTTATTTAAATCAGGTGATATAGTGTGTGCAAAAGTTAATTCTACAAAACCTCTAAAAGTTAGAATTTTTGCTAGAAAAGTATATTATTGTGATGTATATAATCAACCAGAAGAAAAAGAAGAAGTTTATTTTGAAAGAGAAATTGAATTTTATAAAAATGAAAACTAGATATAGTTGAATTAGGAAAGTTCTTTTTTTAGGGAAGGCTACAAAACGGGATAGTCTACAAAATTAGGCTATAGGTTTGAGTTGTTTACGCATATTTTTCCATTTAAAAGTGGAACTTATTTTTTTTTGCTACGGGTTTGGATATCTTCCCATAAATGAAAATGGTATTGAAAAAATGTTAATAGCTCATAAACAAAAATATATGGATAATTTGGGCTTTCATCTATGGAGTATTAAAGTCATAAAGGATAGCTCAAAATAGTCAATCGTTAAATCCATGGAATGATACATATTTAATATTATTTATATCTTTATACTAACAAAAACAAACAAATTATGTTTTTAAATAGTTCTTTTCGACTTTAGTGTGCAAATAGGTGTGCATAATTAAAGAAAACAGTTTAATCGACTGTTTAACAGTGTAATATGAAAAGGTGGTTAAGTCTGCCACCCCGACAGGCCACTTTTTGAGTGCTTTTTGTTTTTACTCTATTTATATGATATTAGCTAAAACGGGATCAAGACTAAAAATTAGGCAATTAGGTGTGCATTTTTTACAGAATTCTTAATTTTTTAAAAACTCTTAAGAAATCGTATAGGTTTAGAACTCTATCAATCGTTTGGTTGAAAAGATTAGATAGTTTGTAAATTTCAAATTATATAATAATAAAGTGCTTACAGTATTCTGAGAGATTTAATAATGTCTTTTAAGGCTTTGTAGGCTTGTGTTTTAATTTTTTTAACCGTACCTACTGTAATGCCCATATTATTAGCAATCTCAGAATTCTTAAAGCCTTTTAAAGTAAACCGAATCACCTCAGCACGCCTTGGAGAAAGTTTTTCTATAGCTTTGTATAGTGTATTTGCAGTGTCTATTGTTAGCGTTTCTAGGTGTATTATGGCTTCATCTTTCAAAAGAGGCAGTGTGTTTTCTATATGCTTATCTACAACTTTTTCATGTTTTAAAATATTGTAGCATTTGTTTTTTGTGACTTTATAGAGGTAAGAACGTAATGCTTTTTCATTATTAAATGTCATATTACTTTTCCATAATAAGACAAATACATCTTGAACTGTGTCTTCACAAGCAGAACGATTTTCTATATAATTAAGAGCAAAAACTACTAATGGTTTATAATATGCCTCAAAAATAACTTTAAAGCTATTTTTGTTCTTAATATCTATTTTACCATTAATTTCCATAGCATACTAATACGCATACACACACTATTTTGGTAAAAATCAAAATAGCATGCGTATAGGTATTGTTTTACACGATAATCGAGATTTAAATGTTCCAGAGCTTGTCTCGAAACTTAAAGAAGGTTATTTTTAATGTCTCATGAGTTTGCCCCGAGGTAATTAATTTGTTCTAAAATTTACAGTACTTCGAAAATAATGGTTTCTTCTTCAGTGAAAGCACCATTATCAAAAGTGTAAGTTATGGTTGCAACTATAGTACCCTCAAACATATCATAAGTACCTACACCAGAAATTTCAAAATTAAAGAAAGGAGGGAAGCATTCATGTAATCGTTGTTCTATACGTATTTCACCTATTTCTTCAGGAGCTCCTGGAAATGGTGTAAGAATAAAATCTACATCTTGTTGAAACATACATCCTCTTAAAAACATATCTTCAGAACGTAGTGTTACTGTTGCACAGCTGCTATCTGTTGATAAGGTTGTTGCCATGTTTACTGGTCCTTGACCAGGAGGTAAATCCTGTGACGTAATAAGGAATGTTTTGTTATCAAAGAAAGAAACATCTAAGTTGTTACATACAGGTCCACTAGCAACATTTATTGTAACATTAGAAGTTTTTATAACTTCATCTTTACCCACAGACACTTCTATATCTATTACAGGTGTGTTAATAGCATCAATAAGTGTTTCGTCATTCACTGTTATTTGACCATAATCTGGATCTATAGCAAAAGCATCTACTGGATTCTGATTGATTATGTTATAAGAAAGACTGCCTTTGTTAGACCTTGCCAGGACTGTAACAATAGTGTCTCCTGTTTTTACATTATCTCGTATGTCTACTGTGTAATCTTGGGTGTTTACTATTGTTGGCTTATCAACTTCATCATTAGTACAAGATATCATGATAGTAATTAAACTCAACAAAGTTATATATATGATATTTTTCATTTTAATTTAGTATTTAATTAATCTCTCGGGTTTTGTTCTATTTCAGGATTTAGCAAAATATATTTACTAGCAATTGGCAACGCCCAATTTTTGCTATTAGGATTAAGCATAGCGGTATTACCTCTAAGTGTATGCGTTACTGATATGTTATCATTATCATGTAGATTATAACGTTTAATATCGAAAGTACGTTCTCCATTTCCAGGTAACTCTCTTCTTCTCTCATCTTTAACATATTGTATCAGTTCATTTTGATCGGTAATGTTTATAGGCGTATAAAGCGGAGCTAAAAAACGACTTTCACGAAGTGTATTAATATCGTTATTAGCCTCAGTAATATTATTTAACCTAGCATGGCACTCTGCACGCATTAAATATAAATCTGGTGTATTGATACCTTTGGAAAAGTTAGAATTAATGAATTTAGCAATCATTAATGGGGTGTCTACAGTGAGACCTAGAGGAGTACTACTTGCAGGTACATACCAATCACTTCTCAAATCGCCAAACTCGTAGAGGTTTAAGAGTTCTTGGGAAGGAAATAGAAAATGGAAGTCTTGCTTGTGCCAAACAATTTCTGGATCTAAAACTGGACGCGGAAGTAATCTGGCACCAGATTGGAAATCAAAATCATCATCAAAAATATTTCTAAGATCATTTTTAAGATTAATGGCATTTGTTAGAGCGGTAAGTGCCAAATCATATTTTCCTTGGTAGATATAAATTTTTGCCAAAAAGCCATAAGCACCTGCTTTAGATGGCCTGTGTGTTAAATTCAAATCTTGTACATCATCAAGCTGATCTATACTACTGGTAACATCATTTAATATAAGGTCGTACACTTGTTGTACATTGGCTCTTGTTAAATCTATATCTTCTAGACCAGAACCTTCTCGTATAGGCACTCCTAGATCTGTGGTTGCGGTACTTTCATTGTAATGAAGCCCATAGAGATTTACTAAATTAAAATAGGCATATGCTCTATGTAATTTTGCTTCTGCAATGAGTTTTGCAGCTTCATTAGCGTCTGCTTTATCTGTGATTTCTAAAAGACCATCTAAAATAATGTTTGTAGTTAAAATAAGGTTGTAATAGCCTTCCCATGAAGCATCATCATTTGGTGAGGGGAAAATTTGCTCTTGGAAAAGATAGGTGTTAATCTCAGATTGAGCAAAGCCAAAATCATCTGCTAGTTCATCTGTAATTTCTATGTCACCTGCTTGAAAGATGTTTAGGCTATGTTTTAGAGTAACTCCAAATGATTCTCCTCCAGAAGAAGCATTATCTAATAACAGCCTAAAATCTTCAATAGTCTGAGGTATTAAAATACCCTTTGGTTTAATGTCTAGGTATTCTTCTCTTGAACATGATGTTACAATAAATATCAAAAAGATTAATCCTATTTTATAATATTTTGTTTTCATAATTCTTTATTTAAAATGATGCTGAAATATTTAGTGTATATGTTGGAAGTAAAGGAAATACTGGGTTTCTAGGGTCAATATTCCATTTGTTAAATGTCCATACTGCAGCATTATCAACTTGTAAACCAACACGAAAGCTTCTTATTTTTAATGCGTTATTTACAGCTCGTGGGAAATCGTAACCAAAATTTATTTGTCTTAACCTAATTGAAGTTGCAGTGTCTACAAAACGATCAGATTGTGAGTATTGCTGATAACCAGGTTGAAAAGTATCAAAAGAATCAACAATAAACGCAGGTACATCGGTATGGTTTTCATCTCCTTGTTGTTGCCAACGATTATTAAAGTCTGCAGGTACATTTACATAAGGTAAAGAGCCTTGAATATAGTGGTTTTCTGGTGAATTGAACCGGAACACATGACCAGCTTCAAACGATGTTAAAAGTCTAAGATAGAAAGATTTGTATTTTATATTATTTATCCAAGAACCAAAAAATCGAGGTTCTAAAACACCTTCTTGAACAAGTGCAGAAACATCTTGAATAGGTGTAGTGTAGTCTGCAATATTATTATCATCATCAATAAATTGAGGTCTACCGTCTCTATCTAAACCTGCATAGTTGTAACTATATAAAGTTCTAATTGGAGAGCCTACTTCTAGTGCTCCACCTCCAGTAAAAATTGATGGGAATGAAGGTGTTATACCTGATTTTTTAATTCTATTAACGTTATGACTAAATACTGCATTAGTAGTATAGGCAAATGTACCATTATCAACTACGTTTACCCCTAATTGTATGTCTACCCCTTTGTTAGAAATAGAACCGAAATTAAGTAAAAATGATGTTGTACCTAGGGTAGCATTTATATCTGCTGAGGTTAGGGCATCTACTGTTAATCTATTATAATATTCTACACTACCATTTACCTTACCATTAAACAATCCAAAATCTAAACCTAGGTTAAACGATTTGACACGTTCCAATCGTAAATCTGGATTTGGTAAACTAGTAATTCGAGCAAAATTATTACCGGTAAAAAAATCTCTTTCTACCTGAGCTAAAGTGAAAGGAATTGCATCTCTGTTAACATTAGCATTAATACCATATGTTGCTCGTAACGCTAATAAGTTTACAAAAGTATTGTGTAAAAAACCTTCTCGGTGTATGTTCCATTTAGCACCAAATGAATATAATGGTATGTTTCTAGTTTTATCAGAAGCACCAAATAAATTGGTGTCATCAAAACGAATACTTCCAGAAAGCACATATTTATTTAAATATGTATATGAAAGGTTTCCAAAATAAGAAAAAAATCTGTTTTCCTGTTGAAGGCCTTCGGGAGATTGAGAGGTGTTAATATTAGGGATAAATTGTGATCGCGGAAATGTAACACCAGGTTGGAGTCTTAAATTAAAAAAAGTATTTCCATTAACATTAGCATTGGTTAAGGTTTGATCGTTATATCCAAATTTTCTATCATTAATCAACCCGTCTATAAATGTTCTTCTAACCTCATATCCCACAAGCCCAACAAGTTCATGGTCTCCAATAAGTTTGTTATAATCAATTTGTGATCTTACAGTAAATGATCTAGAATTTGTTGATTGAATATCAAAAATACTACCTTCTGGCAATGGGAAATCTGTGGGCGTAGTAGTTAGAAAATCTGTTTGTGTAAAGGCGTTCACCCTGTTTCTTACGGTAAAAGTGTTCTCATTATATAGTCCTCTAAATTCATTTTGAGACCACTCGTATTGATATTTTAGTTGTGCTTTAAACGACTTAGCAAATTCATATTCTAAACCTGCTTGTAAACGCAATGCTAAATCTTTTACTACTCTATTAGAATTATCTAATTCTTGTTTTAAATTAAATGTCCAAGGGTATAAAAAACCTAATTCTTGAGCTAATTGAGAACTTTGCGCATTGGCGCCACGAACCATAGGGATGTAATTGTTGTTATCATCTAAAATTCTACTATTGAATGGAATAGATGATAAAAAAGAACGAGGGGTTATAGGTGGATTTAATCCTCCTGTAAAACCATCAAAGGGAGCACCAGGAAGTAATTTGGCTTTAGTTTGAGAATAGTTTATACTAGCAGTAACTTTTAGCCTGTTAGTAAAATCAAATGTTGTAGATAAATTAGCAATAATCTGGCCACTGTCATTTCCTATAATTTCTTCTTCATTTTTGTTATGAGTTAACGATGCTCTTACAGTACTTGTTTCTCCACCTGCATTCAATGCAAAGTTATATTGCTGCCATGTTGTTGGTCTTAAAAATAATTCTTTATATTCATTTCGTACATCAGTGGCTGATAATTGTTGTAATCTAACATTAGCCTCATCTGCCGTAATATCACCACGCTGTTGCAATAATAACGTTTCCAAAACAGGGCTAAGCTGCGTAATTGATTGTTGCTCTAAATTCCCAGAAAACAAATTATCTGTGTTAAAACTTCTAAAACCAGTTCTATTAAGCAAAGAACTTTGAAAATCTAATTGGGTTTGCGAATCTCCATAATTATTGTTAAAAAGGTCTCTTTCTTGCGTATATGCTAAATTTGAAGATACATCTATAGATATCTCTTTTTTACGCGCCTTTTTACTTTCTATAATAATAACACCATTACCTGATGCAATACCCCAAATGGCAGCTGCTGCTGCATCTTTAAGAACTGTTATGCTTTTTATGTCATTAGGATTGATGGTGCTAAAGTCACCTTCTAATGGTACACCATCTAAAACAATTAATGCTCCGTTATTAGTACCAAAAGTGCTCAACCCTCTTACTACTAGGTTGCCATTTCGCGTTTCTCTATTTATACCAGGGATTTCAGCTTCTATTTTGTTTAATACATTTTGATTAATTTTTAAATCCAATGTTTCTTCCTTGATTTTCTCGAAAGCCCCTGTAACTCGCTCTTTGTAAAGGTCTTGGTAACCTGAAGAAACAATCTCTACTTCATTAAGCTCAATTGAAGATTCGTAGAGCATGACCTTAACATTATCTATGTTTTCACTCTCTATAGTTATGACAGAATCTGAAAACCCTAGATAACTAAAAATGAGTTGATCGCCAATATTAGCAGAAATTTTAAAAGAACCATTAAAATCACTGTATGTTCCTTTTTGAGTGTTAATAATAAGAATACTTACCCCAACCAATGGCGTATTATATTTGTCTATAACAATGCCACTTACCTCTACCTGTTGTGTTTTATCAAATGTTTTATTGGTTTTACTAGTGCTTTCTGTTTTAGTTTTTAATATAATTTGGCGTTTGTAAAATACATAGGTAACATTAGTTTTCTTAAAAATTTTTTCAAGCACAGTATCTATAGGTTCGTCTACTGCTGATATAGAAACCTTTCTATTAGTATTAATCTGTTCAACACTATACAAAAACCTTAGGCCTGTTTTAACTTCTATAATGTTTAAAACCTCTTCAATAGGGGTATTATCTACTTCTAATGTTATACGTTTTTTTTGTTCATTGCTATGTGCCTGAGAGTAAAAAAATATAAAAAGCAAACTAATCATTAGTGGCTTAGTTTTTAATTTTAAAAACGCTTTAAGCGCTTTCTTTAATTGAATCTTTTTTTTCATTTTGGTTAATTAAATTTTTAGTTCTTAAAATTTCAAGATTGCTAAAACGAATCTTAACTTGGGTGACACTTTATTTAGTCTTCAATTACTATTGTTTTTCCATCTATTATATATTTAAATTCGTAGTTATCACTAAAAGATTTTATAATTTCTTCTATAGTTTCTTCTTTAAAATGTGCTGTAAATTTTTTAGTGTTTAGTTTTTTGTTTTTGTTGATTATAATAACATTATATTGACGTTCAAGTCTTTTAGAAATGGTTGAAAAGTCAGTTTTCTTAAAAATTAATCGACCGTTTAACCATGCAATATGAGGTGTTACATCTACTTCTTTTTTGTCTATAGTATGGTCTAACTTATGCCATGAGGCTTGTTCATTTGGTACTAATAAAAGTTGTTTTTCAGGATGCTCATTTTCAAATACTTTTACTGATCCCTCGACCAATGTGGTCTTAATTACTTGGTCTTCTTGATAAGACGACACATTAAATTGAGTACCTAAAACTTCAACATTCATAGTGCCTGTATTTACAAAAAACCGTTGTCCATTATTTTTTACAACATCAAAAAACGCTTCTCCATTTAAAAAGACTTCCCTGTGTTCATTCTCTATGAAAGATACTGGGTATTTTAACTCACTTCCAGCATTTAAGTGTACTAGCGTACCATCTGAAAGCTCAATTTTAAAGCGTTGCCCATAAGGCACTTTTAAAGTGTTGTAAACAAGCGTATTGGTCTTTGTTGTGGCGTTGTAATGTAATTTATCTTGGTTTACTATACCTTGTATACCATTAGCAACAACAATAGCACTTTCTTTTTGCGAAGTTTTAAGTAATTGCTTGCTACCGTCATTTAGAATTAACTCTATAGCTTCTAAAGGCTCTTTATCAGCGACCATAACTGAGTTTATATTTGATTGCCAATTGAAGTACGAAAACGCTACTCCTATTACTATAGCTGCTGCTGCTGCATATTTAGCAATTGGTTTTAAAGAAAATACTTTCCTATCTTGTTTGAACTTAATTTGTGTTAAGCTTTTTTCTAGGTGTTTTTCTGCATCAAAATACTTGCCTTTAGTTTTATTTAAATAATTGGTTTTTGCCAATTCTTTAAAAACTTGAGCATGCTCTGATTTTTTCAAAAGCTTATCCAAAGCATCGAATTCTTGCTCAGAAATAGTATTGTTAAAATACTTTTCAATTAATGATATTAATGTTTTATTTTCCATATTATTTGAGTACTCTTTTTATTAAGACTATAGGGAAGTATAAAACACTCACTCATTTTTTATTTTTTTTAAATTAACTTAATAACATATTGTGTTTTAAAGTTTTAGATGATTGATTATTTTCGTATTTTAGTGCCTGTATTGCTATATATGAACAAAATACAATCTCATAAAACTTTACTGGCATTAAAAAAAGGGGATAAGGATGCCTTTGCACTCATATACTTAGATTTTTTTGATAAGCTTAGTAAATATGTATACACATTATCTGATGATGAGCATTTAGCACAAGACATTGCACAAGATGTTTTAATGACTTTATGGCATAGACGAAAAGTCTTATTCATAAAAACTTCCTTAAATGCTTATTTGTATAAAAATGCGTATCACAATTTTACGGATTACTACAAGAAAAAGAAGCGTGAAAAATCGTTAGTTACTACTTTACAAATAGAAGCTATACAAGAACTTGAAATGGAAAACGAAAGCGTTTATAGTAGTGAGAAATTAAAGTTATTACTAGAAATCATAGATAGACTTCCTGAAAAAAGAAAAGAGATTTTTATACTTCATAAATTACGTAATTACCATCATAAAGAAATTGCAGAAATGCTAAACATTTCGGTACGTACCGTAGAAAACCAAATAAGTAGAGCCCTTGCTTCAATAAGAAAAGAGATAGCCAACAACTCTTCAAAATCAGAATTGTTAAGTTTGTTTGTTACTATTTTTTTAGATCCTTAAATTATTGAGTTTTTTTAAGACTTTAAAAAAAGAAAAGACGCAATCTTAAAAAAAGATTACGCCTTTTGTAACTAGTGACTAACTAATTCAAATAAATATTGTTAATTACTTTTCCTTCTAATAAGTATGAAAGCACTAAAAGCAAGTACTATTAGAGGTAATATTACTGTAAGTATGAATTCAACTAGAGACCTATCTTTAATATCTTTCATTTTATAGTCCATATCTTTTGGTTCATCTCTAATTATTTCTATTGGATATTCGCCACCTGTTATAATTCCTAAAAATTCTAATGGAATAGCTGCATTAACCGATTTGGCATATCCACGTGAAATTTCTCTTAGACTAAATACATCAGCATCACCCATCACAATAATACGTTGATTTTCTTTTTTAGTGTTTTTTAGTAGCATTGCTGTTGTGGCATCAACAGGTATTGCAGGAATAGAATCTGTTATAGCATTTTTGGTATTGGCTTTTGATGTTGTAAGTAATGGAACGCTTTCAAAGTCTTTAGTGTCTTCAAAACGAATTCCCATTACTGTTGGAGCGGTTACCAGTAACTCTTGTTCATGAAAAAATGAAAGTTTATTTGAAAACTCATTGTCTGAAGAAGCCTTAGCGAGATTAGATACTATAAATTCGGGTTCAACATCTTTATTATTTTGTTGTAAGATACCATTCATAAATGTAACGCCAAGTGGCTCGGTAATGGGCATTATATGTGCTCTATTGTTAGGTTCTGTTAATATCAAAGCATTGCCGCCATTAGCTATATAATTATTTATTTTATGGATAACATTCTCTGAATAAGATTTTTTAGGATCGGCAATTACTAATACATCAGTATCCTTTGGCATATCGTCATATTTTAAGTTTACAACATCTAGTTCGAAACCTTGGTTTATGAGCGAATTACGAGTGGTACTTTTATTAAAAACCTGTCTGTAATCTTTTTCCATACCCTTATGAATGTCTCTTTCGCCATGTCCTGTAGCAAAAACTACCTTAGGAGCATCAACAAATAAACGTTTTAAAGCAGCAGTGGTTTCATATTCGCTAGGATATTGTAAAATATCAAAGAACATTCGTACTGAACTTTCTTTACCTTTGTATGAAAACTTCCGAACAATAGAACCTTGGTCAGACTTAAGGTCTATTTTCTTCTTAATTTCTTCAGGACTTAAAATTAAATTCTTGTCAAGTTCATTAAGCTCTACAGTTCTATTTAACTGTTCTTCAATATTTAAATTGTCTGCTCCTCCAGAGATATAGGTATTACTAACTTTATCATAATAATAGACATAGTCCATTTTTAGTTGTGGTATATATCTAAGATAATTTTGAAAATAATTCATATCCTCTTTTACTCTATCTGGAAGAGAATTTGTGGATAGGGGGTGTAATACATTGGCATAACTTGTTAAGGTGATTTCACCATCTATTTTCTTTAACACAGCTTCACTTGCCTTTGAAAGTGTATTAAATTTAGTCCGTGATGCATCATAATAACCAGTTAATTTTGGTAATGATGTGGTATAAGCTAACAATACCGCCGCTCCAAATAATAATGTATAATTGCCAATTTTTTTTGAAAGTGCTATTGTTTTTCTGGCAGAAGAAATTCTAAATACGGTGAATGCCAAAAACATTATAGTAATAATGATAAAATAGGATATATCCTTAGTGCTTATAAGACCAGATACCATTTGTTGGCTTCTAGTGGGTAATGATAACCAGTAATTTAAATCTTCTATAAAAGGAATACCTCTTCCTAATTGGCCTATAAAATTTAACAACCCTAAAAAAGTTAAGGTAATAACAGCTGCTACAACCTGATATGATGTAAGACTCGAAATGAAAAGCCCAACTGCACTATAAGTGGCTGTTAATAAGAAGAAGCCAAATATGCCCGCAAGTATCAATTTGTAATCTACAGCCACAATCTGCATACCTGAAACTATCATAATTAAGAACAATGGAATTGAAAGTATAGCTATATACGTTAGTATTGCTAAAAATTTACCCAATACCAATTGCAAGGACGTAATAGGCGAGGATAACACTAATTTTATAGTCCCACTTGAAATCTCTTTACTAATAAGTCCCATAGTTAATAGCGGCACTAATAAAAAGGCATTTGAAAATAGCTGAGCAAAAAAACCATAATTAGGTGCTGAAAAAATAGAAAATGTAGCCCCTTGACTAAGCCCTCTTGTATCTCCTGATGTAAAATAAAATTTTAATATATCTATTGAGGCATTGTAATAATACCCACACCCTACCATAAAAATAACCAAAACCAACCATGCTATAGGGGAATAAAACATGGTACTTAGTTCAAATCTTGCAATTCTGCGTATTGTTTTCATCTATTTTAATTTGATTAGTTATTTGCAGTTTTGTTAGCTAAATCTTGAGTGATTTTAGCAAAAACATGTTCCATGGTGCTCTTATCAACTACAATTTCTTTAAGTGCCCATTTTTGTTTTACACTTTTTTCTATAAGACGTGCAGATACGTCAGGCGACTTATCAAACTCAACACGAATAATGTCTTCTGCTATAACTTCTGCTTTTATGACACCTTCAACAGCTTCAATCACTGAAACTTCTGGAGGATTACTAATAGTAAGCAATATTGTAGATGGTTCTATATACCCATTAAATTCATCTACACTACCTGAAAAAACCATGAGACCGTTGTTCATCATTTTAATTTCACTGCTTAAGGCTTGAATTTCAGACATAATATGTGTAGAAAAAATAACTGCTTTTTGTTTTCCTATATCATTAATTATTTTTCGAACGCCTACAACCTGTACAGGGTCTAAACCTACAGTGGGTTCATCTAATACCACCAATTTTGGATCATGTATTATGGCTCCTGCGATTCCAGCTCGCTGTCTGTATCCTCCAGATAAGTTTTTAATAAGGCGTTTTCTAAAATGAGTAATACCACATTTTTCCATAACAGAAAATACAGCGTCTTTAATAGTAGATGGTTTCATTTTTCGCAAATAGGCGCAATGCGTCAAATATTCTTCAATAGTATTATCTAGATATAAAGGTGCTTTTTGAGGCAAAAAGCCTATGTGTTTTCTGGCTTCTATAGGATTCTTACGAATATCTATACCGTTTATAATAACGTCGCCTTCACTTTGTTTTAGTACACCACACATAATATTCATTATGGTAGATTTTCCAGCACCGTTTGCTCCTAAAAGTCCAATAATTCCCGTCTTATTGATGTCAAAATCAATGCCTTTTACAGCCCAATCTTTGGTGTACCTATGCGATAATTGCTTAATACTCACAATACTGTTGCTCATAATCTTTGATGGGTCTTTCGTTTAAAATACTTACTTGTATATAGTTAAACAATTCAACTATTAAAAGGTGGTATTAAGAAAATATTTTTTTTATGTTTTTTTTTAAAGCGCTATAAATTAAATGGTTATTAGTTTTTTTCTTCGAAGAAAAAAAATACCGCTTTTTAATACCACCTTTTGGAAGGTAAGTTGTTCTATTAAATGAAAGGTTATGAAACACATTAAGAACATATCTAAATTACTTCTAAAAAGATGGCTAAAGGTATTATCGACTTCAGAAGAAGAAGTCTTAAATAAAGCTATTAAGGAGGATGCATGTATAAATAAGGTGCAGCGTAAGCAGGTGCTTAAAAAACTTGAATGTTTTGACGCTATTGATTCTGAAAGTGCATTTAAAAATGTACTTAATAAATTAGAGGAAACACCAAAAACATCAACACCAAAGGTCATAGTGCTTATAAGACCATATTTAAAGTATGTTGCGATGTTAATATTGGGTGTCATTTCATTTATGCTGTACCAGCATATTAACAAAACACCTGATAGTTTATCGAAAAAATTAGCATCACTTAACGTAACCATTCCATATGCAACCTTAAAATGGAATGATAAAATTTACAGTTTAAATGCGGACAAAGAACAACCTATCATCAATAGTAATGGTGATACGATTGCCATACAATCTTATCAAAAAATCACCTATTTAAAAAATAATGATATAGAAGTACATTCTAAGGAAATCCATCAATTAACTGTACCTAAAGGGCGAAGTTTTAGAGTGATTTTTGATGATAGTACAAAAGTATATTGCGATGCTGGTAGCACTTTGACATATCCTGCAACTTTATCTGTAGGTTTAACTCGAAAAATAGCGTTAGTTGGGCAAGCATTTTTTGATGTTACTAAAAACAAAACACGGCCATTCATTGTAGCTACAAGAGATATGGATATTGAGGTAATAGGCACTCAATTTAATGTGTTGTCATTTCCTGAAAATGCAACAACACAAACAACCCTAGTAGAAGGTGCTATTAAAGCAACAACAAAACATAACAACAAAACTATTGCTATTGTGCCTGGGCAAAAAGTAGATGCTAGCAAAACAAAACAGAATGTAGTAGTAAAACAAGTTAATACCTACGACTATACATCTTGGTTGTCTAAGAAATTAGTCTTTAAAAATGAGTCGTTTGCCACTATCTTAAAACAACTAGAACGAAAATTTGGTGTGACCATAATAAACGAAAATAATAGGTTGTCAAAAAAATCATTTACAGCAAAATTTAGTACGGAGACATTAGAAGAAATCTTAGTGTCATTTCAACAAAACAGCAATTTCGATTATTACGTAAAAGACAATGCCATTATTATACAATAAAAAAATGAATGTACCATCACAACATACAAAGTGCAACTTTGTACACTTGCTAGTAGTAGTATGTTTATTAGTGCTTTATGGTTGTAAAGATGATTCAACCTTAAAAACCTGCTACATAAATGGTCATATTACTGGCTTAGATGGTTCCTCAGTGCGATTAGTTGAAATTTCAAATCATGGAGATATTATTACATTAGATACTCAGCATGTTGAAAATGGTAGTTTTAATTTAAAAGCCTTAGTTCATAAACCACACCCTGTTAAAATTATTTTAGATGAAAAATACCTATATCCAATTTTTTTAGAGCCTGGAGATCAAAATTTCCATGCTGATTTTAGTTCATTAAGCGCAATACCTACTCAGTTGCATTTTGAATCCTCTGCATTAAATATAGCTTATACAAAATGGTTACAAGCTATAGATTCTTTAGAACATGCTTTTGATACTACTAAGCAAGAATATTATCTGGACAAAATGGTAAATCTGTTTATTAAAGATTCGGTACTTATTAAAGTGTTAAGTGATTCTTTGAATCAGATTCAAAAAGGGTATAATACACAATATAGAGTTTTTCAAAAAAACTATATAGAAGCGCATAGTTCTTCTGCAATTGCCCCATATATTTTGTCTAATCATATTTTGAGTATTCCATTAAACGATATCAACATTACAGAGATGGAAACATTGCTTGACACAATTGATCCAATGTTGCATGACGACCATTATTATAAAATAAGTGAACAGTTTATGGCTATGAAAAAACGTCTAACAAAAAATGCCATAGCACCCGATTTTTCTTTAAAAACATTAGATGATAGACGATTATCCTTAGCTGATTACCGGTCTAAATATATCTATCTTAATTTTTGGGCACCTTGGAATGGGCCTTCAACCAAAGCATTTACTGTTTTAAAGGATATCTACAATAAATATAATTCAAAAGGATTTGAAATTATTAGTATTTGCGATACACCAGACGAGTTTTTATGGAAAGAATCTCTTCAAGAACACAATATACATTGGCCGCAAACAATTATTGAGGGGAAAAATAATGAAGATGCTGTGGTTACAGAAATATATCATATTGAACAATTACCCACAGGATTTTTAATAGACCCAGAAGGAAAAATTTTAGAACCTAATATTAGCCCTAATAACTTAGAAGCGGTTTTAAAAACTTATATAAACATAAATAATCCATATAAATAAACAGTTCTTTTACAAATGAGTACACACATGAAATATATAGAATTACAGATGAAAAATAGAATATTGACACTCTTGTTGTTGTTTATTGCAATAATTGCAAAAGCTCAAATGAGTACAACAGTTCCACTACCAGAAGATGTTAGATTTGGTAAACTCAAAAATGGTATGTCCTATTACATTATGCACAATGAAGAGCCTAAAGACCGTGTAAGTTTTTATTTTACCCAAAATGTTGGAGCCATTCTTGAAGAAGACAATGAAGATGGCTTAGCTCACTTCTTAGAGCATATTGCGTTTAATGGTTCTACCAATTTTGAAGGTCGCGCAATGACGACCTATTTAGAATCAAAAGGTTTGGTCTTTGGTAGAGATTTTAATGCGTCTACAGGAACAGATGAAACTGTATACAATATTAATAACGTAATTGCTTCAGATGAAGAAATGATAGACAAATGTCTACTTATATTACATGATTGGAGTGGTTCGTTACTTTTGAAAAAAGAAGAAATTGACAATGAACGAGGGGTTATTGGCGAAGAATGGCGTTCTGGCCGAAATCCAGATTCGCGTGTGAGAGAAAAAATTATGCCTGTACTATTTGCAGGAAGCAAATATGCCGAACGAGATGTTATAGGTGATCCAGATTTTATTAAAACCTTTTCTTATCAATCGCTTAGAAATTTTTATAAAAAATGGTATAGACCAGATTTACAAGCCGTTATTGTTGTTGGAGATATAGATGTAGACAAGATAGAAGAGAAAGTAAAAAAGTTATTCTCTAAAATTCCACTAAAGCCTAACTTAAAAGAGCGTCCGTACTTTGAAATACCAGACAATAGAGAAACCTCTTATGTATTGGTTAAAGAAAAAGGTGTGCCTTTTACTAGCATTCAATGGTTTTTTAAACATGATATTTCGAAGAAAAAAGACTCCATTTTTTACAGAAATAACATTGCTAAAGCATTCTTTAACAATATCATGAAAAAAAGAATTCAAGAAATTTTACAAAAACCAGATGTTCCAGCATCTCACCTAGACATTTCAAATTTTGATTTAAATGCTACTAAAGCTGCTCATATCATGGCTGTTTATCCTAAAAAAGGAAAAGAGCTTGAATCTGTAAAAACAATACTCACAGAGTTGGAGCGAGTAAAACGTTTTGGAATTTCTGAAGCAGAACTAGAACGTGAAAAAAGTGCTTTGTTTTCGTTTTTTGCTAATGATATTATTAACGAATCTCAAAAATCTAATGCCTATTGGGCCAGACAGCTAAGTGATCATTATGTTAAAGCTAAACCTGTTTTCAGAGCTAAAGATCATATGGCTTTTCTTAGAAGTTTTGTGCCAACTATAACCACAAAAGAAGTAAGCGCAACTGCAAATTTATATAAAAATACAGAGAACAGTATCATTACTGTTTCAGGTCCAGATGATAAAGAAATAAATTATCCAACTAAAGCCGCTATACTCGATTTAGCCAAAACTGTAAAAAATGCACCATTAGAAAATTATAGTGATGACGCAAAAGAAGAACCTTTGGTATCAGATGTGCTAAAAGAAGGTACAATTTCGTCTACTTTTTTAATCAACAATATTCCTGATGCTAAAGGATATGTATTATCAAATGGAGTGAGAGTAGTTCTTAATCCTTCTAAAAAAGAAGGAGAGAATATCATGATGAATGCTATTGGTTTTGGTGGATTTTCAAAGGTTGACACCAAAGATTTACCATCAGCATATATGATTCAAAATTTACTAGGTATTTCTGGTGTAGGTAATTTTACTAAAACCCAGCTTTCTAAAAAACTATCTGCTAATACAGCGCAGGTTATGCCTTCAATCAGTGATTATACTCAACAGATAGAAGGCTACTCTAATGTTAAAGATTTTGAGCAATTGTTACAATTAACATATTTATACTTTACAAAACCAAGGTTTAACGAAAGTAGATTTAAAAGCTTATTGCCCGAAATAAAATTGCGATTAGAGCAATCTGAAAAACAAGAAGAAACTGTTTTTAGAAATGCTATAGCTGTGGCCAAAAGTAACAATCACCCAAGAACAAAACCTTTTACAGCTAAAGACGTTGAACATATTGATTTTGAAAAAACAAAAAGTATTTATCTAAATCGCTTTAAGGACGCCAATGATTTTACGTTTGTATTTACAGGCAATTTTGAACATAACAAAGCATTAACACTAATTAAAACTTACTTAGGAAATCTAAAAACCAGTCCTGAAAAAGAAACATGGACAAACCATAATATATTACCAAAAAAAGGAACTTATAGTAATACTTTTGAAGAAGAAATGGCAGATGCTCAAACCTATATTTTTTACAAACTTTCTGGTTCAATGAAACCTACTTTAAAAAACAAATTGTTGTTTGAAGTAGTAAAATCGGTATTAAGTACGCGTTATGTAGATACTATTCGTGAAGAAGAAGGAGGTAGTTATGGTGTAGGAGTTAGAAATGATATTCAACGCTTACCTGAAGATCGTTTCAACCTAATAATTAATTTTAAATGCAACCCTGATAAGCAACAAGAATTACTAGCTATTGTAAAAAAAGAAATTGAGGTATTAAAAAGCAATGGACCGTTTGCTAATTACGTTGAAAAAACGAAAAAAGCATTTTTAAAAGAACGAGAAGAAATTGTATTACAAGATGGTTTTTGGCATTCAATAATTATAGAAAAGTTATTGCATAATACATCTTTTGTAAATACTTCTCTATACAATAAAACAGTAGCGGATATCACACCCAAAAAAGTGAGAAAATTTATGAAAAAATACCTCAAAATAGCAGACATCACAGAGGTAGTAATGAATCCTAAAAAATAATAACTTTAAAAATAATAACACAATGAATATTCATTTTTTTAAAAACCGTACAATAACAAAGCCTTTATTTCTTATAGTGTTTATGCTAGGTGTATTTGTACAAAGCTATGCGCAATTAGGTGGATCGCATCAAGAAGATACGTCTGAAGACACTATTGCTATAGATGAAAACACCATAATCCGTGACTTATCTGGAAACATTGTTGAAATAGAACAATTTATGAAACTTATGGAAACTGGTGAATATGGTCTTGATGAAATAAAAGATGATAAAGGAAAGCTTAAGTATATACAGATGCGAAAAATTAATGAAGAAGAGAAAAAGATGTTTAAAGAAATGCAGTCTCAAATGGCAAATATGCCAAAACCTGGAGATGAAGCTAAGCTCATAGGTAAAGAGGTTCCTAATTTTTCAATAGTTGACAACCAAGGTAAATCAATTTCATTATCAGATCTTAAAGATAAAGTTGTTGTTGTAAATTGTTGGTTTACAAAGTGTCAGCCCTGTATAGACGAATTACCTTTTATAAACAAACTATATGATCGTTTTAAAGATAATCCAGATGTTGTTTTTGCAGCTATTACGTTTAATAACAAACAACAATCTGATGAATTTTTAAAACGACATACTATAAAATATCCTATATTTAACAATGCTAAATCTACGTTACAAGAGCTTGGTATTTTAGCTTTTCCATCTAATATGGTAATAGATAAAACTGGTAAGTATGCTGATTATTTGGTTGGAAGCGTGCCTAATTTAACTGAACGTCTTACAGAAGTTATTGAAAATACTTTGGAAGAGTAATTTTCAGATAAACATTGATTTTATTAAAAAAGCCTAAGTCAGAACTCGATTTATAAAATTATTAAAGACTCCAAAGGAGATATGTGGATAGGCACTTGGGCTGGCAGCGTTAATTATTTTGACAGGAGTTATGCTATTTTTGATAATATAATATCCGGTGATGGTGAGAATACGCTTAATTACAATATTGTTAGTGGAATAGTTGAAGACCGATATGAAAATCTGTGGATAGAAACTGAAGGAGGAGGTATAAATTACTACGACAAGGAAAAAAAGAAGTTTACCTACTATTTGTATGATCCAAATGATGAAAAAAGTGTATCCTCCAACAACATAAAGTCAATACTAAAGGATAAAAAAGGAAATTTATGGATTGGGACTCATGATAATGGATTAAACTTTTTAGATACAGGTAAAACTACCATACAGTTTGAGAGAATTAATTCCCGTAATCAAAACTCAAAATTGCTCTCGAATTATAAAATTTTATCCTTGTTTAAAGATGCAAATGAAAATATTTGGATAGGAACGTTGGCCAGAGGGTTACTGTTATATGATACCAAATTAAAAATACTGCGAAAGATAGGTGATACCAATGAATCCATTCAATGCATTATTGCAGCAAGTGATCAAAACCAGATTATTATTGGAGAATCTGACGAATTGAAAATGTTGACTCAAAACATGGCGACAGAATGGGCCAAACACAATATACAGATCAATGGTATTGGACCAGGTTATTTTGCGACCTCCCAAACAGAACCTATACGGGTAGATGGCCATCCGTTCAATGAGTTTATATTGAACCGTACCCCTGCGGCCAAATGGGTAAACCCTGATGATCTTGCGGGAGCTACCATATTTTTGGCATCACGGGCAAGCGATTTTGTCAATGGGCATATTTTATATGTTGATGGTGGTATTTTGGCCACTATTGGTAAATCTTCCAGCGAAAATTAACCAGTATGCCCACAATCTGTTTTTTAACTATTGCCCTTTTGGTTCTGTATATACAATAAAAAGAAGACAATTAGTTGAGGAACTACGCAGTCAGGTTTTGGATTTAAAATATTTGATTTCTGTGTTGGATGCACCAACTAATACTGTTTTTCTTTTACATATTTTAACAGCTCTATTTGATTTAGGGTATCTATGGTGTCTTTTATCGTGCTTTATATTTACTTGGATTAAGCAATCTCCTTGACATCAAGTTGATCAAAACCTTACACAATAAACATATCACCCTTTCATAGTGGCAATATACCCCTTTAAAAAGTTATAGGCTGTATCTAATTTTGGAGCATGATAACTAAACTCAATATTATTTTATGAAAAAAAAGAACTCAATAATGAAACAAGTTGTATTTACTTGCTTCCTAATGGTCATGTCTATGGCTGTGTTTGGTCAAAGTACCATAACAGGTTTAGTGACTTCCAGCAGTGACCAACAACCTTTACTCGGCGTTAACGTAGTCGTAAAAGGTACGACGACTGGAGCGGTTACTGATTTTGATGGAAATTATTCCATTACCGCTTCACCAGAAGATGTTTTGGTATTCAGTTTCATAGGTTACAAAACAATTGAAAAGACTGTAGGAGACCAGAATGTGATTAATGTTGCATTGGATAGTGACTTAGAGCAACTGGCAGATGTTGTTGTAATCGGTTACGGGACCTCGAAAAAAACAGATCTTACCGGATCTATTGCTAGTATTTCAACCAAAGACTTTGAAAAACAACCTATAACAAGAACGGAAGACGCCTTACAGGCACGTGTTGCAGGGGTAAGTGTTCTAAGGAACTCCGGTGCTCCTGGGGGCAATATTAAAATACGAGTACGAGGTGCAAACTCTATTACTGGTAATAATGAACCTCTAGTGGTTATAGACGGTATTATAGGTGGGGATTTAAGCAGTTTAAATGCTAACGACATACAAAATATAGATGTATTGAAAGATGCTTCCGCAACTGCAATTTATGGTTCTAGGGGTGCAAATGGTGTGGTGCTTGTAACTACAAAGAAAGGTAGGTCAGGTGAACCCCAAGTAAATGTGGAATACTTTATATCTGTTTCTAGTGTTCCCAATAAAATCGATCTTTTATCACCAGAACAGTTTGTTCAATTAGCAGGTGATCCAGCAACTATTATTAACGGGGGAGCAGATTATCAAGACGAATATTTTGAAACCGCTATCACTAATAATGTTCAAGTTTCTGCAAGTGGCAAAGAAGGAAATCTAAATTACTATATTTCAGGAAATCTTGTGGACCAAGATGGTATTATCTTAAATACGGGGTATGAAAGATATTCTTTGCGTAGTAACTTAAATGCACAATTAAGTGATAAATTGAAAGTAGGTCTTAATTTATTTGGATCAAAAGAAAACGCACTCAATTTAGTGCGTGGTGGTGCTGGAGCATCATCAGACCGCAGGGGAGGAATTGTCAACGTATTATCGTTTAACCCAGCTGTGAATGTTAGAGATACTGATGGAAATTATAATTTGCAGTCTTCATTTGGGTCTATTTTGGTGAATCCTATTGCTGTGCAGGAACAAAGGAACGGAGAATCGGTAGAAGATCAATTTAACGCCAACTTAAATCTATCCTATGATATAAGCAATAATTTGAATTTCACGTTATTAGGGGGTGCTTCCTTGGCCCATTTTAACGAAGAAAGATTTGAAGGTATACCCGCAGGGTCGCAAGTGCGAAACGGAAGGGCCTTTTTTAACTCCGTGAGGGATGCCGATTATCAGTTAAGTAATATATTGTCTTGGAACAAAGATTTTGGTAATACAAAATTAAAGCTAACAGGTATATATGAGTTACAGTCTTCAGTTAGGAAATTAGAATCAATAAATTCTCAGGATTTTGCTCTTGCAGATCTAGAAAATGCCTTTTTTCTACTAGAATTAGGAGAATCCCAAAGTATTGGAGCTAATCAAATTAGCAGTTCAATTGAGTCATATGTGGCAAGAGCAGAGGTGAATTTTAACAATGATCTGTTAGTAACAGGAACGATCAGGGTAGATGAGTCATCAAGATTTAGAAAAGGTAATAGAACAGGGGTTTTCCCATCTATTTCAGCTGCTTACAATCTTGGTCGCTATTTTTCAGACGAATCATTTATTAATAATGTAAAGTTAAGGGCTGGATATGGTGAAACAGGAAATCAGAATATCGCTCCATTCTCTACGTTCCAGTCGTTGCGTACAACTTTTGGTTTTGGCTTTGACGGAGCATCAACATCTATAGGTTTGGGTAATAGTGGACTAGTAGATGAAGATTTGACTTGGGAAACTACAAGGCAGTTTAATGCAGGTGTTGATTTTAGGCTGGCAAATGGTCGTGTTAATTTAGCTGTAGATTGGTTCAAGAAAAATACAGTTGATTTGTTGTTGAATTTGCCCGTACCTCAGTTTAATGGTGGTGGTGTTATCCGAACCAACGTAGGAGAGGTTGAAAATACCGGGGTTGATGTTAGTATTTCTGCTGTTATCGTAAATAACGAAAACTTTAGTTGGAATTCAAATTTGACCATGTCTACTGTTAGCAACGAGGTTATAGACTTAGGAGGGTTAGACCAAATATTGACTGCTCCTTCAGGAATTAACCCTGGAGGTAATACAGGTAATTTCTACATCATTGAAGAAGGAGAGCCTTTAGGTAACTTTTTTGGATTTGAATATTTAGGTGCAGATGCTAATGGTGTGGCACAATATTCTGAGGAGCAGAGTGTAATAGGTAATGGTATCCCAAATTTTACATGGGGTTTAAATAATACATTGACCTATAAAAATTTCGATTTGAACGTTCTTTTGAGAGGGGTTCATGGTTATGATGTCTTAAACGCTACCAGAGGAATCATATCTTTGGGAGGGGGAGATGTTACTGTTCCAACAAGTGTGGATATACTAGATCCCAATAACCCTACATCTGGTGACAATAGAATTAGCTCTACCAGATACATTGAAGATGGTAGCTTTATTAGGTTAAGTAACCTATCTCTAGGGTATAACTTTCCAGACATCAAAGGATTCGATTCTTTGAAAGTTTATATAAGTGGGCAAAATTTGTTCACTATAACAGACTATACCGGGTTCGATCCAGAGGTGTCATCTTCAAGTAGCTCCTCAGATTCAACTCCTTCTTTAGATTTTGGCGCGTTACCAAATCCAAGAACATTTACCTTGGGACTTAATATTGGTTTTTAAAAAAATAAAATGAAAAATAAAATGAAAAGTAAAATGAGAAATTATCGGTTTAAGATTAAATTCTGTCTAGTTTTTGTTTCATTAGCTACGGTGTTTTCGTGTGCTGATTTAGAAGAAGATCCGTCTGAGGTCTTGCTTGCTCCAACTGCTTTGAATAGTGAAGCAGCGTTGTCGGCTTTGAACACGGGTATGTACAACCGCTTAGTCAATGGGTCAACGGGTGTAGCCCGTACATCATTTCATATTGCAGCCTTTGGCGGTGATGATATTACCACCCATAGTGGAAGTAATAAAATAGGTTTTAGAGAGTCAGATTGGAGGCGACAAACTCCAAACTCATCATTCAACACAACCTATAGAGCCTGTTACGGTGTAATAACCATTGCAAATACTGCTATAGATGCAAGGGATAATATTGAAGGAAATCAACAGGCAATAGATAGGCTTATAGGAGAAGCTTTTTTTATGCGGGCATTTTGCTATTTAACGTTGACAAGGACCTATGGAAGAGTACCTATTCAAATAGAATCCAATTCCAATGCACAATTGTCCAGAGGGTCTTTTGAAGAAATCTATGCCCAGATTGAATCAGATTTCCAACAAGCTGAACTTTTACTTCCAGATGTGTACCCAAATGTACCGGCAGTAGGTGCTAGACCTAGTAAAGGAGCTGCATCCGCTATGCTTTCTAGGTTATATATGCATTGGGCGGGATTCCCACTCAATGATACAAGTAGATATGCGATGGCCGCTAGTAAGGCAAAAGAGGTAATTGATAATGCAGCGCTGTATGGTTATGCTTTATCACCAGATTTTAGATCCATGTTTACCGTTGGGGGTAGATTCGCACATGATGAGGGAGTCTTTACAATGGTTTTCTGTAATACATGTGATCGTCGTGCACCAAATAGATTAACCGGTCGTCTTGGGCTAACTGCTGAAGCTGGCGGTTGGGAAGAAACTTTTGGGGAAATCGCTTTCTTTGAAGATTTTGAAAGTGCCGCAACAGAAGATGGGACGCTTCAACGTTTTAACGACACCTATATTCTAGAACAGATACCAAGGGGTAGTAATCCTATAGGTGCAGAGTGGAGAAACTTTGCAGATCCCCATCCTATTTTTAGAAAGATTGTAGGAGATTTTGATGAGGGTGTTCTAAATACTACTACCAGTGATATGAACTACTACTTTATGAGATACGCTGAGGTCTTATTGAATTATGCAGAAGCTTCCGGTAGATCAGGAAACGTAACTGCGGACGCGTGGGCTGCTTTGAATGCGGTTCGTTCAAGAGCTGGAGCCACCGTTGATTTAACTGCTGCTGATGGTGCTATTGAAGAATTGGCATTTACAGAAAGAAAATGGGAATTCGCAGGAGAATTCCAGAGATGGTATGATTTAGTTAGAATGGATAGGGTTGTCGAGGCATTTGCCAACAGATCTCCAGATGAAATTGTAGATACGGCCAATAGTACCACTCCGGCTACGGATGGCGAATTTTTATACTTTAACCCAATTCCACAATCAGAATTGGACGTTGCCCCACAACTTAACAATTAAGTTTAAAACTGTTTTTTTGTTAGATTTAGTTAATTTTGCCCTCTATTCATATGAATAGAGGGCTTTTTAGGCAGTAGGCTTATAGTTCTTTTGTCTATAAGGGATGCTACGATAGTTGGACAATTTCTAGTTTCACCAATTCTGTGTTTAGTGCCTATTAGTTAATATCAAAAAAGAAAGTTAGTATCGTGGTTTGTGATTGGAGTTCCCTTTTTTTGAGTATATCCATTGATTTTGTATCAACAGCATATTCTTGAGTATCGGATAACAACAAGTATAGGATAGGTAGCTTTGCGATTACGCGTGAGGTGCAGGTCTAATAAAGGACAAGAATGACACCCTTTTTTAAAGTGCAGATATAGATATAGTGGATAAACAAATAAATTACATAAGGACAATGACAACTAGAGTAAATATGATACCGCTTATCTACGCGTTGGTTTTGTTTGGTATAGCTTCTTGTAAAAAGGAGGCTAATACAACCAAAACCACAGAAAAGCTTTTTGTAGAAATTGAGGCAAGTGTTTCTGGTGTGAATTTTGTAAATCAAATTATAGAAACAGAAGAGTTTAACTACTATAACTATATATATGCATACAATGGTGGGGGTGTTGCAACTGCTGATTTTAATAATGATGGATTGTTGGACCTATTTTTTACAGCTAATATATCTGGGAGTAAACTGTATGTGAACAAAGGGAATTTTAAGTTTCAGGATATCACAGCAACATCCAATATAGAAAATAAAGAAGGGTTTCATACAGGGACAGCCATAGTTGACATCAATAATGATGGGTATGCAGACATATACGTCTGTAGGGCCGGTTGGTTTAATGACCCTAAAAAACTAAAGAATCTTTTATATATCAACAATAAAGATTTAACATTTACAGAGGCAGCTGCGGATTATGGACTTGCTGATGAAAACCGTACCATCGCCGCTACTTTTTTTGACTATGATAATGATGGTGATCTAGATGTGTATTTGGCCAATGCACCCATTACTACAAAAGATTATAAGACTATTCAAGATCTTAAGGTAGTTGCTGCAGATCCAAAAACACCTACCCTTTTAGGTAGTGACAAACTATATAAAAACAATGGCGCAAATAATTTCGAAGATGTATCAATAAAGGCAGGCATATTTCCCGATAGGGCGTTTGGACTCAACCCTCAAGTTGGAGATTTAAATAACGATGGCTGGTTGGATATTTATGTGAGCAATGACTTTAACATGCCAGATTTTGCTTATATGAATAATGGTGATGGCACGTTCAGCGATAAAAGAGAAGAGCTGCTAAAGCATATGTCATTTTATAGCATGGGAAGTGATATTGCAGATATAAATAATGATGGCAGTAATGATATGGTGGTATTGGATATGAACCCTGAAGACTACATACGTTCCAAAACAACCATGTCCATGACGCCGATCAGCAAGTTTTGGGAAATGTTGGATAAAGGATACCATTATCAATATATGCATAATGTATTGCAGTTGAACAACAACAATGGCACATTCAGCGAAATGGCAAATATGTCTGGAATTGCCAACACAGACTGGAGTTGGGCGCCCCTGTTGGCAGACTTTGATTTAGACGGGTATGTAGATTTGTACGTTACCAATGGTGTGTACAGGGATGTTATAGATAAAGACAGCAATAGGAACATACTGTATCAAATACGTAAAAAAGGCAAAAAACCCACTTCTATCGAGTATTTAGAGTACACCCAAAAACTGCCCCAGCAAAAATTGAGTAACTATTTTTTCAAGAACAATGGAGACCTTACTTTTTCTAATAACTCCACAGAATGGGCAGATATAAAGCCAACGTTTTCCAATGGGGCTGTATATGCAGATTTGGATAATGATGGTGATTTGGATATCATCACCAATAACATAAACGATGAGGCCACCTTATTCAAAAACAATGCGATTGAATTAGACAAAGGCAATTATGTACATTTTCAATTTACGGGTACCAAAAAAAACAGAAATGGAATTGGGACAAAAGTCACATTGTATTTTGAAGATGGCAGCTTGCAGACCAGGCAGCTCATTACCTCAAGGGGGTACTTGTCATCAGGATCCAATAAGGTGCATTTTGGCTTTTCTAAAAAAGCACGTATCCGCAAAGCCATGATACAATGGACAGATGGTAAGGTGCAACAGTTGGATATAGTACCAAACCAATTGCACCATATAAAATATGAAGATGCCACAGCAGTAAACAATAAAACACAAGCAATTGCAAAACTATTTAAGGAAGCTGAATTCAATTTTAAGCATATTGATAGTGTTTTTAATGACTTTCAAATACAGTTGCTTTTACCGCAAAAATTATCGCAACTGGGACCAGCGGTTGCCACTACGGATGTCAATAATGATGGGATTGATGACCTATACTTGGGGGGTGGGTATAGTCAGTCAGGACAATTGCTGTTAGGAACCCCTAACGGTACATTTATCAATAAAGAGGTAGTCGATTTTGTTTCAGATAGCAAACATGAAGATATTGGAGCCGCTTTTTTTGATGCAGATAGTGATGGTGATCAAGACCTATACGTAGTAAGCGGTAGTTATGAATTTGGGGAGAAGAATCAGCTTTTGGAAGATAGATTGTACATAAATGACGGGAATGGTCATTTTGTTCGAGATTATGGAGCATTGCCCTTTTTCAATGAATCAGGTTCAGTAGTTGTGCCGGCAGATTATGATGCAGATGGTGACATGGATCTTTTTGTGGGAGGTAGGCAAGTTCCTGGTAAATATCCAAGCCCTCCCGTGAGTTATATTTTAGAAAACAGAAAAGGAAAGTTTTCCATTGTAACAAAGCAAATAGCTCCAGATTTAGAACGTATTGGTATGGTTACGGATGCCAAATGGGAAGATATTGATATCGATGGTGATTTGGACTTGATAGTTACAGGAGAATGGATGGGTATTGAGGTTTTTACAAATAAGGAAGGAGTTTTGCTTAAAGAAGAAAAGTATGGAAACTTGTCAAATACCGTTGGCTGGTGGAATAAAATACACGTAGAAGATGTTGATGGCGATGGGGACAAGGATATCATTGCTGGCAATTTTGGCTTGAACAGCAAACATCGTGCAACAAAGAAAAAACCATTTCATGTGTACGCAAAAGACTTTGATGACAATGGTACAGTTGATATATTCTTGGCCAAATACTATAAAGACAAGCAGGTGCCCGTTAGAGGCAAAAGTTGCACAACACAACAAATGCCTTACATAAAGGAAAAGATAAAAACCTATCAAGAATTTGCAGGTAGCGATATACAAGGCATACTAGGTGTGAATATTGATAAAGCTTTGCATTTAGAGGCCACGGAGTTCAGATCCGGAGTATTTCTAAATGATGGGGGCAACAATTTTGAATTTGACCCTTTTCCCAATACGTGCCAAACAGCCCCTATAAATAGTATCCTTTTTGATGACTATGATGATGATGGTTTTAAAGACATGCTATTGGCGGGTAACAATCATCAACTAGAAATAGAAACAACCAGAAACGACGCCGGAATCGGCGCGTTTTTAAAGGGTAACGTTAATGGAGAGTTTACTTATATAGTAAATAACAATACGGGCTTTTTCGCGGATAAAGATGTTAGAAACATGATAGCAATTACCACCTTAAAAGGGGAAGGCGTACTAGTAATCAATAACAATGGTAAACACCAACTATTTTTAACCAAGTAAAAAATTAAAAAGAATGAATAATAAAAAGATTTTTTTGATTGCGATAATGTTGCTAAGCTCAATTTGTGAGAGTAATGTATTTGCGCAGAATAATAGGAATATTTTACAAAAAAAAGCCTTGGAGATTAAGCTGTTGGATAAAGTTGGTTCTGCACAACATTTTAAGCCTTTTCCAAAATATGCAGACAGTGTAAAGTGGCAGGGGCTAGATCAAGAATTAAAAGACAGGATAATTAAAAAAGGGGAAATAGCATTATTAGCCACATGGAAAACATTATTAGCCAGTGAATATAGGTTGTTTCTTGAAACTGGGAATAGAAAGACATTTGAAGATAAATACTTTAGTAGAAGATCAAAACTTAGTGATTTGGTCCTTGCCGAAATGATTGAACACAAAGGGCGCTTTTTAAACAAGATAATAGACGGTATTTACTTGATCTGTGAAGAAAGTAATTGGGTGGTTCCTGCGCACGGCAGTCATAAATTAAGAAATGGGAAAGAGGATCATTATGTAGATTTATTTGCTGCAGAAACATCTTCCTTATTGGCGTGGACCTATTATTTGTTAGGTGATGAACTAAATAAGATTACACCGCAAATAACTGAACGTCTTAAGACGGAATGTAAAAAGAGAATCATTTTACCAAACTTAGAGAATGATGATTTTTGGTGGAAAGGATATAATTTACGTCACTATGTTCTGAATAACTGGAATCCGTGGATAGTATCCAATTGGCTTTCTACTGTTTTGATTTTAGAAGATGATACGCAAATTAGGAAAAGATCGCTAGAAAAAATTCTGGCATGCCTTGATAACTATCTAAACATCCAATCCAATGATGGAAGTTGTGAAGAAGGGCCAATATACTGGACCGTAGCTGGTGGAAGGGTATTGCAAACCCTAAGTCTGTTACAACAAGCTACTAATGGTACTTTTGATGTTTACAAAGAGCCATTAATCAAAAAGATATCAGACTTTTTTGCAAAAACTCATATCGCTAAAAACCACTTTGTAAATGTTGGGGACGGACCATACGTAATGAATGATAGAGCGGTACGGGTGTTCAATTATGGTTACGCTCAGAGTAATGAAGGGTTAATGAATACTGCAAAAGCGGTGGCTCAATATTATGATCCTTTAAAAGAGGTTACAAGAAATCAGTTTGGAGACCTGTACATAAATTTGTCAAGCATATTCAATTATGACTTTTTTAAAAAGTACCCCATGAAACCAATTGCAAAAGAAGAAGTTTGGTTTCCAGATTTAGAATTGCTCTGTACTACAATAAAAAACAAGGATAAGGATTTATTCTTATCTGTATTGGGAGCAAATAATGCCCAAAGTCATAATCACAATGATGTGGGTAACTATTTGATTTTTGTAGATGGGGAACCAGCAATTATAGATGTTGGGGTTGAGACCTATACAGAAAAAACCTTTAGTTCAAGGAGATATGAGATTTGGACAATGCAGAGTGATTTTCATAACCTACCGCTTATTAACGGCGTATCACAAAAATTTGGCTTGGAATATAGAGCTGCCAATGTGGTTAAGACTAAAAATAAACTCAGTATGGATATAAGCGCAGCCTATCCAGAAGATGCAAAAGTAAATTCTTGGGTACGTACGTTTGAGTACGATAGGGGGGGAATTGTAATTTCTGATGATTACAGTTTAAAGAAAAATTTCAATGGTGTTGTATTAAATCAGATGACACCATTGGAAGTAGTTGAAAACGAAAAAGGAAATCTTGTATTATTGAATAAGATGGGGAAAGTAGTGCTACATGTCTACTATAACCCTGAACAACTTTCCTTCTCCAAGGAAGAAATTATACTTACGGATCCTAAATTGAGAAAAGAATGGAAACAAGATAAGTTATATAGGTTTCAGTTAAGGGTTAGCAATAAAAAACTGCAAGAACGTATTCATGTCAAATATCAATAATTTTCCAGTTCGGAAAGTATATATGGGCATTTTATTTTTTGCGCTCTTATACCAAAATTGATAAGAATGTTAAGAAAAAAAATGACCTATTTTTTTATGTGATGATGGTCAATTTTTTGGATTGTAAAAAACTGGGCGAGTCATAGACCGCCCTATTTTTTTGCTATTAGCCATCATGAGCCAGAGATTATGACTGTGATTCGTCCCAAATTTAACTGTCTTCCTACCCAAAACCTCAGGAAGAAAAGCACGCGGGCAGAACCGTTCATATCTGATATGTAAGACGAATCGTGTATTGAACGCTAAAATAAATTTGAGACGCAACTCGCAATCCCCGTCCTATTATAATCTATATTTTTACTTAGGAAACAGGTCCGAAAAAATGTTGATTTCACCCATTTTCCGGACCTTATTTTTTACCATCGGGATATTATCATATTTGTTGCACTTGTTGTTTATGTAATATATTATTTAATATTTATACAGGATAGTTCTTATAAAAATTTAACAAGATAGTAGGATATCATTGGTTTTTAGGGGGGCATTTGTTTAAAAAACGATTACCCCTGTCTAAAAAAAACATTACCCCCTCAAACAGGAGTCGTTATTAATTTAATATTGTTAATAGGAATAAATGCATATTTCGAAATTAAACCAGCCAAAAAAAAATTATTGTGTGTTTAATGTTAAATGAAATAAGAATTTGGAAAAACCAAACCCTAGCCTACATTAAATAGCATTAAAATCTTTTAAGTTGAATGTTTACTAAAATTAAATTATGTTATGAGAAGAAAACTATTTTTTATGGTGATCCTGTCCTTTCTAGGGGCTTATAGTGTTATAAGTCAAACCTTCCTTCAGGATGCAGGCGCGGGAATCACCCAACCGCTGGTAGATGATTTGGATTATATTGCTCCATTATCTATGGATTTTGATGATCGCAATAGGCCATACATGATAAACAATGTGCTGTATCCAGGAATGTCCGCCAATGAATTGTATCGGGTACGAACGCTTAGGAACGGGGTATGGGAATTCTTTTCATACAGGACCGCAATAGAAGCGGAATTGAACCCCGGAGAGAGCTTGGATTTTAATATTACCGATTCAGATCGTCTAAGATTTGTAAGGGATGGAGAAATGACGATGGATGGGTATAACAATTTATATGCAATCATTACGGTCAAAGTTGCCAATGGTTCCTCTTCAAGCCGGGAGTTTATGATATTATATGCCAGTGGCATAGGTGAGGATAATTTTAATGGCAGCTTCAAAGTACACCGTTTGCCTCCAGGAACTACGCAGGCAGAATTAGAGGTTAGGACAAGTTTCAATGATTTTACTAACCATCCCCCAGTAATAATGTATATTAGTGACAGGGTCAACAACATATATCCTAGTGGTCCTAGTTGGTTATTTGATATTTGGGGTAATATGAATATTATAGCCGTAGACTGGACTGCAAACAGGGAAGATTTGGACTTAAGTTCGGTAATTCAAGTAAGTGATAGGTCGGGCTTCCTAAACAACCATTCGGGTGGTGGAAGTTATGCTGTAACAAAGGGAGATACCACTTTCTTCACCTGGTTGAGGCATCCTGTAGATCCAGAAGTAGATGATGACGGTGAAAGTGTGATTTTTGTAAATTCACTGAATAGGAATGCAAAAACAATAGGATCCAACTTTGCATTGCATGTACACCCAGAAGGTAGAGCCAATTCCCATCATCAACCTGCAATCGCTATTGATGAATCAAATTTTATTCATGTCTTAACTGGGTCTCATACACGTAACGGGTTTTTATACAGTAAAACCTTGAATCCTTTAGATATTAGCTCTTGGACCCCAGAGGTAGAGGTGGGAACAGATAGAACATACGCAGCATTACTAATTGATAATTTGGGCGTTATGTACGCACCTTATAGAGGTGATAGACCATACCGACAGTATATGCAGACTGGAGATGTGGTCAATGGGTTAAGCGGTGAAGGAGAATTGTTCATAGATAATCCGCCTTGTGATGATATTTATCGTGCGTTTTACAATAAACTGTATAAGGATAAACCATCAGGAGGCAACGATCGGGTTTATATGAGTTGGAGTACAAATTGTAATGCTTCTGAGACCCGTACGGATTTTTATAGGGCTATGGCATTTACAGATGATCAAGGCGGTTCATGGAGAATTCCAACCCGATATGATTTATCGAGCAGGAATAATGAAGGAAAATCGGTACAGCGAATCACTTTTGACCCTGTATTACCGTCTTCTAATGCTTTTGATATTAATGCTGTTAGCGACGTATCCTTACCAGTAACCTATGAAATAATCAGTGGAAATAATATTGCTACTATTTCTGGGAATACTATTACACCTATAGGTGCAGGACAAATTGTGGTAAGTGCAAGTAATAATGGAAACAACACCTACTATGGTGACTTTGTAACTACGGTCATTAACATAGGCGGAGGCAGTGGTTCAGAAAACACCCTTACTCCTGTGGCAGATGCCTTTGTAAGGAATGGTTCTTCTGCCAATAGTAATTTTGGGAGTGACAGTAGATTGATAGTTAAGAATAACGGTTCCAATTTCACCCGTGAGAGCTACCTTCGTTTCGATTTATCGGGTATCCAAGGTTCTATCAACAGTGCCCGTTTGGAGTTGGTTCCAGAGAGTTCCACTTCGCCCGGTTCTACGGACATCCAGTTGAGGTACGTTTCCAATGACAGTTGGAGCGAAAGCGGTATTACATGGAACAACAAGCCTGGAGCGTCTACGGTTCTTGATACAGAGACGGGCAGTAGTTCCGTCATGGTCTTTGACATAACGGATCAGGTACGAACCGAACTATCGGGCGATGGCCAGATATCGTTACGTTTGCAATCCACGAATTCAGGAGATTTTTCCATTGTATATAGTAGTAGAGAAGCAGCGTCTAACCTGCGTCCAAGATTGGTGATCAGTGTGCAGCCTGTATTAGAAAATACCCTTACTCCTGTGGCAGATGCCTTTGTAAGGAATGGTTCTTCTGCCAATAGTAATTTTGGTAGTGACAGTAGATTGATAGTTAAGAACAACGGTTCCAATTTCACCCGTGAGAGCTACCTTCGTTTCGATTTATCGGGTATCCAAGGTTCTATCAACAGTGCCCGTTTGGAGTTGGTTCCAGAGAGTTCCACTTCGCCTGGTTCTACGGACATCCAGTTGAGGTACGTTTCCAATGACAGTTGGAGCGAAAGCGGCATTACATGGAACAACAAGCCTGGAGCGTCTACGGTTCTCGATACAGAGACAGGCAGTAGCTCCGTAATGGTCTTTGACATAACGGATCAGGTGCGAACCGAACTATCGGGCGATGGGCAGATATCGTTACGTTTGCAATCCACGAATTCAGGGAATTTTTCCATCGTATATAGTAGTAGGGAAGCAGCGTCTAACCTGCGTCCAAGATTGGTGATCAGTGTGCAGCCTGTGTCAGAAAACACCCTTACCCCTGAGGCCGATGCTTTTGTACGGGACGGTAGTTTTTCCAGCGATAATTTTGGTAGTGACAGCCGATTGATAGTCAAGAACGATGCGCTTGGGTTTAAGCGTGAGAGTTATCTACGATTTGATTTGTCCTCCGTTCAAGGTACGATAACCAGTGCCAGGTTGGAGATGACGGTAGAAAATTCTGGCTCTCCCGGTTCCACGGATATGAGATTAAGGTTTGTTTCCGATGATAGTTGGAGCGAATCCGGTATAACGTGGCTCAATAAGCCTGGAGCTACCACTGACCTGGACACACAACAGGGCAATGGTTCTGCAATGAGTTTTGATGTAACGCAACAGGCAGAGACCGAGCGTTTGGGCGACGGCAAACTTTCTCTAAGGTTTCAATCTACCAATGAGGGCAACTTTTCAGTAAGCTACAATAGCAAAGAGGCTTCAATGGCAGGTTTAAGACCAAGGCTGGTTATAACAGTTGTGTCGCCATCAGGAAGTGCCTTGGTACCTGAGGCCGATGCTTTTGTACGGGACGGTAGTTTTTCCAGCGATAATTTTGGTAGTGACAGCCGATTGATAGTCAAGAACGATGCGCTTGGGTTTAAACGTGAGAGCTATCTACGATTTGATTTGTCCTCCGTTCAAGGTACGATAACCAGTGCGAGTTTGGAGATGACGGTAGAAAATTCTGGTTCTCCGAGTTCCACGGATATGAGATTAAGGTTTGTTTCTGATGATAGTTGGAGCGAATCCGGTATAACGTGGCTCAACAAGCCTGGAGCTACCACTGACCTGGACACACAACAGGGGAATGGTTCTACAATGAGTTTTGATGTAACGCAACAGGCAGAGGCAGAGCGTTTGGGCGACGGCAAACTTTCTCTAAGATTTCAATCTACCAATGAGGGTAATTTTTCAGTAAGCTACAATAGTAGAGAGGTTTCAACGGCAAGTTTAAGACCAAGGCTAATTATTCAAACGTCTTCTGCAACAACTTTAGCTTTTAGACAGGAAAGCTTAGGGGAGAAAGAGGTTTTAAAAGAGCAACCACTCTCTCAAGAGTTTTCACTTTACCCAAATCCAGTTGTAGATATAATGAACGTTACATCTGATCAAGTAATACAAAGAGTTATGGTAATAGGTTTGTCAGGTCAAAAGGTAATGGAATTGAACAACCTAAATGCCAAATCCATGCAGGTTGATACTAGAACATTGCCAAGTGGTATCTATGTTTTAAAATTGATAGATGAAACAGGTGCTGAACGTAACCGAAAATTTATAAAATAGTGTTCAGAATATCTATTGCCATGTAAAGTATGATTTGTGTGATAGTTGAATGTTTCATTAAATGGATAGGAGTCTTAGTTTTTGGACTAATATCTTGTAAACATTAAGTAGAATTTAGGCGGGTCTCAAGACCCGCCTATTTTTTTATAATAATTTGATGAACGCTATGAAAACAGCAGATCGCAAAGAGCAATTTTTAGTGAATTGTTCTTAATAGCATCAAGATTTGTAAGAAGCTGAGGCCTTTGCAAAATTCAAAGTATGTGGGAAGTTTGACGCCCGAAAAAAACAACTCGCAGTAACCTATTGGTTATGAATGCTTAAAGTTTTTGAGAAGGAAGAGGTTTTCCATAATTTGGATAAAGAAACACTTTTTATACCTTTATGTAAAGGTCTTAAGCGATCAAAACTGCTCCGGAATATAGAATTTAGCAAAGTCAACAAAGACAATGACCCTAAATACTTTTCTCGGATATTTATCTATCAATGTAAAATCTAAAACATAACGATCAGTATAATTCGCTGCCCATCTTTAGCACAGGATTTTTAAATTTAACTTTACCATCAAATACGTAGAGAATGTATGGTCTTTGTAAAGTATTGTTGGGTACCATGCTGCAAAAAGAATTGTTCTGTTGAACGATAGACTATTGTATTATGTCTAAATAACCCCTTTGAGAAGTAATTTTTCTTATTAAGTTTAGACTTAATGAGAAATTCATTTAATGTTGAATGTCTTTCTTTAGAAGGAGCATATTGAAACGGCTTATGTCTTGAAAACAGGTCATTGATAAAAGTTAAGTAACATTTTAAGAATAGGTCCATTTAAATGTTTTACAAACAGCTAAATTAATAGGAATACATGAAATTTGATTACAAAATAATTTTGATCATTGCTTTCAACTGTTTTAATGCGTTGGGACAAGAGATTGTCCCCAATCTTAATGATCTAAGTTTTAAGCATATATTTTCTAGTGATGGGTTGTCCCAAAGATCTATCAAAGATATATTACAGGATAGTAAAGGGTATTTATGGTTTGGGACTAGAGATGGTCTAAATAAATATGATGGAGACAAAATCACGATTTATCGGCACAATTCAGAAGATACAGGAAGCCTTACCCATAGTAGAATTCAATGTTTGTTTGAAGATACAAAAAGCAATATTTGGATTGGAACAAACGAAGGGTTGAATAAATACAATCCCAAAGAAGATAATTTTATCAAATACCAAAGCAACGATAACTTAAAAGAATTGTCAAATAAAAAAATATGGAGTATTACCCAGTTAAATGATAGTGTTCTTGGCATAGCAACAAACAAAGGTTTGAACTTTGTTGAATTAACCAGCGCCAATAATGACATATCAAGATTTGGTATGGAACATTTGAAAAAGGCGTTCGCAAATAGGAAGGTAAGGAATTTGCTAACTGCAAAAAATGGGGATTTATGGATTTGCACCGTTGAAGGTATTAGTATCTACAATCCGCAAACAAATAAAATGATAAACATTGAGTACCTTGAGAATTCCATAAAGGAAACATTTCTAAATAACCCACCTGTCTTATTTGAAGATAAGGAAAGTAATATTTGGTTGGGATACGATAAGGGGTTGGCGATTTTTGACAAAGATCTACGGGTATTCAGTAATTACACGTTCAATAAAAATACACTTATAAACACAGCAGTACGCTCTATCTGCGAAGATTCGTATGGCAATCTTTGGGTAGGAACTTATGATGGTTTATTTATTTTAAATATGATAACCCAAAAGAAGTTTCATGTAAAACACAATAAAAATAATCCAAAAAGCCTAAGTCAGAACTCAATTTATAAAATTATTAAAGACTCCAAAGGAGATATGTGGATAGGCACTTGGGCGGGCGGCGTTAATTATTTTGACAGGAGTTACGCTATTTTTGACAATATAATATCCGGTGATGGTGAGAATATGCTTAATTACAATATTGTTAGTGGAATAGTTGAAGACCGATATGAAAATCTGTGGATAGGAACTGAAGGAGGAGGTATAAATTACTACGACAAGGAAAAAAAGAAGTTTACCTACTATTTGTATGATCCAAATGATGAAAAAAGTGTATCCTCCAACAACATAAAGTCAATACTAAAGGATAAAAAAGGAAATTTATGGATTGGGACTCATGATAATGGATTAAACTTTTTAGATACGAGCAAAACTACCATACAGTTTGAGAGAATCAATTCCCGTAATCAAAACTCAAAATTGCTTTCGGATTATAAAATTCTATCCTTGTTTGAAGATGTAAATGAAAATATTTGGATAGGAACGTTGGCCAGAGGTTTACTGTTATATGATACCAAATTAAAAATACTGCGAAAGATAGGTGATACCAATGAATCTATTCAATGCATTATTGCAGCAAGCAATCAAAACCAGATTATTGTTGGGGGATCTAACGGATTGAAAAAAGTAGATATCAATTCGCTAGAGGAAGAGAAACTAGAATGGTTAAGCACAAGTAATACCGATTACTTAACGGTTAACTGTATTTTTAGGGATACTGAAAACAATTATTGGATCGGTACCGAGGGCAGTGGACTTATTCACTATAGATCAAACACAAAAAAACTAACCAAATATGGCGCTATTCAAGGATTGCCCAACGAGATTGTCTATGGAGTTTTGCAAGATGATAATGGGTATCTCTGGATCAGTACAAACCAAGGGATTAGTAGATTTAATATAGCAACAAAAAAATTTAAGAATTTCACTAAATCAGATGGGCTACAAAGTAACGAGTTTAACTACCAAGCTTATATCAAGACGTCTAATAGAGAATTGATTTTTGGTGGTGTTGATGGGATTACAATTTTTAATCCGGATAAAATAGGTAAAAATAAATTTATTCCTAATGTTGATATTTATGATATCAAAGTGAACAATGAAATTTTTTATGGAACTCATGATAGTATTTCTCCGGTTACTTTACAACATGATGAAAATAATTTCACGATTGGTTTTACAGCCCTAAGCTTTTCCCAACCTAGTAAAAATAAATATGCTTACAAATTGGAAGGTTTTGATAAGCATTGGACTCATGTTGGAAACAAGAAAACCGCAACCTATACAAATATAAAAGATGGGGATTATGTATTTAAAGTAAAGGCCTCTAATAGTGATGGGCTATGGAACGAAATGGGTGATTCACTAAGGATAAAAATACATGCTCCCTTATGGGGTACGTGGTGGGCGTATTTAACGTATGGTTTAATCTGCACAGGGTTGGCATTTTATATGAGATCATTGATTCTGGCAAGGGTTTATGTGAAAAAACAGCTGGAAGAGGAAAGAATTGAAAAAGAAAAGATTGAAGGAATCAATAAGCTAAAACTTAAATTTTTTACTAATATTTCCCATGAGTTCAGGACACCCCTGACCCTCATTTTAGGTCCACTTCAAAAACTTGCCAGCAATACACGTCATGATGAAGAAACGAAAACACAACTACAATTAATTCAAAGAAACGCCAATACACTTTTAGAATTAATCAACCAACTCCTTAATTTTAGAAAAAGTGAAGCAGGAGAATTAAAATTACAAGTTTCCCAAAACAACATCATAAGCTTTATTGAAGAAATCAAACTCTCTTTTGATGAATTGGCAAAAAGTAGGGACATAAAATTTGGTTTTAAGCATAATATGGAAAGAATTGATGTTTGGTTTGATGCTATGGAACTCAAGAAGGTTATAATCAATATCTTATCAAACGCATTTAAATTTACCCCTGATGATGGAGAAATCACTATAAAGGTAGACATGCCAAAACACAGTCCCGATGCTATTGAAATAGCTATTAATGATAGTGGAATAGGTATACCAAAGGAAAAAATTAAATATATCTTTGACCGTTATTTTCAATTAGGTGTCTCAAAGGGAAAAAGAGCTGGGACCGGTCTAGGTCTTTCTTTATCAAGAGACATTATAGAATTGCACAATGGTAACGTAAAGGTAGAAAGTGAAAAAGGTTCAGGGGTAAAATTTATAATCGTATTGCCCTTAGGAAAAGGACATTTAGACCCTGAAAAGGTAAATATACAACAAGAAGTAGTTCGTAAAGATTCCAAAACCCCAGAAGTAATCTCTTTTCCAGAGATTCCTGATGCAGTGCAAGAGGACGTTCCCGAAGAGGTTGATAAGTCAAAGTCTACCATATTAATAGTAGAGGACAATAGTCAATTGAGTGGATTTATTAAATCTATTTTTGAAGATCGTTTTAATATATATCAGGCGTACAACGGAAGAGAAGGAATGAATTTTGCGAAAACCAAAAATATTGACCTTATAATTAGCGACATTATGATGCCGTTAATGAACGGTGTCGATATGTGTCATAATATAAAATCCAATATAAGAACAAGTCATATTCCAGTTATATTACTTACCGCAAAAACTTCATTGGGCACGCAAAGGGAAAGTTATAAGATTGGAGCAGATGCCTATATTACAAAACCATTTGATACGACCATATTAATAAACCAGATAAACAATATCCTTAATCTCAGAAACAATATGATCGAGAAGTTTAAAAAGGATACCATTTTAACTCCAAAAGAATTGACCTATGTGTCAATGGATGAAAAATTTCTGGAAAAAGCTTTCGAGATTGTTGAGGAATACATGGGGGATGACAGTTTTAATGCACAGAAATTCACAAATAAAATGGGAGTAAGTAGAACCCTGTTGTACAATAAACTAAAGTTATTGACAGGGCAGTCTTTGACAGAGTTCATTCGTTTGATTCGATTAAAAAAGGCAGCACAACTTATAGCCAATACAGAGATGAATATTTCTGAAATAGCTTATGAAGTCGGCTTTAATGATTTAAAATATTTTAGAAAAAACTTTAAAATCGTCTTTAATTCTACCCCTACAGCATATCGAAAGGAAAATAAAGTATTAAATGACTAGTTTGCTGGATCTATCGTAGCCTTTCCGTGCTTATGTCGTCGGTAGTGTAAACTATGTCCTGTAGATAGTCCAAGAAACAGGACAGTAATTTAATCATTAAATTTTACTGAATATGACATGAAGAAAGCCCGCCAGAACGAACGGGCAGGTTCACGGCAAAGTTTAAGACCAAGGTGGTATTGTAAACCTTGAAGGAGCGCTATAGTTTGGCGGAACTTACCCATATTCGTACAATCCTAATTAAAAAAAACATTTAACCACTAAAAAATAACTATTTGAACCCATTTAAGGCTTGGGAAAACCAATATTTTTGAACGTAAGAAATCACTTGTGTTCAATAACTATTGTATGTTTAAAAAATATTTATTCTTTCCATTTATTTATTGTGTATTATGTTTCTCTTGTCAAGAGGGGCAAAAAGAAAAGGCAATCCCTGAAAAAGAAGTTGATAACAATAATTTTATAGATCAACAACTGGGACATGCTGAAAGACAATTAACCTTATTGTACACTGAAGCTGAAACGGAAAAAAGAATACCAAGAACCGTAAGCAATAGTAAAATCTATTGGACTAACCCCACTTTTGATTGGACCGAAGGTTTTTTTCCAGGGACCTGCTGGTATCTTTATGAATACAGTAAGGATTTAAAATGGAAAAAAGCTGCAGAAACAATGCAGGCGCAATTTGAAATGCATAAATATAAAACGGATAATCATGATCTTGGATTCATTTTTAACTGCTCCTATGGAAATGGCTACAGACTTACAAAGAATGAATACTTTAAGCAAGTACTGATTGATGCTGGAAATTCTTTGTTAACACGCTTTAATCCAACCGTTGGATGTATTCAAAGTTGGGAAGTAACAACAGATTGGCAGGCAGAAAGAGGGTGGGAATATCCTGTTATTATTGATAACATGATGAATTTGGAATTGCTTTTTGAATTAAGTGAAATAACGGGAGATCCTAAATATAAGGAAGTGGCCATAGCCCATGCAGATACAACATTGAAAAATCACTTTCGTCAAGATGGTAGTTCTTATCACGTAATAGATTACGATCCAGAAACAGGGGAGGTTAGAAAAAAAGAAACGGCACAGGGATATGATCATGAGAGCGCATGGGCCAGAGGACAAGCTTGGGGTTTATATGGTTATACATTGTGTTTTAGATATACCAAAGACAGAAAATATTTAAAGAAAGCAGAAGATATTGCAAAATATATATTAGAACATAAAGGGGTTCCCAAAGATGGAGTCCCGTATTGGGATTACAATGCGCCTAACATACCTAATGAGCCAAGAGATGTTTCAGCGGCTGCTATAACTGTTTCAGCTTTAATAGAATTGGATTGGCATTCATCTGAAAACTATACATCCTCAATTGATAAACTTATGAAATCCATAGCAGGACCAATGTACACTGCTAAGTTGGGGCAGAACCATAATTTTTTATTAAAACATAGTGTTGGTAGTATACCACATGGGCATGAAATAGATGTGCCCCTTGTTTATGCAGACTACTATTACGTAGAGGCTTTGCTAAGATTACATGCTAGGGAAGGAGAAAGAGAATTATAAAATAAAATTCGAGACGGTATTATATTGTTGTTCCGTACGGCGTAAATAATACAAAGCTTTTGGGAATTTAGTGCAAAGGTTCTATAATTAAAAAATCTATATAAATAAAAACTATGGTGACAACCTACGAAACAAGATATGCGGCAACCCCAAAAGCTGTAAAGGCATACGATACAAATGCCTTACTTGAGGAGTTTTTGATTAATAATTTGATGCAAAACCACCTAGCCGTTATCTCTCCCCTTTGGTCCACACACTGCGGTTCTGGAATCTCTAACAACACCTTTATTTGCGCAATGGCAGGTGAAAACTTGCATTATGATGATATGGATATAGCAAAAATTAACGATTTACGATAAACATGGAAAACGAATTATTTGATCTTGTTGGAAAAATTGCCCTTATTACGGGCGGTACACATGGTTTGGGAATGGCTATGGCCAAAGGCTTGGGAAAGGCTGGCGCCACTATTGTGATTAATGGACATTCTTCCCAACAAAAAATTGATGACGCTCTAGCCATTTACAAAAACGAGGGTATTAATGCTGTTGGCTATAAGTTTGATGTAACCAATGAAACCGAAGTTGTCTCTAATATAGCCGCTATACAACGTGAAGTGGGGCTAATTGATATTTTGGTCAATAATGCGGGTATCATCAAGCGTACGCCATTGGAACATATGGAGGTGGCCGACTTTAAACAAGTCATTGAAGTTGATTTAGTGGCTCCATTCATTATGTCTAAACATGTGGTACAGGGAATGATCGAGCGAAAAAGTGGAAAAATCATCAATATCTGTTCAATGATGAGTGAACTTGGGCGCAATACCGTAGGAGCATATGCTGCAGCCAAAGGAGGATTGAAAATGTTGACTCAAAACATGGCGACAGAATGGGCCAAACACAATATACAGATCAATGGTATTGGGCCAGGTTATTTTGCCACCTCCCAAACAAAACCTATACGAGTAGATGGCCACCCGTTCAACGAGTTTATATTGAACCGTACTCCTGCAGCCAAATGGGGTAATCCTGATGATCTTGCGGGAGCTGCTATATTTTTGGCATCACGAGCAAGCGATTTTGTCAATGGACATATTTTATATGTTGATGGTGGTATTTTGGCCACTATTGGTAAACCTTCTAACGAAAATTAACCAGTATGACTACAATCCGTTTTTTAACTATTACCCTTTTGGTACTGGATATACAATAAAAAAGTAGACAATTAGTTGAGGAACTACGCAGCTAATTTTTCGTTTGAAAATTTGAGGTTTTATTATAGTTTCTATAATCAACATACTTTATTAAAGGTATTTAGAAAACACAGTCTGCCCCTACAATTATACATCAACAAATTCAATATAATTGATCCTAGGTAGATTTTGTTAGTGCTATAACTTTGGTCTCCTTGATATATTTTCTATACTCGTTTGGTCTCATGTTTTTTAGGGATTTAAAAGTCTTAATAAAATGAGACATGCTGTTATAGCCATTAGCATAAGCTATTTCAGAAATACTTAAATCGGTATTCCTCAAAAGTCTACAAACATTGGCAGTTCTAAGTTCGTTTAAATATAGTTTGAAGGTTTTACGGGTGTGCTTTTTAAAATATCTGCAGAACGCATTTGGTGTTAAATGTGTTATTTCAGAGAGGTGTTGTACTGTAAGTTCTCTTGTATAGTTTTTAGATATGTAATCTATCGTAGTATTGATTCTCGACAAATTTTTGTCGGTTATAGAGTAGTTTGTCGAGGTTGAGCTTAAGGTTTTATAGTCTGAATCCCTACTAAGCAGTTCTAGAATTTCAATAAAATGAATTAACCTTAAAGAATTGGATAGCGAATTTAAACAAAGTAATTTTTTAAGGGCTCGTTTGGTCGCTTCACTACTAAACAAGATACCCCTTTCCGAATTTGAAATAAGCTTTGAAATATTTACCATTTCTGGGGTTTTTAAAAACGACTCACCAAGAAAATTTACATCAAAATGAATTACTATGGCTTCAGCCCTAAGTTGGGATGATGTATCGAAGTATTTTACATCGTTTTTCCAGCAATGTGGTAAGTTAGGGCCAACCAGTACTAGTTCGCCAGGTGCAAAATTATCAATATTATCCCCTATAAACCTTGTTCCAGAGCTTTCAATGATATATGTTAATTCCAGTTTGCTATGATAATGAAATGGATTATAAAAATATGGTACCCTTTCATTTACAACATCAAAAGAAACGTCACTTTTGTTAGGCACTTTTATTAGTTGCGGTTTCATTTTATTGTTTTTTTGAAAGATAAATAATTTTAAATTAATCTAACAAGGCTGTTTATTTTGTTTCAAATGTTCAGACTTGTTCATGGGTAATTGTATTAAAATGACGCTAAATATTCAATAATTCTATTAAAAAATTACGTTTTAAGATAGTTTAGAGAAATTTGTAGGTATTCTAGAGGAATATAACCATCACTAGAATTAATACATTTGAATAACCAATTGAACCAAATAAATTCGAGAATTTAACTCTCAATTTTTTTATTAAAATTTTAATTGCCAATACATTTTTATGGTTTGGATTGATAACATGTCCAGAGTTTAAAAAAAGCGTTGCAATGCATTTAAATGAAGATTAACATATGAGCGAAATAATTGAGAATAACAGCAAAAAAGGTGTAAGTACTTATTTGTACTTTATTTGTATTGTAGCCGCCTGTGGAGGGCTTCTTTTTGGTTACGATGCCGTTGTTGTTTCAGGAACGAATTCACAGGTAGTAAAACAATTTTCTTTTACTAATGCTCAGTTAGGCTTTTACGTAAGCTGTGTGCTTTGGGGGTGTGCGATTGGTTCGGGTATTGCAGGCCCATTTTCTGATTCCTTTGGGAGAAAACGTACGTTATTAATTTCATCTGTACTTATTTTTGTGTCGGCAACATGGAGCGGTTTTGCTCCTAATCCAATACATTTAATTTTAGCACGTCTTTTAGGTGGCTTTGGTATCGGAGCGGCAACTATGGTTTGCCCGTTATATATTTCTGAGGTCGCCCCAGAGAAGTATCGAGGTCGTATGGTGACACTCTTTCAACTCACTATAACTATGGGTATAGTTATGTGCGTGTTTGCAAACTATGGTATTTTTAATTTTGCAATACATAATGCCACGTCAACAACAGTATCTCCATTTTTAAAATGGTTTGCAGTGGATGAAAATTGGCGAGCTATGTTTATGGCAGAAGCACTCCCAAGCATACTGTTTTTAGTATGTGCTTTTTTTATACCGGAAAGTCCGAGATGGTTAGTAAAAGAAAACAAGGGCTATCAAGCTGAAAGCATCTTAGCTAGAATAAACGGTACTTTAAGGGCCAAGGAAATAAGAGCTGAAATAGAAGATACTCTAGCTATTGAGTCTTATGTGAAATTTTCCAATCTTTTTAGAGGGCGTCTTCGTAAACCTTTAATTTTAGGGGTTTTAATTTGTATTTTGTCAGAAGCTTGTGGGGTATCCGTGGTGTTTTATTATGGACCACAAATCTTCGAAAAAGCAGGGTTTGATTTAGGAGGAGCTTTAGGTGGTTTTGCAAGTATTGCACTAGTAAATTTAGTTGCTACTCTATTTGCATTGGCTTTTGTAGATTCTGTTGGGCGACGAAAACTTTTGGGTTTTGGTGCTATTGGAGCGTTTTTTAGTCATATTGTCATTGGGCTTTTATTTATGAATGGTGCTATAGGTTGGCCAATTGTAATTGCTATTAATGCGTTTGTTGCATTTTTTGCCTGTGCTATAGGCCCTGTGAAATTTGTAATTGTATCAGAAATTTTTCCCAACCAAGTTCGAGGAAAAGCTATCGCTTTAGCTACCGTTTTTATTTGGGTTACTAGTGCTTTAGTAGCCCAAGTGTTTCCAATAGTGGAAGCAGTAACATCACCAGGAGTTATTTACTTCTTTTTTGCTGTGGAATTAGTATTGCTATTACTGGTAGTTAAATTCCTAATGCCAGAAACTAAAGGGCGTACCATCGAGGATATAGAACGTTCATGGTTTAAACATTAAATTGTAACTTTAATAATATTAATATAAAGTAGAATGAATCTTTGGAAAGATGATAATGAGTTGTTTCAACTTGCAAAAAAAGAGCTTTTTGTAGCTTTAGTGGGAGATGTTATGGATAAAATGGGGCTTTTGCACCAATTTTTACCGCAACATATAAAACCTTTAAATAGCGATATGGTAGTTATTGGTAGAGCACTGCCAGTTTTGGAAGCTGATGTTTTTGCTGAAAAATTAGAAGGAACTGAGAACCCAATAATGGCTAAGCCCTTTGGAATTATGTTTGAGGCTTTGGATAGTCTTAAGAAAAATGAAGTATATATATGTTCGGGGTCATCTTATAACTATGCACTTTGGGGTGGTTTAATGAGTACAAGGGCTATAAAACTAGAAGCCGCAGGCGTTGTGGTAAATGGCTATTCTAGAGATACCAACGAAATATTGCGATTGGATTTTCCAACATTTGCGGCTGGTACATTTGCACAAGATCAAGGTCCAAGAGGGAAGGTTATAGATTATGGAATACCTATTGAATTTGGTGGTATACTTGTAAAACCAGGAGATGTGGTTTATGGCGATAGAGATGGTGTTTTAATTGTGCCTTCAGAAGCTGTAGAACAAGCCTTTACGTTAGCTTTCGAAAAGGCTAGAGGAGAAAAAAAGGTACAAGAAGCATTAGAGAATGGTATGAGTACTGTTGAAGCTTTCGAAACCTTCGGAATTATGTAATACAATACATATGCCTAATAAAAAAGTGATACTACTAAACCCTAATGACAATGTAGGCATTGTTATTTCTAATTTAATTGAAGGGGAAATAATTACAATAAATGATATATCCATTTGGGCAAGTTCTAATATTCCATTTGGCCATAAAATAGCACTTGAAGATTTGCCTATCGGAAACATTGTCAAAAAGTATGGCGTCGCAATTGGAAAAACTACAACAGATATAAAATCTGGAGATCATGTACATGTGCATAACATAGAAAGTGTTTACATGAAACAATTCACTAAATAATCATGTTAAAAGGCTATTTAAGAAAAGACGGTAAAAAAGGAATTCGCAATTATACGCTAGTTGCCTATACTGTAGAATGCGCCCATCATGTTGCAAGAGAAATACAGTACGGTTTTAGGGATAAAGGTGTTCATGTGATAGGTTTTCACGGATGTGCTCCAAACGATTATGCTAACGAAATGATGCAGGCTCTTTGCACACATCCCAATACCGGAGCAGTACTTATTGTGTCTTTGGGGTGTGAAAATCTAAATAAAGAGGCACTTGAAAAACACATAATTGCATCAGGGAGACCAGCAAAAACAATTACTATTCAAGAATCTAAAGGTAGTAGGACATCCATTGATTTAGGAAAGCAATGGATAGAACAACAACTTAAAATACTTAATAAACAGCCTTTGGTAGATATGGCTATGGAAGAGTTGGTAGTTGGAACAATTTGCGGGGGATCAGACGCTACAAGCGGCATAACAGCAAATCCAGTAATAGGAAGAGTTTTTGATAGCGTATTAAGTCAAGGAGCAACTGCAATTTTTGAAGAAACAGGAGAGCTAATAGGTTGTGAGCATATTATGGCAGAAAGAGCCACATCGCCACAATTGGCTAAACAATTAGTTAAAACGGTAGATAAGGCAAAAAAATATTATCTAAAAATGGGCTTTGGGAGTTTTTCTGACGGTAATGCCAAAGGTGGTTTATCAACTATAGAAGAAAAATCTATGGGTGCTTACAGTAAAAGTGGTAATTCCAAAATTTCAGGTATCATAAAACCTACAATTCAACCCACAACTAACGGCCTGTATCTGTTAGATGTGGTACCAGATGGCGAACCTATGTTTGGATGGCCTAACGCTAATGATAATGCAGAAATAGCAGAGTTAATAGCCTGTGGATCTCATGTTGTTCTTTTTTCAACAGGAAGAGGTTCTGTTGTAGGTTCTGCGGTGGCACCAGTTATAAAGGTTTGTGCAAATCCTGAAACATATAATAATCTTGCAGAAGATATGGATGTTAACGCAGGGAAAATTTTAAATGGAGAAGCAACATTAGATGAAGTTGCAAAAGAGCTTGAAGATTGTGTGATAAATGTTGCAAATGGTGGATTGTCCAAATCTGAAGTGCTACTTCATCAAGAATTTCAATTGGCTTATAAAAAATTTAATCAACTAGAACCTGGTTGTTTACCAGGATAATATTATAACATAATGAATTTATCACAATTCAGTTTAAAAGGGAAAACAGCTTTAATTACAGGAGGTGGTACAGGTATAGGTTTAGGAATTGCAAAATCTTATATAGAAGCAGGAGCTATGGTTGCTATTATAGGAAGAACAGAATCTACACTTATTGATGCTTGCGAAACTTTAGGAAAATATTCGAAGTATTACGTTTATGATATTACAAATCAATCGGGTATGAAACAATTGATACACCAAATCGAAACAGATTTCGGCTCTATTCATATTCTGGTTAATAATGCGGGAATTCATCTAAAAGCTCCAGTTTCTAAAACTACAGATGAAGGTTTTTTGAGTGTCATTCAAACACATTTACTAAGTTCATTTACATTGAGCAGAGAAGTGATGGAATCTATGAAAAGTAACGGAATTAAAGGTTCTGTGATCATGATTAGTTCAATGACGGGTATTATGGCAATGACACAAGTTGTGGCCTACACAAGTGCAAAAACAGGTGTGTTAGGGTTAATGAGAGGCTTGTTAGCAGATTATGCCGAGGACGGTATTCGTGTAAATTCCATAGCTCCAGGTTGGATAGAATCTAAAATGTTGCACCAAGCTTTGGATAGTGATACGGAACGAAAAAATAAAATTTTAAACAGAATTCCATTTAAATATTTTGGACAGCCAGAAGATATTGGTAACGCCGCAGTTTTTCTCGGTTCGGATGCTTCCAAATACGTAAATGGTGTATTGCTACCAGTAGATGGTGGAGCTGCAGTTGGGTTTTAATGTTATACCTAGTGATTTTAATAAAAAAATGAAGAATAATAAAATTTTGTCACGCTCAATTAATTTTATTGGTTTTGTTTTCCAGCTTGAGGCAATGTGAAAAATCAGAAAGTATTGCTCACAAAGAAGTGCTGCAAGATATCTAAAACTGGAAATGTCCAACTGCTCCCTGTGCCTTTCCATGATTGCCGTCTAGCAATTTGATTGAAGCGTGTTCAGATGCCTTATTATGAATACGAGAGAAGGGAAGTGAATGTAATCAAACGTACTGTGCAACTCGATATTCAGTTGATGTAGAGTGACAAATTAGGCTATAATGCTTTAATTGTTGCTTATGATAAAAAGTATTACAAAGACGAAGAGTAAGACTATTCGATTATGGATATTCCCATAAGGGAAAATGATATGAATGTGCTTTTCGAAACTTTAGAAATGCTAAAATTGAGTATAACAAGGTTTTATGGTTTTTAGATTATATTAAGTCTCAAAAATAAAGCAAACCATTTTTGATTAAATTTGTAGTATTTTAATTTTAAAGAAGGATTATGAGCAACATGAAATAGCCTTTGTAAGCTATGAGGTATTACATTATTAAAATTTTTGATGCATACTAAAAACTCATCTCAAATCTTTCTTTACCTTTAGAATAACTAAATTTGACTTATTTTATGATTTTCTATAAACATCAAAAAGTCTTAAATCCTTTTATTTCGCATATATTTTCAAATAGTTTTGATAGAGATGCCAAAAATAAAATAATAAATGAATTTATTTTACCTAGTGGTCATTGCTTAATGGCCTTTCAGTGTATTGGAAAATACAAAATAGTATCAGATAATAAAGAAACTACACCTCCGAAAGCTTATATCACTGGACAACAAATAAAGAGTTTTAATTTTGTGTCTTCTGATCCCGTTATAGAAGTGATAATAGTAGTTTTTAAACCAACTGCCCTTTATCACTTATTTGGGTTAGATACAACTAAACTAATAAACAATGTGATCTCTGTTGAAGAAGCTTTTAAGAGTAGGCTTAGAGTATTTAATAAGCATTTTGAGAATGCTAAATCTTATGAAACCAAAATGGGCTATGTTGAAGAATTATTGTTGAAAAGGTTGGAACAAGTTGCTCCAAAACTAAATGTAATCGATATTTCAATAGACTTAATTCATAAAAACAAAGGCCGCACATCAATTAAAAAGTTGGTAACTCAACTTAAAATTAGTGAACGTTATTTTCAGAAAAAATTTAAAAAAATTGTTGGAATTACACCGTTTGCTTACACTAAAATAACACGATTTAGTTATTTATTTGCGGAAATGAGTAAAATACCCGATCAAAACTATAAAGACCTAAGTGATAATTTTGATTATTATGATATAGCACATTTTTCTAAGGATTTTAAAAAATACTGCGGAGACGCTCCTACAAAATTTAATATTGACAAATACAAATTCATTAAAAAAATAATGGTTGATGACCCTCTTATTCTAAAGATAAAATAATCAGAATATTTATTTCTAAAATAAAAGACGCTTATTTACAACCACTTAGGTTTATTTACAATTACCTTTCCTCGAGTTTTTCACAACCACCATTTTTATTAATATAATCAGATAAATGTTAATGCTCCTTTCTGCATTTACCTTTATAAAACCTGTTTTTTTCGTTGTTAAAATAATAACAAATAGTATTTAACAATTATATCATGGTTTGGATTATATGTATTGATTATTACGATAATCGCTAAACATAATTTTACTCGAATGACAGGAAAACAATTTTGTATCCTTTTACTAACATTCTTCTTAGGAGAGTTTTGTATAGTAGCACAAAATATTGAAAATATTAGCCAACAAGACCCTTTTAAAATTTCGGGAACCATTGGAACTACAGGAACTTATTTCAATGCCGATGGACGACTAGCTAATCGAGAGCCTTTTAGTTGGGTTATTTACGGAAGCCCAACAATTTCTGTTTATGGTGTAGATATTCCGTTTTCATTTACTTTTAGTGAGCAGAATCGTGATTTTAGGCAACCATTTAACCAATTTGGATTGAGCCCAACTTATAAATGGGCTACGGTGCATTTAGGACATCGTAATATAAAATGGTCTGAATTTGCACTTGCAGGGCACAATTTTTTTGGTGGCGGATTTGAAATAACACCAAAAAAAATTAGAATTGGAGCTGTATACGGTCGGTTTTTAAAACCTATTGCGCCAAATTCAGCAACTTCAGGAACAGCCTATGATACTCCTGCGTTCAAGCGTGTTGGCAGTGCTTTTAAAGTAGGTTATGGTAGCGAAAAGAATAATGCAGACATTGTTGTTTTTCAAGCAAAAGATGATGTGAATTCTATAGATGTTACTAATGCACCACCAACTTTAGCACCTCAGGAAAATGTAGTTGCTTCTATAAAAACTCATCATTTGTTTTTCGAGAAACTATCTTTTGATGCCGAATATGCACGAAGTATTTATACGCCCAATACCGAAACAGTACCAGTTAATAATTTGAATGACCCAATAGTTAATACGTTTCCCTTTTTAATTGACGAGCGCCAAGGCACACGAGTTGGAGATGCTATTCTGGCTACCTTAGGATTCAAAGAAAAAACTTATGAGATTAACTTAAAATACAATCGTATCGACCCAGATTTTAAATCGTTGGGAGCCTATTTTTTTCTAACAGATTTAGAAAAAACAACTATTGAACCTCGTGTAAAGTTTTGGAAAAACAAACTTGTTGTTGCCGGTAGTTTCGGGGTTCAAAAAGATAATTTAAATGCCGCCAAGAATGCACAAACTAAGCGAAATATTTATTCAGCTAATATCAACTTTACACCAATTCAGCAATACAACTTAAATGCAAATTATACTAATTATGGTATTACTCAAAAACCTGGAACGCAACCTATAAATAATCAAATGGAAATAGCGCAAGTAAATCAACAACTAACTGTTACTCAAAACATAAATTTATTGAGTAAAGATTTTTCTAAGTCACACATTTTGTTATTACTGTGGAATTTTCAAAATCTAACAGACGACAATAGTAACACTGCACAGTTTTCTGAGTTTCAATCGCATATTCTTTCGCCCCGATATACCTTTTCATATAACCCATGGAGATTAACCACTGGAATTGGTTATAATTATAGCATTTTTAAATTTACGATGCGAGAAACTAAGAATTTCGGACCTTCAGTAACGTTATCAAAAGCCTTTCAAAAGCCAAATATTAATCTGTCTACCACTTTCAATCATTATGAAATTGTAAATGATGGGATAAAGGATAGTAATGCTTTTACTATTAGATTTCAGGGGAAATATAGATTGACAAAAAAGCATCAATTCTCGTTACGTGGTTTTCTCAATAACGGAAACACGACAGGAATAAATCCATTAAATTATTCAGAAACTAAAATAGACTTTGGTTATGCATATACTTTTTAAAATATCGAAACAGAATGTATTGACCGTACTATTTGTAATGTTCAGTGTTACTGTTACAATTGCTCAGGATTTTCCTGTAACCGTTAGTACAAATATAGTAGCTCCTTACGGAAGAGATGCCTTTTTTTATTATGATAATACAAACGTTACCATTATTAATCCATCCATTAATAGTGATGTATCTTTATATATTGAATTTAAAGGAGATAATGGTGTTGATTTAAGAACCAGAGAGAGTCATAACCCTTTAGATTTAGTACTCCAAGCAGGAAGCCCTACAATACTCACATCTTTTGAATTACAGGATTATTTTGCGCCTGAAAACTTAGTGCCAACAGGAATTTCAATTGCTGAATTACAACAAAATGGATTGCCAGCAGGACAATATCAAATTTGTGTTCGTGTTAGAAACGAAATTGGTCAGTTTCTTTCTGCTGAAGAGCCATTAGGTTGTGGCTATTTTAATATTATTGCAGCAGAACCACCACAACTTATCAATCCAATTTGTGGTGATGAGATTACTACTGGAAGTAATAATGTTGTTTTCAGTTGGACGATTCCTACTGGAGTGTTGCCTGTTGGAGTAGAATATACATTCAAAATGATTGAATTGTTACCCAACCAAGACCCTAACCAAGCGTTTTTGGCATCAACAGTTCCCGCTTTTTTTGAACAAACTTTTTTTACCCAAAACGCTTTTGTGTATGGGCCAACAAACCCGCCTTTAGAAACTGGTAAAAGTTATGCATGGCAAGTTATAGCAAGAGACGGAGAAACAAATACTCCATTTGTAAACGATGGCAGAAGTCAAGTTTGCTGGTTTAAATGGAATCCTGCAACCATAAGAGCTATTCCTATTTTACCAGTAGAAGAAAAGCCTAGATTACCAACTTTGACAATCGATCCGCAACCTATGCCAATAAGTAGTTTAAAAGGTAAATTACTTTATAAATTTAAAGAGACATCAGGAAGTACAAATATAACCTCTACTACAAGTAATGGAGGTTTTAATTTAGCTAACGTTACAGTAGATCCAAATCCATTAATTAATAATAACACTACGGTTAGTAACAAACCATTACCTCCTAAAATGGGGTATGTGGTTTCTACAACTGGCGCTAAACCTTTGGCAGGAGTTAGTGTAAGTTTAGTGGTAACGCATCTGTTTAATGGGAAAGATAACAATGGAGACCATAAGTTTCAGCCTGTAGACGATTCCCAATCTGGTTATTTGAATTCTGAAAATAAACAAGCACAAGATCAAGTATTAGCAACCACTATTACAGATGGTGATGGAAATTTCAATTTTCAAGGTTTTATAAATCCTTATGAAGATTATGGTTTGGTGCAGTCAGATATTGATGCTAAACAGAACTCAGATGTCCAAAACCTTTGGATGAAAGGTGATATGTACAAAGTACTTCGTCTAAAAGTGAACAATCAATATTATTTGAGTCCAGACGTGAACATTACCATCAACCCTTTTGAATCAAAAAATATTGGTGAAGTAGTGTCTTTGGTAAAGAGTTATAACCTAAATGTTATTCCAAAATGGCAAGCTGATAAAAAACAAACAACCAATTCTGGAATTCTAAGTGGTGTCAATATAAATTTAACACGAGGGTATACCCCAAATCACGTTCCAAAGAATGAAGGTAATAAAGCGCATTCTGGTTCAGGGGTATTAGGAGATGTAGTTGATAATGGTATCACAGGAGCCAATGGTATTACGTTTAAAAATTTGGTAAGACATAGTGCCACTAATGCTAAAGATAGGTACACGATAGTAGCAACAGAATCTGATAAAAGCCTAGTTACATACAAAACCAAAGTTAAACAGTACCATGTATTGGTATTTGCTAAAGATTTTCCGTTCACAGCACAATCTGCATTAGCATCAAGTAATTTTGGTCAATATTTAGGGGAAAACATGACATGGAATAGCGAACTCAACGTTAAAACCTATACAGACACCTTGTGGCTAGCACCAAATAACCCTCGAATTTTTGGACAAGTGCTACTTGCAGAAAACAAAGAAGGTAATGAAACACGTCAACTAAGTAATGAAAAAGTACACATCATTGAAACTAACAAGAACCACTCGCAAGCCATAAAATATTACGGATTTGCAAAAACTGACACAAATGGAAGTTATGAATTTGATAACCTGCCTGTGTATGAAGGTGATTTTAATAATGGGAAAAGAGAAGTTGTTGGACCAGCGAGATTAGTATATACAAATGTTGAAGGTTTTAAAGGGCAACTTAAAAAATATGATAAATTAAAATGGGGGCAGCAACAAAAAACTGATTTTAAATTGTTTGCAGATGGCAAGATTTCAGGTTACGTGGTTGATGAGGAAGGAAATAGCATTTCTGCTAATGTTAATGTAGATAGTTTAGCAGTAAAAAAGACCGTTTTTGGTTTTATCAATTTAGGGAATAATGTAGCAAACAATTCAAATAGATTTACAGTTGCCAATAGTAACTATGGGCAAATTTTTAATTTTAAAGCGCCTTCAGGTAAACGTAAATTAACGGTAAAAGCACTTAGCGGTAATAAAATATATCAACCAAAAGATACTTTAATAACCATTTCAAAAAAAGGTAATGATAAACCCATTAAAATTGTACTTCTTAAAAAAAGAAAGCGTATTCGTTTTAAGGTGGTTGAATATAATACGAAAAACACTATTACAAATGCAAAGGTTACACTTGAAAAAGGAACAATTCTTGAAACCACAAAACTAACTAATAGCGATGGTTATGTTACATTTATTTTTGATAGCAATGTAGATGATTTTACATTCTCCATTGCACCACCAAAAGGAAAGGAAGATAGTTATACCACAGAATCTTTTGTAGTTAGAGGCGTACCAAATACTGTAAAAATAAAAACGGTTCTAGAACGTGCTTATTTAGAGCCTACTGCAAAAATTACTGGTGTGGTATCTATTAAAACAAGCGATGGTATAAAACCACTTAAAGATGTCATTGTGTATTTTCAAGAAGGGAATACTCAAAAACAAGATACTACAGATGCTCAAGGTCGCTACAATTTAAAAGGTATAGGGAAAAGTATAGGCAACATTGAATTGATCGCTGAAAAACCTGGAACACTACCAATGATAAAAACAGTAAAAAAGGCTATTACAATCAAATCTAAAAATGTTGTGGACTTTACTTTAGAGTATGACAAAGAAGTCTCTATGACGACACTTTTTGGTTTTGACTTTACTATTATTTCTAAAGAAAGAATTGATGATAATACGTTTATGATTACTGAAGGAAATATTATTAATATTCCTGAAAACCCCAATTTTAAAATAGCTACAGAAAACGATACAGAACAAAAAATCTTATCTTTTAGTAATCTTAAAATTAAGAAAACAGGACAATTAGATAGTCATAATACACCAATTTTCGCACCTGAAACATCGGTTGTTAATTTAAATGATAAAACGGTGGATGTCTTTATAAATAATGCGTTTAAAGGTGCCTTAGGAGACGGTTCCAAGCAATTACAACTCAAGAACAACAATGGAAAAGGTGAAATAAAAGGGCGTGTTGCTATTAATAATGTGTCTTTTGAATTTAGCGAAGCCTATGTGAACCTGGAAAACGATAACGATATTACTTTAACCAGATCAAAAGGAAGTACAAACACACAGGTTAAAGTTTTTGCTATTGATTATACAAAAAATGATGTCTTTGGAATTGTCAATAAAAAAGACAAAGAACTGACTTTTAAATTAGGAGAATTTGAAGCTAAAGCAAAACAAGACAAATCTTATATAACTGATAATAATGTTGTATTCTACACGTATTTACAAACTCAAAAAATAGAGGGGATCGTTCCAAAAACATTGAAGATAGAAGCAGGCGAACTCACTTTACAACCAAAAAAACTATTACCTCTAAATAATAGTAAGACCTTGAAATTTAAACTGGAAGCATGGGGTTTTGAATCGGAAAACTGGAGTTTCAATACTAACGATTTAAATATTGTAATTCCTAAAGCAACCATAAAAACAGGAACTATTGATGTGCCTGTGGAGACTGTTCGTATCTATTCTAACGATTTTGATATAGATGGCAGTTTTAAACTCGATGGATTGAATATTGGAGGTATTGCAGACTTAAACGTAGTTGGTAGTTCTACCTCTTTTTCAATGAATCCAAGTGCTGGTAGTGATAAAAAGCCACATTGGGAACTTATGATAACCAACGATGGAGGACCAGCAGCTAGTATAAGTCTACCAGGATTTGAAACTGGAAAAACCTTGGATTTTTCGAGCATTAGTCTGTTAAGCAATGGAGAACAGGAAACAAGCATAGACAATAACAAGCCTATAAAATTCTATAATATTATAGACATTACGCCAAATGGGATTATTTCTGGTGATGGTTTTATAGATGTATCGACAAGTACGAATTTAGGGATTCCGAGAGTGCCTCAAGAATCTGGTTATATTCGTTTTAAAAAGGAGAATGGAAAAGTTAAAGCTACAGTGTCTCCTATTCCTTTTGTTATTGATGCTCCAGGAAAAGTTACTTTAGCAATAGATGATAAGCCTGAGAATACTGAAATCCGTGATGGTTTTTTTAAAGCTATTGGTAAACTAACCGATGAGGAAGGCATTAATTTGAAGGCTTCTATCCAAAAAACAAATTCAGATGTACATATCGAAATTGAACCAGGTCAAACCATGCAATTAGGTGGTTCTGGAACCGCATTTAAAGATATTAAAGGACGTATAGATTTTGATTCTAATGATAATGATTGGACCAAGTTAACATTTAGTGGTGAACTAGATGGATTTAAAGGTGTAACACCTGGACAGCGACAAACCTTTACGGTTCATGGTGATATTAAAGCTGATAGTGAAAGTATTGAGGTTGATAATATTGAAACTCCGTTTGGTGATTTAGTGTTGACTTACGATATAGAGAACTCAAGGTTTTTAGGACATTTAAATATCAATCAACCTCTTGGAGGTATGAAATTTGTTGGAGCTGCAGATTTACTTATGGGGAGTGAAGGCTGGTATTTTATGGCTGGAGGTAAAGGAACGCCGCCAGGCATTGGAGAGGTTTCCGTTGGTTTAATTCTTGGCGATTCAGATTATCTCTCACCAGATGTAACAGGAAACCTTATGCAGTTTGCCTATGATAAAAATGTACCGCCAACTATAAAAAATGGCGTTTCTGGATTGTTTGTAACTGGACAAAAAGTGCTCCCTGTTATTAATATTCCAGATTGGAGTATAGATTTGGGTGTATTAAATGCTTCATTAGGTGCAAAAGCAGGTTTAGATGCTCGCGTGTGGATGGATTTTGATAGTTCTGGCGATACGTTTGGTATTGGAGCTATGGCTTTTGCGCATGTCTATTTTAAAGCAAATTCCATTACATGTACAAGTCTTGGCGCAGAAGCAAGAGCAGAATTAGGAATAAAAGGCATGTATCAAACCGCAACAGGTTATTTTAATTTAGATGGTTGCGGAAGCATTATGGTTGGTGGCAATATAAAACAATGTGTGCCTACGGTTTTTGCAGGCTGTAAATGGTGTGTGTCGACAGGGTTTAATGAAGCTGTAAAGCTCGATTTACATTTGGATTCTGGGGGTAATACAGATGTGTCTTTCGGTTTTGGTAATTGTAGTGGTACACCTTTATCAAGTGGTTGGTAATAAATTAGAAAACATTTAATGATGAAAACAATATATAGCAGCACAATTTATTTATTAGCTTTTGCATTAAGTATTTTGTTTAGCAATGCACAAGAAGCACCAGGTGTTATAGCGGTAGAACATGGCATTTTTGTGTATGGCGGAGGTGAATTACCAAAAAATGGTTATTATCTTTTTGAGCGCAAAGGTGAAAAAGACAGAAACTACATAGAAATTGCAAGAACTACAGTGCCAAATAGTGACGTAGAGACCGAAAAAAAAGCAGCCGAAAATGCTACGAATTTTAAGCATTTACAGTTCTTAAATAAAGAAGATGTAAAACGTGTTTATGAATATGTATTAGCTAACAAAACAGATGATAGTCTTTATAGAGCAGAGCACACACCAATTATTGCATTAACAGTGGGTACTGCTTTTTTAGATACTAATGTTGAAAAGGATAAAACCTATCAATATAGAATAAGGCTGTTTAAAGATGCTAATGAAGTATTTCAAAAAGAATTAAACCCAATTAAGAATACCGTTAAGGCAAACCTTTCAAAACCTAAAATCCATCGTTCAGAGATTGTAAATGATGCCGTATTTTTAGAATGGATTGTTGATGAACAAAAAGAACTCTCGTTTTTCAATGTATATCGCGCTTTTTTTGGAACCTTGGACTTTAAAAAAATCAATGTTAAAAAAGGCTATTCAAATGATAAAGATGGTTTGCATTTAATAGCCATTGATGATTCAGCAGAAAAATCATCACTTTATAAGTATTATATTCAACCAGTGGATTTGTATGGAAATGCAGGAGGTGTTTCTGAAGTAATCAAAATTGGGAAATTGCAAGCTGAAAGTATCATTCCGATTAAAAGTTTTAATGCTGAAGAATTAAGCGACTATCAAATTAAACTTTCTTGGGAGTTGGATAAAAGCATCATCACCAGTAACATTAAAGTGATGCGTAGTCATAATTATGATGATGGTTTTGTTGAGGTTACAAATTTACCACCAAGGACTTCTGAATTTACAGATAATTTACCCGAAGCTTCCGAAAACTATTATTACTACTTAGTAATTAATGGCGGAACAGGACAGGAATTTCGATCTGCTAAAATTTCAGCTATGGTAAAAACAAATACTGATGTGTTACCAGCACCACAAGATGTCTCAGGGCAATCTATGACGGATGGTATAGAAATTTCTTGGGAATATAGTGAGCCTTACACTAGAGGGTTTCACGTGTTTAGAGCCGCTCCCGAAATAGGAGTTTTTAATCAAGTTTCCAACTTGATTCCAGTAAATGGAAAAACGACTTATTCATATAAAGATTTAGATGAAAACTTAAAAGCTGGTGAGATGTATCGTTACATAGTAAGAGCAGAAAACGATGCGTATACCATGGGAGAATTCTCAGATACTATTAGTGCTTTTACTAAAAAAAGACCCAAAATAGTGCCCCCTCAAAAAGTGCATGCTGTATTTCGTGATAGCGTTGTAGAATTAGTTTGGAAGGATATGACAAAAACTTCAGAGTATGTTTTAGGTTATAAAGTATATAGAAGTGAAGGTGAAAATAGCCCATTACAAGTGATGCCAAATGACTCTTTAAAATCTTATGAAAACTATTATAATGACGCAGATATAAGTTATAGACAAACATATACATATCATATTACTGCCTTAGATGTATTTGGTCAAGAAAGTGATTTAAGTTTGCCTGTTTCTATAGCAATTAATGAAACTAAGGAAAACCTTGATGTGCCAAATAAGCCTAAAGTCTATAAAAATTCTGAAAGCATTACGGTTTCATGGGATCAGATGGCTTCTAAAGATATTTCGGAAATAAAAATATATAGAAGTGAAGGGAGTAAGGAAGCAATAGCAATAAAAACGCTTTCTATAACTGAACGAAAGTACATAGATCCATCAGTAAAAAAAGGGAGGTTATACTATTATAAAATTGCTTTTATAAGTGTATCAGGAAAAGAAACAAATACTTCAAATGAAGTGCCTATTTATTATTAAAATTAAGAATTATGAAAAAAGTAATAATATTACTAATTAGCATTTCGGTTTTTACTTGTGGATATTCCCAAGACAGAACTTCGGTAAAGAAAAAAAGTGTTACTACAATACCAACAAATTCTGTAGTTAAAAAGAATCTTAAAGTAAAAGAAACTCCTAAATTTAAAGTAATAGTAGCTAAAGGAATTCAAGATTTTCATCCTAGGTATAAAGATGTTTATGTTAAGTCTGGAAGAGTACAAGTATCCCCATTAAAGATTGATTATATTGAATACAGCCCCGTTTTTAATGATGCTAGTTCTAATCAGGAATTATATTATATAATGATAGGAGGGGAGACTAAATGGAAAAAATCTTCAAATAATTATGGCACAAAACCTTATGTTCATTTGTCTTGGTCATTTAATAATTATGAAAGATATAAAGAAGTTATGCGTTTGCTAGAAAATCGAGATAAAGACAAAGGGAAGTTATTGTTGGCAGGAGCTAATGGAAATTATGACGGTTATATATCTTTTTTTCCATTGGGTTTTCGTGATTATATACAAGTGGAAGAATAATATATAAAATTTTTATCTGTTTTGTTTAACTACTTTTTGGATAATTAAAAATTTCAGATTAAATAATAGTTTGAATATAACCCAAGCAGAAGATGAAATTTTGAGTGTAAAGGAAACGGAATAAACGATCGTGTGATTTACTGATGACTTTATATTATCCCTTTTTTTGAGAAATATTTTTCGATGGTTTTATTTTTTTAAATCCCACCAAAATTAACCTTAATTTAGTTTCAAAGACTTTTCTATATTTACTAATCTGATATTTAGTAATCCTCTCAATCATGAAATAGTAAAATCTAAAAATTGTACATTTAGCGAAGTTAATAGTAGATTTTTTAACGTGAAAAGGATAATCTGTTTTATAATCATCTTTATTATTTTATTACCCATAAGTTTATGGTCTCAAGAGATTAATAAAGAATTTCAATTTGTAAATATTAAAGATGGTATTGCTAAAACGGGTGTTTCTACAATCATTCAGGATCATTATGGCTTTATTTGGATAGGGGCTTATGGTACAGGAGTTTATAAGTTTGATGGTATAGATTATATACCTTATAAACATAAGTTACAAGACACTACTTCATTAAGTAATAGCAGGGTTGAGTGTTCATTTTTAGATAGTGAAAATAGACTCTGGATAGGTACTGAGCATGGATTGAATTTATATAACAGAGACCTAGATCAGTTTAGAAGAGTAGTTTTAGATAAAGATAATTTAGATAGAGAATTTATTTTGTCTTTAGAAGAGGATAATTCAAAAAACCTCATAATTGGTACCGCAAGTTTTGGATTATTCAAGCTAGATCTTGATACATTTAAAGCAGAAAAAATCTCGAATCAAACCTCTACTAAAAATTCTGAGCTATTGAGAATTAATAGTATTCAGCACTCAATACAAGGTAAAACGTATGTTGGTACTAATCACGGTCTTAAAGAAATTGATTTAGTAAATAACAAGATAATAGATGCTAAGTTATTTATAAATAATAAAGATCTGCTCACAATTGATATTGAAAGACTCTTTATTGATAGTGTAAATAATCTATGGGTTGGTTCTGGAATAAATGGTGTTTATAAATGTAAATTAAGTAATGATGTAAATGATATTATTGTTGAAGCTCAGTCTTTTAAGTTTTCATCCAAAAGAATAATGACAATTATTGAACTAGTAGATAAAACACTTCTTATTGGTTCAGAAAATGATGGATTGTTTCACATAAAAAATAATGGTACTGTCATAAAAAACTATGTTTCAAACACAACTGAAGAAAATAGTATTCTGCATAATTCAATCTGGTCTTTATTCGTTGATAGAAATGAGCGTATTTGGATGGGGTATTATAATAGTGGTGTAGCTGTAAGTGACAAACTATATGATAAGTTTTCAGGAATAAAAACCCTTCCAAATAATGAAAACTCTTTAAAAATAGGCTCGGTTATGGGGTTTGCCAAGTATAAACCCAATGAGTTATGGATAGCTACTGATGGAGGGGGAATTGATATTTATAATCAAAAAACTTCAAAGATCACTCATATTAACAGACAGAATAACAAAGCGTATTCTGGGTTAACGTCAGATTATATTGAAACCTTATTTATAGACTCTAAAAAGAATCTTTGGGCTGGAAGCTGGGATAATGGTATTTATATGCTTAAGAATGGAGATAGATCATTTATAAACTATAATGTAGAGAATACTTCTGGAGCATTAGCCTCTAATACGGTCATGGGAATTTCTGAAGATTCAAATGGCACTATATGGATTGGTACATTTTATCAAGGGCTGCATTCTTTCAATCCAGAAACCAAAACATTTACAAAGCATGATTCAGATGTTTTTGTGAATAATGGCATAAATACTTTAAATATTCGAAACGTTACTGTTGATTCTGAAGATTACATTTGGTTGGGTACAACTAATGGTTTGTTTAAAGTAAAACAATTAAACGATGAATCATACAAAGTAGATTTTTTAGGAGAAAAAATGACAGAGGCGTATGATAATCCTTCTGATGCTAATCATATTCTCTCAATTTATGAAGGCTCTAATAATATTATTTGGATTGGTACTAGAGGAGCAGGACTTTGCAAATATGATAAGGTAAAAGATCAAATAACATGGTATAATAAGTTTAACGGATTAAATGAAAAAAATGTAGCATCTATTATTGAAGATGATAATAGACATTTATGGGTGAGTGGTAATACAGGTTTGACTAAAATAAGTTTAGATGATTTTTCGTTAACTAATTATACCAAAAATGATGGGCTTTTATCTAACGATTTTAACTTTAGTGCTGTTTTAAAAGATAAGGGAGGCATACTTTATTTTGGAAACTTTAAAGGCGTGGATTACTTCAATCCAAAAAAACTTAAAACCAATAATAGTCCACCATCACTTTATCTAACAGATTTCAAATTATTTAATGAGAAAGTAGTTCCTAAAATAGATAACTCACCATTAAATAAAGTGATTTCTGAAACGAAAGAGATTAGCTTAACACATAAGCAATCTGTATTTACAATTGAATATTCTGGGTTGAACTATACCCGTCCAGAAAAAAATAATTATGCCTATTATCTTGAAGGTTATGAAACGTCATGGAATTATGTAGCACAAAAAAGAAGTGCCACTTACACAAACTTAGATGCTGGAGATTATATCTTCAAATTAAAAGCATCAAATAATGATGGTATCTGGAATGAAACCCCTTTAGAGTTAAAGATTACAATTCTTCCACCTTGGTGGCGAACCAATTGGGCAATATTTTCATATTTAGCGGTGTTTTTATTAGGTATTTACATCTTAAACTTATTAACTCAGAGTAGAATAAAAGAAAAAGAGTTATTAAGAAATGAGCGTTTACAACAACTTCAAAAAGATGAATTGAATAAAAAGAAGATTCAATTCTTTACTAATATTTCTCATGAATTTAGAACACCATTAACTTTAATTTTAAATCCATTAAAAGATATAATTAAAAATAAAGACCTAGACTTACCCCGAAAAGTTAGGAACAAACATGCTATTATTTATAAGAATACAGATAGGTTATATCGTTTGATAAATGAATTAATGGATTTAAGAAAGTTAGAGCTCAATAAGATGCATGTTAGAGCAGAGGAAATAGATCTGGTTAAATTTTCTGAAAACATTACAAATTATTTCAAAGAAGAAGCAGAGAGAAAAAATATTTTATTGGGTGTTGAAGCAGATTTACCAGATATTACGGTATGGGCAGATTCAAGAATGTTAGAAAAGATAATTTTTAATTTATTGTCTAACGCCTTAAAAGCGACGCCAGATGGAGGCACTATTACAATAGAGCTTTTATCTGCGAATCAGTCACATTTATTACCACTAATAGATGAAGAAACTCTGGTAAAAGCTGTAGAAATATTAATTTCTGATACAGGTCCAGGGCTTGAAGAAGATCAAGTTTCAAAAATATTTGAACGTTTTTATCAAGTTGAAGGACAAAATAAAAGCTATTTTGGAGGAACAGGAATTGGGTTAGAAGTTGTGCAAAGCTTTGTAAAGCTACATAAAGGTACTATAGATGTAAAAAGCAAGTTAGGAGAAGGTACCACATTCAAAATATATTTAGCATCTGGCAATGCACACTTTTCTGAAAATGAAATAATTTTAAATCAAAGTGCTAAACATAGTAAAAAAGAAAACTTTTTAAGTGTGCCTGTAATTGATTTAGATAACGGATATGAAGAAGAAGACATTCAAATAAAAGCAACACAAACCCTACTTGTAGTTGAAGATAATTTAGAATTAAGAGATTATTTAAAATTAGAGCTAAGCGGAGAATATAAAGTATTACTTGCAAGTAATGCAAAAGAAGGGGTTAAAATTGCTAGAGAAGCATTTCCAGATGTAATTATCACAGATGTGATTATGCCAGAAATGAGCGGTTTTGAATTTTGTAAAATTATTAAGACCGATTCTTCCACAAGTCATATACCATTATTAATGCTTACAGCAAAAGCAACTATTGAAAATAGAATTGAAGGGCTAGAAAATGGTGCAGATGCTTATATGGTAAAACCTTTTGATCTTAAATTGCTAAAACTAAGATTATCGCAATTAGTTAAAAGTAGGCAGCTAATATTTGATAAGTATTTTGGAGCTATTAGCGGTACTGAGGATAACACTAATACATCATCTGTTGATAAGGATTTTATTCAGAAGTTATTGAATTATATCAATGAAAACTTAGGTGATTCTAATTTAGCTGTAGAAGATATAGCTAAGCACCTTAATTTAAGTAGAAGTCAACTTTATAGAAAAGTGAAAGCACTAACTGGTCAAACTGTAAATGAATTTATAAGGAGAATTAGGCTTGAGCGTGCAAAACAAATTCTGGAAAAAGGAAACGCAAATATTAGTGAAGCATGTTATAGCGTTGGCTTTGCATCACCATCCTATTTCTCAAAGTGTTTTAAAGCACATTTTGGAGTTCTCCCTACAGAAGTAAATGCTACAAAATAATATATAGCTGCATCTACATTATATTTTTATAAATACAAAAGTTTAAAGACCACTCTATACTCCTAATTTTATTTCTACTCATTTCAATAGGTTGATAGTCTTTTATGCCCAAACTAATCAGGAATTTGAAATAAATAACCATTCTAATTTCAATTACTCATGTTTAAATCTCTCATTTCTATTTTAAGAGTGAAAACAAATGTTGCATATAATAAAACAAATGTTGCATATAGCTTTAGTTAACCTATTAAGCTTCATTTTTTTCACCTTCTGCATCTTCAGTGTCAAACGTCATGTTAAGTAAATGTTAAGTTTGAGAGTTAGTAATAAACAATATGAGTCAGAAGAAAATAAAAAAGAAACTAATAATAGAAATCTTATTAATAGGGTTTCTAATGATTTTATTAGTGGTAGTGTTATTAAGTATCTAAAAGTGTATTTCAATCTGAACAAAACCATAAGAAGATGAAAAATATAATTGCATTTTTTTCAAGATTGCATATAGCAAAAGCCTTTTTGTTACTTATGGTATTGGTTTCATGTAATAACTCTAAAGACAAAACAGTAGACCAAGATCAAGTTAAGACGGATATAAATGAAAAATTTGAAGTGTCTAGAGGAACTAATATTGCTCACTGGTTATCTCAAAGTAATAAAAGAGGTGAAGAAAGAGCGTCTTTTTTTACTAAAAATGATATAGAGAGAATTGCAGAAATGGGATTCGATCACATACGTTTGCCTATAGATGAAGAACAAATGTGGGATGAAGACGGTAACCGTTATCAAGAAGCTTTTGATTTAATGGTTAAATGTATTGAATGGTGTGAAGAAAGTAATTTGAAGGTAATTGTTGATTTACACATTTTAAGATCACATCATTTTAATGCTGAAGTAAAACCATTATGGACAGACCCAGCCGAACAAGAAAAGTTTTTCGATTTATGGAGGGACTTATCTAAATCATTAAATAGGTTCTCAAATGGTTTATTGGCTTATGAATTAATGAATGAAGCTGTTGCTGATAACCATGAATCTTGGAATAACTTAATTTCTAGAGCGGTTAATGCTATTCGAGAACTTGAAGAATACCGAACAATAGTTATAGGATCTAATAGATGGCAGTCAGTAGACACATTTGATGCTTTAAGAGTGCCCTTAAATGATGAAAATATTCTTTTAAGTTTTCATTTTTATAAACCTTTTCTTTTGAGTCACTACGCGGCAGAATGGACAGACTTAAAAGACTTTAATGGGACTATTAATTACCCAGGAGTTATTTTAACACAAGAGGAGTTTGACATACTTCCAGATAATATTAAGCCCCAAGTACAAAAATGGGTCAATGTAGAATTTACTAAAGCTTCACTTTTAGAAATGTGGCAACAGCCCATAAATAAAGCTAAAACTCATGGTTTGCCATTGTATTGTGGTGAATTCGGAATTATTTCAAATGCTCCTAAACAAGATGGCTTGAATTGGTATAAAGATATGATTGCACTTTTTGAAGAAACTGGCATTGGTTATGCAAATTGGAATTACAAAAGTGACAATTTTGGACTTTTTTACAGTAATGGAGAAGAAAATACAGAGTTAACAGAAATAGTAATAAGTAAACCTTAATTATGAAATATAGTTTATCAAATATAATTCTTAGTTTATTTTGTTTTAGTCTTGTGTTATTACAAAGTTGTGATGCCGACATTAAAAGTTATAAAAAATGGCATACCATAGAATTATCTTTTAAGGGGCCAGAAACTTCAGAAACTGATGCCGATAATCCGTTTTTAAATTACAGGTTAAGTGTTGTATTTAAAAATAAAGCAGAAAAATATTTAGTAAGAGGCTTTTATGCTGCTGATGGTAATGCAGCAGAAACTAGTGCAGATAAAGGAGCTGTTTGGAGAGTAAGATTTACACCAGATCAATTAGGAGAATGGAGTTATGAAGCTATGTTGCATTATGGTGATAGTATAGCTTTAGATGATACTCCTAATAAAGGAAAATTAATAGCTCTTAAAAATAATAAGGGGCAATTTTTGGTAACAGATTCCGATAAAAAGAGCCCAGATTTTAGAGCAAATGGTAGGTTGCTCACACACAAAGGGTTTTACAAGTTCAAAGATTCAGATGAGTATTGGATAAAAGGAGGTACAAATAGTCCAGAAAACTTATTGGCCTATGTTGACTTTGATGGCACTCATAGAATAATAGCATCAAAAAGAGAAGGTGAAGCAAATACAGGCAATGAAATTCATAAATATGAAGCTCACGAGAAAGATTGGGAATTAGGAGATCCTACATGGAAAGAAGATAAAGGGAAAGGTATAATAGGAGCTATTAATTATTTGTCTTCAAAAGGTATGAATGCTGCATATTTTTTAACCATGAATATATCAGGAGATGGTAATGATGTATGGCCTTATATAACTCCAAATGATTTTACTCGTTTTGATGTGAGTAAACTAGAGCAATGGAATATTCTTTTTAGCCATATGCAGTCAAAAGGTATCATGCTTCATATCGTTTTACAAGAAACGGAGAACGAAACCATGCTAGATAATGGAGATACTAACTCTACAAGACAATTATACTTAAGAGAATTAATAGCACGATTTGGACATCATTTAGCAATAAGTTGGAATTTAGGTGAAGAAAACGGACCTGCGCCTTGGTCACCAATTGGTCAAAATAATCATCAGCGCAAAATGATGTCTAAATTTTTAAAAGAGAATGATCCTTATAAACATCCGGTACTATTGCATACGCATGCTCAAGATCCTTTGCGAAGTCAGATTTTAGATTCCATTCTTGGGTTTCAATATTTAGACGGCCTTTCACTACAGCAAGAAGAAAGAGCGCTAGCTCCAGAAGTAGTAACGACTTGGAAAACTAAGGCAAAAAAACAAGGTCAAGATTGGCTAATTACTATGGATGAAATTGGTTTATGGCATTCAGGAGCATTGCCTGATAGTGTAGACTCTAATCATGACAGTTTAAGACACTATGTGCTTTGGGGTACTATGATGTCTGGTGCAGCTGGTGTTGAATGGTATTTTGGAGCTAAACACCCTCATAACGATTTAAATTCTGAAGATTGGAGACAGCGTGATAGACTTTGGGAGTTAACCAATTACGCTACAAACTTTTTTGAGGAATATTTACCCTACTGGGAAATGGAGCCAGAGCATAGTTTAATTAATTCCGAGAACAGTTATTGTTTGCGTAAAAAGGGTGAGTTATACGCCTTGTATATCCCAAAGATAGATAATACTACTATTAACCTTAATGGTGTTTCAGGAACGTTTAATGTGAGCTGGTACAATCCGCAAGAAGGAGGAGCATTGCAAAAAGGTTCTGTAACTGTTTTAAAAGGAGGGGAAATAGTAAATATTGGAACTCCCAATGCATATAAAATTGAAGGTAAACAACACGATTGGGTGTGTTTAATACAAAAAACAACTAACTAAACGCAAAGATTACATTTAAATCTCTATGCGTATTAAAACGTATTAATATGTTGAATACTACTTTAGAAATTAACATAAAACATCAAATAGAGTCTATGTTTTTAAAGCATTACAAAGAGTGGTGTTTATTATCATATAGCTATTTAGAGAATATTTCTGAAGCAGAAGATATGGTGCAAGATGTTTTTGTTAAGGTGTTAAACAGAAAAACTAAAACAGAGATTTTAGATTTAAAAAATTATATAAGTACAGCAGTTAGAAATACTAGTTTAAAGAAAATACAACGTTCTAAAAAATTGGAAACAATTAAAGAGTATAGTTTGGCAGCATTAGAGCCCTCTCATGAAGAGTTTTTAATTAAACTTGAAAATACAAGTCATTTAGAAGATGCTTTAAATGTTTTGCCAAAACAAACTAAAAAAGTTTTTGAAATATGTGTATTAGAAGGTGTTAAGTATCAAAGTGCAGCAGATACTTTAGGAATATCTATAAATACAGTGAAGTTTCATTTAAAGAAAGCTTATAAAATATTACGTATTACTTTAAGAAATGTGTATGTATCATAATGATATTTGTGATAATCTTATTTTTTTAGGACTATAATTATTGATTTTTCATTTTAATGCTACCCTGTTTTTAAGTTTTTGGGTCTTAAAAGTAAATGAACGTTGTAGAACTAAATGGAAGCAGTAAAACTTATAGTTGGAAAATTAAATAATAGTCTACAAAGAGATGAAATTATAAAATTTGAGAATTGGATTGACGATTCAGAAATAAATCGATTCATGTATTTACGGTTAAAGCAGATACAAGAAAAAGGTGTTGAAATAGATGAAAAAGTGTTTAATGTGAATACTTTAAAAGCATGGAGAAATATTGAATCTAAAATTAAAAGAGAATTATAAAAACTAAACAAATTAATAAATATCTAAATGAAACAAAAAGACAATTAAAAAGTAAGAATTAAAAAAAATCGAGAAGTACAGCAATACTTCCCGATATATGTATGATAATCAACTAAATTATTAGCTAACTATTAAAACAATTCAAAGATATGAAAAACTGTAAAAGTATTGGGTTTAAACCGCTCAATTCACTTAAATTTAACTTAACAATGAAAGTTACCTTGCTTTTATTGTTTGTCTCATGTTTTTCGACTCATGCTATTGCAGAGACGAATATTAAAAACCTTGAGATAAAAATGCAGAGTTCTGTTTCTGGTACTGTCAAAGATGCCAGTGGAGTGCCTTTGGCTGGAGTAACAATAATAGAGAAAGGAACGACTAATGGAACTGCAACTGATTTTGATGGAAATTATTCTCTTACCACATCAAACTCTAATGCTATACTAATATTTAGTTTTGTAGGATTTAAAACAAAAGAAATTTCTGTTGGAAATAATACAACACTTAATGTGCAGCTTGATGAAGATACAGCTGCATTAGATGAAGTTGTTGTTGTTGCTTATGGTACGTCAAGCAAGAAAGATTTAACAGGAGCAGTTACAACTATAAGTTCAGAGACGCTAAATAGCTTTCCTGCAACTAACGTAGATCAAGCATTACAAAGTGCTGCCGCAGGTGTTCAAGTGACATCAAATTCTGGAGCACCAGGGTCATCTGTAACTGTTAATATTCGTGGGGTAGGGTCTTTTGGAAGTACCACGCCTCTTTATATTGTAGATGGTTTCCCAACAACAGATATTTCATTTATCAATCCAAACACCATTCAATCAATGTCAGTGCTTAAAGATGCATCTGCCACGGCACTTTATGGTGTAAGAGCTAACAACGGGGTTGTTATAATTCAGACCAAACAAGGGATAAAAGGTAAAGTGCAAGTAGAATTAAATTCTTTTTTGGGGTTTCATAGTGCTCCAAAGCAATTGGATGTTTTAGATGTAAATCAGTTTGCATCTTTTGCTACAGAGTTAAGCAGTAGTAGTAATACACAAGTTGCTGGAAATGCAATACCTTATTCAGGATGGAGTAACCCAGGTTCTTTAAGAAATATTAACTGGCAAGATGAAATATTTGATTCTGCAGTAAGTAAGAGTACCTCATTATCTGTAAGAGGTGGAGGTGAAAAATCAAGAATAGCGTTTACAGCTGGTATATTTGATCAAGAAGGGACATTACTTGGTTCAAAATTCATACGTTATGATTTTGGTCTTAATGCAGCTTTTGATGTATCAGATAAAATTAAGTTAAAGACCAATGCCAAGTATGTAACATCTCAAAATTTCCAACCTTTAGGAACAGGTAGAGGTAATTTATTAAACCTATATGCAACGGTGCCTCATTTAGCGCCAGCTGGAGAAGCGAACTTAATTGGTGGAACAAATCCAACTAATTTACCTATAGACGCTAACGGTAATTTTGGGGCGTTCCCAGATGTAACAGGTGAAGCGTTTCGTGATGGTAGAAACTGGGTGGCAAGAGCCCTAGAAAACGATTTAGATAATGTGACCAATACAATTCTTGCGAACATAGATGCGGAATGGGATATTTATGGTGGTTTATCAACACAATTAAAAGTAGGTGCAAGAGTTGACAATAATGCTAGTGAAATATTTCAACCAGAATATTACCGTAGTAGTGGTAATGTAGATTTAAGAAATGATGCTACATACAATTCAAATCAATCTACTAGTAATGAATGGTTGGCTGAGTATTTATTAAAATACAAAAAGACTTTTGCAAATAAACATACAATAGATCTTTTGGCAGGTGTATCTGCTCAAAGGCGTCATAGAAAGTTTTCTGGAGTAACTGGTGTAGGGTTTTTAGATAATAAAATTAGAAATGTTGGTTCAGCAAATGATATTCAAAATGTAACTGGTTTCTCAGATAGAAGAACTCTAGCAAGTACGTTTGCAAGGTTAAACTATAATTTTGATAGTAAATATTATTTAACAGGGACTATTAGAAGAGATGGAGTTGGCGATGTATTTGGACGTGAAAATTTGTGGGGAGTATTTCCTTCTGTAGCGACAGGATGGAATATAGATGAAGAAGCTTTCATGGATGACAGTATATTTAATATATTAAAATTAAGAGCAAGTTGGGGAGAAACTGGTAGTTTTGTTGGTATTCAACCATTTCAATTTCTTTTCTTCTTTTCGGGGCAAGGAGAGCCAAATAATACCAACTATAGTTTTGACGGGACTACAAATACCTCCTCTGGTTTAGCGGCATTATCATTAGCAAACCCGTTTTTAGGATGGGAAACTCAAACACAAACTAATGTTGGAATCGAAGGAGAGTTATTAGAAGGACGTGTATATTTTACAGTAGATTATTTTAATAGAAAATCTGGAGATTTCTTATTGTCTCAACCAGTGCCTTCAGTTACAGGGTATACAAGTCAAGCGCAAAATGGAGGAAGTATGGTAAATAAAGGATTTGAATTCTTACTAGGGTATAGAAAAAATAATGGTGATTTTACCTTTGATATTAATGCAAATCTGTCATTCATAGATAACGAAGTTACAGATTTAAGTAACCCTTCTGGTCAAATAAGATTCCAAAATACTTTTTTGGATTCATTTAATGAAGATGGGTTCTGGTACGATATAACTAGATCGCAGGTAGGAGGAGAAGCTGGTGCATTTTATGGTTTTGTGGCCGATGGTATTTTTCAAAATCAAGCAGAAATAGATGCAGCAGCCACTCAAGATGTAAATACAGCACCAGGAGATAGAAGATTTAAAGATTTAAATGATGATGGTGTAATAGACGGTGAAAATGATAGAACGGTAATTGGTAGTCCAGTTCCAGATTTTTATGGCAGCTTAAACCTGAATTTTTCCTATAAAAATTTTGATGTAGGCTTTAATTTTTATGGTTCTTATGGTAATGATGTGCTAAATTTAGTGAAAAGAGAATTAGAAAATGCATCTGGTTATGGTAATTCTGCTTCATTTTCTAATGTGAGTACAGAATATTTTAACAACCGTTGGAATGGTGAAGGCTCTACAAATACATTTGCTAGAGCAATAATAGATGATAATGACGTACAGAACAATAGAGCATCTAGTTATTTTGTTGAAGATGGTTCATTCCTTAGGCTAAGAAATTTAAATATAGGATATAGTTTACCACAAAATATTACGGACAAGCTTGGGTTAAGTACACTCAGAATTTATACGAGTATGCAAAATGTATTCACCATTACTAAGTATTCTGGTTCAGACCCTGAGATTGGACAAAATGCTGATATTAATGGGAGTAGTAATGTGACAACAAGAGGAATAGACGCAGGAGCTTATCCTTTATCTAAAACATTCACCTTAGGACTTAATTTAAAATTTTAAACAACTTGTTATGAATATAAAAAAGAGAATACTAAAAACAGTAGGGGCAATGAGTCTAGTCTTGCTAGGAGTGTTGGTAAGTTGCTCAGATAATTTTTTGATTGATTCGAACGTTAAAGATTTAACTCAAGATATTGTTTTTACTTCAGATGAAACTGCAATAGCTGTAGTAACGGGAGTTTATGATGCATTTCAAAATGACTCACAAGGAGATCCAGGATTACCAAATGAATATAATGTAAAAGGAATTCATAGGTGGGCAAATAGTACCACGTTAGATTTTTTAAATAACGAAAATCCAGCAAGTAGTGAGTATTTGAATTGGAATCCAGACCCTTCTTCAAATGATGTTGCAACCAAAATTTGGCCAAATAACTATAGACAAATAGGTAGGGCCAATATTGCGCTTGAAAATTTAAGAATTGCTGTAGATAATGGAGATATTAGTACTGATATAGGGAATCGCTTAATAGGGGAGGTATTAGTATTAAGATGTATATCCTATCAGTATCTGGCAGAAGTATATGGTGGTGTACCACTAATGTTAAGTCCTTCAGATGATCCATTTAAGGCAAGAGATACACAAGATGCTGTTTTTCAACAAATAGTTACTGATGCTACAGAAGCTATAGATAGATTACCATGGACTTATGATGTTGAAAAAGGTAGAGTTTCTAAGGCTGCTGCTTATTACGTTCTAGGTAATGCTCATATGTGGTTGAAGCAATACGGCGAAGCTGTAACAGCTTTTGAAGCTTTAGAAGGAAGCCCTGTGTTAGATTTAGAAGATAATTTTTTAGACATTCATGCAGTAGCTAATCCAAATGGTAAAGAGTCTATCTTTGAAATTCAATGGGCTGCTAATGCAGATTTAAGTTGGTCAAGAAATGACGAAGTAAACATACTTCAATTATTTGCAATGCCAACCGATATTACTGGAGGTGGAGGATTTACTGGTATACCAACAAAAGCATTATATGATGCTTATGAAGCTGGAGATACTAGGAGAGCTGCAACCGTTATTGGTCCTGGAGAAGAGCATACAGATCCTTTAATTGATATTATAGACTACGATGGTGTAGATATTAATACATGTGGAACTGTAGCTGAGCCATGGACAGGTGGATCGCCAGACACAAGGTCTGGATATTGGGCCATTAAATCATGGAGAGACCCTAATATAGAAGGTTGGGGGAGATCAGTTTTATTTGGAGGTCAAGGTCATATATGGTTCCGTTATGGAGGCGCATTATTAAGTTTGGCAGAAGCTGCGTTTAGAGATGGACAAATAGCTAAAGCACAAGCTGCTTTTGACCGTGTAAGAAATAGAGCTTGGGGAGGAATGGCTCCTGCAAAAACTGTGGATATTGATGGTATTCTTCAAGAGTACCGACTTGAATTAGCTGGAGAGTTTTCAACTTGGGGCGTTATTAGAAGATCTGGTGAAGCTGCTAAATTTATTATGGATAATTATGGTGTTGCTATACCTACAGGTCGTGAGATATACCCTATTCCTAGTACAGAAATAAGTGCTAACCCTAATTTAATGCAAAATGATTATTAGTAATTATATTTGAGTTTAGTTTAATTTTGTGAGGCTTTGATTTTAATTCAAAGCCTCTTTTTACCTTTTATATATGAATAAAACGAAATACCTTTTTTACTTATTATTGTGTTTTTTAGCCTTTTTTTCATGTGAAGAAACGTCTAAAAAACAATTCAGTCTTTTACAAGCTAAAGAAACAGGTATTTCGTTTTCTAATGATATCGTTGAAACAGATAGTCTAAACTATTTTAATTACCCTTACATGTATATGGGAGGAGGTATTTCAGCAGGAGATATCAATAATGATGGGTTGGTAGATTTATTCTTTACTGCTAATATGAAACCCAATACGTTATATCTAAATAACGGTGATTTTAAGTTTGAGGATATCAGTGTCTCAGCTGGCATAGAAGGAGATGATAGATGGATTACTGGTACAACTATGGTAGATATTAATAATGATGGCTATCTAGATATTTACGTAAGTGTTTCTGGGAAAGGTGAAAATAGAAATAACCTGTTATACATAAATAATAAAGACAATACATTTACTGAAAGAGCAGAGGAATACGGTATAGATGATAACGGACATACTACGCAAAGTACCTTTTTTGATTATGATAATGATGGGGATTTAGATATTTATTTGGCTAATTATCCGCCAACACCATTTAAAAGTCCAGTAAGCCTTTATAAACATAAAGCCAATAATCCAAAAATTGAAGAATCTGATATCTTATATAGAAATAATGGAGATGACACGTTTACAGATGTTACTATAGAATCTGGAATTTTAAATTTTGGATTGTCATTAAGTGCAACTATAGGTGATTTCAATAATGATGGATGGAAAGATATTTATGTCTCAAATGATTTTGATTCAGCAGATTACCTTTATATGAATAATAGAGATGGGACCTTTTTAGAGACAGCAGGAAATACATTAAATCATACAGCACAATATGGGATGGGTGTAGATATAGCTGACTTTAATAATGATATGCTTATTGATATAGCTCAGGTAGATATGACTCCTGAAGATAACAGAAGATCTAAAGCCAATATGGCAAGTATGAACCCCGTTGGGTTTACTAAGATGGTAGATGCAGGATTAAATTATCAATACATGCAAAACTGTTTACAACTTAATAGAGGTGTTGATGAAAAAGGAAATCCTGTATTTAGTGAAGTTTCAAGATTAGCAGGCATAGCTACTACAGATTGGAGTTGGTCTGTGCTTTTTGCTGATTTAGATAATGATGGATGGAAAGATATAGCCATATCTAATGGTACCCGAAGAGATATTAATAATAGAGATTATTTTAACAATTTAAAAGCTAGAAATCATTTTGGAGGCGTGAAATTAACAGCCGAAGAAATACAAAAAATACCATCAGAGAAAGTATCTAACTATGTTTATAAAAATACAGGGAACTATACTTTTAAAAATGTAGTTGAAGAATGGGGATGGGAAGAAAAAACATTTTCTAATGGAGCAGCATATGCAGATTTAGATAACGATGGAGATCTAGACTATGTAGTAAATAATATAGACCAACAAGTTTCAGTTTATAGAAATAATAATAGTTCTAATAATAACTACCTAAATATTAATTTAAAAGGACCTGAAAATAATATAAATGCTATAGGAGCAAAAGTTCAGATAATTTCTAAGAATTTAAAACAACATAATGAGTTAACATTATCAAGAGGATTTCAATCTTCAGTAGCGCCAGAAATTCATTTTGGTTTAGGTCAAGAAACACTTGTAGATCAGGTTAAAGTTGTTTGGCCAGATGGTTCGGTTTCTAAAATTAAAGATGTAAAAGCTAATCAAAACTTGGTAATAAACTTTTCATCAGAAAAGCAATCTAAAGCACAAGTAGTAAAAGATCAGATAACCTTTAAAACGGTAAATCTTGACTCTTTACAAATAGATTTCAAACATCAAGAAAACAAATACAATGATTACTTTTTTGAACCACTATTGCCTCATAAAACATCTATGATGGGGTCAGGAGCTGCAGTTTCAGATGTTAACGGTGATGGATTAGAAGATTTTTATATTGGTGGAGCCTCTAAGCAATCAGGGGAGCTTTACATTCAAAATTCTGAAGGGAAGTTTAGAAAATCAAACGTAGATACTTGGGAATTAGACGCTGATAAAGAAGATATTGGAGCATTGTTTTTTGATGCTGATAATGACGGTGATAAAGATTTGTATGTAGTAAGTGGTGGCAATGAACAACTAGCTATTAATGATTCAACCTTTCAAGATAGACTTTATTTAAATGATGGAACAGGGAACTTTACCAAAGGTGCTCAAAATTTGCCAAAAATAAATACGAGTGGAGGAAGGGTAAAAGCGGGAGATTATGATGCTGATGGCGATTTAGATTTATTCGTTACTGGTAGATTAATGGTTGGTAAATATCCATGGCCATCAAAAAGTTATATACTAAATAATGAAAATGGAGTTTTTAGTGATGTTACGCCCCAATTGGCTCCAGAGTTTAAGGAATTAGGTATGATAACAGATGCTAATTGGACTGATTTTGATGGTAATGGGACTCTTGATTTAATGATTGTGGGAGAATGGACTCCAATTTTGTTTTATAGCAATATTAATGGAGAATTTAAGAATATCACAAAACATATTGGATTAGAAAACACAAATGGATGGTGGTCTAGTATTGCACAAGATGATTTTGATAATGATGGAGATATAGATTATGTGGTAGGTAACCTAGGCTTAAATTATAAATATAAGGCTTCTGTTTCTGAACCATTTGAGGTATATGCAGATGATTTTGATAAAAACGATAGAAAGGATATTGTTTTGAGTTATTATAACTTTGGAAAACTATTTCCTGTGAGAGGTAAATCTTGTTCATCTCAACAAATTCCATCATTAAAAAAGAAGTTTGAAGACTATAGTTCTTTTGCGGTTGCAGGAGTTGAAGAAGTATATGGTGAAGAGGAATTAAAAAATGCTGAAATACATTATAAAGCTTATAATTTTGCTAGTAGTTATATAGAAAATTTAGGCAAAGGAACATTTAAACTTTCCAAACTTCCTAACGAAGCTCAATTCTCATCAGTAAATCAAATTGTGTCAAGAGATGTTGATAATGATGGCCTTAAAGATCTAGTAATTGCTGGTAACTTATATGCTTCAGAAATAGAAACTCCAAGAAACGATTCAAGTGTTGGGGTGTATCTAAAGGGAAATGGCAAAGGAGAATTCTCAGTTGTTCCTAACGCGCAATGTGGGTTGTATATTAGAGGAGATGTCAAAGATTTGGTAACCATCAATATAATGGGAGAAGAGCATGTTATTGCTGTGAAAAATAATGATTATCCCCAATTTATTAAGATACACTAATATTGATTCGAAGATTCATTTAATAAAGGCTATTTAGTATATAAAAAGTCAATCTCTTTCAGAAGTCTATTGCTAATTTTCTGAATTAAGTAATTTAATTACTCTCATCTTTCAATAATAAGTAAAATATAAAAAGAATTTATGCTACCCTTTTTTCTTTTAAGAGGGTCTTATTAATAGATGCGAGAGTATTTCAGTTTAGTTTAAGTTGAGTTTAGTTATTTGCGTTGGTAATCCTTTATTTTAAAAGAGGGTTCTCAACGCATTTTAAAGTATATGGCGTTAAAATTTTACATATTATTTCTTTTGAGTTTTTTAGGTTTTGAAGATGTTTCGGGGCAAAAAAAAACTGCTGAATTTCAGTTTAAAGTAGATACTTTAATGAAGAAGCATATGTTTATTGCTTCAAATGGAATGCAAATGCCTTACAGGTTATTTACTTCAAATAGTACAGTAAAAGAATCAAAACCATTAATAGTTTTTTTGCACGGAAGAGGAGATAGAGGTTCAGATAATGATTCAAAAATATATCATGAAGCAGGAATGATACTGAATTCAAATTCGCTGATAAATGAGGAGATGCAAAAAAAATATCCTTGTTATATCCTGGTACCACAATGTTCTGATATTACAAAAAATGAAGAATGGGCAAAGTGGATAGGGAACTCTCCTGAAACACCTTTTGAAGGTTTAAGAGATGATGGTAGTTATAGTATGAGTTCACAGCCTTCAAAATCAGGAGAAGCCGCTTTAGAACTTATAGAACAGCTTATAGAAGAAAAAAATATCGATGCAGATAGAGTTTATATTATGGGAGTGTCTATGGGAGGTTTTGGAACTTGGGAGTTTGTAGCACGGAAGCCACATTTATTTGCCGCAGCTATACCAATGGCAGGATATTCAGATCCTAATCAATTAGAAAAAATTAAGCATATATCATTTTGGATATTTCATGGTGAAACAGATAAATGGAATCCTGTTCAAGGCTCTAGAACTATGCACAAACTATTGTTAGATAGTAATGCTGATGTTAAATATACTGAGTACGATAATACAGGACATGGAGAGGCATTTAAAAAGGCATTTAATGAGGAATATTTGATTCCGTGGTTATTTTCAAAAAGTAAGAACTCTAATTTATTTCAAAAATAATTATGATAAAAAAACACTACAAAAAGATACTTACACTCATTCTCATAACCTCTATATGGAGCTCTTTAGAAGCTCAAAATGATAATGTCATAGAGCAAAAGATAGAAAGCATACTTTCTCAATTAACATTGGAAGAAAAAGTAAATATGTGTCATGCACAATCTAAATTTAGTACTAAAGGAGTAGAACGGTTGGGTATACCCGAGATATGGATGTCAGACGGACCACACGGTGTAAGAGCTGAAATAAGTTGGGATGATTGGGCTTATGCAGGTTGGACAAACGATTCCATTACTGCATTTCCAGCGTTAACATGTTTAGCATCTACTTTTAATCCAAACCTTGCAAAAGACTATGGATATAGTGTGGGAGAAGAAGCTAGATATAGAAAAAAAGATGTACTCCTTGGTCCTGGTGTTAACATTTACAGAACACCACTTAATGGACGAAATTTTGAATACATGGGAGAAGATCCTTTTTTAGCTTCAAAACTAGTGGTGCCATATGTTCAAGGTGTACAAGAAAATGGTGTTGCAGCATGTGTTAAGCATTTTGCACTAAATAATCAGGAACACTGGAGAGATAAAATTAATGTTGAAGTTAGTGATAGAGCACTTTATGAAATTTACTTGCCTGCATTTAAAGTAGCAGTTACAGAAGGGAAAACATGGGCTATCATGGGGGCTTATAACAAATTTAGAGGTGCTCACACAACACATAGTCCTATTCTCCATAAAATATTAAAAACTGATTGGGCATTTGATGGTGTTGTGATAAGTGATTGGAGTTCTGCGCATTCAACTAAAGAGGCTGCTTTGTATGGTTTAGATATGGAAATGGGGACAGGAACAGATGGTTTAGGAACTACTACTGCAAATCATTATAGTAGTTATTATTTGGCAAATCCATTTCTGGAAGCTATTAAAAAAGGAGAAATAGAAGAAGCTATAGTTGATGACAAGGTAAGGCGTATTTTAAGATTGATGTTTAGAACAAATATGAGTTCTAATAGACCTTTAGGAAGAGTGAATAATACAGAACATCATGAAGTAGCACGAAAAGTAGCTACTGAAGGTATTGTTCTGCTTAAAAATGATAAGAACTTTTTTCCTATACAAGATAAAAAAGGACTAACAATTGCTGTAATTGGAGAAAATGCTACAAGATCTATGACAAAAGGAGGAGGTTCTTCAGAATTAAAACCAAAATTTGAAATATCGCCTTTAGAAGGTCTTAAAGACAGATATAAAAATGCAAAGATAATTCATGCTATGGGGTTTGCTTCTGGAGAATCAGTCTATGATCAAGTATTACCATCACCTTACAATGCAGATTCTTTAAAAGTTGAAGCCATAGAAGTTGCAAAAAAAGCAGATATTGTTTTGTTTGTTGGAGGATTAAGTAAAAGCCACCTTCAAGATTGTGAAGGCGATGATAGACAGCAATACCATCTTCCTTTTGGACAAGAAGAATTACTAAAAGAAATAAAAGCTGTAAATGGAAATTTAGGAATGGTATTACTTACAGGAAATGCCGTTGAAATGTCTTGGTTAGATAAAGTTGATGGGCTAATTCAAGGTTGGTATTTAGGCAGTATGGCAGGAAATGCTTTGGCTGATGTTATTAGCGGAGATGTAAACCCTTCAGGGAAATTACCATTTTCATTCCCTAAAAAACTAGAAGATAATGCTGCACATTCTTTTGATGAATTATCATATCCAGGAGATGGCACCAATCAATATTACAAAGAAGATATTTTAGTGGGTTACCGTTGGCACGATACTAAAAAGATTAAACCACTATTCGCTTTTGGTGAAGGCATGTCTTATACAGATTTTAAGTTGTCAGATATACAAACAGATAAAAAAAGTTATTCAGAAAACGAGTCCATTTCGGTTTCCTGTACTATTTCAAATGTAGGAGGTAGAAGCGGTAGTGAGGTTGTTCAGGTTTATGTAGGTAAGTCAAAGTCTAAGGTAAAAAGAGCTTTAAAAGAGTTAAAGGGATTTCAAAAAGTAGAAGTTGACTCAGGAAAAGGAGTTACAGCTAACATTGAAATTCCAGTAAGTGCTTTGGCATATTATGATGAAACAACTTCAAATTGGATTGTTGAGAAAGGAACTTACAACGTTTATGTTGGAAATGCTTCTAATAATATCTCTAAATCATTAAAGATTACCGTTAAATAAAATAACTATCTTAATCTAAATTAAATTTAGATAAATTATGTTACAGAGAGTAATTTGTATTAGCGCAATAGCGATTTTGATAAGTTGTAATTCTAAAGAGAAAAAAACAAAAGTTGTTGAAACTAATAAAAGTTTAGAAGCCGAAATAGAGTATAAAATAGCTTCAGATTTAGGTGAAGGTGCTTTGTGGAATTATAAAACGCAAGAATTGTATTGGATAGATATTGAAAAAAAGTTACTCAATATTTACAATCCTGAAACTAAAGAAAACAAGACCATAAATATGCCTTCAAGAATAGGAACAGTAGTTCCTGTAAATTCTGAAGAAGTGTTGTCTGCTTTAGAGGATGGTGTGTATAAAACAAATTTAAAAACAGGAGTTTCAGAGTTGTTTGTTGATATGAGCGAACCATTGAAGGAGTGTCGATTAAATGATGGAAAAGTAGACCCAAATGGCAGATTTTGGGTAGGTTCCATGCATTGGGATCAGAAAAAAGGACATGCTAAACTTTTTAGTATAAATGAAAAAGGAGCATTCAGTACTAAAATTGATAGTGTTACCATTTCTAACGGTATTGTTTGGACTTCAGATAAATCTACCATGTATTATATTGATACGCCAACATCGCAAATAAAGGCTTTTGACTATAATGACGAAACAGGTGAAATTTCAAACGGAAGAGTTGCTGTAGAAATTGAAAAATCATTAGGACATCCTGATGGAATGGCTATTGATGAAGAAGATATGTTATGGGTAGGTATGTGGAACGGAAATGCAGTAATACGATTCAATCCTAAAACGGGAAAAATAATTCAAAAAATTCCTGTACCGGCGCACAATGTAACATCCTGTGCCTTTGGCGGTGAAGATTTAGGTGTTTTATATATTACTTCAGCAAGAATAGATATGACTGAAGATGAACTAAAAAAATATCCTAATTCAGGTTCAATATTTAAAGTTGTACCTGGTGTGAAAGGTGTAAAAAGTGCCTTTTATAAGGACCAATCAAAAAAATAAACAAATGAAAAATTATTACATACTATTTATTCTTTTATGCTTTTTAAGTTGTTCTAAAAATGGGCAAAGTGAAAAAAAAGCAATTAATGAAAGTGATGAAAAGTATGAAGTAGTTATAAATGAGTTACTTTCAAAAATGACACTTGAAGAAAAAATTGGGCAAACCAATTTAAGAGGGACTTCAAGTAGAGCAAAAACCTTATCAGAAGAGTTAAAACAACAAGTAAGAGAAGGTAAGGTAGGCGCGTTATTGAACGTTATGAAAACTGAGTTTGTTGATGAATTACAAAAAATAGCAGTAGAGGAAAGTCCTAATAAAATACCTTTAATTTTCGCAAGAGATGTGATTCACGGTTTTAAAACTATGTTTCCAATTCCGTTAGGAATGGCAGCATCATGGGATGAAGATGTGGCAAGAACATCATCTCGAGTAGCAGCTATAGAATCAAGTTCAGTTGGAATTCGTTGGACGTTTGCCCCAATGTTAGACATTGCTAGAGATAGCCGTTGGGGAAGAATAGCTGAATCACCAGGAGAAGATCCGTATTTAGCCTCTATCTTAGGAAAAGCTTATGTTGAAGGATTTCAAGGAGATTCATTAAACAACTCAACAAGTATTGCAGCTTGTGCAAAACATTACATAGGTTATGGTGCTGCTATTGGTGGTAGAGATTATAATACCACTTTAATTCCAGAGCCATTATTACGCAATTTATATTTACCGCCATTTGAAGCAGCTTTAAATACTGGTGCTGCTACAGTAATGACATCATTTAATGAGATAAATGGTATTCCAGCTACAGGAAATGAATTCCTTTTAAAGGATGTTTTAAGAGACGAATTAAGCTTTGATGGCTTTGTTGTTAGCGATTGGGATTCAGTGGTTGAAATGATCACGCATGGTTACGCAAGAGATGAAAAACATGCAGGAGAGTTAGCAGCAAATGCAGGGCTAGACATGGAAATGACCAGTAAAGCTTATGAAAATAATCTTAAGGCTCTTATTAAAGAAGGTAAAGTTTCAGAAAAACAATTAGATGTATTTGTAAAAAATATTCTTAGAGTAAAACTAAGATTAGGGTTGTTTAAAGAACCTTATAGAGATGTAGCTAATGAAGCTAAATTTTATGAAAAGACACATCTTGAAAAAGCAAAAGAAGCAGCTATAAAGAGTACTGTAATGTTGAAGAACGAAGGTGTTTTACCTTTAGCTAAAAGATCTAAAATAGCTTTAATTGGTCCTATGGCTGATGCACCTTTAGATCAAATGGGTACATGGACTTTTGATGGAGAAAAAGAACAGACTATAACACCTTTAAATGCTTTTGAAGCAGCAGATGTTAATTACACTTATATTGCTGGGTTATCTCATAGTAGAGACCTGTCTAAGAAAGAGTTTAAAAAAGCTATAGCCGTAGCTAGAGCATCAGATGTAGTTGTTTTTGTAGCTGGAGAGGAAGCTATTTTATCTGGAGAAGCGCATAGTAGGGCTTCAATTGATTTACCTGGAGCGCAGGAAAACTTAATTAAAGAATTAGCAAAAACAGGAAAATCAATTGTATTAGTAATTATGGCAGGAAGACCGATTACCATAACTAATGTAATTGACGATGTAGATGCTGTTTTAATGTCTTGGCATCCAGGAACAATGGGAGGTGAAGCACTGCAAGAAATTATATTCGGGTTGGAGGAGCCACAGGGTAGATTACCTGTGTCATGGCCAAAAACAGCAGGTCAATTACCATATTTCTACAATCATAAAAATACAGGGAGACCAGCAAATAAGAAAGATTATGTAGCTATGTATGATATTCCAATTGGTGCGTGGCAAAGTTCTTTAGGTAACGATTCTCATTATTTAGATGTTGGTTATACACCACATTTTCCATTTGGTTATGGTCTTGGTTACACAAATTTCAAATATGATAAGATTGAAGTGTCAAAAGATACGATCAGATTTAATGAAGATATTACCATAAAAGCAACGGTAACTAATACAGGAACAAGAACAGGGAAAGAAGTTGTTCAGTTCTACATTCAAGATGTTGTGGGAAGTATTACCAGACCAGTTAGAGAATTAAAAGGGTTTGAGCATGTAAATTTAAAAGCAGGGGAAACTCAAGAAGTCAGTTTTACAATATCATCTAAGATATTAGAATTTACAAATAATAAATTGGTGAAAGCAGCAGAAGAAGGCGATTTTAATGTTTGGATCGGACCACATTCAGCATCAGGTTTAAAGAGCGCATTTTATTTAAAAGATTAGGGATATGATAATCGTGGTGATGGGTGTAAGTGGTTGTGGAAAAACAACCATAAGTAAAAGATTATCAGAGTATTTTCAATTGCCTTATTATGATGCCGATGATTTTCATCCAAAATCGAATATCGAAAAAATGGCTGGTAAACAGCCTTTAAATGATGAAGATAGATGGCCATGGTTACAAATATTATCAGAAAATATAAGCGTGTGGGCAGCAAAAGGAGGTGCTGTTTTAGCATGTTCGGCATTAAAAGAAAGTTATAGAAAGTTGCTTTCTTCAGAATATACAACCATTGTCTGGGTGCATTTATCAGGCAGTAAAAGTTTGATAAAGAAACGTATTGAAAAACGAAACGGACATTTTATGAGTTCAAGTCTGTTAGATGCACAATTTGAGGATTTGGAAGTACCAAGTTATGCGATTGAAGTAGGTATATCCAAATCGCCAGAAGAAATTGTGAAAACTATTATTTCAAAATTAAAGAATGAATAAGTCAGACATAGGTGTTATAGGGTTAGGAGTCATGGGAAGCAGTTTAAGTCTTAACATTGCAGAAAAAGGCTTTGCATTGTCAGTTTATAATAGGGCTGAACAAGGAGAAGAGCATGTTCTTCCTGATTTTTTAAAACGAACGGATGAAGGCATGAACGTTAAAGGATTTACAGAACTTCAAAGTTTTGTAGCATCTTTAGAGTGCCCTAGAAAGATACTCATCATGATTAAGGCTGGTGGTGCTATTGATAGTATTATTGAAGCCATATTGCCGTTTTTGTCTGAGGGGGATATTTTAATTGATGGCGGAAATTCACATTATTTAGATACTAATAGACGAGCAGCATACTTAAAAAGTAAAAAGTTAAACTTTGTAGGCTGTGGTGTCTCTGGAGGAGAAGAAGGCGCTCGAAAAGGACCTTCAATAATGCCTGGTGGAACTAAAGAAAGTTATACTGAAATTGCGCCCATTTTAGAAGCCATCGCAGCTAAAGACAATCATGGAAAAACATGTTGTACACATATTGGAGAAGAGGGCGCTGGACATTTCGTGAAAATGGTTCATAATGGTATAGAATATGCTGAAATGCAATTACTGGCTGAGGTTTATGCATTGCTTTTTGTTACTAAAACCAATGATGAGATAGCTCAGATATTTTCAGAATGGAATAAAACAGATGTGTCTAGCTATTTGCTAGAAATTACTATTGACATTCTTCGGAAAAAAGAAAATGGTGTATGCATTTTAGATACTATTTTAGATAAGGCGGGTAATAAAGGAACAGGGTCTTGGTCTACAAAAGCAGCTTTTGATTTAGGTACAGTGAATACCATGATGTCTTCAGCAGTTTTTGCACGCTATATATCTTCATTTAAAGATAAGAGGAAGCAATTATCAAAGAACCTGAGAAAAGCTCCAAAGAATCAGATTACAGTAGATGTGTCAGTTTTAGAAAATGCCTATCGTTTTGCACGAATTGTAAATCACCATCAAGGTTTTGAGTTAATGAAACTAGCATCAAAAGAGTTTAATTGGGATTTAAACCTATCGGAAATAGCACGTATATGGACTAATGGGTGTATCATCCGTTCACAATTTATAGAAAGCTCAATAACTGTTTTTAAAGAGTATGAGAGTTATTTGGATGATGACAATATTCTTGAATTATTGATGACTTCTGAGGAGGCTATTAAAAAGAGCATTTCTTATAGTTTATCAAACCGAATAGCTTTTGATACATTTTGGTCTGCTTACAATTACTGGATTGGTATAACTACCGAACGCTTACCAGCTAATTTAATACAAGCACAACGTGATTATTTTGGTGCACATACTTATCAAAAAGTGAATGCCCCAGAAGATCAATTCTTTCATACTAAATGGTATTAATGATGATAGATTTTTCTCTTTTAGGAGCGGTTTTTTTAGGGGTTGTCCTTCTTATAGTTCTCATTTTACGTTTTAAAATACAGGCATTTATAGCTTTGCTAATGGCTAGTATTTTGGTAGGTGTATTATCAGGAATGGAGCCCTCAACTATAATAAAAACTGTACAGGAAGGGATGGGGAATACACTTGGTTTTGTAGCAGTGGTTGTTGGTTTGGGTGGTATTTTTGGCGCTATTTTAGAACATTCTGGTGGTGCAGAAGCATTAGCGAGTAAGCTTTTAGCCAAATTTGGTATTGAACGCTCTCCATGGGCATTAATGCTTACGGGCTTTATTGTCGCTATTCCTGTGTTCTTCGAAGTAGCTTTTATCATTTTAGTACCCATGATTTATGCACTTCAAAAGAAAACTAAAAAGCCTATTTTATTATACGGAATTCCGTTATTAGCGGGTTTAGCTATAACACACACATTTATTCCGCCAACGCCAGGACCTGTTGCCGTAGCAGATATTTTAAAAGCAGACCTAGGTTGGGTTATTCTTTTTGGGTTTATTGCAGGTATTCCAACAGCTATTCTGTGTGGCCCTGTTTTAGGAAAATACATTTCAAAACGTATTCCTGTTTCTGGAATTACTTCAGAAGAAACAACCTTAGAAAAACAAAGAGATTTACCATCGGTAAGAGTTATTGTTAGTATCATTGCTATCCCAATATTACTTATCGTTGTTAATACAATTATCAACAGTCCGTTAGTTGGAGAGGAAGTATTACCCAAAAAATTACTTGAATGGTTGGGAATGATTGGGCATCCGTTTTCTGCTCTAATCATCGCAAATCTAATAGCTTGGTATATTTTAGGAATTAAGAGAGGGTTTACAAAAGCACAATTGTTAGACATTAGTACAAAATCTATGGCACCTGCAGGTATTATTATTTTAATAACTGGAGCTGGAGGCGTATTTAAACAAATGCTTGTGAATACAGGCGCTGGTGAAATGCTGGCAAATTATTTTGCAGATAAAGGTGTGAGTATATTATTGTTTGCATTTCTATCTGCTGCTCTGGTAAGAGTATTACAAGGTTCTGCTACTGTTGCAATGATAACAGCTGCAGGACTAACGGCACCTCTTTTAATGGAAACTATTTCTGAGCCTCAAAAGGCATTATTGGTTATAGCAGTGGCTTCAGGTGCAAGTATTATGTCTCATGTAAATGATAGCGGTTTTTGGCTAGTAGGAAAATATTTAGGACTTACAGAAAAGCAAACTTTTAAGAGTTGGACACTCATGACAACAATACTTGCTTTGGTTGGATTTAGTTGTGCTTCTGTTCTATCCTTGTTTTTTTAAAAATATAAATTAGTAATAAGTATACTATTATTTATAATACCAACAAATGAAAAACTACTTTAGGTTTTTATAATGGTGATGGAACTTACTTAGTTGAACCTTTTGATTTTAAGGTGTTTGTTGGTGGTAGTTCTTCTGAAACTTTAGAAGTCGAGTTTGAATTGAAATAAGAATATTTACTTTTTGATTATTTTAATTGTATGAAGTTTAGAAGAAGTCATAATTTTCACAAAATAAACACTAGAGTTTTTTAAGTTTTCCCCAATTTTAACTTCTTTTTCTGAATATCCAGAGGCTAGTATTTGTCCTGTAATATTATAAACTTCAAAGCTGAAAGGCTCATTCACCTTTATTTGTATGTCATTCTTAAAAGGATTAGGGTAAGCGGATACAAAATTTTCAAAAGAATGACTATTTGAAGACAAAGAACCACTTGCATTAACAAAATGCGATAACAGTCTAATATAGGGTGTTTGATATCCGTTACTATTTTCAGTAACCTCCCAAGAATTCATAGGCCAATTAGTATTAAATTGATCATATGCTTTTTGATTTGGTTGATTCATAATTCTGTTTCTTTGAGAAGTATCACAAGAGAAGCCGCTACATCCAGAAGGGCAACAGCTATCCCAGTCATAAGATGGGTTTGGACCACCTACTAAAAAACCAGGTGCTGGTCCGTATAAATCATTTTGTACATTATCCCACTCGGTACCATTAGCAAACCAGGTATGATAGAATTCATTTACACTCTCATCTGCTCCATAATCATTCATATTGGATAGATAGCATAAATTTAACGGATTAACTCCATGCAGGTAGTGTATGTAACGTTCAGCGGCTTGTAAAGCATCATCATTATTAACCGTATTGATAGCATAGTTAACATAGTTAGTAAACATTAATCCTTTTCTGCTTTTAGTGCCGTTACTTCCCCAAACATAATCTTTTAAATGCGCCATATACGGATCTATTTCGTTATTAAAAGCATTAAAGTTATCAGTTGAGTTCATAGCATTCTCATATGTGTTTTTTATATCTGTGGCAATTGCAGAAGTGGCATTAGTTAGGGATGCATAATGTAAAAGAGCTTCTTGGTTTTCTTGTTCAAAAGGAAAAGCGAAATCCCATAACATTAAATGTATATCTTGGTAATTATTATCAATATATGTTCTGTAAGTTTGGTTTGCAGTAAGATCAAATAAATGAATCGCTGCACGTATTTTTAGAGCAAACCTTCCATAAGTATTTGTTTCTTGTTGTCCAGCACCAATACCAATAGAATTGTAAGTAGCACTATTATTTTCCCATATAACATTTGGATTTGCTTCTGCCCAAGTCCAAGCATTAATAGCACTTTGTTGTAAAGTATTGCTATATGTTGTATTTCCTAGCTCTTTAAATAATTTTGCTCCATGAGCATAGGCAGCTGCTGCGGCTAGCGTTGATGTAGTGTTTACTCCACCATATAAACTCTGTCCTGTTGCAGAAGAGGGAGGAGAATTGCTAGCCAAACTTACTACACTAATAAGAGAGCCATTACTTTCTTGAAGTTTAAGTAGATGGTCTAATCCCCATTTTATTTCATCAACAATATCTGGTGTTCCATTACCAGAGTAGGGTAAATTGTAATTATCTCCCCAAACATTAGGGTTTTGTTTGTAAGCCCTTATCATGTCTATGATGTATGAAGAAGTCCAAGGTGTATATTTATTATAATCACCAGCATCATACCAACCACCGCTTAAATCTTTTTCGGAAGAAGCGTTGGTAGGAGTGTCATATTTTCTACATTGAGTATCTTGTAGAGTTCCTAAATGGCTAACACCGTCTGCCCATTTAGAACCAGCATATTGCGCATCTTTAGCATAACCTGCCCTTTGGTAGAAAAATGTACGTACAGTATGTTTTAAAACCTCTTCGTATACATTGTCATTAATTTCAAAATCATGCGATTTTAAATTTTTATTGATGTCTAAGATATAATATGTGCCTGGGGTTTCATAAGATGAAAAATTAAACCACCAAGCCCTGTCTCCAGAAGAAGTATCTTCACTACCGGAATTAAAAGGTGTAGAATTTCCTGTAAAAACCTGACTCCCTGTTGATACATCTACTAATGCATAGGAAAAACCAGGGGAAAAGGATTCTGATGCGTCAAAACCAGTTAAAGGATCTCGCATTACAGCTATTTTTTCTGAAGTAGTACGATAACCAAACTGATCTACAACAATATATTTAGATAAGGTTTGCTGATAAGCAAATGTAGAACTAAATAATAGAATAATTAAAATACAATGCTTCATGGATTTTTTTATTAAGATACTAAAATTCAGTATGTTAAAATTGTATTTGTGTGTTTTTTCGATGAAAAAACCCCATGCGATAAAGCATGGGGGTAAAACAAACTGTTTTGTTAACTAAACAAATTAATATTTTTGAATTCTAGTCGAATCCAATATCGTCAAAATAAGCGACTACATCATTTCCTCCAATTTCTTGAATTACAAATTGTGTATATGTTGTTGTGCCATATAATGCATCTGCTAATGGTACAGTGTAATGATTCCATTCTCCAGCCGTAGGATTAATGATATAACCATCCCATTGCTCATTGAGCACTAGTTTAAAGGCTGTTGTGTCATCACAATAAATAGAAAATTTAACTACAGAATAAGCTGTTAAATCAATATTAGTACCACCTAATTGAAGACCAGAATTTGCAGCCATTTCATTTCTAATGGAAAATATACCAGTACTTGGGTTTGATGAGTCATTAAATACTGGAGATGTCCATCCGCCTATCCAATCTGCAACAAGATTATCTTCAGTATATACTTCATAGTTAAAAGTAGGAATAGCTTGCTCATAAGTAACATCTAAGCCTACTTCGTCTATATAGAGTGTATTTGGAGTTAAACTGGCATCTCTAATTACAAACTGATCTAATACTGTTGTACCATTTGAAATATTAGTAATAGGAATTGATACGTTTGTCCATTCACCTGCAGGAATACTTACGGTTTGTCCTGATCCCCATTGCTCATTTAAAATAAATGTAACTGATGTTCCGTTTTCAGAATAGAATGCAGCATTTACAGTAGAATATGCTGTTAAATCTTCTCCAGCTCCACCTATTTGGAAACCATCATCTCCTTGATAATCTACTCTAATAGAATGCACTCCTGATCTCACTTGTTCTGTGTTCGCAAAATCTGGTGTTGTCCAACCTCCTATCCAGAATACAGGATTTAGAGCATCATCATAAATCTCAAAACCATAAACTGCCGCTCCTGAAGGAGGTAATGGATAACCTAAAGCTGTAGCATCAGCATCAGGTACTAATACATTATCAATTTCATGAATAACACCATTATTAGCTCCTATATCTGGAGTAACTATTGTACCATTTGGAGCATTTGCATGTGAAGGACTAAAACTGTTAGTGCCATCATCAAATGTTATAGAATCGCCTTGTAAAGTCTCAATTGTCATACCTGGAGTTAAACCACTAGAAAGTGTTGTTCCTGCTGCTAAATGGTATTCTAAGAGCCTTTTTAATAAGTCAATTTCTTCTGGAGTATCAAAATCATCTAAACTATCAAAATTATTGATGGTTAAGAAAAATGTTGTAAATGCACCGTCATTAGGAGCAAAAGCGGTAAGTTGGTCCATTGTAACCTGAGAGGATAAACCTGCTTTTTCTAAAGCTGCTGTAAAAGACGTAAAGCCTCTATCATTACATCGCTCTATAATATTTAAAGTTCTATCTAATATAGATTGGAAAATATCATTTGGTAACAATACTTTATCTACACCATGAATAACACCGTTTATAGCTTGTATATCGGTTATGTTAATGGCGCTATCTGTGTAACTTGCGTCGTCTATATTTGCATTGTCTCCAATAGAGATGTCTTCACCCTGTACTGTTGTTTGCGAACTTCCTAAAGCATCACCAGCAACAAGATTTTCACCAGCAACTACATGATATAGAAGTACTTGATTTAAAGTGTCTGTTGGTATGTCATCTAAAGAGGTCCAACCAAAAGCAGCTTCAACATCCATCATGAATTTTTCAAAGGCTGCATTATTGGGCGCAAATACGGTAAAAATATCACTTCCGTTTAAAGTGTCTACCAAATCTGCTTTTTCAAGAGCTGCTGCTAGAGAAGAATAATTAGGGTTAGCCAATATATGACTTACTAAGGTTGGTGGTGTAAGTACATTATCTATAATATGCACAATACCATTTGTGGCTCCAATATCTTCAGATCCATCTACTATAGTTCCCATACCATTTATGATAATATTTTCTGATGCATTTGTGAAAATGCTCAAATTATTATTATCTGGACCTGTTGCTAAAGTTGTTCTGTAACCTGATGTCATAGAAGATGTGAAGTCTGGAGTAGTAGTGCTTATAACATGATTTAAAAGAACATTAGTTACTTCTTCATCTGATAAAGAAGACATATCTACATCACTAAAAGCTGTGTTATTTGGTGCAAAAACTGTAAATGTAGTTTCTTTTTCAAGTGTTTCAACTAAACCAGCAGTTTCTAACGCACTAGCTAAAGTGGATAAATTTGAGTTTTCAGAGACAAGTTCAGATATATTTTTAACATTTGAACTTAACTGATTATCCAGCACATTGTCATCGTCATTGAAGCATGACGTTGCAACTAATATAAGTGCTAAACATAGGCTGAAAATTTTTTTATATGATTTCATCAATAATTGTTTTTAATTTTTGAAAAGTCTTATTTAGTTTCTGTTTTTATAGGAAACCAAAGTCATCAATATAGAATATATATTGTGCCATACCTGTACCTGAAGACTCTTGAAAATCCATTCTAAAAATAGTATCTGGAGCGCCTCCATTAGGGTAAAAATCTGATAAGGGGATTACGAATTTTGTCCATTCACCTGGTACCAATGGTAAGTTAACCTGAGCGTTGAAATCGTTTAAAGCTAAATTAACACTGTCTCCTGGAGCTCCTGTTCCATAGATGGTTACACTTATAGCATCAAAATCTTTGTAATTAATAGTAGCATTGTCTGGCCAAAAAGTTAAGCCTGCCCATGCTTCTCTGGTACTTTTAACTGAGAAATCACCCAAGGTAACTTCTGTTGATTGTAGTTCGTGTGTACCACCCCATTCTGAGGTCGACCAATCTGTATTCAAACCATCAATATATATAGAATATGAGAACCCATAAGATTCAGATCTGGTAATGGCTCCTCTAGAGGTTTCTAGGAAAATAAACGCTTGTTCTACTCCGGCAGGGACTTCTGCTTGCACTTCTCCTGCTGAGATAATTGTAAATTCAGCAGGGAGCTCTATTAAGTTGCCATTTTCAGCTGAACCACTCACAAAAGTAACAGACGAAGTTTCAGAAAAATCACCACCCATTAAGTTCACCACTTTTTTCCCGTTTACTGTTGCTTCAGTAAAATCAGTAATGGTTAAAAGTGAAAAGTCATAGTCTGTAGTGCCAAACAAATTTTCAACTTTCATAGTATTACTTTGGTTTAATACTGGTGCTTCTTCAGGTACTGTTACAAAAGCTACCGTGTCTGATAATAGTGCTGGATTAAAACTTGCTTTAACACCATTAAAATAAATAGCAACTAATGAGGATAGGTTTTCACCTCTAATGGTATAGATATTATCTAAAACACCTTGAGTTACGGCTTTGTCTTCCCTGGTTTCACTAACACTAGTAATAACTGGTGGTTCACTAGTGAAATTATCACTTGGTTCATTAAATTCACTTTCGCAGGAAGAAAATAACACACTTACAATTAGCATACATATGCTAACGTACTTACTAAATAAATTAAATTCTTTTTTCATAGCTTTTTAATTAAAATTATACGGTTCCGGAGCTTCTAATAAAGCTGGATTGTTTTGTGTTTCTATAGTTGGATATGGAAATAATAAATCATCGGTAGTCGCCTGGAAAAATTCTGATTGTAACTCTCCAGTATCACTATTAAATGTACCTCTATCTGTATTACTTAAATAGTTTATTGCAAAGTCTGATCCTCTTCTCACGATGTCATACCAGAACTCAAATTCAAAAGCAAGCTCAATGCGTCTTTCTTCAAATACATCTTCTAAAGTAGGAGATGCTATCTCTACTAAACCTGCTCTTCTTCTAATTTTGTTGAATGATGCAATTCCTTGAGCCTCAGGCCCACCTCCATTTAATGCTGCTTCTGCATGGATTAATAGTAGCTCACCATATCTCAAAATATAAGTATTGTTAGAAGTTGTAGTATTATTACTGTCATCTCTTCCTGTAGCATCATCTGAACCAACTACATATTTTTTAATACCATGTTGAGATCCTTGAAAATCTATGCCATCTGGTACAGTATAACCGCCATTTAGATCTGGATAAAAAGCACCTCTTTCCATGAGAGTTGCATAGAATCGAAGATCTCCATCTTCATAAGCTGATAATAAGTCAGGGGAAGGACCTATGGCAGAAAACCCATCTCCGCCACCTGTAAAACCTGATGGGGCAAAAATAGATTGAATACCATTGCCTTCTCCAAATCTGCTTGAAGTTGTCCATTGCAAAGCAAAAATAGACTCAGGGTTGTTATCGTTTTCAGGTTTAAATAAATCTAAATAACTTCCAGAAGGATCGCCATCGACACCATCACCTCCATAAAGTAAAAACTCACCAGAATTTATAACTTCATCGGCTAATTGATACGAGCTATTATAATCTTCTGTGTATAAATATACTTTAGAAAGCATTGCTTTAGCAGTTCCACTTGAAACCCTTCCTATTTCAACTGAGTTTCTTTGGGTTCTATCATGGCAATTTTCTATAGCAAATTGTAAATCTAATTCAATAAATCTATAAATGTCAGATACTAAATGTCTTGGAATAACTGGGTTTAAAACTACATCTGTGTTGTTTTCAATAATTGGTATAGAGCCAAAAATTCTTACCAAGTAGAAATAGGCCGTAGCTCTTATAAATCGTGCTTCACCTAAGGCATTATTTAAAACATCTTCTGAAACTTCTGTTGATGTTACATTTGATAATGCATTAATTACAGAATTTGCCTGAGCCACCACAGCATATAATGATTCCCAAGTTCTAATGATTTGAGCATTATTACCATTTACTGCAAAGTTTGTAAAATCAGCATTTCTAGGATCCCAAGTTCTTCCATTTCCAGAACTTAACTCACCTATGACCCACATGGTATCAGAGTTAAAATTAAACCAAGGCACAGAGTATAATGCGTTTGTTGAAACTCTAACTTGATCATTTGTTTGAAAGAAAGTAGCATCACTAAAAGAATCCTCAGGACTAAGGTCTAAAAAGTCTTTACTACATGATGTAAAAACAAGCAATATAGATAATGACGCTAATATGAATTTTATGTTTAATACGTTTTTCATTGTGTTATATTTTTAAAATTCTACATTAACTCCAAAAGTAAAGGTGCGCGGAGATGGATATCTACCGGCATCAATGCCTTTTAAAAGAGGATTTTGATTAAATGAACCAATTTCAGGGTCGTAACCAGAATAACTAGTAAACGTGTGTAAATTTTGAATACTACCATAAAACCTCAAAGCAGTTAAACCTATTTTATCAATAATCGTTTGATTTAGGTTGTAACCAAGTGTGATGTTTTGGATTCTTAAATAAGAACCGTCTTCTATGTATCTGTCTGATATTTCAATATTTCTAGTATCGTTTCTGGCTAATCTTGGTGATAATGCGTCTGGGTTATCAACTGACCAGAAGTCTAACACAGATGGTAATTGATTTGTAAATGTTCTGTTACCAGCAGTAAGTAATCTGTTAACGGCATTAAATACGTCATTACCATAAGATCCTTGTAAGAATATAGATAAATCAAAGTTTTTGTATTTAAAGGAGTTTTGAAAACCAAATGTGAAGTCTGGATGTGGATTTCCAATAACAGTTCTGTCATTGTCATCAATAACACCATCACCATTTTGATCTTTAAACTTAATGTCACCCAACCAAGTTGTTGCAAAAAGAGCATCTTCAAAAGGTCTTCCAAATTGTATTGGAGCACCATTAATATCATCAAGCGTTCTAAAAATACCTTCTACTTCCAATCCGTAAAATAACCCGATAGGTTCACCTGTTCTTGTAATAGTAACATTTTGACTACCATCATAGTTAACAGTCATTTGACCATTTATATCTGCAACATTACCTAAATCTGTCACTTCATTTTTATAGTGTTGAACGGTAAGTGATGAATTCCATGAAAAATCCTTATTTGGGTTTGTATTGTAGCTTAAAGTTACATCGATCCCCTTATTAACCATTTCACCTAAATTAACCCAAGGCGCTTCAATAGACCCTACAATATCATTGCCACCACCTGTTACAAGGTTAGATGGTGCAAATTGTAATAAGAAGTCTTTAGATACTTTTTTGTACACCTCAACTGAGGCTCTTAACTTATTATTGAGTAAGGCAAAGTCTAACCCAATATTGGTTTGAGTAGAAGATTCCCAGGTTAAATCAGAATTCGAAAAATTGTCAGTTAGAAAACCTGTTCCAAAACCAGTGTTTACAGGTGTTAATCTAGAGATAAATGCGTAATTAGGAATTTCTTGATTACCAACAACTCCATACCCACCGTATAGTTTTATGTTTTGAATGGCATCAAAATTTTCCATGAATGATTCGTTTGAGATTTTCCAAGCTCCTGAAACAGAAGGGAAGTACCCCCATTTATTGCCTTCCGCAAATCGCGAAGAACCATCGGCTCTAAGTGAGGCTGTAACACTATATTTTCTATCAAAAGAATAAATAGCTCTACCAAAATAAGACTCTAAAGCATTGGTTTGTTTAATTTCAGGAGTTAAAACATCTATGGCGTTTCCTGTACCTAAGACAGGAAAATCGTTACCAACAAAGTTACCATCGGTAGCTGTTGTTCTGTTGAATTTTCCTTCTTGTGCTTCAGAACCAATCATAAACGTTACATCATGCTTATCATTAAATCTGTTGCTGTAGGTTAAAAAGTTTTTAATAATCCAAAAATCAGTTTGCTCATTTACAACTGTTAGAGAGTTGTTTTCATTTTCAATTTCACCATACGTATAAATAGGTGAAAAACGGTTTTGGTTATTTGCACCAAAATCTCCTCCAAATTCTGTTCTAAATGTTAGGTTTTTTGCTAATTGAAATTCCGCATAAATATTTCCTAAAACTCTATTTTTTCTTAGCCTGTTTTTTATGCTCAGAGCTTCAGCTACAGGATTGGCTAATCTAAAATCATCATTAAGACTAGGACCAGCAAAACTACCATCTGGATTAAAAACTGCGATAGAAGGACTATTTAAAAGTGACAAGCCAATAATGCCATCACTTCTTCCATTAAATACTAATTTTTCATTAACCCTACTAGCTGTAAGGTTGATACCAACTTTTATTTTATCACTAATTTTGGCATCTAGGTTAGCTCTAACAGTAGTACGATTAAAACCAGAAGCAATTACTGTTCCTTCTTGCTCCAAATAGCTTCCTGAAATAAAATAATTGATTCCTTCTTTGCCACCTTGAAAAGAAACCTGATGACTCTCCATAGGGGCATTATCAAAAATTTGTTGTTGCCAATTAGTTCCAGATCCCAATAATTCAGGTCTTGTAAATTCAATTATAGGATCAATACCGTAGATTTCGTTAATAGCATTTTGCAATCTTGCATATTGCGGTAAATTCATTGTTTCTATGATATTTACTGGCTCTTGAATAGCTACAAAAGAACTGTACTTTACAGTGCCTTTGCCTTTTTTACCACGCTTAGTAGTAATAATAACAACACCATTTGACCCTCTAGAACCGTAAATGGCGGTTGCAGAAGCATCTTTAAGAATATCTACGCTTTCAATGTCATTTTGGTTGATAGAGTTTAAAGGACTTGACCCGCCCTCGCTAGAAACTCCAGATACTGGCACACCATCTATAATATACAGTGGCTCACTACTTCCAGAAATAGAGTTTACACCACGAATTCTTACTGAAACGGCAGCTCCAGGTTGCCCAGAGTTAGTAGTTACACTAACCCCAGAAGCACGTCCTTGTAGCATTTGGTCAATACTAACTTGTGGAGTTGTTTCTAGATCTTTTACAGTAACAGATGAAACAGCTCCAGAAATATCTTCTTTAAGTTGAGTACCATAACCAATAACAATAACTTCGTCTAGGGTAGAAATGTCTTCTTTTAGTATTACATTAATTGGCGCACCTTTTTCTACTTTGATTTCTTTAGTTATGTAACCTATGTAACTAAAGATTAATACATCTGATACTGAAGCTGTAATACTATAAGCTCCGTTAAAATCAGTTACAGCACCTTGAGAGGTTCCTTTAATTAAAACGTTAACTCCAGGTATAGGTAGGTTGTTTGTGTCTTTTACAATGCCATTTACCTTGTTTTGAGCAAAACAAATTTGACTGACCAGAAGCAATAATGTTATAAACCAAAATTGCTTGGATGCACAAATAGTTGTTTTCATCATTAATTTTCGCATCTTTTTTGTGTTAGTTGATAATTGTTTAATATTAGTTAATAAAGTATGTTAAGTTTTGATTAATTGAAAATTATAACACACAATTGTTAAGAATATCCAAAATTATGATAAAAGCGACCTTTTGAATAATATTATTTTGTCAATTTGCAATAAGATTATGTAATTTGTTGAAGTTTTCTTAATGTTTAATTGACTGTTAATTATTGTGAAGTTGGTATTGAGTATTGTAAGTGATAGGTTTTTTATAAAACTACAAGTGTTGTGATAAATTAGTATAAGTGTATTGTTTCTTATCTTTATAAGATTCTCTTAATGCCAGAGAATTCTTTTTTGTATTGGCTTGGAGTTGTGTTTTTTATTTTTTTAAAAACTCTGTTGAAATTTGCTATATTATTAAATCCGCAATTAAATGCGACTTCAGAAATGCTTGAATCGTTTTCGATTAGTTTTATAGATGCAAAACCTATTCTTACGTCATTAACATAGTCTACAAAGGTTTTGCCTGTTCTTTTTTTCATAAACCTATTAAAGGATACAGGGCTCATGTTTACTAAATCTGATGCGTCTGACAGCATTAGTTTTTTGCTGTAATTTTCTTGAACATATTCATATACAGTTTTTATTTTGTCGCTATTGTCAAAGTTTTCTCGGTTTACGGTGTGGGTTGATAATAGTCTCTGGTTTCTTGAATTTGCTAGATCGTGTAAAATAGAAATGAATTCAAGAAAATAGTCCATGCTGTCTAATTTAGATAGTTGTGAGATTCTTTGATGTGTTTCAGAGGCTGTTTTTTTTGAGAATAGAATGCCGTGAGTAGATCTGTTAAACATGTCTTTGATAGGCTTCATTATTTTTCTGCTTAAAATGCCTTCGTTTAAAAGGTTTTCATGGAATTGAAGTGTGATTTCATGTATGTTTTTGCTTTTGCAATTGTGGGTCTGCCATCCATGATGTAGATTGGGGCCTATAAGAACAAGTTCTAAGGCTTCAATTTCTTCAATGCTATCACCAACAATACGTCTTACGCCTTTACCGTTGCCTATAAAATTCAATTCGTATTCAGGGTGAAAATGTATGGGGAAATCAAATTCGCTCTTAACTCTATCAAATACTAAAAAGCTATCTTCTGGTGATAATGGTGTGATTTCTCTATGTAAGTTTTTTAGTAAATTCATATATTAATGCATTAATAGTTTATTTATTTGATAAAATAATATTAGTCGTATGGAAGGTATAAAGCTAGATTTGTATTTTATACTTAATGTAGATTAAATATAATATTATTTAGTAATATGTGTAATACAAAAATATCAAAAATTTGAATAAAAAGTCAATATATGGTGTATTTAAGATGTACTGCTTGTTTTTTTTATTGGTTCTAGCATCATGTAAATCGCTATATAATAAAGAATATTTAAAGCCATTTTTAGTAGACTCTAAATTAGATAGAAGCGCTAAAAAGCTACATAAAAAGTTAACTTATATAGCAAAAGAAGGTTTTGCTATTGGGCATCAAGATGCAAGCTCTTATGGTATTGGTTGGAATAGTATAGATAGTTTGAATAAAATAGAAAGTGATGTTCATGAGTTGGTAAGTGATTATCCTGCAATTTACGGGTATGACTTAAGTAAGTTAGAGATTCAATCTCCAATTAATATTGATAGTGTTCCGTTTGAAAGCATGCGTGAAGAAATTATTAAAGCATATAAAAAAGGAGCTATGATTACTTTAAGTTGGCATACAGATAACCTTGTGTCTGGAGGTGATTCATGGGATGTAACTCCTTCTGCAAGTGCAATCTTTACTGATGATATTATTAATAGTAAATATGAACTATGGATAGCAAGAATAGCAAAGTTTATAAAAACACTTAAGTATAAAAATAAACCAATACCTATCTTGTTTAGACCTTATCACGAGATGAACGGTTTTTGGTTTTGGTGGGGTGATCCTAATTGCAGTGTGAACGATTATGTGCAGCTTTGGAGAGAAACAGTGAGGTTGTTAAAAGATGAACACAAATTACATAACTTGTTGTACGTCTATGCTCCAAATAAACTAAACCCTGGATATGATTATATGAAATATTACCCTGGAGATGATTATGTGGATGTTTTAGGTATAGATATTTATGATTTTGAAAACTCAGAAGATTATATAAAGTCTGTTGTAAACGATTTAAAAATAGCTAAAACTATTGCTGATGATAAAGGGAAATTACTAGCATTTACAGAAACTGGTCTAGAAAAGATTTCTACAAAGAATTGGTTTACAGAAGTGTTGTATCCTAACATAAAAGATTCTGGGATTTCGTGGGTGCTGTTTTGGAGAAATGCGCATTTAGAGCATTATTACATACCACACAAAACTCATGAAAATGCATCAGATTTTAAAAAATTTGCAGACTACCCTAAAACTTTATTCTTAAAAGATATACAAAGTTTAGGTAATTAAATTTAGTAAAATATGTTAAATACTTTAGATATATTAATCATTGCGCTATACCTTATTGTGGTTATAGTAATAGGACTTGTGTTGAGGAAAAAGGCGCAACGAAGTAAAGACGATTATCTTCTTGGAGGTAACTCTATTCCCTGGTATATGTTAGGGCTTTCCAATGCTTCAGGTATGTTTGACATTTCTGGTACCATATGGTTAGTAACTTTAATGTTTGTCTATGGTTTAAAAAGTGCATGGATTCCATGGTTATGGCCAGTATTTAACCAGATTTTCTTAATGGTGTATTTGTCTAAATGGCTAAGGCGTTCTAATGCTACTACAGGTGCCGAATGGATTGGTACACGTTTTGGTTTTAAAAAAGGAGCAAAATTATCTCATATAATAGTGGTTGTTTTTGCTTTGGTACTATGCTTAAGTTATTTAGCATATGGATTCATAGGCTTGGGCAAATTCATAGAAATTTTCATTCCTTGGGAAGTAGTTAGTGACTATATTCCTTTTACAGTTTCGCCAGAATTTGTACCTCATTTTTATGGTGTTATCTTCACCTTATTTGCTGTTTTTTATTCTTTACTAGGTGGAATGTCTGGTATAGTATGGGCAGATGTAGTACAATTTGCTATAATGACTATAGCTGCTATAGTTATTGGTGTTTTAGGTTTTGTTGCTGTTGGAGAAGGAGCATTTCAAGTTCCAGAAGGGTGGTCTAGTCCATTTTTTGGATGGGAATTGAATTTAGATTGGTCTGAAATAATTCCAGAAGTAAATAACAAAATTAAAGAAGATGGTTTTGGGTTATTCACAATCTTCTTTATGATGATGGTTTTTAAAGGTTTGCTGGTTAGTATAGCAGGACCAGCACCTACCTATGATATGCAAAAAATATTATCTACAAAATCATCTGTAGAAGCATCTAAAATGAGTGGTTTTGTATCTGTAGTATTAATGCCTATAAGATATTTAATGATAGCAGGTTTTGCTGCTTTAGCTTTGGTATATTATGAAAAGTTGGATTTAATAAATGCAACTGGACAAGTAGATTTTGAACTAATATTACCAACTGCAATTAAGGAGTTTGCACCAGTTGGTCTACTAGGTTTGTTATTGGCGGGCTTAATATCTGCCTTTATGTCTACGTTTGCAGGAACGTTAAATGCAGCTCAGGCTTATTTAGTTAATGATATTTATCTTAAATATAAAAGCCCTAATGCTACAGCTACCCAAATTAAGAGAATGAATTATGTTACAGGTATTCTTGTAGTTGTAGTTAGTATTGTTTTGGGGCTTTTTGCTAAAGATGTAAACTCTGTCTTGCAATGGATTGTTTCTGTTTTATATGGTAGTTATGTGTCAGCAAACATTTTAAAGTGGCATTGGTGGCGTTTTAATGGGGAAGGTTTCTTCTGGGGTATGGTATCAGGTATGCTTGCTGCTGCTATTGTTCCAGAATTGTTTCCAGATATATTAGGCTTGTATTTATTTCCAATTTTATTAATAGTATCTTTTATAGGTTCTATTGTTGGTACTTATACTGCGCCTCCTACCAATGAAGATGTGCTAAAATCATTTTATAAGAATGTTAGGCCATGGGGGTTCTGGAAACCTATTCATGATAAAGTTATTAAAGAAGAACCAAATATAAAGAAGAATACAGATTTTGGCATAGATATGTTTAATGTTGCTATAGGCATAATAGCCCAAACAGCATTGGTTATTTTGCCTATGTACGTAGTTTTTAGAAAAGGAATGCCAATTGTTATCTCAATAATCGTGATAACCATCTGCATCTATCTCTTGAAAAGATTTTGGTGGAATAAATTAAATGAACAATTAGATTAAGAAAAAAATGAGCAAAGAAGTTATATTAAAACCTTATCATTTAAGTAAAGTTATTCAAGAACATAATGAGTTGGTATCAAAAACCAATGCTACTTGTGGCGTTTCAAACGGAATTTATACAAGATATAAACACCCAATAATAACTGAAAATCATATTCCTATTCATTGGAGATATGATTTAAACCCAGAAACTAACCCTAATGGTTTAGAACGTATAGGTTTTAATGCCACCTTAAATTCTGGAGCTATTAAATGGAATGATGTATATATATTATGCGTAAGAGTAGAGGGGAATGATAGAAAATCATTTTTTGCAATAGCAGAAAGTAAAAATGGTGTTGATAATTTTAAATTTTGGGACAAGCCATGTGTAATACCTCCTTCAAAAAACAGTAGTGAAACTAATGTCTATGACATGCGTTTAACAAAACATGAGGATGGTTGGATTTATGGTATCTTTTGTTCAGAAGAGAAAGATCCTGATGTTCCAGAATCTGATACCAGTTCAGCATTGGCAAATGCAGGAATAGTAAGAACCAAAAATCTAATAGATTGGGAACGTCTACCTAATTTAATTTCAGGTTCTAGTCAACAGCGTAATGTGGTAATACATCCAGAATTTGTCAATGGGAAATATGCTATTTATACACGTCCTCAGCAGGGTTTCATTACTGTTGGTAGTGGTGGTGGTATAGGTTTAGGCTATATTGATAATATGGAAAACCCTGTAGTAAAAGATGAGAAAATAATAAATAACAAAATATATCATACCGTTTACGAACTTAAAAATGGGTTAGGACCATCGCCTATAAAAACTGAATATGGGTGGTTACATTTAGCACATGGCGTAAGAAATACAGCAGCTGGATTGCGTTACACATTGTATATGTTTATGACTGATTTAAATGATATTTCTAAGGTTATACACCAACCTGCAGGTCATTTTATGGCACCTAAAGATGAAGAACGTGTAGGAGATGTTTCAAATGTACTCTTTTCAAATGGTTGGATAACAGATAACGATGGGACTGTATATATTTATTATGCGTCATCAGATACTAGAATGCATGTAGCTACATCAACAATAGATAAGCTTTTAGATTATTGTATGAATACTCCAGAAGATAAATTTACATCTGAAGGATCGGTTCAAACTATTATAGATTTAATAGATAGAAATAAATCATTTTATTAATGGAAGCAGATTATGAACATCTAAAATCAGAACTCTATGATGAATTAAAACGTATTTTAAATTATTGGTCTACTAATACTTTAGATCATACGTATGGAGGGTTTATAGGTAGAATTGATGCAGAAAACAATGCAATCCCTTCAGCTTCAAAAGGTATTATTTTAAATACAAGAATACTTTGGTCTTTTTCTGCTGCTTCAAATTATTTAAAAACCAAAGAGTTTTTAAGTGTTTGTAATCGTTCTTACGCTTATTTAAAGCGCTTTTTTAATGATGAAACTTTTGGAGGCGTGTTTTGGGAGCTTGATTGTAAGGGAGAAGCCATAAATAAACGCAAGCAAGTATATGCTCAGTCTTTTGCAATTTATGCGCTATCTGAATATTATGTGTTTACAAAAGATGAAGAAGCTAAAAAATGGGCAATAAAACTGTTTGAGCTTATAGAAAAACATGCTAAAGATAAAGAGAAGAATGGTTACATAGAAGCTTTTAATCAAGATTGGTCGTCAATACAAGATATGAGATTGAGTAATAAAGATATGAATGCCGAAAAAACTATGAATACTCACTTACATATTTTAGAAGCATATACAAGATTGTTAAATATTTATGATTCTGTAGAGCTAAGAAATGCATTAAGAAATCTTATAGGACTCATTCAAGAAAAGTTTTTAGATAAAACATATCGTTATAACTTGTTTTTTGACAAAGATTGGAATTTACAAAGTAAAATAGTATCCTATGGACATGATATTGAGACTGCATGGTTAGTAATTGAAGCAGCAAAAGCAATAGAGGATAAAGATTTAATAGAAAAGACAGAACAAACAGCTATAAAAGTTGCAGAAGCATTTTTAAGTGAAGCAATTGATATTGATGGCGCTGTTCTTAATGAGAAAAATTTAGAAACGGACACAATAGATACTGATAAACACTGGTGGCCGCAAATGGAAGCACTGGTGGGACTAAAATATGTATATAAACTCACTAATAATGTAAAGTATATAGACGCTTCTTTAAAAATATGGAAATTTACTAAAAAGCATCTATTAGATACTATTAACGGAGAATGGCATTTTAGGGTAAATCGTCTAGGGCAGGTTTACACACAGGAAGATAAAGTAAGCATGTGGAAAGCGCCTTACCACACGTCAAGAGCTTGTATACAATTGCAAAATGAAACGTAATTTGTTTGAAAAATAGATATAAACATATAATCATTGTTGGACTTTTATTCTTTTTTGGATGTTCTAAAGATTCTAATGAAGAAGAACTAGAAGTAGAAAAAATATTAGTTACTATAGTAGCCAATTCTAGTACAGCTTCAGAACCCGAGAATCACAGTGATTTTACAATTAGAATTTCAGAAACTTATAATGAAGATATAATCGTCAATTTATCAATTGGGGGAAATGCTGAAAATGGTGCCGATTATGTTGAAATTCCAACTACGGCTACCATTTTGGCAAATACTTTGAGTGTTGACATACCATTGACTATTATAGATGATTCTGAGTCGGAAGAAATCGAAGTAGTCACTATAGCTATTGAGGAGACTAACTCAAACAATGCTTTAATAGGAACTTTAAATTCAGCTTCAATAACTCTCACTAATGAGGCTGAAGAGTTTCTGTTATCTCAGCAAGAAGCAAAGTTTTATGTGGTAAATGCGAACGCCACACCAGAAACTATAGCGTTGTTTTACAACTTGAACAAAGTAGCAAGAACAAGTTTTATTGTAGGACAACAAGATGCTTTTAGGTCTTTTTTTAATGATGAGTCAGGTATCTCGGATATTAAAAAAACAACTGGGCATGATCCTGGATTGTTAGGATCTGATTTTATGTTTATGACAGATGATGAAAACAATGAAACTTCAGTGAATTGGTTTTATAACCAAGAACTTTCAATAAAAGCTAACATTGTTGAAGCTTATAACAAAGGGATGATAAATACCCTGTTGTGGCATATGCGAGAGCCTTATGAAGGGGAGTATTTTTATGTAAATAACATGACTGATTTTCAAAAAAATAATGCATTTATTAGCATTTTACCAGGAGGAGAAAATCATGATTATTATATATCTAAACTAGACAAAATAGCCAAAGTAGCTAATAGTTTAACAGGAAGTAATGGAGAATTAATTCCTATTATATTCAGACCCTTTCATGAATTTGATGGTAATTGGTTTTGGTGGGGTAAAGACTACTGTACACCAGAACAGTTTATTCAATTATGGCAATTTACAATAGATTATTTAAAAGATACAAAACGCGTAAATAACATGCTTTTTGCTTATTCATCAGATAGGCATTTTAATACTAAAGAAGATTATCTAGAACGTTATCCTGGAGATAATTATGTTGATATTTTAGGTATGGATAATTATGGTGATTTCGCAACAGGTAATATGGGATTAGATCAAGCTAATGAAAAACTTAAAATACTAACAGATCTAGCTAAAGATAAAGTGAAAATTGCAGCTCTTACGGAGTCTTGTTTTTTTGTTACTCCAGGGGAAAACGAGCCAATACCTAATTTCTTTAATAATGATTTATATAATACGTTAACAAATAATGATGTAAAATTAAGTTATATGATGTTCTGGTCTAACATAAGAGATTCTTATTGTGTACCAGTGCCTAGCCATTCTAATGCTAATGATTTCATTAATTTTTCTAATAAAACAGATGTGTTACTTCAAAATGAAATACCCAATTTATATCAATAAACTTGTAACGGCTAAAGTAAAACTGTTAACTGTAGCATTATTTGTATTATTTGCATCTTGTAAATCTACATCAACAGTAACCTCTCAAAAAGAAAATGCAAATTCAAGTTTTGTACAGGTAAAAGGAGATCAATTTTATCTAAATGGAAACTCTTATTATTTTATAGGAACCAATTATTGGTATGGAGCGCTTTTAGGAGCTAGTAAAGAGGGGAATAGAGAGCGTTTAATAAGTGAATTAGACCTCATGAAGTCTATTGGTATAAATAATTTAAGAATTTTAGTGGGTGCCGAAGGAGATGGAAATATTTATCAAGTACATCCTACATTACAGCCTAAACAAGGAGAATATAATGAGAGTTTACTAGATGGTTTAGATTTTTTGTTAAATGAAATGCGCAAACGAAATATGTATGCAGTACTTTATATGAACAATAATTGGATTTGGTCTGGAGGAATGTCTCAATATTTAAAATGGAATGGATATGGCGAGGTTCCAAACCCGTTTTTAGAAGAACACACCTGGAATGATTACATGACCTATACAAAGCAGTTTCATGAATGTGAACCATGTATGAAAGCTTATTTTAAGCATATAAAATTTGTTATTCAACGTACAAATAAATACTCTAACACTAAGTATGTTGATGATCCAACTGTAATGTCATGGCAAGTAGCTAATGAGCCTAGAGTTTTAATGACACCAAAACATGAACAAGCGTTCACAAAGTGGTTAAATAAAACGGTAAGTATTATAAATGCTATAGCGCCTAATCAATTAATATCTACAGGAGCTGAAGGAGAACGTGGTTATTTAGATGACATTGACATGTATAAACGTGTGCATAGTAATAAAGATATTGATTATTTAACTATGCATATGTGGCCAAAAAACTGGGGATGGTACAATGTAAATAATGAAAAAGCAACTCTAAAAAAATCAATTGATAAAGCTAATGCATATATAGATAGACATTTGGTGGTCTCAAAGGAATTAAATAAACCAATTGTTGTGTCTGAATTTGGATTTCCTCGGAAAAAAGAGAGTAATAAACCTTATGCTTCTGTAGAAAACAGAGATGCTTTTTATAGTGCTGTTATAAACAGAGTATTAGAAAGTTACAAAGGAAAAAAGAACTTAGCTGGATTAAATTTTTGGGGATTTGGTGGTTATGGTATAGCTAACTCAAATCATGATATTTGGCAAAAAGGAGATGATTTTACAGGAGACCCTCCTCAAGAACCGCAAGGTCTAAATACGGTTTTTTCTTCAGATTATTCTACATTAAATATTATTAAAGAAGCTAATTTACAGTTGAAAAACTAATTTTAAAGCTCTCAATTTAGAGCTTCTGAATATATAATTTTTAATCTAAAACTAAATACTAAACTATCTTAGAATGGCATTATACCCTATAAAATTTTCACCAATTTTTAAATATAGAATATGGGGCGGTGAAAAATTAAGAACCAAATTAAATAAAGATTATACTGAAGCTAATATTGGAGAATCATGGGAGATTTCAGATGTAAAAGATGATGAGACTGTTGTAAGTGCAGGAGATTTTCAAGGCAAAACCCTAAAAGAACTTATTGGTGAATACAAAGGTGATTTTGTAGGTAATTCAGTTTATGAAAAGTTTGGAAATGCATTTCCGTTGCTTATAAAATTTATTGATGCTAAAACGCCACTTTCAATTCAGGTGCATCCTAGCAATGAAATAGCCAAAAAACGTCATAATTCATTTGGGAAAAATGAGATGTGGTATGTAATGCAAGCCGATGAAAATGCAAAATTAATAGTTGGTTTTGATAAAGAAATCACCGCTATTGATTATAAAAAACATATAGCAAATAATACAATTCTAGATGTAATGCATCATGAAAACGTTGAAAAAGGAGATACATTTTACATTCCAACTGGAAGAGTGCATGCTATTGGAGCAGGTGTTTTATTAGCAGAAATACAACAAACTTCAGACATAACATATCGTATATATGATTACGATAGGGTTGATTCTAAAACAGGGAAAAAGCGAGATTTACATAATGATTTAGCCCTAGACGTTATAGATTATCAAGTACATGATAACTATAAAACTAAATATAAGGTAGATAAAAACCAATCGAATACACTTGTACATGCTCCTTATTTTAAAACAAATATTATTTGTTTAGAAGGTACTATTGAAAAAGATTACGCTTATGTAGACTCTTTTGTGATTTATATATGCGTTGAAGGTACTTTAAGTTTGGTTCACGATCATGTAGACTATAAATTAAATCAGGGCGAAACACTTTTATTGCCTTCATCTGTAAATACAGTAAAGGTAACATCTAAAAATGCAAAAATCTTAGAAGTATATTATTGATATTCTAACTCTACTCTCACAATATTTATTGTATCAGACGCTTTAAACTTAATATAATTTACTTCGGGTACATCTATTTTTGAGGCTTTTACAATATACTTTCTTGGTACTAAATAATCATAATTTTTTTCGACTAATCTATATTCACTTACGTCAAACTTCACTTTTTTATATGCTTTACCATCTTCAGATACATATAAAACAATGTTTGGTTTATTAGAAGACTCAAAACTGTATAAGCGTAATTCTTTAAATTTGCCAGGTATTATATAAGATCCCTCAGATTTTTTATTACCATGTATCCTAGAAAAAGCTTCTTTGTAAGATCTATAATCTCCTGTTATTATTTCAAGATTTTTAAATGACTCTAATGCCATTAAGTTTTTAGCATAATCTACACGTGTTAAAAAATTTACTTCAATAGGTCCAACAATATTAGAAGGGGAGGATTTTCCTGCTTCATTTAAAGCTACCACACGATAATAGTATGTTTCGCCAATTTTAGCACTTTCATCATTATATAAGTCAAAACCTGGGGTGTCAATATCATCTATATTGTGTTCTATTATTTTCCAAGGGCCATTTATACTCATACTTCTTTCAATATTGTAGCCACTGGCACCTGCCGAACCCTGCCAACTAAACTTAGGTGTATTATTAAAGGATAATAGTTTTGGCGATTTTGGTGTTTTTATTTCAGGTATTTCTAGATTTCTAATAGCAAATGATTTTTCTCTATACATTTTTAGTATATCCTTTTCATCGTAAGCTTCTCCTTGATGAAACCCTGGCCAATGGTAGGCTCTATAAAGTCCGCCACCAAAAGGCTCTGTGTGGTGATAAAAACCTCCATTTTTATTGTGCCTTCTTAAACTCCATAAAAGAGCTCCACTAATGTTATGCTCGTCTATAATATAATCTAAAACAGCTTCCGAGCCAGAGGTTCCTATAAAGCCCCACTCATCAATAATTAAAGGCTTCTTACCACCAATCATTTCAACTGTTTTCTTCATATTTTTAATCATAAGAACCGAATTAGGCTCATAATGATGAGAACTTATAATGTCAAATGCGGGTTCGTCAATAGCATACTGTTCAATAAATTTATTTATTGGATTACCTTCTTCAGCATGAATTGCAAAAAAACCATCCATTAACAAATGATTTTGATCTAAAGATTTTATGTATCTAGCAATATCGATAGCCCATTCTTCAGTGTTTTCTAATTCATTGCCTGTTTCCCAACATAAAATAGCCTTATCGTCTTTATACTTTTTTCCAGTTATTGTATTAGTTCTATTAATTAAATAACTGATGGTTTGTTTGAAATCATTTCTAATCTGCTTATCAGTCCAAAAATCATCAGGTGCTTTTCCCCTAAAATCTGCATAATTAGGTCTACCTCCCATCCATTGCCAATTGTTAACAAATGGTATGATAACACGAACTTTATACTCGTTAGCTAATGCCATTACCAAATCCAGAACTTTAAATGCTTCCTCGTTAAACTCTCCAGGAGCTTCTACATAAGTTACTGCTTCTTTAGGGAAATTATTATTTCTTACAGGTATGGTATATGTTCTTATTGTGTTGCCTCCAGTTTGTACAATACTTTCAAATAAATCTCTAAGCTCAAATTCTGTTGGAAGCCCATAAGGATTGGTTTGGTCAAATTCCATATTATCTTCTACATAGTTCAATGTGGGGACATTATAAGATAGAAAACGAAACTCTTTGTTGCCGTCATAAAGTTTACTGCCTCTAACTGTTATGAAGTTTTCAAATTTTTTAGATATTTCTTGTTTGTTGTTGCAAGAATTGAAACTAAAAATTAATGGTAACATAATTAAAATTATGAACTTATTTATTTTCATTTAGCTATGTTTTGATAGTTTAAGGATTTAAATTATCTAATAAAAACGGAGTCTTAAAATAAATTTAAAAAATTGAAGAAATATTTTAGTAAATTGATAGTATTGTATCTTTATTAAGTTTATCTAAAATTTTTATTTTGAATTGTTAGGTGTTTTTTTGTTTTTTATATGGATATGCAGAATAATAAGTTAAATATGTTGCACTAGAAGTAATGTGTAATTTATATATAGTTTTGATAATGAGTTATTAAAATTTAATATTTTACATATTGTAAATTAATAATGTATTTTGCGTCTGAAAAAAATATTGAATGCAGTTTCTTTTTGATAGAATAAATGAGTTTAAAAAAATTAAGCCTTTTACCAAACATGAGCAGTTGGTAAACGCCATAACAACTTCTATTGAATCTAAAGAGTTAAAACGAGGTGACAGGTTACCATCAATAAATAAAATGGTTTCTGAGGTTGGTTTTGCACGTAAAACCATTGTTAAGGCTTATGAAGATTTAAAGGGTAAAGGTATTGTAGAGTCTAAAAATTTTAAAGGCTATTATATTGCCGATATCAATACAAAAACAAAGTTAAGAGTTGCGTTAGTTTTATATGCACTGCACACCTTTCAAGAAGATTTCTATAATGCTTTTAGAGAAGAACTAGGTAAAGATTATATCATTAATGTTTTTTTTCACCATAATAATATTGAAACCTTTAAAAATATATTTACTCGTATTACTGGTAGGTATGGAATGTATGTAGTTGCCCCAATTCAAACCCCTGATGTAAAACCTATTCTAGAACAATTTCCGGAGGAAAAACTTTTAATTGTAGATAGACATATTAATTTGTCTAAGAAATACTCTTATATAGCACAGGAATTTGAAAACTCTACTTATAACCAGTTATTAAAATTGGTAGATGATATTAAAAAGTATAATGAATTTGTGCTTTTTTATAGAAGTGATTCAGATTACCCAGAAGGCGTATTAAATGCTTTTAAAAGATTTGTAAAAGAGTTTGATATTAAATTTTCAATTAAAAGAAAGTATAAAGCAGGTAGTATTGCTAAAGATAAATTATATTTTTTTATTAGTGATAGTTTTCTTTGGGAGCTTTTAAAAGATAGTAAGCATAAAAATTATGTGCTAGGCGATGATTTTGGAGTGCTTGCTCACAATGATAATGTGATAAAGGAAATTATTTTTGGAGGTGTTACTACAATCTCTACTGATTTTAAGAAAATGGCTATTGAGTCTGCAAATTTTGTGAAACTTCGTAAGGAAACATATAAAATATTGCCTTCAGAGCTTATTAAGAGAAATTCGTTATAGTTGAATTTATAAGCTTTTTTAGAGCGTTTCTTTAATTTTTTGTATCTTTTTTTAAGTTTTTAATAGAATTTAATAATTTTTACATATTTTTGTAAAGTAGCATACTGTAGCACAGTATTTTTTTAATTAAAAATTAAAGTAGCATACAGTAGCACAAATTAACTAAAACTAAAAATTAAATAAGAACTTATGGATGTAAACAAACTAAAACTAACAGTTGGCTTACTCTTTTTCCTTGCAGGAATTGGTGCATATGCCCAAACAAAAACGGTTTCAGGAACCGTAACAGATGGAGGTTTTCCGTTGCCTGGTGTTAATATAATTCTAAAAGGTACCACTAACGGAACAACATCAGATTTTGATGGGAATTACACTTTAAGTGATGTTAGCAATGAAGACGTCATTGTATTTAGCTATGTAGGTTACAAATCTCAAGAAATTACAATAGGAGATAGAACTAGCATAGATGTTGTTTTAATTGAAGATGCAGCTGCCCTTGATGAGGTAGTAATTGTAGGTTATGGAACTTCTAACAAACGAGAACTAACTGGAGCAGTTAGTATTGTGAAAGGTGAAGCTTTAGCTACTACGGTTGCTGGTAACCCAACATCGGCATTACAGGGTAAACTTACGGGTATTCAGGTGGAAAACCCAGGCGGTCAACCAGGTGCGCCAGGAAATGTTTTTATTCGTGGAGTAAATTCATTAAGTAATGCAGCACCTTTGTATGTTGTAGATGGCCTATTTGTTGATGATATGCGCTATGTAAATCCAGCAGATATCGAAAGTATTTCTGTTTTAAAAGATGCAGCGGAAGCAGCAATTTATGGGTCTCGAGCGGCTAATGGAGTAGTGTTGATAAAAACTAAACATGGTAGAAAAAATAAAGATCTTGAAGTGAATTTTAATACTAGAATTGGTTTTGATACACCTAGTAAAAAATTAGATTTCATAAATGGAGAACAATATACAAGCTATCTAAATCAAAGATTTATAAATGATGGAAGCTCTACAGCTGTTACTTGGAATGGAGTAGATACAGATTGGCAAGATGAAAACTTGCAAAGTGGAATTATTGAAGAATATGGTGTAACATTATCTGCAGGTAGTGAGAAGTCTGCATATTATGCGTCTTTAAATTATTTTAATCAAGATGGTATTCTAGTAGGATCTGGTTTTAAAAGACTAAATGCAAGATTTAATAGTACACATGAGTTTGGTAAATTTAAATTATCTCAATCTTTAGGTTTAGCAGAGGGTAAGTTACAGAATAATAATTGGTACGGTTTTGATGGAACAACGGCTCCTACTGTAGCTTTAAGAAATGCAGCTAATGAAGGAGGTTTTGAAGCACCATCAGAAAGTATTCATGGACCAGGTGGTGTAAATCAATTTGCGCTAGCATCTTTAGAAGATAATTTAGAAACAGCAAGAACACTATTTGCCAGTTTAAAATTGGACTATAATATCACAGAAGAATTAACAGCAGCTATTAATTTAGGGGTTGATTATACTTCGGTAAAAAACTATCAATTCACGCCAACTTATTTTATGAGTTTGGTAGACCCTGTTAGAAACGTAAATGATTTAAATGACCTTACAGATTTTAGAAGAGAAGATGTGAATTTACTTTTTGAGCCAACATTATCTTATAATAAAACATTTAATGATGTTCATAATGTATCAGCTGTAATAGGTTATACGCGTTTTACAGAGTCTCAAAATAGTGGTGGTATTTACGGTCAAGGCACACCAGCAAATAGTATAAGAGTAGTAGGTGCATTGCCTTCAAGTGATCAAAATATTTTATTAGGTGAGAATAATGAGGCAGGTTTAATATCTTACTTCGGTAGAATTAAATACAATTACAATGATAAATACATTTTCTCTGGTACATTAAGACGAGATGCATCATCAAGGTTTGCTAAAGAAAATCAAGAAGGCTATTTCCCGTCTGTTTCAGCGGCTTGGAATATTAGTAATGAAGATTTCTGGAATTCTGAAACTATTAATTTTTTCAAATTGAGAGTGTCTTATGGTGAATTAGGGTCTTATCCAGATGTGTTTTATCCAACACAAGCAGTGTTCTTAGCTAATCAGTCTAATACAAGTTTTGGCGGAACTTCAGCAAATGGTTTAGCTCAAACAACATTGGCAGACGCTAGCTTAGTTTGGGAAACTACAAAGACCTTTGATATTGGTACAGATATATCTTTCCTTAATAGCGCAATCACGTTTTCTGCAGACTATTATGCTAAAGATGTAGAAGATGCATTAGTGCCAATTAGTATCCCATCTACAGCGGGAGTTAGTTTACCAGTAACTAGAAATGCAGGTACTTTGGTTAACAATGGTTTTGAATTTGATTTAAGCTATAAAAAATCTGAAGGAGATTTCACTTATACAGTAGGAACAAATTTCTCTTTCAATCTTAAAAATGAAGCAAAAGATATACCTGCAACAATTTTAGGCCCTGGAATAGATGAAGATTTACGTATAGTTAATAGAACAGAAGCAAATGGGCCTGTTGGAGCATTTTATGGTTGGGTAGTAGAAGATAAAGTTGATCCAACAACAGGTGATTTTGTGAGAGTAGATACTAATGGTGATGGTTCTGTTACAGCAGAAGATCAAACTATTATTGGTAACCCAACACCAGATTTTACATATGGTCTTAATTTTAATGGTAACTACAAAAACTTTGATTTTGCTGTTAACTTTAATGGAGTATCAGGTAATGAAGTTTATAACTTAAGTAGATATTACAACATTTTATGGCAAGATGGTGGTAAATTAACAGATGTGTTGAATTCTTGGACACCCACCAACACAGATACTAATATTCCACGAGCTTCTATTAGTGACCCAGCTGGTAATAAAGCACCGTCTTCATTCTTTGTAGAAAATGGATCTTACTTCAGGCTTAAAAATTTAGAGATAGGTTATAACTTTTCAGAAGGCTTCTTTGGTTTAGAATGGATTAAGAAAGCAAGATTATCATTAAATGCGCAAAACCTATTTGTGATCACAAGCTATTCTGGTTATGACCCAGATGTGGCTTCAACAAATAGTGGTAGAGCTAACTTAAATTCTGGTGTACCAGGTTTAAGAACAGATGTAAACCCATTATTGGGTAGAGGTTTAGATCAAAGAGCATATCCAAATGCAAGAACATTTATGCTAGGGTTTAACGTAACTTTTTAAAAAAATAGATTATGAAAAATACATTCAAAATAAAGTCTATAGCACTAATGGCACTAGTCATATTTGCTTGTTCAGATAATATTTTAGATCAACAAAACGATAATGCAACATCTACAGCAAACTTTGGGACATCCCCAGATCAAGTGAAAGCTGCAATAAACGGCGCATTTCATCCAATAACAGGAACGTTTTTCTGGGGAAGGATTATACATACAGGGGCATTGCAACGTTCAGATGAGTTTAACGTATTTCCGTTAGATGATAATGCTAAAATGGCTACCTTTTTGGGAGGTCCTGGTAATGGAAGATGGGCAACAGAACCATGGCAGGAACTATATAAATCTATTGCCAGATGTAATAATATAATCATAAATGTAAATGAAGAAGGTATTCCAAATACTGAAACTAGAGAAAGTCTAGTTGGGCAAGCTTATTTTTTAAGAGCTTTTGATTATTGGTACTTATTAAACCTTTATGGTAATGTACCATTGATTACTGAATTACCAGATTTAGACAATTTATTAGTAGACCAAGCCGCTCCTGAAACTGTGTGGAATCAGATTATTTCCGATTTAGAAATGGCTGAGAGTATGCTACCTGAAAGTTGGACAGGAGAAGATTTAGGAAGACCTACCTCTGGTGCAGCCACAGCATTAAAAGGAAAAAGTTATTTATACATGAAGCAATATGGTAATGCTGTTACTGCGTTAAATAGTTTAGTTGGGCAATACAGCTTATTACCAGCTGCACAGTATGGAGATAACTTTTCAACTACTAATGAAAACAATAGTGAATCTGTATTTGAATTACAGTTCTTAGGACAAGAATCTTTTGTTTGGGGAACAGATATTCCAGGCGCAGGTACAATGGGAAATTTTCATATTGATTATGCGCCACCGGCCAAATCTCCAGATAAAGGACATGTGGTGAACCCATGGTTAAGAAAGTTATTCGAAGATAATGGAGATACAGTTCGTAGAGATGAAACTTTAGCATATGATTATCCAGGATCAACAGGTTATGGGAATACAGATTTTACAATAGATTTCTCTACAAATAATTCAGATGATGAAAATGATATTATGATTGCTACAGATGCAGGAGTAGAACCAATTTTCTCTAGAAAATACTCAGGTATGGATATAGGAACTAGAGGAGATGTAGACTTCTTAGGAACTAACGTGGGTAACAACTGGAGAATCATAAGGTATTCTGATGTGTTGTTAATGTTAGCAGAGGCTTTAAATGAAGATAATATGACGCCTCAAGCTATTCAATATGTAGATATGGTGAGAGATAGAGCTGGTTTAACTTTAATAGCAAACACTAATCCTGGAATTAGTCAAACAGATATGCGTCAAGCTATTATAGAAGAACGTGCCATGGAGTTGGCAGGAGAAGGTCATCGTTTCTTTGATTTAGTAAGATGGGGATTAGCAGATGATTATATGGGAGCAACATCAATGCACGTTACCAATGGATCTCAAACATATCACCCAAAATCAATAAGTGGTGGCGTTTTCCAGTCTGGAAAACATGAGCTTGTATGGATTCCAAACTCTGAAATTGATGCAAATCCTAACTTACAACCTAATCCAGGATATAATTAATAAAGGATTTTTTCACAAATATTTTGAAGTTTAGTTTATAGTAGTTGGAGAATTAAGAAGTCAGGTTAACCTTACCTGACTTCTTATTCAAAAGGAGAAGTACGAAACTGTTTAAACGATTATATATTAAGTTAAGTAATGACAAAAGGAACATACATGAGTTTAGAAAAGGAAATTTTTGTTAAAGGAAATAATGACTCATTTGTAGAAATAAATAAAATATTCTGTGAAAACGGAGTATTTGTGTATAAGATTAGTATAGATAATAATAAAAAAAATGTGTCCCCAATAACACTGTCTTGGAAAATTCCTGCCCATAATATTATGGGCGTTTGGAAACCCACTACAGATTTTTCTAAAAGAATACAGGCAGATTGGGAGATGGATCATATGGAATCTCGTATTTCCATAGATGCTCCTGTTATTGGTTTGTTTGGTCATGATGATACTAACATACATACATTTGCATGTTCAGATGTTATTAATAAACTAGAACTAAATGCTAGAATTAGAGAAGAAGACGATTGTTATTACTGTCATATAACTTTAGGGCAAGAAAATCAAGGTTATAATGGTTCTTACACTATTCAAATTAGAATAGATGAAGAAGAAAAACACTTTTCTAAAGCCTTAAAAGCCACTTCAAAATGGTGGGAATCATTTGATAATTTACAACCAGTTTCTGTACCAGACATTGCATTAGAACCTTTGTATTCTACGTGGTATAATTTTCACCAAAGTTTAAATGAAGCTGTTTTAATTGAAGAGTGTAAAACGGCTTATAATTTAGGATATAGATCTATTATAATAGATGATGGTTGGCAAACTAATGATGATAATAGAGGGTATGATTTTACAGGAGACTGGAAACCAGATCGTATTACTCAAACTAAAGAATTTGTAGAAAGAGTTCATGCTACAGGCATGAAAATAGGTTTTTGGTATTCCGTGCCATTTTGTGGTAAAAAATCTGAAGCCTATAAACGTTTTAAAGGAAAGTTTTTAACAGAAAACCATCGTTGGGCACCAGTTTTTGATCCTAGATATCCAGAAGTTAGATCATATCTTATCAATATTTATAAGAATGCTTTAATAGATTGGAGTCTTGATGGATTTAAACTAGATTTTATAGACGATTTTAGATTATATCATGATACACCAAGTAAGAATGATGATATGGATTTTTATTCTATCAATCAAGCGGTAGATCGCCTTTTAACCGATGTTATAGAAACTCTTAAAGCTATAAAATCAGATGTGTTTATTGAATTTAGACAAAAATATACCGGACCAGCAATGCGTAAATACGGTAATATGTTTAGAGCGTTTGATTGTCCTGGAGATGCTGTTATGAATCGCATTAGAATAGCAGATATTAGAATGTTGGCAGGGAATACTGCGGTACATTCAGATATGATAACATGGCATAATGGCGAAAAATTAGAGGTGGCAGCATTACAAATGGTAAATACATTATTTGGGGTGCCTCAAGTTTCTGTAAAACTTAATGACATTCCAAAAGATCATTTAGAAATGATTGAGTTTTACACAAATTATTGGGCAACAAATAAAATGGTAATTACCAAAGGAAGCTTTACACCTTTTAAACCATTGGCTAATTATCCTATTCAACATGTTAAGAATGAGGACAAGTTAATAATAGGTTTACACGACGATTATGTGGTTAATTTAGATACTTCTTTTGAAAATATTGATATCTTGAATGCTAAAATAACTAATGATGTTATTGTAAAAATAACTAATGAGTTAGGAGATTATAACTACCGTATCATTAATTGTAAAGGAGAGTCTGTTGAAGAAGAGATTATTAATTTACAAGAAGGACTCATTGAGTTTAAAGTGCCAGCATGTGGTCTTATTCAATTAACTAGAAATAAATAAAAACTATGAGTACGCTTTCTATTATTTCATTTTTCGGATTTACCATATTAGTAGCTTTTATTGCTTGGTATGCAACAAGAAAAACAGATGAGCGTACCGCAGATGGATACTATTTAGGAGGACGAAGTCTTGGAGCTATAACAATAGCAGGGTCTTTATTGCTTACAAACCTCTCTGCAGAACAAATAGTTGGTTTAAATGGTCAATCTTTTGCACAAGGCATTTTAGTAATGGCTTGGGAAACATTGGCGGCCATTTCTATGATTGCTACAGCAATTTATTTGCTACCAAAATATATGCGTTCAGGAATTACAACCATTCCAGAATTTATTCAAGAACGTTTTGATGCCCAGACAAAATCAATTTTATCAATTTTATTTTTGGTGGCCTTTGGTATCGTATTATTGCCTACTATCTTATACTCTGGCTCATTAGCTTTTAGCACCATGTTTGATTTACCAGAACTATTTGGGGTATCTCAATCTACTGTTATCTGGATTTGTGTATGGTCTATAGGAATTATTGGTTCTATTTATGCCATTTTTGGAGGATTGAAAGCAGTAGCCGTTTCAGATTTAGTAAACGCCATTGGTTTACTTATTGGAGGTTTGTTAATTCCAGTTTTTGGATTAATGCTTATTGGAGATGGAAATGTAAGCGACGGATTAAGCACGCTTTGGAGTGAAAACCCAGAAAAATTTAATGCTAAAGGAGAGATTGATTCTTTTATTCCTTTTGGAACCATTTTTACAGGAATGATGATTGCCCAAATGTATTATTGGGGGACCAATCAGTCTATTTTACAGCGTGTTTTTGGAGCTAAAAGTTTAGCTGATGGTCAAAAAGGAATGATATTGGCTGGATTTGTAAAATTTCTAATACCTATAATTGTAGTGCTGCCAGGAGTGATTGCATGGCATCTTTTTGAAGGTAATTTAGAAAATGCAGATCAAGCATATCCAGCATTAGTTAGAAAAGTATTGCCTGGGGCTTTATTGGGCTTTTTTGCAGCGGTACTTTTTGGAGCCGTATTAAGTTCATTCAACAGTTTGTTAAATAGTAGCTCTACGCTATTTGGAGTAGATCTTTACAGACAATATTTTAATAAAGAAGCAACTGAATTAAAAACAGTAAAAGCTGGTAAAATATTTGGAATGTTTTTGGCTATTATTTCAATGACTATTTCACCCTTTATAGCTAATGCACCAGATGGCTTGTTCTCATATATACAAGAATCTTTAGGGAGTTTGAGCGTGCCAATTCTAGCAGTAGTAACAGTAGGCATTATTACTAAAAAAGTGCCTGCCTTAGCTGCAAAAATAGTCTTAACTGTAGGCGTATTATTGTATTTAATAAGTCAGTTTGTTTTAGCACCTCATTTTGTTGAAGGCGCATTAGCAGAAGCAGCTGCAAATGGTATTACCAATGCTAAAGAATTGGGAATAATTAAGGCAAAAGCATATCCTCACTTCTTACATATCATGGGAATACTATTTGTGCTTAATGTTGGATTCATGTTACTAATGGGGAAATTATATCCAAGTAAAAAAGTATATACACCAAAAATTACTGAACAAATTGATATTACACCTTGGAAATATGCTAAAGTAGTGGGGCTTATAATCACGATTTTAGTCTTAAGTACCTATTTGATTTTTTAATTAATTATGAAACAAAAGTATGTTATAGCATTTGATCAAGGTACAACAAGTACTAGATCCATCATTTTTGATAACAAAGGAAAAGTAGTAGCGATTTCTCAAAAAGAATTAACACAACACTATCCGCAATCTGGTTGGGTTGAACATGATCCAGAAGAGATTTATAAAGATCAATTAGAAACCTTTAATAACGTACTTACTGAATCAGGTATTTCACCAGAGGAAGTAGAAGGTATAGGTATTACCAATCAAAGAGAAACTACGGTTGTTTGGAATAAAGAAACAGGAAATCCCATTCATAATGCTATTGTTTGGTTAGATAAAAGAACAATAGATATTTGTAAAGATTTAGAAGAAAAAGGACTTACGAATTACGTAAGGAAAAATACAGGATTAGTCATAGACTCCTATTTCTCGGGTACTAAGCTTAAATGGATTTTAGATAATGTTGAAGGTGCCCGAGAACTTGCAAAAAAAGATAAACTGTGTTTTGGAACTATAGATAGTTGGTTGATTTATAAGTTTACAAATGGTAAACGACATGTAACAGACCATACCAATGCGTCTAGAACTATGATCTTTAATATCAAGACACTATCTTGGGATAAAAAGCTGTTAAAAGCTTTAGATATTCCAGCGTCAATATTACCAGAAGTACAACCTTCTTCATCAGATTTTGGAGCTATTGAGTATAAAGGTGTAAAGATTCCCATTTATGGTGTTGCTGGAGATCAACAAGCCTCCTTATTTGGTCAGGGCGGATTTGAAGCAGGTGTAGCAAAAAACACATATGGTACAGGTTGTTTCATTCTTTTGAATACAGGAGAAAAACGTGTGAAATCTAAAAAAGGATTGTTAACCACGTTAATTTGTAGTTTAGAGAATGAACCCGTAAATTATGCTTTAGAAGGTAGTGTATTTGCAGGAGGAGCTTCTATACAATGGTTAAGAGATAAAATGAAACTTATAGATAAAGCGTCTGAAACTGAAACTATTTGTGAAAGTATTCCGCCTTTAAAAAATGTATATGTAGTGCCTGCCTTTGCAGGTTTAGGAGCGCCACATTGGGATGGTGAAGCAAGAGGTAGTGTATATGGTATGACTTTAGATACAGGTCGCGAAGAGCTTATCAAAGCAACAGTAAATGCATTGGCATACCAAACAAAAGATGTTATGAGAGCCATGGAAAAAGATAGTGGTGAAAACATATTTACTTTAAAAGTTGATGGAGGTGCAAGCGCTAATAATTATTTAATGCAATTTCAGTCAGACTTATTAAATATTGAAGTTGATAGACCAAAAATGATTGAAGTGACTGCATTTGGAGCAGCTTTATTAGCAGGTATAAAAGCAGGTGTTTGGTCTAAATATGATATAAACGATATCCGTCAAGTAGATACTATTTTCTTCCCTAAAATGGATGAAGATTTAAGAAAAAGCAATTACAAGGGCTGGAAAAAAGCCATAAAAAGAACAAAGAGAAATTAAGATGATACTGATGGAAGAAACCGTTGGATTTTCAATATTAGATAGAGATAATCAATTAGAAAAATTAGCAAATACAAAGTTTGATTTAGCTATTATTGGAGGTGGGGTTACAGGAGCAGGAATTGCTCTAGATGCTGCTTCCAGAGGACTTAAAGTGTGTTTGGTTGAAAAAAATGATTTTGCCTCTGGTACTAGCAATAAGTCCACAAAATTGATTCATGGAGGATTACGTTATTTAAAACAATTTGAAATTGGTTTGGTGCGAGAATCTGGTTCAGAACGTGCTATTGTACATAAATTGGCGCCACATTTAGTGATTCCAGAAAAGATGTTGTTGCCTTTAGTTGAAGGTGGTACTTATGGAAAAATGATGACCGCTATTGGTTTAAAAGTGTATGATTTATTGGCAGATGTAAAAGGTGATGATAGAAGGCAAATGCTTGATAAAGAAGAAACCTTAGAAAAAGAACCGTTACTAAATAAAGATGTTGTTTTAGGAAGCGGTCTGTATGCAGAATATAGAACAGATGATGCCCGTTTAACCATTGAAATTCTTAAAAAAGCAGCGGAATATGGTGCTACTATAGTCAACTATTGTAAAATGGAATCCTTCACAAATAATAACGAAGGAAAAATTAAACATCTTAATTGTTTAGATTATAACACAGGACATACTTTAAAAGTTAAGGCACGAAATTATGTATCGGCAGCGGGTCCTTGGGTAGATTTATTAAGAACCAAAGACAAATCGTTAAATAATAAACACTTGCACTTAACAAAAGGGGTGCATATTGTGTTTTCGCATGAAAAACTACCTGTTCAACAACCTTTGTATTTTGATGTGCCCGACGGAAGAATGATTTTTGCTATTCCGCGTGGTCGTGTAACCTATGTAGGTACTACAGATACCAATTACTCAGGGAATTTAGAACGTGTAGTCGCAACAAAAGACGATGCGAACTACATTTTAAATGCCATAAATAGTACATTTCCAAGTGTGAACTTAACCATAGACGATATTGAGTCTAATTGGGCAGGTTTAAGACCATTAATTCATGAAGAAGGTAAAGATCCTTCAGAATTATCCAGAAAAGATGAAATTTTTATTTCAGACAGTGGATTAATATCCATTGCAGGAGGAAAATTAACAGGCTATAGAAAAATGGCGCATAGACTCATAGATGCTGTTTTAAAAACTATGAGCAAGAAACGCAGAGATAAATTTGATGAATCTCTAACTAAGAAAATAGATTTAGTAACACCTAAATTAAAGTCATCTAAAGATGTTGAATTGTATCAAAAAGACATTGAAAAAGCTTTAGCAGAATTAGGTGTGAATGATACGTATCAAGCTTGGTATTTGTGTACTACTTACGGAAAACAAGCCGATAGAATTATTGAAAAATCGAGAGATTTTAACAATCAAGATACTTTAGAGCGTCTTATAAAAGCAGAGCTTTGGTTTGCAGTGCATAAAGAAATGATTAATAGCCTATCTGATTTCTTTGTAAGGCGAACAGGACGCTTGTATTTTGATATTCCAAGTGTTAAAAAATATGCAGGTATTGTTTTAGAAGATTGTATTAATTACTTAAATTGGAATGAAGAACGAGTAGCTTCTGAAAAAGAACAACTTAACATGCTTATTCAAGATGCAACGACTTATTATGATGTAGAATTTGAATAAAATTAGGCAAATGAAAAACAGTATCGGTATGTTAGTTCGAGTAATTTTGAGGCACGAAAAATTGCACTTCGATTCAACTCAGCATAAATATCGAGAACTAATACAAAAGTCAAAATCATTATTAGTTTGTACATTGATATTAATACTCTTTTTCAATTGTGAAAAAGAGGACGTTAAGCTAACTTCAAAAAAAATATTTGAACCTGTTAAAGCTTCTTCAAGTAATATTGAATTCTCAAATAATCTCACAGAAAATGATAGCTTAAACTATTTTACCTATTCTTATTTGTATATGGGCGGCGGTGTTGCTGTTGGAGATGTAAATAACGATGGCTTAAAAGATATTTATTTTACAGGAAATCAGGTTGAAAACAAGTTATACATTAATAAAGGCAATCTTCAATTTGAAGATGTAACAAAAACGGCAGGTGTTTCTGGAGATAACCGTTGGTACACAGGCGTTACCATGGCAGATGTGAACGCAGATGGCTATTTAGATATTTATTGTTCTGTAGCTGGCAAATTTCACCCAAAAGAGAATCAACTATTTATTAATAATCAAGATGGTACGTTTTCAGAAAAAGCTCAAGAATATGGTTTAGCTGATGTTGGTCAAAGTGTACAAACTACCTTTTTTGATTATGATAAAGATGGCGATTTAGATGTGTATGTGGCTAATTACCCTATCACTAAATTCAATGCTTCGGTATATGTGTATAAGCAACGAATGGCTAATGTGACTAATGTTGAAACAGATCATTTGTATAAAAATGACAATGGAAAGTTTATTGATGTTACCGAAGAGGCTGGTGTTAAAAACTTTGGCCTCACATTAAGTGCTACGGTAGGTGATTTGAATAACGATTCTTGGCCAGATTTATATATTTCGAACGATTTTGCTTCTCCAGATTATTTATACATGAATAATGGTGACGGCACCTTTAGAGAGGTAGTGAAGGAATCCATGTCTCATACAGCCTTTTATGGAATGGGGGTTGATATTGCCGATTTTAATAATGATGGGAATCTAGACATTTACCAAGTTGATATGGATGCTAAAACTAATAAACGCAAAAAAGCAAATATGGCTGGTATGAACCCAGATTTGTTTTGGGGTGTTGTAGATGCTGGCTTTCATTACCAATACATGCAAAACTGTTTGCAATTAAATACAGGTGTTTTTAATGACGAAAATCCGTTCTTCTCAAATGTATCTAGAATAACTGGTGTGTCTTCTACAGATTGGAGTTGGGGACCTCTTTTTGCCGATTTTGATAACGACGGACTTAAAGATTTATTCATTTCTAACGGAACACGAAGAGAAGTAAATAACCGAGATTTTTTTAATGCCATAGATGATGCATTTTCTATTGATAGTGATAAAACGTTAGAAATGAGTTTAAATATTCCTTCAGAAAGAATAGATAATTTCATGTATCAAAACCTAGGAGATTTAAAATTCAAACAAGCTAATAAAGATTGGGGTATTGAGTTTAAAGGATTCTCAAATGGTGTTGCCTATGCAGATTTAGATAATGATGGAGATTTGGAAATAATCACTAATAATATTGATGATAAGGCGTCTGTCTTTAAAAATACAAGTTCAGAAACCAATAACTATATCACAATAAATTTTGAAGGAACACCTAAAAATAAATTTGGCTTAGGGAATAGGGTATATCTAACTACTGGCGATACAACTCAAATGCAGGAACTAACGTTGAGCAGAGGTTTTCAATCATCAGTAGCTCCAGAACTACATTTTGGTTTGGGAAATTACAAAAACATTGATGAATTAAAAGTTGTTTGGAATGATGGTAAAACGCAAGTTTTAAATAATGTTTCTATAAATAAGTTACAGACTTTAAAATATGAAGATGCTATTAAAGAATTGGAAGATTCTAATGTAAATGAGCAATTGTTCAATTCTAATGTGAGTGGCGTTTTTCCAAAGTACAAACACAACGAAAATACCTTTGATGATTTTAAATATCAGGTATTACTGCCTCATAAAATGTCGTCTTTTGGTCCAGCATTGGCGGTAGGAGATTTAAATAATGATGACTTAGATGATTATTTTGTTGGTGGAGCTTTTAATAGGTTAGGCGCTTTGTTTTTTCAAACTGAAAATGGTTTTGAAGAACAAAATAATGAGTTTTTAAAAGCAGATAAACTAAGTGAAGATATAGGTGCTTTAGTTTTTGATGCCGATGCAGATGGTGATAATGATTTGTATGTAGTAAGTGGTGGTTATGAGTTTTCAGCTAAATCATCAAAACTGCAAGATAGGTTGTATTTGAATGATGGTTCAGGAAATTTTAAAAAATCAGAGGCACTTCCTGAAATGATTACCAGCGGTTCAAAAGTTTATAACTTAGATTTTAATAAAGATGGAAAGCAAGATGTATTGGTTTTAGGAAGACAAATGCCCGGGAACTATCCTTCGCCAGTAAATAGTTATTTGTTAGAAAATAAAAGTGAAAAAGGAGTAGTAAAATTTGAAGATGTTACTCAAAACTATGCAAACAGTTTGCAAAATTTAGGCATGGCAACATCGGCAGTTATAACAGATTTTAATAATGATGGGTGGCAAGATTTTATAATAGTGGGTGAATGGATGCCTATTAAAATTTTTGAAAACAAAAAAGGAAAGTTCGTTGATATATCTGAAGCTATTGGATTAACAAATGATACCACAGGTTGGTGGTGGAGCATCAATCAAGGTGATTTTGATGGGGATGGGGATACAGATTATATAGTTGGAAACAACGGACTAAATTACAAGTACAAAGCAACAGATAAAGAAACCTTTGATATTTATGTAAACGACTTTGATCGCGATAGCAAAAAAGATATCGTATTGAGTTATTATAATGAAGGGGTACAATATCCTGTAAGAGGGCGTGAGTGTTCCTCACAACAAATCCCGCAGATAAAAAATAAATTTAAAAATTATGAGAGCTTTTCAAACGCCACTTTAGTAGATATATATGAAGAAACATCTTTAGAATCTGCATTACACTATCAAGTAAAATCTTTTGCAAGTGTGTATTTAGAAAATGACAATGGAACGTTTGTAATTCATGAACTTCCAAAAGAGGCGCAGTTATCTAGTATTAATGAGATTTTGGTTAAAGATTATGATAACGATGGGACATTAGATGTTTTGGTGGCGGGTAATTTGTTTGCTTCTGAAGTAGAAACTCCTAGAAATGATGGTGGCTATGGTGTATTTCTAAAAGGTAATGGCAAAGGAGAATTTAAAGCTATTACATCATCTAAAAGTGGGTTTTTTGTTCCAGGCGATGTGAAACAAATGAGTACTATTAAGACAAAGCATCAAGAATTTATTATAGCCGCTAAGAATAATGACTCTTTGCAGTTTATTAAATTGAATAATATCAAAAAATAAAATAACTTATAAATTATAGTTCCCTTTCTGAAAAAGCATTGCATTTGCAATGCTTTTTTGTTGTTATAATTGAAGTATTTGAAAAAAGTAAAGCAAAATGCGTATGTTTATAATCTAAATTAAAACGTGACCAATATATGAAGAAGCTCGCATTACATTGGAAAATATTAATAGGTATGTTAATAGGTGTCCTTTTCGGATTCATAATGGCATCAGTTAATGGGCAAGTGTTTGTAATGGATTGGGTAGATCCTATAGGTAAGATCTTTGTAAGACTATTAAAGCTCATAGCAGTACCTTTAATTTTAGCTTCTTTAATTAAGGGGATATCTGATTTAAAAGATATCTCTAAGTTTAAAAAGATGGGGTTACGTACCATAGTTATTTACATAATAACTACAGTTATTGCTATTACTATAGGCTTAGGGCTTGTAAATACTTTAAAACCAGGTGAAGGTATTACAGAAGAAACCGTAAGCATGCTAAAAGAAAAATACTCATCTAGTGAGAAAGCTAAAACTATTTTAAGTAATGCCCAACAACAGAAAGAAGCAGGGCCTTTAGAGTTTTTAGTAGATATGGTACCAGACAACGCTATTTATGCTATGAGTAATAATAAATTGATGCTGCAAGTTATAGTATTTGCTATTTTACTAGGTATTTGCTTATTGTTAGTTCCTGAAGAAAAAGCAAAACCCTTAAAAAACTTCTTTGATTCTTTAAATGAAGTGGTGCTTAAAATGGTAGATATTATCATGCTTTTTGCGCCTTATGCTGTTTTTGCATTATTAGCAAGCGTAGTAGTCTCTGCAGACGATCCAGATATTCTTTTAGCATTATTAAAGTATGCTGGAGTGGTAGTATTAGGGTTATTTTTGATGATCTGTTTTTATTTAGTAATACTCTCTGTTTACGTTAAAAAATCACCATTATGGTTTATTAGTAAAATAAGTCCAGCACAATTATTGGCATTTTCAACTAGTAGTAGTGCCGCAGCTTTACCAGTTACAATGGAGCGTGTTGAAGAACATGTGGGCGTAGATAAAGAAGTTTCAAGTTTTGTATTGCCAGTAGGAGCAACCATTAATATGGATGGTACAAGCTTATATCAAGGTGTAGCCGCTGTATTTATTATGCAAGTATTATGGCCAGAAGGTTTGGTGTTTAGTAATCAGTTAATGATCATTCTAACCGCACTATTAGCTTCAATTGGTAGTGCAGCAGTGCCCGGAGCGGGTATGGTAATGCTTGTTATTGTATTAGAAGCCATTGGTTTTCCTTCAGATTTATTGCCCATTGCGTTAGCTTTAATTTTTGCAGTAGACAGACCTCTAGATATGTGTAGAACTACCGTTAATGTTACTGGTGATGCAACAGTATCAACAATCATTGCAAAATCTTTAGGTAAATTAGGAGAACCTAATGTAAAGAATTGGGATGATAATTACCCGGTAGAATAAATTTTAGTCTATTCTAATATAGTTTTCGGCAAACATAGGATGACCTTCGCCATCAATTCTAACTTGACTAAACGAGTTTTCAGTAAGTGTTATGTCAAAAACAAAAGCACTATCGCTAGCTATGTGTGGACTCATTGTTTTAGAACCATAATCTAAAATTTCGGTAAGTACATTGTTTTCAATTTTGTATGATCCAAAACCAAACCAATCGGTAGAATCTGAAGGGATAAATCTACACCACATCACATTTGAATCTGTAAAGACTTTAATATGTCTATTTTCTTTTGAAGTTTTAAATGTATCTATGACTTTACCATCAATATAGTTGTAATAACTAGTTCTTTCCCAAGTGCCTTTTAATGAAGGACTTTTTTCTGCGATATCATTGGTAAGAGTTTCATTTGTAGTTTTACTATTATTACAAGAAAAGGTGAAAATTAAAATTGTAGCTAAGGTGTATATGTATGTTTTCATAATGGGAAGGTGTTGGTTTACTTCAATTTACGAAAAATATGAATACAAATAATTTTATGATAGATTTTAAATATGTCTTTATAATAAAGTGTTAATAAGTTAAGTGTAAGTTTTCTGTTAAAAAGTCTACTTTTGTTATAATAAATTAAAAAGATTATGTCTGAAATAATAGAAAGAGTTAAATGTTTAATTATTGGTTCTGGGCCTGCTGGTTATACGGCTGCAATATATGCGGCTAGAGCTAATATGGCGCCAGTGTTATATCAAGGAACGCAACCTGGTGGACAATTAACAACTACTAATGAGGTTGAAAATTTCCCAGGATATCCAGATGGTGTTACAGGGCCTGAAATGATGATGCAATTACAAGCACAAGCACAACGTTTTGAAGCAGATATTCGTGATGGTTGGGTGACTAAAGTAGATTTTTCTGGAGATGTACATAAGGTGTGGATTAACGACACTAAAGAAATTCATGCAGATACGGTTATTATCTCTACTGGAGCTTCTGCTAAATATTTAGGCCTAGAGTCTGAACAGAAGTATTTGAAATTAGGAGGAGGAGTTTCAGCTTGTGCGGTATGTGATGGGTTTTTCTACAGAAATCAAGAAGTTGTGATAGTAGGGGCAGGAGATTCTGCTTGTGAAGAAGCACATTACTTATCTAAGCTTTGTAAGAAAGTGACAATGTTGGTAAGACGTGATGAATTTAGAGCCTCTAAGATTATGGAAGCTCGTGTTAAAAATACTGAAAACATAGAAATTTTGTTTAATACCGAAACAGATGAGGTTTTAGGTGATGGACAAGTAGTTACAGGTGTACGTGTTGTCAATAATAAAACAAATGAAAAACACGATATAGAAGCTACAGGTTTCTTTGTAGCAATTGGTCATAAACCTAATACAGACATTTTTAAAGGCTATATAGATTTAGACGAAACGGGTTATATCATTAATGTTCCTGGGTCATCTAAAACTAATGTTGAAGGCGTTTTTGTTTCTGGTGATGCGGCAGATCATGTATATAGACAAGCTGTAACTGCAGCAGGTACTGGATGTATGGCGGCATTAGATGCTGAAAGATATTTAGCAGCTAAAGATGCTACTTTTGAAGTGTCTACATCAACTTATAACTAGAATTTTAAATTGAAATATATAAAGCCAAAGTTTTAATTGCTTTGGCTTTTTAGTGTTTTGTAGTTATTTAAAAATATGTTTTCTTTGAAAACTATTTTTAAAAACGGGATGTGGCGCAGTCCGGTTAGCGTACACGGCTGGGGGCCGTGTGGTCGCAGGTTCAAATCCTGTCATCCCGACAAAATAAAGCTTTGGTTTTTGTAGAAAGTGTGCTTTCTTAATAAAACTAGAGCTTTTATTTTTAAATAAAGCCAAGCTTTATTTGCAATAAGGGTTTTGTGGATTATCTAAATCCTGTCATCCCGACATAGCCTTAAATACTATAAAATATAGGTGTTTGAGGCTTTTGTTTTTTTAAGTTTATTGCTATGATTAATTTTTAGAGCCAATTACATATATTTGTTAAAACAAATGTTGTTTAAGCTAGAAAATGGAATTAGAGAAAATTTTGGATATACTTAAAATAAAAAAGGATGTAACTCAAAGAGAAAAGGTTGTAGCCAATATTCAAGTTAGGGGTAGCCGTTTTTTCTCCTTATTTAACAAACAGTTGAAGCCTTATGGTATTAGTGAAGTACAGTTTAATGTACTTAAAATATTGAGTAATAAACATCCAATACCTATTCCATCTGGTGAAATATCTAAATTATTAATTAGTCAAGCATCTGATGTTACCAGAATTATTGACCGCATGATTAAAAAGGATTTGGTTAAACGAGAAATTCCAGAAGAAAATCGTAGAATGATATTAGTTTCGTTAACCGAACAAGGTTTAAAAAAGGTGGAAGAAACCAAAAATGTAGTAAACCAAATAGTTGCCAAGACTGATGTGTGGTCTGATGAAGAGGTTGCTGTTTTAAACAAACTGCTAGATAAATTAGAATAAAAAATTTGTAAAAATATTTGTTTAAACGAATATTGTTATAACATTTTAAAAAAATGAAAAAAGTATTTACATTAATTATTTTAAGTTGTATATGGAATATTATGAGTTCACAACAACCTCCAATTCCAGTAGAAGTTTTTGGAGGACACAGAGCATCATCTTATCAGCATGTGATTAATAAAAATGTATTTGATGATACATTTAATTTTTTTAATATCACCTCTTTTGATGCAGAATATAAAGAAGACCCAAGAAACGTTTTTCTAATTTCCAGTCTCTTCTCTTATAATATTGGAAAAGGTTTTTCTGCAGGCATAGGTGGAGAAATACAAAGACCTGGAGCTTTTGTAATAGCAGGTGCGCAATACGCTTACAGCATGAATAATTTTTTATTGGTACTATTTCCATCGGTTAACTTAAATGGCATTACCCAATATTCCCAATTTATGCTGCTTGAGTATCGTCCTAAAGTAAACGAAAAACTTAATGCATATCTAAAAATGCAATTTCTAGTGACTACCGATTTTAGTAATTACGATAGAGGCTATCAACAATTTAGGTTTGGTTTACAGCATGAAAATATTCAGTTTGGTTTGGCTGCAAATTTTGACCAGTTTAATTCCAATGAAATAACAACTAGTAACTTGGGTGTTTTTGTACGAACACTGTTTTTTTAATCTAGCTTTTATCATTAACTATGGGGAAAATAGACTTTTTCTAAAAGAAGAGGAATTTCAGAATACGAATTTATAGCTTTAATAGCGTTTTTAATGGCAAATGTAGCATTATCTATTGATGCCATTTTACTAGGTTTACCAGATATCGGGACATCGTTCAATATTCATGTATATACTTGTATTACCTAACAGAAGTTTTTATTATCAAAACTCTGTAATGATGTAATCACTTCTTTCAAAAAGGCCTCTCTGTCATTCTGTATCCTATCCACAATGCCTACTCTATCATCTGGAATTAATATGGTGTTGTCATATTTAAAACCCCATGCCATCATTTCTAATAAAATAGGAATTAAACCAATCCCTTCTTTTGTTAAACGATATACTTTTTTTGTTCTTTGTTTCTCATATTTTTCACTTATAACGAAACCATGTAACTCTAACTTTTTCAATCTGTCAGAAAGCACATTGGTAGCAATACCTTCACCAGCATCTAAAAATTCATTATAAAACCGATAACCTTTAAAAACAATATCTCTAATTATTAATAAAGACCATTTATCTCCAAATAAATCCAAAGACCTACTTATAGGGCATTCAGAGCGTTTTTCATTTTTTTTCATCAAACACTTGTTTTTTGCAAGTGAATCTATATATTTGTTTCACTTGCTTTTTGCAAGTAACAAATTTAACAATTTAAAATCAATTAAAATGAACAGTAAAGAACAATCACTAGAAGTAGTAGAAAATTTTTTTAACGCTATAAACAAAGGAGATTTTATAGAAGCAAAAAGTTACATGGCTGCAAATCATAATTATGTAGGTCCTATGTTTTCTACAAATAACCCTGAAGATTATTTTGAAAAATTAATGGCTTTTGAAATGGAATTTGCTGTTGAAACTCAAGACTTAATTGTTGCCGAAAATGCTGTTACTCATTTGTCATTACTCAAAGTTGTAAACCCAGTAAAAGCTACTATACCTTGTTGTGAAGTATTTAATGTTAAAAATGGAAAAATAGATCAGCAAAGATTTTATTTTGATACAAATCTATTTCCAAAACCATAGAGTTTAAATTTACTGTGAAAATCTAGAATAACACTACAAGTTTAATTGTAGTGTTATTTTTTAGAAATTATATTTTTAAGCTTCACCAAGATTCCAAATTCTTGAAGCTTTTAGTTGAATTATTAATTAAAAAAAACAGAAGCGTATTCAGCTTTTTTATTGGTTAACCATCACATTTTTCAATGAGAAGTTTGTATCTGTTGGAAAATTTTGAGGAACGTAATTTTCTACCTTATTGTTGCTTAGCCATTGTAAAGCACGTATCATACTTTGATGAAAAGCAACACATTCCATACTAGGAGGTTGTTTTTGATTGTGCCATAAATGGCCATAGGTAGAGCTATAAACTTTTCCTTTCCTGTATTTTACCGTCCATTCCATAGGAAAATTTAAACCAGTTTTTTCATCTTTGGCATAAGATAATACCTCAAGGTTTTTTTCTGATCCTCTTCCGTATCTGTAAACCTCTATATCGGCTGCAATCCATTTTTTTGGCATGCCTATGTGAATGGGATGTTGACCAATTCGTGTAATTAAGGCATTTCTACGATTGCCATGACCTGTATTTTCGCCTTCTCCTTTTGGTATCACAGTGATTTTTTCATTTTCATCAATTGTTAACGCAATTCCAAAATCTTTTTTCCGCCACCCTAAACCAATCATTTCATTATATGCATCCCAGCTTTTAAACGCATTTGTTGCACCATGGTACATATATACACCACCACCTTGTTTCACATATTCTTCAAATGATTTTTTTACTTTATCTGGCCATTGTAAACTGCTTTCCTTATTAATATTATTACAAGTTTGAATAACAACAGGATAGTTAGAAAATTTGGGATTCCAATCCTCCCAAGCAGCGTTATTTTTTTCTTTATTGGGACAGGTACTTACAAAAACGGTAAATTTTCCGCTAGATTCTAGTATTTTTTGAAGATATTTTGTATTTAATTGCCAATGATGATTACTAAACCCATCAATTATTAAAACTGGTATTTTATTATCTGTTGAAGAATTTTTTTCCTTCTTTTGAGCAGTAACTAAACCACAAATTAATATAAAATATAGAATAAACTTTTTTTTAAAAGATGAATTGTTCATTTTTAGGTTTTATTTTAGACAAATTAAAATAGCTGCGTTATTAAGCTAAATAACTTTTTTTACTTGGATGAGGTTTTTTAACCGCACTTTTATATTTTTACTGTAAGTTTAATCAACCAAAAATAACCCTAAATCTTGACAAAATGACTTTGTATCCATTAAAGTTTTCACCATTATTTAAATACAGAATATGGGGAGGCGAAAAATTAAAAGAACTTTTCAATAAAAATTATACCGAGGAAAACATAGGTGAATCTTGGGAGATTTCTGATGTAAAAAACGATGAAACAGTTGTTAGTAATGGTCAGTTACAAGGAAAAACCCTTAAAGAACTCATTAATGAATACAAAGGTGACTTTGTAGGTAATACAGTCTATGAAAAGTTTGGAGATGCTTTCCCATTACTTATAAAATTTATTGATGCCAAAACGCCACTTTCAATTCAGGTACATCCAAGTAATGAGATAGCAAAAGAGCGTCATAATTCGTTTGGAAAAAACGAAATGTGGTACGTTATGCAAGCTGATGAAGATGCTGAATTAATAGTTGGCTTTGAGAAGAAAATAAGTAAAGAAGCTTATTTAGAACATTTAGAAAATAATACCGTTTTAGATGTAATGCACCATGAAAAAGTAGATTCTGGAGATACTTTTTATATCCCTACTGGGCGTGTGCATGCTATTGGTGCTGGTGTGTTATTAGCAGAAATTCAACAAACAAGTGATGTTACTTATAGAATTTATGATTACGATAGAGTAGATGCTAAAACAGGACAGAAAAGAGAATTACATAATGAACTGGCTATAGGTGTTTTAGATTTTGAACCACAAGATAATTACAAGTCTAGTTATAATTTAGAAGAGAATACATCTAACACTCTAGTGCATTCTCCATATTTTAGAACCAATATTATTGATCTTAAAGGAAACATTGATAAAGATTATACATCTATAGATTCTTTTGTAATTTATATGTGCGTTGAAGGAGCAGCCACTATAAATTATAAAGATGAAGTGTATAATGTAAAAATAGGTGAAACCATTTTATTACCAGCTTCTGTAAATAATGTGAGCCTTAATTCTAATAGTGGACGCTTGTTAGAAGTCTATTATTAATTCTAGAAGAAGAAAAATTATTTTACTTTTTTCTGAATTTTAGAAGTATCAACTAATTTTTTTACACTAATCTCTGGATTGCCATAAATATTTATGGTACTATTTCCAGATGCTTCAATGGTTATATCATCAACAGTTTCAACTGTAATTACACTAGAAATTTCTGCTGCAGCAATAACAGATTTTGCCGTATAGTTTTTACCATTAAAAGTAGTATGATTATCTGCTAAAATATGTATAGTTTCTACATTTCCATCTATACCAGCATTTGCCCTTTGTTGTAAACTAATTGTAGTACTGTCATTATTTATTTGAGCATCAAGTTTGGCATTGTTTTGTAGGTTTAAATCAGCATTTGTACAATTAAGATTCAAGAAAATTTTAGATTTTTCCTTGCTTTCCAAAACAAAATCATCTGTGGTTAAAGTCATAGTAATTTTAGAAGAGCCTTCAGATGAAATTTTAAAATTTGATGATTTCACCGAAGAAATTACATTTATGGTTGAGTTGCCTTTCGTGATTAGTTCATTAAGATTATCGTTATAATTCACTTGAATTTTTAAGCGTTTTTTTGACGTTATCTTTTTTAAGAAATTAAAACTTAAAGTACTGTCGTTTACAGTAAATTCTATAAAGTTATGTAAGTTCTCATCCGTTTCTATTACTACAGATGGTGTTTTTCCATAAAGTAACTCAATATCAAAGTTTTCATCTAAATCGATAACTCTAAAGGAAGGTACTTCAGTTTCAACTTTAGTTACAATTCTATTGCCTTTTACTTTTTCTGATTTTTGAGCATATATGCTCATTGTAGAAAGATGTATTAGAAAAACAAGAACTAGAAATTTTTTCATGTTATGTGATTTGAAAGATGCCTTAAGTTATTTTTAGACACCAAAAGCAGTAATAAGTCACTGTAATTGTGTTTGTTGCTTTTTTAAAATAAGAAAACCATATTAAACTATTTATAGTTTAATATGGTTTTGAATTGGTTGGTTGTAAAATAGTTGGTTACTGTTTTCTAATATTTCCAGAAGGACTATCTGTTTTATTTACTTTTTCAGGATTACCGTAATATTTAATATCTCCACCACTAGAGGCTTTAGCTGTAAGCTCTTTAGAAGTGTTAACCGTTATATCTGCACCGCTTGTGGCTTTTACTTGACTAGATTCTGCTTTTAAATTTCCTGCTTTAATATCACTACCACTACTAGCTTCCGCAATGAGCGTTCTTGTTTTCCCTGATAATTTTAAATCACTTCCGCTAGAGGATTTACAATTTAAAATATTAGTGTCAACATCAAGTTTCATATCACTGCCACTAGTAGATTTTAAATCTAGTTCGTCTGCTGAAATAGTATTTTCAGAATATACATCACTACCACTTGTTGAAATGATACTACTTATGTCTTTAAAGCTTACAAATATTTTTTTTGAGGTAGAACGCCCAATATTTTCCTTACAATGAATTTTTAAAACACCATCTTCTATATCTGTCAAAATAATATCATGTAAGTTTTCATCTGCTTCAACAGTAATACTAGTTTCGTTGCCTTGAGTTAGGTAAACATCTAAACCTTCAGAAGCTTTAATAGTGCTAAAACTATCATTTAATGTTCTGTCTTCAATGGTTACATTACCGTTACCTTTAACACCAGAGTTTAAATTGATATCGAAGTTGCACGAGAAAAGTGTCAAACTAAGTACTGTGGCTACAATAATTTTTACTAAAGTTGTCATGATTTGTTCGTTTTTTGATTGATGAATAATTTTGATTGTAAATATTTAATTTATTATGATTGATTTTTAATTTAAGTTTCTGAAATGTTGGTTTTTATGGATGTACTGATAGCTATCGGTATGTTAATCGTCTTTAGATTTTATTTTTACACCATCTGAGTCTATTTTTACTTCTACTTCATCACTGTCACTTGTAATACCATCAGAATTTATTTTAACTTCCACATTATCATTTTTAATTTCTATACCATCTTTGTTTATTTTAAGACCAGATGTTTCATTCTGTATATCAATATCTGTTTCAAAAGTCTCTTCTTCTGGGCAGTCTAAACATTCAGTATCGTCTTCAAGGATTTTTAATAAATGATTAGTGTGTTTATATGTAACAATGTTTGAAGTATTCTTATGATGACTTAAATAGTGCTTTGAATTATTATTAAAGTTTACTACAGTGCCCTCTGGTAAATAAAGAATAACATCTATTTCTTGATCACTGAATTTATTATCTGCATTAGTTGTTAAATAAGAGTCTAATGATAAAGTATTATTTTTTAAAACATAATTATAGTTAATATTTTTAGCTCGTTCTATGGCCTTATCATAATTACTGCCATCAGCACTCTTTTTAATGTTAATTGATGCTAAAGAATCTGATGTTGAACGCACTCTAATTCTAACATTTGCTCTATAGATTATTTTTTGTCCACTCTCATCATTTGCTATTTTAAACAAATTATGATTCCTGTAAAAACGATTTCCCATGATATCATTAGTTACCATTTTAACTTTTATGGTATCATTAGTTTTAACATTAAGCTCATATTTTTCCGTAAAGTTTGCATCTATCGCATGTTCACTAACTTCTCTAATACCTATAACTATTAAACCAATAACAGAGATTAACCATACACCAAGTAATGTGAATTTAGCAATGTTACCTATAGACTTAGAGTTATTGATTAAAATTTTAATTCCTAGGTAAAACAGAAAGAAAAACGGAATACCAATGGCAAATAGAGTAAATAGAGATACTAGCCAAATAGGAGAGTCTCCAGAATTATACATGTGCGCATTTTCCATCCAAGGTATGTGAACAATATCTATAACTCCCACAGATAGTAACGATACAATTAAAGAAATTATGGTTACAGCTCCTATAAAGATTAGAAAGACTCCAATAAATTTGGCAAATACTTTAAAGAAAAACATAAATATCTCTGCTAACGTATCAAAAAAAGCACTTGATGAAGATTTTACTTTATTAGTTTGCCTTTTAAAATCAACGTTTTTTGCCGCATCGCTTACGTTTTTTGCCGCGTCTGTGACGGTATCTGAAACATTTTTAGCTACACCAGTAACAGTTTCGGTAACATTATCAAAGCCATCTTTAATCTTTTTTTCAATGTTACTAATATTAACGGGTTCACCAGTCATCATTATTTTTTCGGCAGTGGTTCTAGCTTCAGGAACTAAAATCCACAACAAAATATAGAGTAATACACCAGTACCAGCGGCGCTAAAAAGTATAATCCACATTAAACGTATCCAAATGGCATCAATACCAAAATAATGTCCTAAACCAGATGAAACACCTCCAATATATGAGTTCTCAGCATCCCTAAATAATTTCTTATTTGGAGTAGAATTTTTAGAGGTATAAGATGATTTATTTGGTTCATCTTCAAATATTTCATCGTCAACCAAATAATCTTCAGGTTGTCCCATTATAGAAATTACTTCGTCTACTTGTTTAATGCCTATAACCTGTTTATCATTTTGTACGCGCTCATTAAAAAGTTCTGCAATTCTAGCTTCAATATCGGTTATAATTTCAGAGCGTCCTTGAGAGTCTGTAAATGAACGTTTTATAGCCTCAAGATAGCGTTGCAATTTTAGGTATGCATCTTCATCTATATGAAAAAATATACCAGCTAAATTTATGTTGACTGTTTTATTCATTTTTTTGTTGTTTTTCTTGTGCTGAATTTATTTCAGTATGATTTGTTACTATGTTAACGGCGTTTTGTAATTCGCTCCATGTAGTGTCTAATTCCTTTAAAAATAATTTCCCGGTTTCTGTTAAACCGTAATATTTTCTAGGGGGTCCAGAGGTAGATTCTTCCCATCTGTAGCTCAAGAGTCCCGCATTTTTAAGTCGTGTAAGTAAAGGGTAAATAGTACCTTCAACCACTAGCAACTTAGCGTCTTTTAGTGTACTTAGAATTTCTGCAACATAGGCGTCATTATCTTTTAAGACAGACAATATGCAGAACTCTAATACGCCTTTACGCATTTGCGCTTTTGTGTTTTCTATCTTCATAGTATCAATTCGTTTAATATTTTAAGACTGTTCATTTTTTGATTGATTTTTGATACTGAAACAAGTTCAGCACAGGTTTGATTGTATTGATGAAATTATATTATAAATAAATGGGTTTTTCGCTTAAAATGGTAACTTCTTGCTACGAACCCTAATGCACTTATTCATTACTTTAAAAAGTTAATAGTAAACGGATACTTGTAATATTCACCGTCTCGTGCCTTTAAACTTGCCACAATTATTAAAACAAGTTCAATTATAAAAGCTAAAACAGCTAAAAGCCCTAAAGCGCCTCCTATATATAATAAAGGTGATGGTTTATCTAAGTTAATATGAAAATTGTTATACCCATGAAAATCTATAAAGTCTATGCCATTAAAAATTTTAAAAATAAAAAAGGGAACACTTAAAGTTCCAAGAATAATGGCATAAAGTAACACACTAATTTGAAAATTAATGGCTTGTTTTCCATGATTATCAATAAACTCAGATTTATCTTTATTAGTTGTCCATAATATAATAGGGCCAATGAAATTTCCAAACGGAATTATAAACCTACTAAAGGTAGATAAGTGAATAAAAGTTGCAATGTTTTTTTGATGATTAGTTAACATGATTTCTTTGATTGATTTAAAACATATAATAGTTTCTTATACAAATATATGTCTAAAATAAGGTACTTTGTTACGCATAGTACTAAAAATTAACATTTTTTTAACAATTGCAAATGGTGTTCATCATAAAAGATATTAAAAAATAGAGGGATGATTAGAGCTGTGAAGTACTGGTTTTATTTAGAATTTAATACTAATTTATTTGCCCAAGCTACAGCATCTGTTAAATTGTCAAAAATTTTTGCAGGTATGTCTAAAAACAATTTTTCTATCTCAAGAATTTGAGCATGAAAGGGTTTTTTACCTATCACAGCATACCCTTTAACATTGGGCGCTAACTTTTTTGCATCAATATGAACAGTAGGTTGAATAGAGTATGAGTTAACCCTATTACTTATATAAACAAAGGGAATAGTTGTTCCATAATATTTGTTTGTAAGCTTATTTGTTACTTCTAATACAACATCCAAATCTACAATAATACCTTCTTTGAGCTCAGAAATCATTAAGTTGTCATAATAATGAAAAGTACCAACATTTTTTACTTCATGTTTTCTGATTAGCTTATTTTTTATTTTGATTGGCATAATAACGCTAACTATTTGGCATTTACCAATATACAAAAGGATGTTAAAAAAAGCTAATTTATATTTTAGATTAGATACTATCCAGCAGATTAAGACAATAAGTAGATTGCTTATTAAAAACGAAAAGAGTTTTTTAATTCATAGATTTACTTATAAATTAGAGAAATAAAATAATAAGATATGAAGCTTACACCTAGTAAATTAAATGCCTTTAGTATGTTAAAATTACCTTCAGCCTTTTTATGTGGCGTAAGAGTAAAGCATTTAGATGATGAAAAATGTGAGGTTAAGGTAAAACATAGATGGATTAATCAAAATCCTTTTAAATCCATGTTTTGGGCAGTACAAGGTATGGCGGCAGAATTATCTACAGGTGCTTTAATGATTGGTAAAATTCAAAAATCAGGAAAAAAAATATCCATGCTAGTTACCTCAAATAAAGCTTTATTTACTAAAAAAGCCACAGGGCGTATTACATTTACGTGTAATGATGGTGCATTGATAGATGAAGCTTTAAATAAAGCTATTGAAACTGGAGAAGGGCAAACTGTTTGGGTAAAATCTGTTGGTGTAAATGAAGATGGAATAGAAGTTTCTACCTTTAATTTTGAATGGAGTGTGAAGATGAAAAGTTTGAAGACAAAAGACCAATGACAGATGAATGGAGTTAGATTTGGTTGTCATTCTGAGGAGGAACGACGTAAGAATCTTTTTAAATGTATCCTTAACTAATCTAAATGTATTTTTAGAGGGTTAGTCATGAATTTGACCAATTTGTAACAAAACCTAAAACAAATCAACAAATAAAAGAATCAATAATAAATTTAAACATCAATTAAAAAATGACAGCACACGAAATCGATTATGAAATCTACGGAGAAGAAATGCAATACGTAGAAATAGAATTAGATCCCCAAGAAGGTGTAATTGCAGAATCTGGTAGTTTTATGATGATGGATGAAGGAATAAAAATGGAAACTATTTTTGGAGATGGTTCTAAAAAAGATTCTGGGTTTTTAGGAAAAATTTTAGGAGCCGGAAAACGTATTCTTACAGGAGAAAGCTTATTTATGACAGCTTTCTATAACGAAATTATAGGTAAACGCAAAGTCTCTTTTGCTTCACCTTACCCAGGTAAAATAATACCAATAGATTTAACTAGATTTGGTGGTAAATTTGTTTGCCAAAAAGATGCTTTTTTGTGTGCAGCCAAAGGAGTAAGTGTTGGCATAGAATTTTCAAAGAAATTAGGTCGTGGACTTTTTGGAGGTGAAGGGTTCATAATGCAAAAATTGGAAGGAGATGGAATGGCTTTTGTACATGCTGGAGGCACCATGGCTGAAAAAGAGCTAGCACCAGGAGAAATATTAAAAGTTGATACTGGCTGTATTGTAGGTTTTGATCATACTGTAGATTATGATATTGAATTTGTTGGAGGTATAAAAAATACCGTTTTTGGTGGTGAAGGTTTGTTCTTTGCTACATTAAAAGGACCAGGAACAGTTTATGTACAATCATTACCATTTAGTAGACTAGCAGGTCGTGTTTTAGCATCTGCACCTAGAAGTGGAGGCAATGGTAAAGGAGAAGGAAGTATTTTAGGTGGTCTAGGTGATTTATTAGATGGTGATAATAGGTTTTAAAATCAAAACACCCTTAGCTAAATCATTTAGCTAAGGGTGTTTATTATAGTTATATTTAGTTGTTACGTTTTAAAATTTTAGCACTTTAGCAGTTTTTACACCATTATCTGTATCAACATTTATAATATATACGCCTTCAGATAAATGAGACACATTAATTTTATTAGAAACTACAGAATTTAAGTTTATAACTTCTTGCCCAATACTATTAAATAATTTAATGCCTTTTAGGTTGTTAAATTTGTTGAGGTTGTTAAAAACAATATCCTTAGAGTTTTTATCATAAAACACCGATAATTTTTCACTTTCAATAGTTTCAGCAGATAGACTTTGATTTTCCTTAAAAACAATAAAGAATTGATTATCATAATCACCAGCTTCTAAATATATTTCTACAAGATCAGCATTCAAGTCATAGTAGGTATTTGAGTTCTTATCTTTAAGAAATACACCTAAACCTTGAGGAAGATTTTCTATTTTATCAATAGCAAACCTGTAAAAACCTTCGTCAGCAATTTTAATTTTTAAAGCTAGTTCATCATTTATATCCAGGCTAGGTAACGCTTGTATAGTAAGTTCTTCGCCATTTAAGAACCAATTAACATCATTTTTAAGATCTTCATTAGCTAATGCATCATAGCCTTTGTCATACTCTTTAGTAGCATTTGTATCATACCCTAACCCAAATTGTTTGGTCACTATGTTGGGCTCAGTAAATGAGAACCAAATTTTAGTTCTTTCATCTTTTTTAGCAGAAGA